>NZ_CP017916.1:1319331-1978996 GCF_002119525.1 Vibrio syngnathi | reverse complement strand
CGTAAACAAAACAATTGTTGCGCTAGTGTCTCAAACCGCTGCAATCGAGCGTGCGGCTGGTGTTATTGGCATTGATAGCCTAAACCCAGACACGGCTGATCACGAGTTCTAAGAACCCGAAGCGAAAATCAATAAAGGGCTCTCATTGAGCCCTTAATTGTTTGTCACTTAAGAAAGTGACACCCTAATAAAAACTAAAATCAAAAACACAGCAAGGCAATGTATGAAGTCGTATCTCTCAGCCTCACTATTAACCGCACTGTTTTTCTTATCCCCATTACATGCACATGAAACCTACTCGGGCGGAAAAACAACGGTGAAGAAAGAAGGAGCGAATGCTTTTTCTCTTCCAGCAGCCAATCTTCCAATGAGCAAACGTTTGGATTTCAGTGTAGGTAACAGCTTCTTTAGAAACCCTTGGGTACCCGCACCGTCATCAACCGATGCACGTGATGGGTTAGGCCCACTATTTAATACTAACGGTTGTCAAAACTGCCATATCAAAGATGGTCGTGGTCATGCGCCTGAAAAAGGTGACCAGAACGCAGTTTCATTGTTGGTTCGCTTAAGTATTCCTGCTGAAACGCCAGAGCAGAGACAAGCCTTCATTCGTGATGGCGGTATTCCTGAACCAACTTACGGCGGCCAGTTACAAGATTTTGCGCTTCAAGGTGTTAAACCAGAAGGTAAAGTGAACATCAGTTACACCGATGTTCCGGTTACCTTCAAAGACGGCACGGTCGTTACTCTGCGTAAACCCACATTAAAAATCACGGAACTTGCGTTCGGCGATATGCACCCTAAAACTGAGTTTTCAGCTCGTGTTGCGCCACCAATGATTGGTCTCGGTTTGCTTGAAAGCATCCTACAAGAAACAATCCTCGGGTTTGCTGAACAGCAGCTGGCTGACAAGCAAGGTGTTTCAGGTAAAGCGAACTACGTTCTTGATGTTAAAACTAATGAAATGGCTTTAGGTCGTTTTGGATGGAAAGCTGGTCAGCCTAACCTAATGCAGCAAAATGCGGCTGCGTTTAACGGTGACTTGGGCTTAACGAGTCGTTTATTCCCGAATGAAAACTGCACATCAGCGCAATCAACTTGTGATGATTTTCCAAATGGTGGTGAGCCAGAAGTCAGCGATAACATCTTAGATTTCGTTGAGTTTTATTCGCAGCATCTCGCGGTACCTATTCGTCGTAATGTTGATAACCCAGTGGTTGTTCAAGGTAAAAAATTGTTCAAAGACGTTGGTTGTCAGAGTTGTCACCAAGCTGAAATTCGCACAGCAGAGCGAGAAGGTTTACCTGCGTTGTCTAAACAGCTAATCAGCCCATACACCGATATGTTGTTGCACGATATGGGTGAAGGCCTAGCCGACAATCGCCCTGAATATCTTGCCAACGGCCAAGAGTGGCGTACGACGCCATTATGGGGATTAGGCTATACCAAAGAAGTGAATGGTCATACGTTCTTACTTCATGATGGCCGAGCAAGAAACGTTATGGAAGCGGTACTTTGGCACGGTGGTGAAGCAGAAATGGCGAAACAAAACGTTTTAGCTCTTAGTAGCAGCGAACGTGAAGCGCTATTGGCGTTCTTAAACTCGCTATAGGCTGAGTTGAATTCAGTTTAGTTAACGGCTAGTGACTTAGAAAGCCGCTATCAAAGCACTTAGCACCTCTGAACTTGTAGGAATACGAGTTCAGCGGTCGTTTGGTATTTAATGAACTCATATAATTAAAAGAAAAATTAGGAAGTAAGGTAACAGCATGACGCATAAATTTTTGTTAATGCCTTTGTCGGTATTAATCATGGCAGGCTGCCAATCATCGGTTGAACAAGCTGCTTCATCTGAGGTTAATGGTGTGTCTTATCAAGCAGATACAACCGATCACATCAGTCGCAGTGTCTATCAACAAGAGTTTGATTCAGCCGTTCTATTTGCCAAGCAAGCCAACGATCTAGAAGCCTTGATGCAGGGTTACTGCCAAACCAACAGTGTTGAACTGGGTGCTTTGAAAACCCAGTGGCAGCTCACCATGAATAGTTGGATGGCGCTTCAAGGTCAGGAAAGAGGTCCAACAGCGGCGCTTGAAGAGAGTTGGAATATTCAATTCTGGCCAGACAAAAAGAACACCACCGGTCTTAAAATGCGTCAGTTGACTCAGCAAGACAAATCTTGGTCTCAAGATGAGATTTCTCAGCAGAGTGTGACAGTACAAGGGCTAGGTGCGTTGGAATGGTCTCTGTATGACGAGCAATCACCACTGCTTCAAGACAAAGCTGTAGGTTGCTTATCTTCACAAGCTATCGCACAAAATTTGGCTGTGAAATCTGCCTCTATTGCTGAAGCCTGGCAGGTTAACCCTTGGCTAGCACTGGATGAGATGCGCTGGGAGTCGGAATACATCGCTTTATTGACCAACCAACTTGATTACAGCATGAAAAAGCTGAGTCGCCCGATGGCGAAAATCGGTCATCCCCGTCCTTACTTCTCAGAATCATGGCGTGCACAAACCTCGATGACGCAACTAAAAGCGAATGTAGCGGCGCTTGAGAAGCTTTACATCGCTGACGGTGGTGGGCTTGATAGCTTATTAAGAGAAAAGGGTTTAAACAATCTTGCTGACCGTGTTGCTGACCAGTTCACATTGACGCTAGATACTTGGCCTACAGACTCAAGCTTGTTTGCTCTGTTGCAGAGCAAAGAAGGTTACCGAGAGGTGCTGACTCAATACAACAAACTAGAACGTTTGAAGTACCTCATTCATGAAGAAGTGGCGATAGAGCTTGGTGTCGTAATAGGATTTAATGCTACCGATGGTGACTGATAATACGCGAAGAGCGCTACTTAAGGCTGCACTGGGTTGTGCAGCTATTCCTGTGCTTCCATTTGGCTGTGCGAGTCGAAAGGATGGGGTGAGTGCGTCGAATTATCCCCAACTGATTGGTTGTGCGCTTAATGGTCGTGGTCAATATTCAGCGGTTGTGGCTGACGAATATGGTATGCCATTAACTCAGTTGCCGATTCCCGATCGTGGCCATGGCGTTGCGATTTGCCCTGCCTCATCGCATGCGGTGGTGTTTGCTCGTCGTCCTGGTGACTATTTTATGGTGTTTGACTATAAAAACGGTGAGCAAATCAAGCTCGTTGTGAAAGGGACTAATCGTCACTTCTATGGTCATGGCGTTTACTCATTAGATGGCAAGTTACTGTATGCCACTGAAGGGAAAACGGACAGCAGCCAAGGCGTGATTGGCGTTTACGATGTCGCGCAAGGGTATCGTAAGGTCGAGGAGTTCACTGGCTTTGGCATTGGCCCTCATGAAGTGATCATCATGCCGGATGGCAATCTCGCGATAGGCGTTGGCGGCGTTCATACTGACGGTAGAACACCGAAAAACTTGAATTCAATGCAACCGAGCCTGAGCTATGTTTCTCCTCAAGGTGTGTTGCTTGATCAGGTTGAATTGCTGGACAAGAAGCTGAGTATTCGACACTTAGCGCATGATGGTGCTGAAACCGTACTATGTGGTCAACAATATCGTGGCGAGCCCGATGAGTATCCTTCACTGTTGGCGATGCATACCAAAGGCGGGCAGTTTGAATCACTGAACGCAGAGCCTGAACAATGGGCAAGGTTCAATCACTATATCGCCAGTATTGCGGCGTCAGATGATTGGATTATTGCGACTTCGCCAAGAGGCAACTGTTATGGTATTTGGTCTAAAGAGACTAAAGAACTGGTGGAACTCTCTGCGCTGTCTGATGCTTCTGGTGCGGTGCTGCTTGATGGTGAGTTTCGACTCAGCTCTGGAGCGGGCAGTGTGGTGAGCCAACACAAGCCTTATGAGAAATCAACCCAGCAATCATCGGTCCAGTGGGATAACCACTGGAGTGCAATCTAGTTCATAAAACTCCTTAAAAAATAACATGCTTACTCCTATTTCTTTGCCATACTTACGAGATGATTGGTGATGGGGTTAAGCATGTTAGCAAAATACTTCTGTGGATTATTGGTGTTAGTTTCTGTGCATGCATGGAGCTATACGAGTTCTGACGAGAGCCGTTTCATTCCGGCTGATTCAGAACTCTCTTTTATGCTGATTTATCCAGAGCTCACCCAGAGTATTTATCAAGACTCTTCTCTTCCTATCCTTTGGGATTCACCGGAACTTGTTAAAGCGTTTGAATTCCAATTGTCGCTTCTCGAACAGGCTCAAATGGCACCACTCTTCGATCGACAACTCAAGCAAATTCGTCACTATCAATCCCATGCTCAATGGCAAGAGTTGGACATATTACTCACCGATACTTTTATCTATTACCTAAGCTACGTTGAAAATGCGCCACTTGCCGGTAAAGAGTGGTACTTCTCGGGCAAGCTGCATTCCAAATTACCCGCGCCTTCTCCGCATATTCTGATGAGATTGAAAAGCAGCGTCGCCAATGATTACTTATTGGAAATGGTGTTGTCTTACGCGCCGCCTGTTGGGGATTTTGACCAATTCAAAGCAACCTATTCGGTGTTAGAAACCGCCTCTGAACTCAATATCGAACGATATAGACAGAAAGGTTTAAAGCGCTTGGGTGACGAGCTTTCAGACAAAACGGTTCTTGTTGAGCGCATTGCTTTGGTTGGTGTTGATACCTCGATGATCGCGGTCGATTTTCCCGAGTTCGATCGAGATCTGCAAACGGCGATTAAATCTTTTCAGCGCATGCACGGCCTTACAGACGATGGGGTCGTCGGGCCAGATACGATCAAATGGATCAACATGAGCTTTGATGATCGATTGACTTCATTGGCTCTGAATGCGGAACGCGTGCGTTTGTGGCCACGAGACAGAGACTCACTCATCGTCGTCAATGTCCCTAGTTTTGATATGAAGTATTGGGAAGATGGCGAAGAGGTCTTTGAGTCCAAAGTCGTGGTGGGCAGAAAGTCGCGAAAAACACCACTTTTAGAGATAAATCTCGATTCGGTCATCCTAAACCCGACTTGGAATGTGCCATGGAAAATCATGGTCAAAGACATCTTGCCTAAGGTGAAAGCGGACGAAAGCTATCTAGATACACACAACTTCCAAGTGATTGACGGTTGGCGCACTATGGAGACGGTCGACACCACTGAGATCGATTGGCAGACCATCAATTTCAATTCTTTCCCATATCGAATGCGTCAGCAAGCAGGCTCGCGTAATGCATTAGGTTTGTACAAGTTCAACACACCTAACAAGCGAGCGATCTATCTGCACGATACGCCAAGTAAAGGTCTGTTTAATGACGACTTCCGTGCTTATAGCTCCGGCTGCATACGTGTTGAGCATGCAGAGGAGCTGGCTGAGTTGTTGTTTGCTACCAAGGTAAGGAAAGTACCGAACCAAAATGATGATCTTGCTCCTAATACTAAGGTTCGCCTCAAGAAGCGAATCCCCGTGCATATCATCTATCAAACCGTATTGTTTGAAGAAGGCGGTATACAGTATCGTGGTGACATCTATCAATATGATAAAGAGGGGGGTTAATTATCAGTGAAGCCAGTGAGGGTGATCTTGACCAAAAAATGACAACTAAGCTTCTATTGATAAAATTATAATGTGGATCAATAACTAACCGCGCAAAGGTTACAAATACTAACGTTTTGGGCGGTTTTTGTACGTTGACGCAGCAATTTTCATTATGTATCGTGCATTTTTCGTTCGATATAATTGGTTTTTTTGTTGTATGTCTCAAAGTTTATTTTCACGCCGTCAGTTTCTGACTTACGCTGGTGGTACCGCTGTTGTCGCCTCAATTACTCCTTCTATCGCTTTTGCTTCATACCCTGATCAACCAAGAACGATTAGCATGAACAATCTTCACACAGGTGAACGATTAGAGACCTGCTATTTCGATGGTACTAACTATGTTGGTGACGAGATGGCACGCCTTAGCAAACTATGTCGCGATTTCCGCCGCAATGAAATTCACCCTATGGACAAAAAACTGTTTGATCAGATCACACAGATTCAAAATGTTCTGGGTATTCAAAAAGAAGTTCAGATTATCTCTGGTTACCGTTCTCCAGTAACCAATGAAGCACTACGCTCAAAGTCGAGTGGCGTAGCCAAGAAGAGCTACCATATGTTAGGTAAAGCGATCGATTTCCGTATTGATGGCGTCGATCTGAAAGAGTTAAGAGACGTAGCCAAAAGCTTGAACGCAGGTGGTGTGGGTTATTATGCGCGTAGCAACTTTATCCATATTGATACTGGCCCTGCACGCAGTTGGTAGCGTTAAGCTGAATTTGCGAGTGAATGCTAGGGACTTGTCAAAGTAGACATCCAATGTCATAGTTTGCCCAAATTTCAGTTTGCCCTCTAAGGTTTGTATATGTCTCTTAAGTATCAAGTTGTCCCTGTTACCTCTTTCTCTCAAAACTGCTCAATTGTGTGGTGTGATGAGACAATGGAAGGCATCGTTGTCGATCCGGGCGGTGATGTTCAACAACTGGCTGCTATCATCGAAGAACTCGGTGTTAAAGTGGTGAACTTGGTACTGACTCACGGCCACCTAGATCATGTTGGCGGTACGGTACCACTTGCTGAGATTTTGAAGGTGAATATTGTTGGCCCACATAAGGCTGATAACTTCTGGTTGCAAGGCCTAGAGAATCAAAGCCAGATGTTTGGTTTCCCACTGTGCAAAGCTTTTGAACCAAACACATGGTTGGAAGAGGGTGACAAAGTGACCTTTGGTAACCAAGTTATCGATGTGATTCATACACCGGGTCATACGCCGGGTCACGTTGTGCTATTCAGTGAGCAAGCGCGCATGGCGTTTGTGGGTGATGTTTTATTTAACGGTGCAATTGGTCGTACGGATTTCCCACAAGGCGATTTCAACACGCTTATCGCTTCAATCAAGACTAAGCTTTGGCCACTCGGTAGTGACGTTACATTCGTTCCGGGTCACGGCCCTGAATCGACATTCGGTCGCGAGCGTGTGTCGAACCCGTTCGTAGCGGATGAAATGCCGCTATACTAATTAAGTATTTGGTTTTTCGACCGATTATTGGCGTCGATTGATTGAAAATGAAGCTTAGCTTTTGTTATGAAAGCTAAGCTTTTTTATTGCGTGCGAGCTTATTCCTAGACTTGTCTGTTTTTAATCAGAAAGACGTTCGCCAGCCGCCAAGTAGCGTCGAGCCAGACCAACAAACTCTTCCCCACTTATATTCAAATCATGGGTTGATATGAAAATGTCATAACCGTGGAAGCCTCTTTGGTACTTCATCCTGTTGGCAAGCATCGCCTGTAACCCTGAATAGTCTTTGATCACCGCGTTTTGATTATTTGCTTCATCGGATGAATCCGTATCAATTTGCGTTGGTTGAGCACTGAAACTCACTTCGTCGGCATTCTTTGACTCTTTATATTGGCTTAATTCAACACAGCCGCTCTCAGTGCAGCGTGTATGGTAATGCGATGAGTCGAGCACCATATCTTCAAAGTTTGACTCTTTACCTGCTTGCTTGGCGCCCAGATACAAAAGTGCTCGCTGGCTTAGCAACAACTCGCAGGTGATTTTAGGACAAATTGAATCGAGGTAGGGCGAGTAATCTTTAACCTTGATGCCAATCCAAGGAAGCGGCTGGTGCCATCCATCTTGATCATAGGTACAAAGCCCAATTTTTTGGATGTTATTCCATTTTAACACCCACCCGCCTTTATAAAAATGTTGCTGAAAATGAGTCGGTGTGAGGGTGAACATCACTCTGCTGCGCAACATTAAATAATAGCCAGTTCCTAGCAGGGCAATAATGCAAAAAGCACCCACGATCAGTAACTTTGGGTTGTCACTGTAGAGCGCAACGATCAAGCAAACGAAGCCCAAAATGATGGCGAGAATACGATACGAACGTTTGAATGAAGGTAAAGAGAAATTTGTAAGGTGACGAGTGTCCATAGGCAACACCAAATTTTCATATTTTTGTCTGGATGGATAACCAGTGTATATGACCCTAAATTGATAAGTCGATGATTAAATAATAGACGCTAGTAGACAATATCGGTATTTTTCGTCGACTTTCGACGCTTCACTCTACAAATAGGTCCGGTTTTTTGGTATAAATCGCGCTTCAAATTTTCACCACTGCGAAAAGAGCAGTGAACTGGAGAAATATTCAATGAGACTTGCTCATAAGCGTAAGGTGCAGGCTAAACTGCAGAAACGCACTAAAGCGGCTGTAGTTAAAGCAGTGGCAACGCCGAAAAAAGCGAAGCCTGTCGCAGAGAAAGTTGTAGCAGAAAAAACTGTAGCAGCAAAACCAGCGGTAGAGAAAGCAGTAGTAGCAACGAAAGAAGTTGCAGTAGCACTGACTCCTAAGCAACAACAAGTTCTAGACATCGTTGTTAGCAATGCTGAAGGCATTAACCCTAAAGGTATCGGCCTAGCAGCTGGTCAAGAAGACGCGAAAGCAGCTTCATGGGCAACAGGCGCATTGAAAAAACTTCTTGAAGAAAGCCTAGTAGCGAAAGAGCAACTTGCAGGTAACAAGGTTATCTACAAAGCTATCTAATCCTGTAGGATTACATTCGCTTCGTTAAGTTTTTAAGCCTCGAATTTCGAGGCTTTTTTGTATCTGGCGGATCATGCATATCCCATATCCCAAACCTAAACTCAGCCCCAGAAGCTTTGTCCAACCGATTAACACCTTACGGTATTAGTTTGTCTTTCGTGTATCCCATGTTTCAAATCAGCAAGCACCAAAGTAGGGCGTCTGATTTTCTGAAACCTTGATTTCCTTTGGCTTGTTTCATTCAGGTGCGTATTTGAGATATGGCGCTTATAGATCCTCATCACGAAATGGCAATCAATTGTTAACGGTATTTAATTATAAATACTTAGGTACTTATCAATAAGCATTCCCCTGATGAATAGAGTAAGCCCTTAAAAACCGACATAGCTCAATTATCTCCTACGTAGTTCTACGTAATCCTTTGGTCTAATGCGCAGTTTGGGTGGGTCTGCCGTGCGTGCTCTCCCTGATATCTAGTTGCCTCATCAAGGTGCACTCTTATGTTGAATCATAAAAAATGCTCATAGAAAGAGTGTTAACCCAACAAAGGACGTGAATATGAGTCTCATTTCTAACTCCCTCACACGAGTTTTTAAAAACGTTGCAGTTACTGCTGCCGCTTGTTTGGCTTTGGTCGCTACTGGTGCCACTGCTGCTGATAAGGTTTATCGCTTGAAGCTTGCTGAAACATGGGGACCTAACTTCCCTGTATTCGGTGATGCAACTAAAAATATGGCTGCGATGGCTGAGAAAATGTCGAATGGTCGACTGCAAATCAGAATCGATTCTGCAAACAAACACAAAGCACCGCTTGGCGTTTTTGACATGGTTAAGTCTGGTCAATACGACATGGGTCACTCAGGCTCTTATTACTGGAAAGGTAAAGTTCCAAACACGCTTTACTTCACTTCTATGCCTTTCGGTATGACGCCAGCAGAACAATATGCGTGGTTCTATCACGGAGGTGGTATGGAGTTGATGGAGCAGGTTTACTCTCCACATAACCTAATGTCGTTCCCGGGCGGTAACACGGATATCCAGATGGGCGGTTGGTTTCAAAAAGAGATCAACAGCGTTGAAGACCTACAAGGTCTGAAAATGCGTATCCCAGGCTTTGCTGGTGAGATTCTGGCGGAGCTAGGCGCTAAACCGACTAACATTGCCCCTGGTGAGCTTTACACGTCTCTTGAGCGTCGCACAATCGATGCACTAGAGTGGGTAGGTCCATCACTTGATTTACGAATGGGCTTCCACAAGATCGCGCCTTACTACTACACAGGTTGGCATGAGCCGGGTTCAGAGCTTCAATTCCTAGTGAACAAGCGTACATGGAACAAGCTGCCTGAAGATCTACAAGAAATCTTGCGTGTTGCAATGCGTACAGCGGCTTACGACATGTACACACAAGCAACGCACGAAAGTGGCAAGAACTGGGTTTCAATGAAAACAGAATACCCAGACGTACAAGTTAAAGATTTCCCACCAGAGGTTATGGCTGCATTGAAAGAAGCAAATGATCGCCTATTAGCTAAGCATGCTGAGAAAGATGAACTAGCAAAAGAGATTCAAGCTTCACAAGCAAGCTACCTAGAGCAAGTACGTTCATGGACGGATATTTCACACAGAGCTTATTTAAATAGCCAAGCGAAATAATCGACAGTTTTTGAACTGAAGCTAAATGAACCCAAAGCTTTTCTAGTTAGATAACGAAGAGTGATTAAGCGGCGGGTTCATTTTAACCATAATAACTAGGGCGTGTTGACCTTTCGAGCTGATTTTTGCAGCGAGTTGCAGGGTATTTATACAAGGCAGAGGCTTTGATGTGTAGCTAGCCTCCATGAGAAGCCGATAACGTAGTAGAAATGACCAGCAAACGCTGCCCGAAGGGTTCGGCTAAAAGCGTTTTACTCTTTGTTGAGGGAGATTTGCTTAGAATGACTAGGCTACTTCCCCCTCGCCGCGATTAAAACGCTTTTATCTCGAACAAAATTTAACCACGAAAGGTTAACACTCCCTAAGCAGGATAAATCCTGTAATACGCCCAAGAACCCTTTCTACGTCGTGCCTATTGCTAGCTATAAACTGAATCGTTTTTAGTTGGGTTAGTTGTACTGCGCGATGCCTTTTCAAATTCCATGGAGTCGGGAATGCGAAGTCTAATTTATATTGAACGCCTGTTTAATCGTATCGGTGATGCACTGGGATGGCTTTCCAGTATGTTGTTTATTCTACTTATCGCTAACGTTGTGTATGACGTTGTCATGAGATATGCCTTCAATGATGTCTCAATCGCCTTCCAAGAGATGGAATGGCACCTTTTCTCAGCCGTTTTTCTATTAGGTGTTCCTTATGCCATCAAGGCTGGTGGCCATGTGCGAGTGGATGTGTTCTACGAACAATTGAGCTTCAAGGCACAAGCCATTATTGACCTGCTAGGCACACTGATCTTTCTGATGCCTTTCTGTTTGCTGGTTGCTTGGTTTGGTATTGATGTTGCCAAAGAGAGTTATAACCTCGGCGAAACCTCAGGTGACCCGGGTGGCCTGCCATCTCGGTGGATCATCAAAGCCATGATCCCGCTATCATTTTTCTTAATGGCGCTTAGTGGCGTAGGTTTAATCCTGCATTCACTGAACAAGATTTTTAATCCGCACCTTATCCATGCAAATAACACGCATGCAAACAATATTCATACAAAGAATAAGTAGAGGCTGAACATGATTGGAATAGTAATGTTTTTCGTAGCCTTGTTTGCACTTTTACTTGGCTTCCCGGTCGCGTTCACCTTTGGTGGTATCGCGTTAATCTTTGGTGTTTGGGCTGAAGGCATCGAAATGTTCGCCTTCATGCCATATCGAATTCAATCGATCATGGAAAATACGGTGCTGATGGCCGTTCCATTGTTCGTTTTCATGGGGCTTGTTCTACAAAAGACCAAGCTTGCTGAGCAGTTGCTAGAGTCAATGGGACGACTGTTTGGTGGTGTTCGTGGTGGTATTGCTATCTCGACGGTACTTGTGGGTTCACTGCTTGCGGCTTCAACGGGCGTAGTAGGTGCTTCTGTGGTTGCCATGGGTCTTATCTCGTTGCCAGTTATGCTCAAGTACAACTACGACAAAGGCTTAGCCTGCGGCACTATTTGTGCATCTGGCACGTTAGGGCAAATCATTCCGCCTTCTATCGTACTGATCTTATTAGGTGATGTACTCGGTGTGCCAGTAGGGGACTTGTTCCAAGCGGCGATTTGGCCGGGTGTCATGTTGGTGGGCGCGTATATCGTTTATATCTTGATATACGCAAAGCTTAACCCAGAAGCGGCTCAACCAATTGAACGTGATGACTCAATTAGTCGTAAACAAGAAGTCATCAATGCACTGAAAGCTATCGTACCGCCACTCGCGCTGATCATTGTCGTATTGGGCTCTATCTTCGCGGGTGTTGCCACGCCGACAGAGTCAGCTGCATTAGGTGGCGCGGGTGCCTTAGTACTTGCTTTGCTGTACGGTCAATTCAGTTGGTCGATGGTGTATGAAGCGTCCAAAGAAACGGTGAAAGTCACGGCAATGGTCTTTGCTATCTTGCTTGGTGCGACGGCATTCTCGATGGCGTTTACCTATACTGGCGGTGATTATCTAGTTGAAGAGTGGATGCTGCAGTTGCCGGGTGAAAAATGGGGCTTCTTGATCATTACCATGTTGGTGATTTTGATTCTTGGTTTCTTCATCGACTTCGTAGAAATCTGTTTCATCATCGTGCCGATCATTGCGCCTGTTGCTGAACTGATGGGCATCAACATGACTTGGTTCGCTATCCTTATCGCGATGAACCTACAAACCTCCTTCTTAACGCCGCCATTTGGTTTTAGTTTGTTCTATTTGAAAGGGGTTGCGCCGAAAGGTGTCACCACAAAAGACATCTACCGAGGCGTGATGCCGTTCATTCTGATTCAAATCCTCGTACTTGGATCACTTCTCGCTTTCCCTTCTTTCTATGGAATGTGAGTGAAGCCAAGAATGTGAATGATATGTTTCAACGGCTATCTATAAATTGCTAAAGTAAAACGGCTTATTGATGTTCAGTAAGCCGTTTTTTGTGAGGGAAAGGAATGCCTCTAAAAGCTAAGCTGATTTTGCTGACGCTACTCCCGTTGCTACTGGTCACGGCGAGCATAAGTTGGATCTCGTTACACCAAACCAAGACGCTGGGTGCGAAAGAGGTCGAGATCTTCAGGGACAGCCTAATCAAGTCGCGTGAAAACGCCCTCAAAGACACGGTCGACCTCGCATTCGATGCGATCGAACATATCTACAACGACCCCGATATCAAAGAAGCGCAAGCCAAAAAAGAAGTTCGAACCATATTGTCTAAACTTAGATATGGCTCTGATGGTTATTTCTTCGCATATGATCGCCACGGAACCAACTTGGTTCATCCGATACAGCCGGAATTGATTGGAAAAAATCTGCTTCAATTGCAAGATGAAGATGGTGATTTTCTGATCGAAGCTCTGCTAAGAGAGGCGCAAACCGGAGGAGGATTCCACCAGTATTTGTGGCAAAAGCCCTCGACTGGGGAAGTGGTCTCTAAGCTGAGTTACGCCGCTTGGTTAGAGCGTTGGGATTGGATGATTGGCACGGGTTTGTATATTGAAGACGTGCACCAAGAAGTGGCTTCGATGCAGGCTGCGATCAACAAGAATATTGAAACCACGTTCTTCTCTATTGTGGTGATTCTTAGCGTGACGGTGGCGGTTATTATCGTGCTGACGTTGGCCATTAACATGCATGAACATCGAATTGCGGATAATAATTTAAAAGAGCTCGCCCATAAAACGGTGATGTTCCAAGAAGACGAGAAGAAGCATTTAGCGCGAGAGCTACATGACGGTATTAATCAATTATTAGTATCAAGTCGTTGCCACTTAGAACTACTTGGTAATAAGTTACAAAATGAAGACCTCAAAGCGCATTTGAATAAGTCGCAGCATTCATTGATGCGAGCGATCGAAGAGGTGAGGCACATCTCGCATCAACTTCGTCCAAGCTCACTGGATGATATTGGCTTAGAAGCGGCGCTGTCTTCATTGCTGTTAGATTTTCAGGCGCACTCGGGCATAGAAGTAGAAACCATGTTTGCTACACAACCGGGCAAGTTGAAATCAGAAGCGGCGACGACCTTATATCGAGTGGTGCAAGAGTCCTTAAATAACATAGAGAAACACGCACAAGCGACCAAAGTAACGGTTATCGCACAGCAAATTGGCAACGTGTTACAGCTTCTAATCCAAGACAACGGTGTCGGTTTCAACACCTATAAAGCGATGGAAAAACGAGGGATCGGTCTGCGCAATATGAGAGAGCGGGTGGAGTTTATCGGTGGTGATTTTGAGCTGATGAGTGAGATTGGCCTCGGAACGGAAATTACAGTGTTACTGACACTAGAGGGATTAATGAATGAGTGAAGTTATTCGAGTTGTGATCGCTGACGATCACCAAGTGGTACTGGATGGCTTTATGGCGAGATTGGAACTCGAGCCAGATATTTGCGTGATAGGCACCGCCAGTAATGGTTTAGAAGCGGTAGAGGTTGTTAAGTCTCTAAGGCCCGATGTGGTATTGATGGATATTAGCATGCCTATCATGAACGGCATTGACGCAACCCACCTGATTAAAGAAGAAGACCCCGATGCCAAGGTGCTGATGCTGACCATGCATAACAACCGTGAATACATCATGAAGGTGATGCAGTCGGGCGCCGTCGGCTATATGTTGAAAGAGATTTCAGCTGAAAAAATGGTCCAGGCGATCAAAACGGTCAATCAAGGCTCGACCTATTTCTGTGAAAAAGTCACACAGAATTTGTTTACTCAGCCGATTACTCCCACGCAATCCGTCAAGAATCCATTGAGCAGACGTGAAGAAGCGGTGTTGAAATTGGTGGCAAAAGGGGAGAGCAGTAAAGAGATCGCGAAGGATTTAAATATCAGTTACCGAACGGTAGAAACACACAGACAAAACATTAAGCATAAGCTGGATATTCACTCTACGGCAGAGCTAGCTAAATATGCTGTTAATTCTGGGCTTGTAGAGTGATCTTACGCTAAATTACATTAAATGTGTAATTTAATTACTAAAGTTGTAATTTATGCCTGATTTTTGGCGGTTTTTTTAGTATTTTTGCGACAGGTTGATATCCTTCTTTTCGAAATTTAAGCGCCGAATGCAATGTTGCAAACTGTGCGCTACCAATTAGAGAGGAAACATGGAGCCTGTAAAAGATAGGTATAGTATTGAAAATACCGATTATACAGTAGGACAAGATAACGTTCAGAAATGGGGTTTTGATGTTCATAACCCAGTATTTGGAATCAGTGCAGGAGCGATCATTGTCTTCTTAGTTGCACTTCTAGTCGCAGATCCAGAAACCGCAAAAGCGGCACTGGATGGAATCAAATGGAAAGTCATCGGTAACTTCGATGGTTTCTTCATGTGGGCAGCCAACATCTTCGTTATCTTCTGTTTTGCCCTCATTGTCTCCCCGTATGGCAAGATACGTATTGGTGGCAATGATGCCAAAGCAGAGCACTCTAACCTGTCTTGGATGTCGATGTTATTCGCCGCAGGAATGGGTATTGGCCTGATGTTCTGGGGTGTAGCTGAACCCGTCGCTTACTTTACTGGTTGGTATGAAACACCGCTCGGTGTTGAAGCTTATTCTCCTGAAGCGGCTAAGTTGGCATTAGGTGCAACCATCTACAACTGGGGTCTTCACGGTTGGGCAATCTACGCGGTTGTTGCTCTAGCCCTCGCTTTCTTCACATTCAATAAAGGCTTACCGCTTTCAATTCGCTCAATCTTTTACCCGCTACTCGGTGACAGAACTTGGGGTTGGTTTGGACATATCGTTGATATCGTCGCGGTACTGGCTACGCTATTTGGCCTTGCAACATCGCTTGGCCTAGGCGCACAGCAAGCAACCAGTGGTATTAACCATGTGTTTGGTACCGATGGTGGTATTGGCATGCAGCTGATTGTTATTGCAGTGGTCACTTTCTTAGCAACAATGTCAGTGGTTCGCGGTATTAACGGTGGCGTGAAGGTTTTAAGTAACATCAACATGTTGGTTGCTTTGGGCTTGCTTATCTTCGTAACGATCGCTGGTGGTATGGCGGGTATTAAAGCAATCCCAACCGCGCTAATGGGCTACATTGAAAACTTTATTCCTCTAAGTAATCCTCATGGTCGTGATGATGAAACTTGGATGCAGGGTTGGACGGTATTCTATTGGGCTTGGTGGATGTCTTGGTCACCATTCGTAGGCATGTTCATCGCGCGTATCTCTAAAGGTCGTACTATTCGTGAATTCATCGTCGCTGTATTGTTCATCCCAACGACAGTAATCATCATCTGGATGGCTATTTTCGGTGGTATCGCGATTGATCAAGTGGCGAACAAGGTGGGTGAGATAGGCGTGAATGGTTTGCAAGATATTACGCTTTCTCTATTCCACACTTATGATGCGCTGCCAATGAGTTCTGTGCTTTCTGTAGTATCGATTGGTTTGATTATGGTGTTCTTCATCACCTCGTCAGATTCAGGCTCATTAGTTATCGACAGCATTACTTCTGGCGGTAAAGTTGATGCCCCTGTTCCTCAACGTGTATTTTGGGCGTTGATGGGCGGTGCGATTGCAGCCGTTCTATTATGGGTTGGCGGTACGGAATCCATTCAAGCACTGCAAGCTGGAACGGTATCAATGGCGCTACCATTTGCGTTCATATTATTGCTTATGTGCCTAAGCTTATTGTTAGGTTTACGAACTGAAAATCAATTAGTTAACCAGCAAAATGCTTTGAGCTAAAAGTATTTTCTGAATAAAGGTCGACAGGGTCGGCCTTTTTTTCGTCATATACTTAAGTGATTTCGTGAATTTTGTTGGAAAATTAATCGAACCGATTCTGGTTTACTGAAAACAATAAGTTAACCTGCTAAACTTCAGACATCCAAGTATTTGAATTATTGTGACAACAGCTTGTATTACTTGGATCGTGTGTTCGAGTTTGTGATTCAGTCACAAGTAAGTAAGGGATAGTAAGGTCAACAGACCCTATCAATATTCCGTAGAGAGGGATAATGACTAAAGGTATAGATAAATACAGTATCGACAGTACGGATTACACTGTCGGTCAAGATAACGTCCAAAAATGGGGTTTTGATGTTCATAACCCAGTATTTGGTATCAGTGCAGGACTTATTGCTTTGTTCCTGATCGGCATTCTGATTACAGATACCGCTTCAGCAAAGGCAGCACTAGATGGCGTTAAAGGCCAGATCATCAATTCGTTTGATTGGCTGTTCATTTGGTCGGGTAATGTTTTCGTTGTTTTCTGCTTAGGCTTAATTGTTTCTCCGTATGGTAAAATCCGCCTTGGTGGTGTTGATGCGACGGCAGATTACTCATTCATGTCTTGGCTATCGATGTTGTTTGCCGCAGGTATGGGTATCGGCCTAATGTTCTGGAGTGTGGCGGAACCCGCTGCTTACTTCACGGGTTGGTTTGAAACCCCGTTAGGTGTTGAACCAAACACACCAGAAGCTGCTAAGTTGGCGCTAGGTGCAACCATGTATCACTGGGGTCTACACCCTTGGGCGATTTATGGCGTAGTAGCACTGTCACTTGCGTTTTTCTCTTACAACAAGGGATTGCCTCTTTCTATTCGTTCTATTTTCTACCCAATCTTGGGTGATAGAGCGTGGGGTTGGGCTGGTCACATTGTTGATATTCTGGCGGTTCTTGCAACGCTGTTTGGTTTGGCGACGTCGCTGGGCTTAGGTGCGCAACAAGCAGCAAGTGGTATTCAACATGTCTTCGGAATCGAGGCTGGCTTAGGGTTACAAGTTGTTGTTATAACCGTAGTAACGTTATTAGCGGTCGTGTCAGTGCTTCGCGGTATTGATGGCGGCGTTAAAGTTATCAGTAACATCAACATGTTGGTTGCTTTCCTACTGCTTATCTTAGTGGCTCTAATCGGCTATGCGGTGAGTTTAGGTTCTATCCCAACAACCTTTATGGCATACGTTGAAAACATCATTCCTTTGAGTAATCCTCATGGTCGTGAAGATGAAGCGTGGATGCACGGCTGGACTGTATTCTACTGGGCTTGGTGGATTTCATGGTCACCATTCGTAGGTATGTTTATCGCGCGTGTTTCTAAAGGCCGTACGGTTCGTGAGTTCATCACAGCGGTTCTGATTGTTCCAACGACTGTTACTATCATTTGGATGTCAGTATTTGGTGGCATGGCGATTGACCAAATCGTGAATAACGTTGGTATCCTTGGTCAAGATGGTTTGACTGATGTATCACTAGCGATGTTCCAAATGTTTGATGCTCTACCGTTCGGTACGCTGCTATCAATCATTGCGGTTATCTTAGTTCTAGTATTCTTCATTACATCGTCTGACTCAGGCTCTCTAGTTATCGACAGCATCACCGCGGGTGGTAAAGTTGATACGCCAGTGCCTCAACGTGTGTTCTGGGCGTTCCTTGAAGGTGCGATCGCTGTGGCTCTATTGTGGGTTGGCGGTACAGAAGCAGTACAGGCTCTACAAGCAGGCGCAATATCGACGGCATTGCCATTCACCATCATTCTATTACTGATGTGTGTTAGCTTGCTAATGGGTATGCGCACAGAGAAGCGATAGACTGATCGTTAATCGACTTTCCATTTAGTTGAAGTCGAATATAAAGTAAAAAGAAAGGCAGAAGAGGAAACTCTCCTGCCTTTTTTGTATCCGTTTTACAGCCTGATGAACCGTATATGTCGTAGGGATTGTCGTTGAAATGGCGCCTTGAATTTGGCGAAAAGCCAAGTAATTGGCGAAAGATAAGTTTTTGGTTTTATTGCAAAATAATGTGATGTAAAACTGTGAAATAGCTCGAATCGTTTACTTAAATTGGGTAGTATTCGCTAGATTTTCCACCACTCGTGAAACTTACTAATGAAATTAACACTTAAGCAGAAGTTGATAGGTGCTAGCCTATCTGCTGTTATCGTCATGGCAACAGCCTTGACTTGGTTATCAGCAAACCAATTATTTGAAGAGACTCGTAATGGCGTATACCAACGAGCTGAAAGCGTATCTGAAGCAGCATCTGAAGGTATTAAAAACTGGATTGATATTCGCACGGATATCGCATCAGCGTTTAATGACTTTTCACGAGAGGATGATGTTGTTCCTTTCCTTAAGCAAGCTCGTGTAGCGGGTGGCTTTGACGATATCTTTTTAGGTACTCCAGAAGGCGGAATGTACCGTTCACATCCTGAGCGTAATCGTGCAGATTACGATCCTCGTCAACGCCCTTGGTACCAAGAAGCAAACGCAGCCGGTAAGCAAATTATTACAACCGCTTATCAAGATGCGATTACCCAAGCGCTTCTAGTTACGATTGCTGAACCTGTTCGTCATAACGGTAAGTTTGTTGGCGTTGTTGGTGCGGATGTACTTATTGATCAACTAGTCAACGATGTTATCAGCTTAGATGTTGGTGACAACGCTTACGCAATGCTCATTGATGCCTCTGACGGCACATTCCTAGCACACCCAGACTCAGCACTGAGCCTTAAGCCTGTAAGCCAGCTTTCAAACGACATTTCTATGCCTATCATCGAAAACGCAGTGCGTACGGGTAGCATCGAGATCATCAAAGAGCGCGGTGCTGAGAAGCTGCTTTACTTCACTAATGTGCCTAACACTAACTGGATTTTCGCAGTTCAGATGGACAAAGCAACAGAAGAAGCGAATCACTCAATACTTCTTACGCAACTCATTACTACAGCGGTTGTAATTACTCTGATCGTTATCGTGTTGGTTTCTATGTTGGTTAGTTTCCTATTCCGCGACTTAAACCGCGTTTCAGCAGCACTTGAAGAAATTGCTTCAGGCGAGGGCGACTTGACTCAACGTCTTGAGCTTAAAAGTGATGACGAAATTGGTAAACTTGCGGCAAATTTCAATCATTTTGTGGGCAACATGCACACCATGGTACTCAAGCTAAGTGAAGTGTCTGCTGCACTAGGTAACCAAGCACGTCAAACAGCTTCTCAAGCTGAAGAGCGTAGTGCGCGTATTCAGATGCAACAAGACGAAATTAATATGGTAGCAACCGCTGTAAACGAAATGGCAGCAGCTACACAAGAGATCGCGGGTAACGCCGACCAAACTGCACAGAACTCATCTGAAGCAGTTGGTGCATGTGAGCACGGCACGGGTCAAGTGACACAAACTCAAAGCTCTATTCAGAATCTTGCACAAGAAGTTCAAATCGCAACAAACGTGATTCTAGAGCTTGAAGAGCACGGCAACAGCATTAACGCTATCTTGTCTAATATCCAAGGTATTGCAGAGCAAACAAACTTACTTGCACTGAACGCGGCGATTGAAGCGGCACGTGCTGGTGAACAAGGTCGTGGTTTCGCGGTTGTTGCTGATGAAGTTCGTGTTCTGAGCCAACGTACACACGGCTCAACGCAAGAGATTCAACAAACTATCGAATTGCTACAAGGTACCACGGGCAAAGCGGTAAGCATCATGAACGATAGCCGTACCCTTGCTGAAACCAGTGTTGATGACTCAAACTCAGCGGCTGCAAGCTTAACGCAAATTCACTCAGCAGTTGAACGCATCAGCGACATGGCGACTCAAATCGCTTCTGCTGCAGAAGAGCAAGCTTCAGTAACGTCTGAGATTACTCGTAACACTGAAGGGATCCGTGACGTATCTAACGAGCTAGCAGGCGAAGCGCATCAAGCGGCAGAGCAAGCAGCTCAACTTTCTGAACTGTCTCACGAACTAGAAAGTGAAATCAGCCGTTTTAAGCTGTAATGATAGTTAGCTAAATAGATAAAACGAAGCCCCAACTTAGGTTGGGGCTTTTTTATGTTCGCTTTTTAGAAGAAGCAAAATGTCGTGATCTAATCATGCTGGGCTATTGTTTATTGAAGGTTAAACAGCCCGAGCGTGACACAGAATGTGTTTTATTATGGCCTCTAAACCTTGACTCCGACTGGGGCTAAGTTGAGATTTTAGATCTAACTGACGGAACCAGCCTTTAATATCGAACTGTAGAATACTCTCGGGTTTTTGGTTGTTATAGGCGATCAAAACCAATGCCAGCAAACCTTTAACTAATGAGGAATCACTGGTCGCTTGTATCGACATTTTGTTCTGTTGACTGATGGAAAGATCTAGCCATACATTACTTTGGCAGCCTGCGATAAGATGTGTTTTATTCATCTTTGTCACAGGGAAGGGCTCTAATCGGTCCCCCAATTCTATCAAATACATATAACGTTCTTCCCAGTCAGCGCATCGCTCGAAGTTTTTCTGGAGCTTTTCAGGGGACATAAGCTACCTTAACAGTTGGTGGATTCGCTTTAGTGATTGGCACAAGGCGTCTATGTATTTGGGCCTTGTGTACATGCCAATCGATGCGCGACACAGCGAGTTCTGACCGAGTCGTTTTATAAGGGGCATTGCGCAGAGATGCCCGGTACGAATCGCAATACCATATCTATCTAAGAATGAACCCACATCAAAAGAGTGTTGATTTTTCATATTAAAAGCCAAAACGCCCGTGCGGTTATCATCATCGCCATAGAGCTCTATTGCTGGTATCTGTCTAATGCTCTCCACCAAATAATTCATTACATTTTTTTCATAGTCAGAGATCTCTTTGAAGCCGATAGTTTCTATGTAGTCTAGAGCGGCGCCTAAACCTAAAATGCCTGCAATATTCGGAGTGCCCGCTTCGAACTTCCACGGAGCTTGGCCAAACGAGGTTCCCAAAGGCAGGGTCACTTGATCGATCATGGCTCCGCCGCCTTCCCATGGCACCATGTTGTCGAGATGTGTTTTTTTGCATAAAGCACGCCGATGCCTGTCGGGCCATAGAGTTTGTGCCCAGAGAAGGCGTAGAAATCACAATCGAGGTCCGTCACATTGACTTCATGGTGCATGACAGCTTGAGCACCGTCGACTAACACGGGGACTTTTGCTTTATGTGCTGCTTTGACAATGGTCTTAATAGAGTTTGTGCGACCTAAAACATTCGACACGTGGCTAATCGCCAGCAGTTTTGTCTTTGTATTCATTAACGAGACAAGGTCTTTGAGATTTAAGTAACCATTTTTTGCCATTGGCCAAACACGAATGTTGACGTTATAAATTTCAGAAAGCATCTGCCAGGGGACAAGGTTGGCGTGATGTTCCATCTCCGTTACGATGATTTCGTCCCCCGCTTTTAACCTAGGGCGTAAATAGCTATTAGCAACAAGGTTGATGGCTTCTGTCGTCCCTTTGGTAAAAACAATAGTTTCTCGGGATTGAGCTGAAATGAACTGAGCAAGTTTCTCTCTCACTTGTTCCATTTCTTCGGTGGCTTTAGAGCTGAGATAATGGACGCCGCGATGAACACTCGCATAATCATGTTGATAGAACTGAGTCATGCGGTCGATAACGACTTGAGGGGTTTGGGCCGTCGCAGCACTGTCTAAATAGACCAAAGGCTTGTCGTAAACTTGAGTTCTTAGAGCCGGGAAGTCGTTAAACCAAGGGCTTGTCTTTTCGCTCGAATCAATCATTTGGACATCCTTTATTGAGTGACGCATTGATTTTATCTACCGCAGATTGTCTTAGGGCGGGGTGTTTAATTCTATCGGTAACGTCAATGACAAACGCAGAGGTAATCATGTGTTTGGCTCGCTTTTTTGGTATTCCTCTAGATCGTAAGTAGTTGATTTGGTTAGGGTCGATTTGCCCTGTTGTCGCACCATGGCTGCATTTGACGTCGTCCGCATAAATCTCTAATTGAGGTTTAGAGTTTACTTGGGCGTCATCGCCTAGAATTAGACTGTGGGTGTCCATTTGTCCATCTGTTTTTTGCGCGATAGGGTCAACATAGATCATGCCATCAAAAACAGACTTAGATTGGTTTCGAGCGATGGTTTTATGATTTTGTTCACTTTGGCAGTGAGGAGAGTTGTGCTTCAAATAGGTGCGAGTATCAAAAATCGCCTCACCTTGGGGGAGTGAAATACTATCCATAGCAACAAAACCTTGTTCGCCATTGAGCTCTGAACTTACTTGATGTCGTATCAATTGGCCGGAGTAGAGCAAACAACAAGAGTAGGCGTTAGCATGCGCATTAACCACCAAATCGTTATGACCGAAATGATGTTGATTTGAGGCTTCTTCGACAATTTTAGTGTGATGGTAGTGAGCACCGCAGCCAACGTGTTGTGTTAAGCGAGATAGTGTTACGTCTCTACCGCTTCCCTGTGAAACATGGTGTTCGATGACGGTGACTTCCGCATGATCTGCGACTTCAATATGGCTTCTGTAGCTTGATATATCGCCTTGTTTTCCGGAATTGATATGCAGAAGATAAATAGGTTTCGGTATCTGCGTGTTCGGGTTCGTTACGTTTTGCGGAGATTGCTCGAACGACTTGTTCGTTGATTCCCTTCGACAAAGTATCTGAAGATAACTCAGTGTAGAAACCTTCACGATAGTGACTGCTCTGCAGTAACTCTGTAACTTCAGGCTGCGTGTCAATTTCAGGTCGCGTTTCAGCGTTTGGTCGCATTTCAATTTTTGGTTGCGTTTCAACGTCAAGTAGCGTTTTAGCTTCAGACTGCGTTTCTAATGCGCACATGGTTAAACTCCAAAACTCTCGCCACATCCACAAAGGTTCTTCACTTTGGGATTTTTGTATACAAAATTACTGTTTAAACCCTGATGCACAAAGTCGACCTCTGTGCCATCGATCATAGGTAGGGCTTTGAGTGCAATATAGAAAATGACGTCATGTGATTCGTACTTGATGTCGTCATCGGATGGCGAATCGATCAGCGCCACTTCATATGCAAACCCCGTACAGCCAGAGGACTTAACCGTGAGGTGGAAGTGCTTTTGCCCATGTGATAACTGGGAAATTCTGTTTGCGGCACTTTCACTTAACGTAACGCCTTGCCACTCCATATCATGTATGGATATGTCATTAGAACCGGAACTCGAAATACTCACCTTACTGCTCCATATTTGACTGGTGATAATAGATGATATTGATTATCATTTGCATATCAACCATGTATTGTCTATGGTCTTTAGGGAGAGGATCAATATGTTGACAAAACATAAATCCCAAATACTATATGTGCCATTATTTATTAATAATGATTATCATTAAGATTTAGTTGAGGTTGTATAATATGGATGTCATCGTTTATTCCAAGCCACAGTGTGTGCAATGCACAGCAACGGTTAAGGCGTTACAGAGCAAAGGTATTGAGCATACCGTTGTTGATTTAACGTGCGACGAAATCGCAATGGAAAGGGTTCAATCAATGGGGTATCGACAAGCTCCCGTGGTTGTCGTCAATGACCGCCATTGGTCTGGTTTTAGACCTGACATGATCAGCGCGTTGGGTTAATGATTGTTTATTACTCTAGCGCTTCGGGGAATACGAAGCGGTTTGTCGAACAGCTAGGATTACCTGCGATTAGGCTTCCTACTGAGGCCAATGGAAGGACGCTAGAGATTGAGCAACCGTTTGTACTCATATGCCCGACTTATGCCGATGGTGAGGGGCGAGGAGCTGTGCCTAACTCCGTTATAAGTCTATTGAATAACCCGAATAATCGAGCATTGATTAAAGGTGTGATTGCTTCGGGAAATCGAAACTTTGGAGCTCTTTTTGCTCGCGGAGGTGCCATTGTTGCTGAAAAATGCAATGTACCGCTGTTGTATCGTTTCGAACTATCTGGAACCCAGAGCGATATTGATATCGTGACAAATGGGTTAGAACAATTTTGGAAACATCATGGATAACCACTTTGAGAACGAGTCCCTTGACTACCATGCTTTAAACGCAATGTTGAATCTACTTGATGAACAAGGGACGATTCAGTTTGAGGCAGATAAGCAAGCGGCTCGACAGTTTTTCTTACAACACGTTAATCAAAATACCGTGTTCTTTCATAATTTAGACGAGAAGATCGACTATTTGCTCAGCGAGGGATATTACGAGGCTCAAGTTATTGAGCAATATGATCGCAGTTTTCTTCATCAAATCTGGGCAAACGCCTATCAAGCCAAATTTCGATTCCGCACGTTCTTAGGTGCTTATAAGTTCTTTACTTCCTATGCACTAAAAACTCGTGATGGTAAGCGATATTTAGAAAGGTTCGAAGACCGAGTGGTTATGACTGCACTGTTACTGGCTCGTGGTGACTGTGAATTTGCACTGGCACTAATGGAAGAAATCATTCATCAGCGCTTTCAACCGGCTACGCCCACTTTTATTAACTCCGGCAAAAAGAGCCGTGGTGAATTGATCTCCTGCTTTTTGTTGAGAATTGAAGACAATATGGAGAGCATCGGTCGTGCGATTAACTCATCGTTGCAACTCTCACGTCGTGGCGGTGGTGTTG
Source organism: Vibrio syngnathi (assembly GCF_002119525.1). NCBI lineage: Bacteria > Pseudomonadati > Pseudomonadota > Gammaproteobacteria > Vibrionales > Vibrionaceae > Vibrio > Vibrio syngnathi. Next base: position 1,953,939 of record NZ_CP017916.1, on the reverse strand, counting down.
CTTTACTTCTGACGAATTTAAGAGAGCAAGGTGCGCCCATTAAGGGGATCTTAAATCAAAGTTCAGGTGTCGTCCCTGTGATGAAATTGCTTGAAGACAGTTTCTCGTATGCAAACCAATTGGGGTCTAGGCAAGGCGCGGGTGCTGTCTATCTTAATGTTCACCATCCAGACATCATGCAATTTCTTGATACGAAAAGAGAAAATGCCGATGAAAAAATCAGAATTAAGACCTTGAGCCTTGGTGTTGTCATTCCCGATATTACTCTGGAATTAGCCAAGCAAAACAAAGATATGTACTTGTTTTCTCCTCATGATGTTGAGCGAGTGTATGGCGTACCTTTCTCTGAAATTTGCGTGACGGAGAAGTATCATGAAATGGTGGATGACCCGAGGATCCGCAAAGGGAAAATGAGTGCAAGAGGGCTTTTCCAAACGCTTGCCGAGATCCAATTTGAGTCGGGCTATCCATACATTATGTTCGAAGATACGGTTAATCAGGCTAACCCCATTCAGGGGCGTGTAAATATGTCTAACTTGTGTTCTGAAATATTGCAGGTCAACGAGGCGTCAAATTATGATGATGACTTGAACTATAATCATGTCGGGCGAGATATTTCGTGCAATTTAGGCTCGATCAACATTGCCAAAGCCTTGGATGGAGGTCGACTATCTCAAACCGTTGACACCGCAATTCGAGCATTAAATGCAGTGTCAGAGATGAGCGCAATCAACAGTGTGCCTTCGATAAGAAAGGGCAATGATGAAAGTCATGCTATTGGTTTAGGTCAGATGAACTTGCATGGGTTTTTGGCTAGAGAACGCATTCACTATGATTCACCAGAGGCCATTGATTTCACCAGCAGTTATTTTGCCTGTGTTTTATATCACTGTCTCGTGGCTTCCAATAAGTTGGCACAAGAGAGAAAGAGCACGTTCAACGGGTTCGAAGAGTCCAGCTACAGTGATGGGTCTTTCTTCGACAAATATTTGCAGCAAGATTTCTCGCCAAAATTGGACGTGGTCCAAGATCTCTTTAGCCGTTTAGATATACGAATACCCACCGTGTCTGAGTGGAGCGAATTGAAACAACTCGTCATGAGCTCAGGGCTATACAACCGATACTTACAGGCCATTCCTCCTACAGGCTCAATTAGCTATATCAACGACTCTACCGCTTCTATTCATCCCGTTACCGCTAAAGTGGAGATAAGAAAAGAGGGTAAAATTGGGCGAGTTTACTTCCCTGCGCCGTATTTGAATAACTCTAATTTAGAGTATTTTCGTGACGCTTTTTCCATAGGCCCTAAGGCAATAATCGATGTCTATGCAGCGGCCACTGAACATGTTGATCAAGGCCTTTCATTAACTTTGTTTTTTGACGATGAGGTGACGACGAGAGATATCAACAAAGCTCAGATCTACGCATGGAAAAAGAAAATTAAAACGCTTTACTACATCCGAATGCGACAGAAAGCATTAGAAGGTACTCAAGTCGAAGGGTGCGTGTCGTGCTCACTGTAATAAAGGGATAAACGCAATGAAAAAGATGGAATCCGAACCCGTTCAAGCGATTAACTGGAATCGTATGATTGATGGCAAAGATCTAGAGATTTGGAATCGCCTGACGGTTAATTTTTGGCTGCCTGAAAAGGTACCTTTATCCAATGATATTCAAACATGGAAGCAACTAACTGAAGAAGAGCAAACGCTAACGATTAGAGTTTTTACCGGTTTAACGTTACTCGACACGATTCAGAATACGGTGGGTGCGCCAGCCTTGATGGAAGATGCGAGAACGCCTCATGAAGAAGCGGTATTAACCAATATCGCTTTTATGGAGGCAGTTCATGCGCGTAGCTACTCTTCTGTCTTCTCAACTTTGTGTACTACGCCGCAAATTGATGAAGCGTTTCGCTGGGCTGAAGAGAACCCTCTGTTACAGAAAAAAGCACAGATTATCCTCGACGATTATTTAATTGAAGGCGACCCGCTAAAGAAAAAAGTGGCCAGTGTCTTTCTAGAGAGTTTCTTGTTCTATTCTGGGTTTTATCTACCCATGCATTGGTCGAGTCGGGCGAAACTGACCAACACAGCGGATTTGATCCGTTTGATTATTCGTGATGAAGCGATTCATGGTTATTACATTGGATACAAGTTTCAACTCGCTTACCAATCTCTTAGCGAGGAAGAACAGGCGAGAGTTAAGGATGAAGCTTATTCATTAATGTTCTCTCTTTATGAAATCGAAACGCAATATACTGAATCGCTTTATGATCCTGTTGGCTTAACTGAAGATGTGAAGCATTTTCTACATTACAACGCCAACAAAGCGTTGATGAATCTCGGGTTTGAAGCATTGTTCCCGGATGAGTTATGTCAGGTTAACCCTGCTATCATGGCCGCATTGTCGCCCAATGCTGACGAAAACCATGACTTCTTTTCTGGTTCTGGTTCTTCTTATGTCATAGGTAAAGCTGTGGCTACTGAAGACGATGACTGGGATTTTTAAACGAATAGCCCGAGCATGAACTCGGGCTAGAAGCGTATTATTTATCTTCAAAACGACATCATCTGTTTCAAGATTTCAAGATTTCAAGATTTCAAGATTTCAAGATTTCAAGATTTGCCGTTTTTAAGTCAGGTCACTCAGACGGCAAATTTTTCTTTAACTCTAAAAGCATTTTATAAGCACTTTCGCCAGACATTTCGTATGGGTTAAATTGATCAGATGTAGAAAACTGTAAGTTCAACAGCTCGGTTAAATAGGACAGTGGAATGTCTCCCATCGACCAATCTCCAAACTCTCGACAATCAATTTCCTTAAAATACAGTATGGTCACTCTCTCGTGTCGCTTATCGTTTAGGATGTGATTGTAGGTATGGTTAACCGCATCTCTAGAGCCTTCAATGCACTGAAGAAAGTACTTTTGATTATGGCTGAGAAGCCCTGTGAGATGGCTCTGCCGGTTGTGGTCTCGTGAGATAGTGAGTATTTCTTCCAGCGCTTTGGAATCACAACATTCGGAAAGTGTGCTGACATAAATTAACCGAGTTAGGAACATAGGCATTATTTCGAATTTTTGTTCAAAGGGTATTAATAAATATAAGCCAAGCTCATGGAATTGCGAGTTATTGGCCTAATTGTCACTCGGTGGCTTTTGGAAAAGAAGAGGGTGGGGATTAAGTAGCAAAGGACAGCAAGCAAGATACGCTATAATGACTCGAATATTGGACATTCAATCATTTTAGCGACCTGCTTGTCATCGAGACTCTCTTTAGTCGTTTAGAACCGAAATCGATTCAACGTTGGAAGATGCATCGAATCGAACATTGACCAACACGCTTTCACGCTCAAAAGTCACATCATCAAAATCAGTGGCTGCGATCTTAAATCCATTCCTTGCAAATAAACTGGTCACTGTTGTTCGTTGTTTCTGTTCCATGGCGCTTGTCAGTAGTTTGTTCATCTTGATCTCCATTAAGTAACCGTGTGCATAGTGTAAGCGTACAGGGTCTACGTTATGAGTTCAATTGCTTAATCGATAAGCTGTGTTGATGAGTTCAATTGAATGATTTTGGCATTCCAAAATGTAATGAATAAAAGGGAACGTGGTCATTTCGCCTATGATAATTATGGCGTAATTTGACCACCGTTCAGTATAATATTTGGATAGAAATTTATTTTAAAAATTCAATGTAATAAGTGGTTACAAATCGACCTAGTGTGGTTCGTGGTTTTTCGAAATTACTTTGTATTGGTTCAGATTATTGCGATGTCGCATCTTCGGTATCCTGTTTTAATCTTTAGCCATAAACTGACTTGATGACTTGATGACTTGATGACTTGATGACTTGATGACTTGATGACTTGATGACTTGATGACTTGGTAATTCTGCCGTTGCTTTGTTGCTTTGTTGGATGTTGGGGTTCTTCAATTTAAGCGATAAGTCTTTGATCTAATGAGCAAGAAGGAACGTATTTCTGTTCATTTAATTGAAGATGAGCAGGTAATGATGTTATCTAAAGAGACTGAATCAAGAATTATTGAAATGGCGTGGGAAGACAGAACACCGTTTGAAGCAATAGAACTGCAATTTGGTTTAAATGAATCAGAGGTAATTCGCTTGATGCGCAGTTGTTTGAAGCTTGGCAGTTTCAAGTTGTGGCGTACTCGCGTTTCTGGTCGCTCTACCAAGCACGTAAAACTTCGTAGTTCAGATGTATCTAGAGGTTATTGCCCAACTCAGTATAAGCATCGTTAAATTGATACTTACGTAGATTTGTAGCCTCAATGGATATCCCTGTATGGAAAAGAAAGGAATAAAAGGAATGAAAAAGTTTATTACTCTATTTTTGGTATTGCTCTGCTTTGGTGTCAGCCATGTTCAGGCCAATGATGAGCGACTTAAGCAAGCTTACCAAGATCAACAAAGTGATGTTCAAGTACGTGGGTCGGGTTTAGTTTCACGATTGCTTCCAGACGATAACAAAGGATCTCGACATCAGAAATTTATCTTAAGACTCGACAGCGGACAAACTTTGCTGGTGGCACATAATATTGATTTAGCTCCTCGCATTCAGGGATTGAGAAAGGGCGATAGAGTTGAATTTTATGGAGAGTATGAATGGAACAAGAAAGGTGGCGTAATGCACTGGACTCACAAAGACCCTCGGAATCACCATGCTCATGGCTGGCTGAAGCATAACGGGAATATATACGAGTAGACGATACTTGGCATGCTGCATCTACGTTCGCCTCGGTTTCTGATTATATTGAATTCCTCATTTGGGTCTCACTTGTATTTGCCCTAATAGACGAGAGAGCCGAAATATCGGCTCTCTATTATTGGTTCTCGATACCTTTATTTGTAAGCTAACTTCGCTTGGTTATTTTCACATTAAACCCAACGGGAGACATCGTGAACGCAAACTGTTCAACCACAGTTTCAGGGGCTTGTTGTGGTTCGATGCTGAATTCTTTAAACAATGTATGAAAGGCGAGTTTAATTTCCATCATGGCCAATGAGCGTCCAGGGCATAGCCTTGCTCCTCCACCAAACGGCTGAAGGTTAGAGAACGAAGCGCCATCTTTTTCTATCCAACGATTCGGGTCAAACGTTGTTGGATCTTCAAATAAATCTGGGTCAAAACCATTCGCATGTAGCATCACAAAAACTGGCGTACCTTTTTTTACTTCGATGTCACCAATCTGAGTGTCTCGTGTAGGCTCCAAGTAGAGTTGTGGCGCTACCGGCTTTAATCGCATGGCTTCATACATCACTGCTGTCATATAAGGTGTACGAGGAATAGGCCATTCTAAGACCTTTCTCTTACCAAGGGCGTCAAGTTCATCTTGTAAGGCCAACTCACTACTACGATTACCGCTGACTAAGAACGCCATCCAAGCCAGTGTATTCGCGGTGGTATCTTCACCCGCCAATAGAAGGGTAATAGCATTGGCAACAATATCTTGGTCAGTTAATGATGAATCTTGTTCTTGTTCCAATAGCATGATTTGCAGCATGTTTTCTGGTGAATCTTTAAGGGTTGGTTCGCGAACCAGACGTGCTCGTTGTTTTTCAATACACCCATAAACGAAATGCCCGATCTCTTCCAAACTGGCATCAAACTGCTTGTCTTTTCTTGTTTTGAAAAAACGCCATAATGGAATGGGAGAGCTACAGCGCTGATTTATTACTGGAAACACGTTTTGTAAGCTTTTACTTAGTGGCACCGTCGTTTGTTCTATAGAGTTAAAGTCCTCGCCGAAGGCCAGTAGCGATGTCACATCGACCGTGTATTTTTTAAACTCTGCTACGAGTTCGACCACTTCTCCGGATTCTGCGAGCATTTCAAGGTGCTTTCCAAAACGTTCTGTAATCACGCTTAACTGGGGGTGAAAATATTTCAGGTGACTTGGCTGAAACATAGGCTCTGTTAGTTTCCGTTGATGCTTCCAACGTTCCTCTTCAGCAGAGAATATGCCATTAAGACCGACTTCATCAAAGACACTCTCTATATTCTTTAGGCGACGAAACTCATCAGGTCGAGACTTTAATACGGACTTGATTTGAGCTGCGTCGGATAATACAAGTACATCTTTCATGCCTAGCTTTAACCGAAAATGAGCACCGTACTCTTTAATCCAACACAACATTTGCTGATGAACATTGGACTTTTTTAAATAACTCACATGTCCTAAAACACCAGAAGTGGGTGGCATTGGTAGTTGCTCAATTCGCTTCATTTACATTTCCTTATGGATATCATTGATGGCGCGTAACATCACTGAAGTTACGGCTAGAGCGATAAGTAAAAGTCAGCATCTAATTTAACAAGTTTCATGATTCGGTAAGTAAAGGTATGTAAGTGAGGTATTCTCCGCTAAGTTTACAAAGTCTCGGAACCGGAGATTCCTCGACAATTACTTAACGAATATTTTTGAAAGTGGACTAACAACGCCGTTGGCCCCTCTGTCGATGATATGAGTATATATTTGCGTTGTCTTTAGATCGGCGTGTCCCAGTTGTTCTTGAACTGTTCTAATATCAGCACCGCTTTGGAGAAGATGTGTAGCAAATGAATGCCGCAAAGTGTGGCAGGAGATGTTTTTCTCAATGTCGGCTTTTTGGCTCGCTACTTTAATGTGTTTTTGTAACGCTGTTGGATGAATATGATGCCTACGCAATACACCTGTTCTCAAATCGGGTGCCAGACGAGCAGAAGGGAAAAGAAATTGCCAATTTAAGCTTCTTTCTGCACTCGGGTATTTTTTAGCTAGAGAATCGGGCAGGTATACACCAGAAAAAGCTTCATCATGTATATCTTGCTGATAGTATTCTGCGGATTTCTGTTGTTGTAACTTGATTGCGGGAAAAAGCTCGGGGGCTATTGTCACTATACGGTTTTTTCCTCCTTTTCCTTGCCACACTCGCACCGATTTATAGTCATAGTCGATGTCTTGCATTCGTAAGCGCAGACACTCCATCAAGCGTAGGCCTGACCCATACATTAATTGGTAAGGTAATTTGAAGCTAGGAGAGCAGTGATTAAAGAACCTGCCAATTTCTTCTGGAGTCATAACCGTTGGCAACTTTCGAGATTTGTCTGAACGGCGAAACTGCATATCAAGTTCTATGGGTTCTTGAATGATCTCTTTGTATAAAAAGACCAGCGCATTGAGGGCGAGGCTTTGTGTTTTCTGTGCTAATTTCTTATCAATAACTAAGTGCGTGAGGAAGTCTTCTACATGCCTCGAAGTCAAACTTTTGGGATGCTTTTTATCATGATAAAGAATGTACTGGTGAATCCAATAAATGTACGCCTTTGTAGTACGAAGAGCATAGTGCCTCGCCAACATATACTCTTGTATATACGCTAGAAATGGTGATTTTTGCATTTTAGTTTTAACTGGTTATACATACATGAGTTACAGTTTGGCACATCAATGCATACTATATAGAAAAAGTCTGTATTTTGGGATGCAAGCAGATACTCGTAGTGCTTAAGTTACTGTTAGTTTTCATAAAAACGGGGTATGGTTAACTTCATCAAGATACTAGACAGAATAATTCTATATTTAAATGCAGAATTATTCTGTCTAAGAACTGTTGAACTAAGCCGCTTCGCGGAGGACTTTCCTCTCACTTATCCGATAGACCAAACTTATGATGTATCCATAGATTAAGGAATACATCATGAGCCCATTAAGACAACAACTTATCGATGAAATGGCGGTTCGCCGTTTTTCTCCGAAAACCCATGCTAGCTATTTACGTTGGGTTAAAGATCTATCTACTACTTACGATCTATCTCCCGATTTACTTACCGATCAACAGATTAGTGCGTATTTGCGCACGCTCATTAAAGAGCGGAACTTAAGTAGCAGTACTTGTGCTCAAGCGTTGAATGCCATCTTGTTCTTTTATCGTGCCGTTTTGAATAGGGAATTTGAAGAGCGACTGGTTCCCCCGATTAAACGTGCCAGTAAAATACCGGAGCTGCTTAATCGCGAGGAAGTAAGAAGTATCATTAGTCATTGTCGAAGTCTTAAATATCAGACCGCACTTGAAATGTGTTACGGGTGTGGCCTACGTGTCAGTGAGGTCGTCGGCTTGTACGTGAAAGACATCGATGGTACGGCGAAACGACTGCACATTCATTGTGGTAAAGGTAAAAAAGATCGCTTTGTTCCACTGGGTGATAGCCAACTGAATCATCTTCGAAATTACTGGCGTCATTATCACCCAACCGTAGTGCTGTTTCCCAGCCTAGAGCCCGAAAAGCCATTGGGTATTAGCTCTTTGCAGAAGTGCTTCAAAGCAGCAAAAGTTGAGGCAAACGTCAGAAAATTAGGAGGAATACACGCCTTGAGGCACGCTTATGCGACTCATCAGCTCGAATCGGGCATGCCTTTGAATGTTCTGCAGCGTTACCTCGGACATTCGAATATCAAAACGACATTGAGGTACACCCATTGGATAGGTCATCACAACGAAAGCTCGGACGGAAGTAAGTTCGACTTAGTTGCTCAACTATGGGAGGAGAGCGAATGAACGCATTATCTCCTTACCAAGCCGTATTAACACAAGGCTTAGAAGAGCTTGATAAAAGCAAAGTCACACCGAGACAGTGGCAAGTGCTTAACCATTTAAGAGACTGCCGAACGGAGCGTATGGGCAGTTACGACTGGCGTTGTCAGCAATGTGGCCATGAAACTCGTTGGTACTGTTCTTGTCGAGATCGTCATTGCCCCAATTGCCAAGAGCAGATGAGACAGCAATGGCTAACAAAGCGAAGCCAAGATATTTTACCTGTGGCCTACCATCATATGGTTTTTACCTTACCTCACGAGTTCAATGCTCTGGTTAAAGCGCATCCTAAGGTGGTTTATCAATGCTTGTTTCATTCAGTGTGGGCAACATTATGCGCGTTTGCTAATGAGCGGCATCACCTTGTCGGTCAACTTGGAGCATTAATGGTTCTTCATACTTGGGGAAGAAATCTGAGTCAACATACTCATATTCATTGCCTACTACCGAGTGGGGTGCTTACAAAAGATCGGCAATGGCAACCGACAAGAAAAGAGAGTTACCTGCTCCCGGTTAAAGCCTTATCCGTTCGCTTTAAGAAAGAGATGTTATGTCGAGTAAGCGAGTTAATAGCAACGCACAGTAATTTATTAGAGGAAGCCGCTAGTAAGAGATGGGTTGTGTACAGTAAACCTGTACTCCACGAGCCTACAGCGGTAGTGAGTTATCTATCTCGGTATTGCAATCGTATCGGGTTAAATCCCAACCAATTAAGTTATAACGTGGATGGCCGTATCACGATGAGTTACAAAGACTACCGAACCAATGGGACGCAAAGAATGTGTTGTAATGCGGGCGAGTTACTTCGACGCTTACTTTTACATGTGTTGCCTAAAGGGCTAATGCGAATACGCTACTATGGCTTTCTAGCTAATGCTGTGCGGGTAAAAGCGATAGCGGAAATTAGGCAAAGCTTACGAAAGCGACCCGCAGAGAAATCGGAAGTGCTGAAAGAGAAACCTTGTTGTCCGAACTGCCATAGCAACAGCATGGTACTCGTGTGCATCAATATTAGACCTAGGATAGTCGTTTCAGAGCACCGACTGACCTAGTTGTCTGATTGTAATGAATAAAATTATCGTTGTGTTATGGCGAGAGAGGGGCATTGTTCGCTTTTAAAAAGATTATGCAACGGGTATAGTCGCAATAGATAAATTGGTGGCTAGAAGTGGAAAATGGACGGCTGACGGGGTACCGGTCTTAATGATAATAGTGGAACGTAAGTCAGTCCTAAAAAGCAAATTCCATAGATAGAAGCGGCCAAGTCCAACAGGTATTTATCCATTGTGCTACGACAACGGATAAATACTTAAGTGTTGAACTAAGCCGCTTCGCGGAGGACTTTCCTCTCACTTATCCGATAGACCAAACTTATGATGTATCCATAGATTAAGGAATACATCATGAGCCCATTAAGACAACAACTTATCGATGAAATGGCGGTTCGCCGTTTTTCTCCGAAAACCCATGCTAGCTATTTACGTTGGGTTAAAGATCTATCTACTACTTACGATTTATCTCCCGATTTACTTACCGATCAACAGATTAGTGCGTATTTGCGCACGCTCATTAAAGAGCGGAACTTAAGTAGCAGTACTTGTGCTCAAGCGTTGAATGCCATCTTGTTCTTTTATCGTGCCGTTTTGAATAGGGAATTTGAAGAGCGACTGGTTCCCCCGATTAAACGTGCCAGTAAAATACCGGAGCTGCTTAATCGCGAGGAAGTAAGAAGTATCATTAGTCATTGTCGAAGTCTTAAATATCAGACCGCACTTGAAATGTGTTACGGGTGTGGCCTACGTGTCAGTGAGGTCGTCGGCTTGTACGTGAAAGACATCGATGGTACGGCGAAACGACTGCACATTCATTGTGGTAAAGGTAAAAAAGATCGCTTTGTTCCACTGGGTGATAGCCAACTGAATCATCTTCGAAATTACTGGCGTCATTATCACCCAACCGTAGTGCTGTTTCCCAGCCTAGAGCCCGAAAAGCCATTGGGTATTAGCTCTTTGCAGAAGTGCTTCAAAGCAGCAAAAGTTGAGGCAAACGTCAGAAAATTAGGAGGAATACACGCCTTGAGGCACGCTTATGCGACTCATCAGCTCGAATCGGGCATGCCTTTGAATGTTCTGCAGCGTTACCTCGGACATTCGAATATCAAAACGACATTGAGGTACACCCATTGGATAGGTCATCACAACGAAAGCTCGGACGGAAGTAAGTTCGACTTAGTTGCTCAACTATGGGAGGAGAGCGAATGAACGCATTATCTCCTTACCAAGCCGTATTAACACAAGGCTTAGAAGAGCTTGATAAAAGCAAAGTCACACCGAGACAGTGGCAAGTGCTTAACCATTTAAGAGACTGCCGAACGGAGCGTATGGGCAGTTACGACTGGCGTTGTCAGCAATGTGGCCATGAAACTCGTTGGTACTGTTCTTGTCGAGATCGTCATTGCCCCAATTGCCAAGAGCAGATGAGACAGCAATGGCTAACAAAGCGAAGCCAAGATATTTTACCTGTGGCCTACCATCATATGGTTTTTACCTTACCTCACGAGTTCAATGCTCTGGTTAAAGCGCATCCTAAGGTGGTTTATCAATGCTTGTTTCATTCAGTGTGGGCAACATTATGCGCGTTTGCTAATGAGCGGCATCACCTTGTCGGTCAACTTGGAGCATTAATGGTTCTTCATACTTGGGGAAGAAATCTGAGTCAACATACTCATATTCATTGCCTACTACCGAGTGGGGTGCTTACAAAAGATCGGCAATGGCAACCGACAAGAAAAGAGAGTTACCTGCTCCCGGTTAAAGCCTTATCCGTTCGCTTTAAGAAAGAGATGTTATGTCGAGTAAGCGAGTTAATAGCAACGCACAGTAATTTATTAGAGGAAGCCGCTAGTAAGAGATGGGTTGTGTACAGTAAACCTGTACTCCACGAGCCTACAGCGGTAGTGGGTTATCTATCTCGGTATTGCAATCGTATCGGGTTAAATCCCAACCAATTAAGTTATAACGTGGATGGCCGTATCACGATGAGTTACAAAGACTACCGAACCAATGGGACGCAAAGAATGTGTTGTAATGCGGGTGAGTTACTTCGACGCTTACTTTTACATGTGTTGCCTAAAGGGCTAATGCGAATACGCTACTATGGCTTTCTAGCTAATGCTGTGCGGGTAAAAGCGATAGCGGAAATTAGGCAAAGCTTACGAAAGCGACCCGCAGAGAAATCGGAAGTGCTGAAAGAGAAAGCTTGTTGTCCGAACTGCCATAGCAACAGCATGGTACTCGTGTGCATCAATATTAGACCTAGGATAGTTGTTTCAGAGCACCGACTGACCTAGTTGTCTGATTATAATGAATAAAATTATCGTTGTGTTATGGCGAGAGAGGGGCATTGTTCGCTTTTAAAAATATTATGCAACGGGTATAGTCGCTGTAGATAAATTGGCGGCTAGAAGTGGAAAATGGACGGCTGATGGGGTACCAGTCTTAATGATAAGAGCGGAACGTAAGTCAGTCCTAAAAAGCAAACTCCATAGATAGAAGCGGCCAAGTCCAACAGGTATTTATCCATTGTGCTACGACAACGGATAAATACTTAAGTGTTAGTTTGCAAAAGCTACTCAAGAAAATTTAGGTGGGTTTAAATCTACGTTCTAGCTACACACCTGCACGTTCAAACCTCTCACGTTCTTTCCGGTGGCACTATATGTTCAGCAGGCGTTTTGTGGTCATCGTTTACCAATTCTAACTTTGAACCTATTTCGGGCACGCGGTTTCTTTTTCGCTGAAATTACCTGAGTGAATTTGGTTTTTTGCGCACTTTGTTGTCGGCTCTTTCGTTCGAATTCTTTGTTTATTTTATCGCGTCGAATTCCGCAATTTAAGCGTCTATTTCTTCTTAGCCAAGTTGCTTTGTTTGAAGGTGTTTAGTTTTGAACCATCCATTTTACTTCTGCGTTTAAAGCCAGAAGTTCAAGCGTGAAATCAGCACCTTGGTGTAATTATTGGCTCTGTCGTGTGGGCAAACTAACAAATTGCTCAAGCGGACGCTGATTGCTTGGCATTTTTGGTTTAGAGTACGTTTAGTTTGGTAACGTGAGTCGAAAGCGCCGCTTACCAAGGCGTTAAGCCTCAATCGATACTTTAGGAGTTGTAATGAAAATATATTTCTCGGATTTCTTTGATGTTAGTGAAAATTCGATTGAAGACTATGGCGCATTCAATCCATCTTTGATCAACGATATGCCTTTGTTTGTTGACCCATTTCTGCTGTTTAATAGTGATAAGCAGGAATATCAAAACTTACATAGCAATATGATTCAGTATCTATCTTTTCTTAGAGAAGTATCTAAAGATGAAGGAATCAATAAGGGGTTGATAAGAAGCTGGTTTATGTTTCCAGAGGTGAAACAAAATTGGTTTGGTTATAGTACGGTAGGAAATGGAGGCAGTGGATTAGGAGCTAAGTTTGCTAAAGCTCTCAACGAAAACTTGCATACCGTTTTTACTAACTTTGGCGCTGAAGAAATTACAACGAGTAGTCATCTAGAAAAACTATGTCTTATAAAGGATGGTGTTGGTAGGGATAACATAAGTGACTTTTCTACCAACTTAATTAAATCATTTCTTCTAGAGTACACTCAAAATTTTGCACATAAACACATTGATAAAAAATTCAGGCAAGTTCACGTTGTCGAAAAAGTCTACTTCAACTACCAAACGAGAACTTGGGTTAACAAACAGTTTGATCTCCCCACTATTGATGGTGACTTTGTACTTTTGACACCAAAAGACATCCTTACTAAAGATGAAACGTGGATAAATAAAACAGACATGATTGCCAACTTTAGTGGTATTGCTAACGCAATACCAAATGATCAACTAAGGGCGCAACTAAATGATTATTTGGCTCGTAGTTTGCCGAATGAACCCAAGAAAAGAGACTATGACAAAGCAATAGTATCTACGATTCTAAAATACCCAGAATATATTGATTACTTTATCAAGTTTAAAGAGGACTCTGGTGATGAAGCAAAAGACATCAGCAAACTGAAAGTTAAAGAAACAGAAGTGATGTTCATTGAGAGAGTCAAGTCTCTTGCAGAAAAGCTCAAGGCCACAGAGTTTTATGAAAACAAATTTGATACTTTTGATGAGACGCTTCAACGAATAAACTTTATGAAGCAAGTCATTGAAAACAATGACGGCTATAAGATCTTCTATATCAAAGGGCAACCCGTCAAACGAGAATCAGACTTACAACTCCTGTTCCGCTTAACTTGGTTTGCATCAATGTCTGATGTTAATGCTGAAGTAAATAATGGCCGAGGACCTGTTGATTATAAAATTTCGAGGGGTAATAAGGACAAAACTCTCGTTGAATTCAAACTGGCTAGTAATAGTAAGTTAAAGCAGAATCTTAGAAATCAAGTTCAAGTATATGAGGCTGCAAATCAGACCAAGAAGTCCATTAAAGTTATTCTCTATTTTAATGACACAGAGTTAACTAAGTTGCTCAAAGTTTTTAAAGAGTTGGGGTTAACTCAAGGTGATACACTTGTCACTATTGATGCCCGCCCAAATAAAGAATCAGCGTCCAACGTAAAATAGAGGCTTAACGAATAAGGATTAAGGTGTTGCGCAGCCAACACTAAATCCCGAGTGTTGAACAAGCCCGAAGCCACTTTGTTAAGTAAATTGTACGATTGAACTTGAAGGGCACATCGCTTTGAGGCTTTTCTCAAGGCGAGCGAGGCCAAGATAAGGTTGCGATAGCAATCTTATCAATCAGTTAGCTGTTTTCTATTTCTTTCGTCGTCACATCTCCTCTGTTTTGGTCAATGCCATTCTCCTTGTTATCAAATGCCTTTCGGCTACATGGGTCGGCTTACTCCAACACACGCCATCTCATGCTCACAGCAAGGGCATATTCTTATCGCTTTGCTCCTTATCGGGGCGGTGAGTGGCGGCATCCTATAGACCAAGTTCAATAACAGCAGTTGAATGCGGGCTCTTAAGGCGTGTGCCTGACCACGTAAAAATCCGTAATCCCGAACTCGTTGTAACCCTTTGGGGAGCACGTGCTGCAAAATGAGCAATAAGAACTTAAGGATGGGCAAGGTGCGCGTTCGCCATGCTTTGGTTTGGCTCTCTTTATAGCGGAAGGTGACGGTATCATCGGTGATATGGATGATGTCTTCATCAGGCAACACGCCGCGATAGAGGTAGCGCGACAAATAGCTCAGTGCTGACTGACCGTAACCAACCTGCCTACAATCGACCACCCATTGTTTGGGAATGCCACTCGGCAGCCACAACGTAGGATGTTGATTAATCGCCTCTAGCATTCTTGCTCGCCAGACTTTGGCCAAAGCAAACGCGTTAAAAAGGTAATGCTTGTTGCCTTTGTGCCACGTTTGTCTTGATGGGTCGTATTGGCCTGCCGTCACAATAATATGCAGGTGTGGATGCAAGTTTCGTTGTCGGCTGTGGGTATGCAGCACGGCGGTAAACCCAAGTTCACCTTGCATCTGTCTTTTCGCAAAGTCCTTTAAAACCCCCGATGCCACCTTAAACATACCGTTATATGTCGCTCTAGGTTGATGTCTTGCTAAGACTCTTAGTTGATACGGCAATGGCGATGACCACAAGAAAGAGGCAATCGGTCATCGTGATGGCAGTGACTGCAGAACCATTGTGAGCGTCCTTGTTGCTCTGTTTTGCAACGGAGCATCGCCCCAATAGCTCGATGCATATCGCCATTTATCTGCGCATGATAGTGATGCTTAAGCGCACGATGATGCTGGCGAAGCAGTTCAATGAAAGTACTCATTTTATGCTCCATGTTAAGTCTAGATCATCCGTTAATTGGTTGATGGCCATTGCCGCATCACGCTGCTTTATCTGAGTCATTCGGGTGTATCGTGCCGTGGTGTTGAGGCTTGCATGACCGAGCAGTGATTGCAGTGAACGCAGGTCGACTCCTTGCTCAAGTAAGTGCGTTGCGAAGCAATGTCTGAGTGAATGAGGACTCGCATGCTTTTTGATACCACACTCTTTAAGTACAAGTTTCATCGTCTTTTGAATTCCGCCACGATCCATGGGGGTGTCGTGACATGTACCAAGTCCAGGAAATAAGTAGCAAGGATGCTTATGGGTAAGCCAGTGCGTGCGGAGTGCCTTAAGCGTTCGCTGCGGAAGCGGCACCATTCGGTCTTTTCCGCCTTTTCCTTCCCGTATGTGAACGCGCATTGTTTGGCTGTCGATATCATGAACCGTAAGATTTAATCCCTCACTGAGTCGTAACCCCATGCTGTACAGAGTAAGAAAAAACACCTGATAACGTGCTTGTCGAGTGTGAGTAATCAGAGAGCTGACTTGCTGTGGTGTCAGTATGTCGGGCAGTCGTTTTACTTGTGGCGGCTTGACGATATTGAGCCACTCCCACTGTTTATCGAGCGTGTAGCGATAGAAAAACTGCAAGCCATTACGATCGAGTTTAATGGTGCTCCACGAATGGGTTTGAATAAGAGACGCGAAGAACTGTTTGAGGTCGGCAGTGGTTAATGTGTCAGGAACGCGATCGAAATGAGCGGTGATCCGACGAACCGCACGAGAATAGGCATCGATCGTCGCAGGTCGTTTACCTTGCAGCTTTAGGTTGGTAAGGTGTTGTTCATAAAGGGTGTTGTAGCGTTTTAAGTCATCGGGTTTCATGGGGTTACTCCTGTGAACGACCATCAGGGTGATGGTGTTACAAGAGTATGGCTTGCACTCGTTTTAATCTGCCGCGCAGCGGCTTCGTTCAACAATCTGTTTAAGAGGGATTCGCAACGCGTGGCATTTTTACTATGCGTTGGTTTATGTGTTTAAGGTATTATGCGGAGGCTAACGTATTGCTTTGCTCACACCTTAGCAAGGCGTTAAGTACCACATAAGTGTGGCAGATCCTCGGTAGGGGGAATCCATGTCATTCGTTATACCGCAATCAATCATCTAACCTTTTCATAGCTTTACGGTAAGCATCGCTACGTTCGCGTTTTCCGACAGCTAAGACGGTTACAATGATGACATCGTCTTCAACGTTGTAGACGAGACGGTAGCCCGATTGGCGAAGCTTAATCTTATACATGTTGTCAGCTCCAGAGAGTTTTGAAGCCGGAACATGCGGGTTATCTAAGCGCTCGATTAGCTTTTTCTTAAATTGTTGTTGAAGCGTTGAGCCAAGCTTTTTCCACTCTTTGAGTGCGCTCTTTTTAAAGTCGAGTTTATAGGTCATCAATATTTACCGAAATGCTCTCTTCAGATTCACGCTCTTTCGCAATAGTTAGTAGTTCAAGATCTTCGAGTCTGTCCATCATCATTTCGTACGCTTCGGCTGGTACGCAATAAAATGCTGGCTCATTTCGGTTCAGTACAGCAACAGGTTCACCGTAAGCACTAGTTGCAACTTTCATAGGGTTAGCTTTTAATTCAGTAATGCTTGCAGCAACATCGGCTAAAATTCTAGTGGTCATGTAATAGGTCTCTTAAGTGGTCTTTGTTTTGGTCATTTTAGCCTCAACCAAGCGGTATAACAAGTTGCTTAAGAGTGATTCGCAACGCGTGGCATTTTTACTATGCGTTGGTTTATGTGTTTAAGGTATTATGCGGAGGCTAACGTATTGCTTTGCTCACACCTTAGCAAGGCGTTGATATGCTTGAAAGGATTAAAATTAATAAGGAGATTGACGTGATCATTAATCATATTTCTATTGGTACAAAAGACGTAGTAGCGGCAGTAGCATTTTATGATGCGGTATTTGAGACTCTCTCAATAAAACGCTCCCATTATATTGATGGAATTGCAGCAGCTTATGGTAATAGTTTTGAATTTTGGATTGGTTGTCCTTGTGAAAATAGTCCGACTAATGGTAATGGCTCTCATGTCGCCTTTAATGCCCCAAATACTGAAGCCGTCGATAATTTCTATAAGGTAGCAATTGAAAATGGAGCTACTTGTTCAGGTAAGCCTAATCTAAGACCTGAATATGGTGAAGGTTATTATGCAGCTTATGTTCTGGATTTAGATGGTAACAAAATAGAAGCTGTTTTTAATCAATTTTAGAACGCATATAACGAATAAGGATTAAGGTGTTGCGCAGCCAACACTAAATCCCAAGTGTTGAACAAGCCCGAAGCCACATTATTAAGTAAATTGTGTAATTTAGTTTGAAGGGCACATCGCTTTTAGGTTTTTCCTCAAGGCGAGCGAGGCCAAGATAAGGTTGCGATAGCAATCTTATTAACCAGTTAGCTATTTTTCGTTTCTTTCGTCGTTACACCTCCTCTATTTTGGTTGATGCCATTCTCCTTATTATCAAATGCCTTTCGACGAACCACACGAGAATAGGCATCAATAGTTGCAGGTGGTTTACCTTGCAGTTTAAGGTTAGTAAGGTGTTGTTCATAAGGAGAGTTATAGCGTTACAAGAGTATGGATGGTAGCTGTTTTACTCTGCCGCGTAGCGGCTTCGTTCAACAAACGAGTATGGCTCAGACGGGCAAGGATATTTTCGATCACATTGAATCAATATATTTTCTTCATATCTCGATAAAAATTTTCGTGCGAGCCGAGAGCTATTAGTTCGAGAGTTACAGTACCATCTTCATAGCTATAACCGAGCAATGTTAATTGCTTAACCATCTTAAATTTATGCACTCTCAAGAAAAACAGGTCACCTTTCTTCTGCTCACCAAGATGCGGATCTTCCATAAGGGCTCGAATAGCATTATCTAGATCCGTTTTTTGGTTCTTGTGTAATTTCTTGACCGCCTTCTTAAAAGTAGGTGTCTGAAGAATGTTGGTAATCTTAGTCAAAAGAGTAAGCCTCTAATTTACCTGCTTCCTTCTCAGCTTTTGCTATGACTGCTTGCTTTACGAACTCATAAGGTAGATCAGGGTTGTCTTCCATCATTTTCCCGATTTTAGCCCAGTGCTCAATTTGTTTTGGTGTAGTGCGGTTTAGTGCTTTAGCCATTATCGCTGCCTTATCAAAAAGATCTTGGTCAATACGTACACTTGCAGTAGCCATAATATGTCTCCTAATTTAGTTTGTATTTATATTGTAGTAAATCGCCACAGGTGTTGCAAATTGCGCCATGGCAAGCATTTAAGCAGACTGTTACGCTTGTAATTTTCTACTTGGATTAGTTTCAGTGATTTCGGTCGTAGGTTTGAGTGTATAGGTAGTGTTGTCAGCGACTCAATTAGGCATTATGCGCTTCAGGCAAATTATCTTATGGAGGCGATAGTGAAAGATCCTGATATCGAGTTTTCAAAATGGAAGCTAGAGAGGAAAAAAGGAAGTCTTAGATTTACTATCCGTACATCATTTCCCGCACTCTTAGGAGTGATGGTCGGTCGAAGTATTGAACCGTTTTTATGTCAGAAAGTGTTTGGGGCTGGGCGCAAACTACCGATGTATTGATGAGTGGTTTTTGGGGTTCGATAGGTGCTAACCCGTTAAGTTATGCAATATGGTGTTGGCGTGAGAAGAAGTATAAGCATCATGTCGCTTAGCTAAGTGTCCAGTCTGACTGGAGCAGATCAAATCGTGTCGTTCACATCTTTTAAACGCCGTAATGTTCTACCCTAAGAAGTAACACTTTGTGGAGGTCTGTATGAATGTCAAAGAGTCTGATTGGAAAATCTTTTGCGAGATAAAGAGTGAAGCTGCGCAACTGTTTTGTACTCGTCAGCTAGATGAAGCCATCAAAGCGATTACTGATGAATCAGAATCTGTAGGGGAAAGGTTTCACTTTATGTGCGAGTACTCCAAAGAATCTCAAAAGCAAATGAAGCTTATTTTTGATGGCCATTCTCGAAGCCGAGCATTTATCCAACTCATGCAAATGTGCGAGGAAGGTTTGGTTGTACCAAAACAATTCGAACGCCTTTCAGAGGAACTCAAAAAAGACATTACGAACGCTCTAGAAAGAAGAGCCTAAGGAAAGTTGGGTATTCAGGCCGCTTGACCCTGTAAATGCACGATAACCTTCCAAGGTAAACTGCTACAACCATCCTAATATTACTCCTCTTTATTCGCTAATTCGGAATCGAATCCATGATTTTTGGCCAGGGAGGCTGAGTGTTATGTTTTGAAAAGTGAGTGTGCGGAGCCTAGCGAAAAAGCGGTCTAGTCTTTGTGTTAGAAAAACTACTGTATAAGTCCACCCTTAATCCACCTAAGCAAGACTGGGATAAAGTGGGGAAGAGGAAAGTTGATTATTTTCAGTGTATTGCGCGAGATTTGAGGCGTTTTTGAGGGCTCAAAAACGGTGAAACCCCGATGTTGGTAGCATCGGGGTTTCGAATTTCTAGATTCTCGACTGGTAAGATCGATTGTCTTTTCTATGCAGAAGGCTGGATTAATCCAATCTTATTCCTTGGTAGGGAATTAGATACGGATGAAGTCCATGTGCTCAACTTTAGGCTTGAACGCGTGACGTTGAACGTCTTGCGGCTTAACCTTAACTTCTGCGCCGTCAATCACTAGAGTGATTGTTTCGTAGAATTCAGGCTTATCCATTTGGTTGATCACGTCAGCGTGAACAAGTTCGATAGCTACAGCTGCTGCTTCGCCACCGTAGATTACAGCTGGGAATTTACCAGCGTGACGTAGGCGGCGGCTCGCACCTTTACCTAGTTCAGTACGTACTACTGCTTCAAATTTCATAGTTTTACTCTCAAATTAGTAAAAATTAACTTCACACCTCAATGCGACCTTGAGTATGTGGTAAAGCTTAGGCATAAACGAGTTCATGCTTAAGCGAGCGCGGATACTAACATCACATTCAAATCTGAGCAAGTCAGAAGCCCATCTCAAAGTGAATTTCCTTCGATATATGATTCGTTTGGAGATAAAACGTTCACTAACTCTTATTCCCCCCATTTTATCGCCTTTTACATTGCCAATAATATCTATTTATAGCGCTGCTAAATCATCAAGTTAATGAATGGAAAATGAATGATTACCTAAGACTTGGTTAAGGCTTGGTTGGTTAATCTTAGTGTTAATTAAACAGCAGAATGAATAGGTAAAAATATGGAACCGGTAAGCATTGTCGTAATTACGCTAAACGAAGAGAAACGCATCAGTCGCTTAATGGAAGAGTTGAGTGTGCAAACCCACCAAGAGTTTGAGGTGATTGTTGTCGACTCGAACAGTGAAGACAACACAAGAGGGGTGGCACAAGCTTATGAAAGCGCGTTGCCAAAGTTAACGGTTCATCATATGGAAAATCGTGGTGTGAGCCTTGGCAGAAACACCGGTGCATCATTGGCGCAATACAACCGAATCCTTTTCTTGGATGCCGATGTGAGCTTACCTCGAAACTTCCTTGCGAAAGCGCTTTATGAACTAGAGGAGAACAAGCTTGAAGTCGCGGGTGTGTATATGAGTTCGAAAGGCTTGCCGCTTGTACACAAGTTTGGTTATGGGCTCTTCAATGCTGGTTTGTTTACTACGCAGTTCTTCTTCCCGACAGCGATTGGCGCCTGTATTTTCTCGACTAAACGAGCGCATGATGAAATCGGCGGTTTCGATGAAGAGATCGTCCTGTGTGAAGACTGTGACTACGTAAAACGTGCGAGTAAAACATGGCGATTTAGATTCCTAAATATGACTTTTGGTTTTGACCCGCGCCGCTTAGATCAAGATGGCGTTGTGAAGACCGGTTCAACTTACCTTAAGGCCAATGTGAGACGCTTCTTTAAAGGCGAAATGCGTAACAACGAGATGAACTACAAGTTTGGTCATTATAAAGAACAGTAAGCATTGAGGTTGTTATGTTTGATGGACTAGGGCTATTTCTGGGGGCATTGGGTGATGCTCTCATTGGCCCAAACCTATTTGTACCGGGAGAGCCCTTCTTTATCGCAGCGGGCTTTCAACTGTATTCAGGTGCATGGATGGCTTTGGTTCTGGTGATGCTTGGTGGTTTGCTTGGTGACCAACTCAGCTATTTCATTGGCTATAAATACGGTGCTAAAGCGCAACGCAAGCTCATTCGGTGTCGCCCTAAAACCAAAAGATTAATTGCGCGCTGTCGTTACCTAATTGCTCGCAAAGGTACATACATCATTCTTTTTGCTCGCTTACTAGGGCCTATCGCTTGGGTTGTGCCATTTATAGCTGGCTCACATCGTGTACCGTGGCGCAATTTCAGTGTGTTGGCGTTTATCGGCTTGGCTCTCGGTGGTGGACAGTTCATCGCTTGGGGCATGTTACTGGCGCACGGCGTTGAAAACTTTCCGTGGCTTAATAGCCTTAAGATATTTATCTCTGAGCATAATAGTTTGATCGTCGGGGTATTCGCGGTATTGGTTTTCACCATTATTGGTTATCGAATGAAGTGGCGACGCTTGGTGCTTAAATCCAGTGCGCTGTTGTTGGCGTGGGTATTATTTGCTAACTACGCACACTTTTTCTGGAAAGCGGATGATTTTCAGAATCAACAAGCGACGGCGCAAATAAACAAAGTAGACTGGAACTCGGTGACCTATAAAGCGTTCCCCGGCAAATCTTCGTTCTACTCGGCACAAGCGATCAACGTAATATATGTTGGATCAACCCCAAGAGACTTAATGAAGCAATTAGGCTGGATAGAAAATCAAACATTCTCTCGAAATGAGATTGAATGGGAAGGTTATCTCGCATTGCTAAGAGACAAAACACCACCAGTGTCCGATTTGTATTGGCGAGACAAGCCACAAGATATGGCGTTTCAGTTACCTGGTAATTTGATGAAGCGCAGTCATATTCGCTGGTGGCGTGCAGGTGTTGACACCAAAACCAATCAGCCTCAGTGGCTGGGGGCAATTAGTTATGATGATGGCCTTAAAGTCACCCCTTACTCCGGCATTGTGACCATACTGCATAACATTGACCCTAATGTTGATGAAGAGCGAGATAGGCTCGCTCATCAGATACGAATGTCATTACCTGATATTGAGCTAGACAAGTACCCATTAGCAAAGGTGGAAGTGATCGATGAAGATCATGACTACTATACCGACGGGAATATCTTGATGATTGGAGTCGCGACTCATAATGATAATTTGCAAACTCTAGATGTCGCTGTGAACGAGGTACAGAGCGAGATATAAGAGATATAAGAGATATATAATAGATAGTTAAGAGCGACTAACTTGTGCCTTGTTTGAACTCCCTTCAAACAAGGCTTTGTAATTTCTAGTGGACGATACCTATACGAACCAACTCTCTCATACCACTCCTTGACTACAAATTATTGAACTTTGACTATGCTCATTAAGGGCGGGCAAGTGGTGAAAGCTAAGGACAACGTTATGCAAATGAATCCGATTGGTTGGTTTGAAATTTATGTCGATGACATGGCAAGAGCAAAAACTTTCTATGAGTCAGTATTTAAAGTGACATTGGACAAGTTGGTCAATGAAACCGAAATTGATGTTGAGATGTGGGTATTTCCTTGCGAGATGGAGAGCTATGGCGCTACTGGTGCCTTGTGTAAGATGTCCGGAGTGAAAGCAGGAGGCAACAGCACCATGGTTTACTTTTCTTGTGAAGACTGTGCCACAGAAGCAAGTTTGGCTGCGGCCAATGGTGGCGTGCTACAAGTACCCAAAATGGACATTGGTGAGCATGGCTTTATCAGTGTAGTGAGCGATACGGAAGGCAACATGATTGGGCTTCACTCGATGAGCTAATCATATTGAGGTAAGAAGCGCTTTGTTAAACCAGAATAAAGTTAAGCCCTAGCGTTGTGCTAGGGCTTATCGTGTTTACTTAGTTTACTTAGCGCGTTTAGCTTACTTAACCTTTGCTTAGTTTAAGCACCAGAGAGGCTTTCAATCCGCCCATTGAGCTCTTGCTGAGCGTTAGGCTGCCTCGGTAGCTGTGCGCCATTTCATTCACGATGTTAAGCCCCAATCCTGTTCCCGGTGTGGTTTCATCAAGTCGAACGCCACGTTTCGTCACTTGCTCAAGCTTCTCTTCCGGAATGCCTTGACCATCATCTTCAATCACCAATTCTATGTTGCCATCGTCGAGTTCATTCGAATGGACTCGGATAATGCTGTTCGCCCATTTGTAACTGTTCTCGAGTAGGTTGCCGACCATTTCATCAAGGTCGGTTTTCTCTACCGCCACTTCAATCTCAGAATCTAGCTCGTTAATCATGGTGACTTCGTTGGCAGCATACACTTTATCAAACGCCATTGAGATCGCTTCAACACGCTCACAAGGTGAAGATTTCACCGATAGAATGTTCATTGCACCAGCCATGCGCGCACGGCCAAGATGATAATCTATTTGGTTCTGAATCTGATGAATGGGTTGCTGTAACAATGTTTTGTCATCGTCTGGAAGTCGCTCTATCTCATTTTTCAAAACCGACAGCGGTGTTTTCAAAGCGTGAGATAGGTTTCCAGCGTGGTTACGAGCTCGTTCCAGTAACTCTTGATAGTGGAAGAGTAGGGCGTTGAGGTCAGAAACTAATGGAGAAACCTCTTTCGGGTAGTTATCGCTTAACCCTTGTTGCTCACCGCTTCTTAGCATCACCAGTTCACGTTGCATCTTACTGAGTGGCAATAGTGACCAGCTGACTTGAATGCCAATCAACATAAGCACGCCAACAAACAACAGCATCAGAATCAACCAGACTTGACCTGTAAGCTCGGTCAGTGTGGATTCCAGAGGGTCTTCATCGATACCTATGGTGATCGTGACAGGGTCGTTCAATTCAGGCAGATAGATATACTGCTCGATGTAAATCAACTTTTCTTTCTCAGGCCCTTTGATTGAAGTATGAATCGGAGAGCGTTTGATGGTGAGGTCTTTGTCCCATAGAGAGCGAGATCTAATTATTTGATCTTGGGTAGATGCGCGCCAATAAATACCACTGTAAGGTTGGTTAAACCTAGGATCAGACAGACGCTCTGCCATGATTAAGTTACCGCTGTCGTTGGTTTCGATATTGGCGGTTAACTCGTCCATGGTTAAGCTAAGTTGTTGTTTCATATCATCGACAAGGTAGTCATTGACCAGTTTAGGGATACCGACGCCGGCCGCTAATATCATCGCACCTAGCCAAAAAGCCGCAGCAAGGAGCAAGCGGCTTTTTAGACTGATGTTTTTAAGCGTTCTTTTTTTTAGATTCATGCATTTACTGCCTGTCTTTGCCCACCGTTATCTGATTGTATTTCGATGATCAGAACAGGCTGTCCATTTTATTGGCTATTACACTTAGTTTCGTTGACGATTGCTTGTAGTGTAATTAGATAGGGGGGCTATTCAGCATTCAGTTGGTAGCCAAGCCCACGAACGGTTTTGATGATCTTTGGTGCGATTTTTTTGCGAATACGACCAATGAACACCTCAACGGTGTTTGAATCGCGGTCGAAGTCTTGTTTATAGATGTGCTCAACCAACTCAGTACGCGAGATAACCTTGTTTTGGTTATGCATGAAGTACGCGACCACTTTATATTCAAGAGCAGTGAGGCTAATAGCTTGACCTTGCCACAAAACTTTCGAACTGCGTGTATCTAGGCTTAAATCACCAATTTGAAGAACAGGGGCAGCACTGCCTGACGCTCGGCGTAGTTGAGCACGAATACGGGCAATCAGCTCGACCATCTCAAATGGCTTAGTTAGATAGTCATCAGCACCTGCGTTTAAGCCCTCAACACGTTGGGTTAGTGTGTCACGAGCACTTAAGATAATCACAGGTGTGTTGATGTTTTCGTCTCGAATGCCTTTTAATACGGTTAGGCCGTCAAGCTTAGGTAAACCTAAATCGAGGACAATCACGTCCCACTCTTCTGACGTTGCGCGGTAGAGTGCGTCGATACCATCTTGAGAAAGCTCTGGAACCCAGTCTGCTCCCTCAAGTGTTTCAATAATTTGTTGGCCCAAACGAGGTTCGTCTTCAACGACTAAAATTTTCATAATTGTTCTTCTTAATTCTTGGAATGACCATTCATTGTGCTTAATGGCTCGTTGTGCTTAATGGCATCTTTAAAGTTGCGGCCTTTAATCATGAGCATCTCCAACGTCTCGGCGTTGTATTCGACTTTGATGATATTGTTTTGGAAGTTTATTTTTAGCTCATAAACCCAAATATCATCGTCTTCTTCTAGTTCTACTTTAATGATTCGACCATGAAGATCATTTTCAACTGCAGCATACATTTCTGAGAAAGGGCGAATGTAGCCTTCTCGCACAGCTTCATAGACTTCGTCTTGATCTTCTTCAAATTCGATACGGGTTCCCGCTTTATGGACATCTTGAATAAGATCATGACCGTTATGGTGGTCATCTTGAGCGAAGCTTAGTGTCGAGCCTATAGCTACAGCGATACCGATGAGTATAGCGCTTGGTTTTTGCATGCAGTGGCCTTAGTAAAAGAAGCAAGTATCGGCAGTTTAATACAATGAAAATGAATGGAGTATGAATGTGAACATACGTGGTGTTTTATTGTTTAAGTAGTGAGGTGCAAGGTATTAGATAGTTATTCGTTAAAACCAGTAGTAAGACATTGACGTTATTACATTCCCTTACAAATTACAAATAATTAACATGGTAAACTAGCAAGGATATGGACTTCAGGGGCCTTTGCCACGCGATATTTGATTTAATAAGGATTTTATAGTGCCATTTACAGTGCTATGCATGCTATGTTTTTCCGTGTTTATAACATTCACTAGTCACGCCGATGAATTAGATTTTAAACGCATCAGTGATTTCGAATATGGCATGGTAGTGAGTGATTCTTCGGTTGATGCCATCCTATATAAGGAAGAAGGATGGAGCCCAATTGTTACTTGTAACCCTGAAATTAATCAGTCGTGTTGGCTTAAACTTACACTACCGTCAGACAACCAATTCTATGAACACCTAGTTTGGAAATCTCTTTCATCCCGGTCTGGCGAGCTGTTTTTTGTTGATAAAGACGGTAAAGTTGTTGGTGAGTTTTTGTTTGAGTACTATCGCTCGTTACAATTGAAAAAAAATTTTCAATACCGTTATGTGTTGGTGAAGTTTCCAAGAGGTAAGACTGTCAATGCCAGCGTGTTATTTTCGAAAGAACACCAACTAAAGCAATCACTTGTCATTAAATATGGCGTAATTCTATCTCTATTTATATTGGCGAGCGCAATATCCTTAGTCTATGTTTATTATGTTTGGCCGATAAAACGTTCTAAAACACTATTTATGACTTGTTATATAGTGTTTTTTTCTATGTTCTATATTTACAAGTTTGGATTTTTATGGGATGGCTATGATGATAAGGGGACTTATGTCATAAGTTTTTTTAGAAGCGATTATTGGTTCGTTTCTTATTCACTATCCTTGGTTTGCGTTTATTTAATGCTTGTCTTTGCAAGTAGCGTTCGAGTAAATACTAAGCATTTAATTATTTGTTCTTCATTTATATTATTACAATCTTTTTCAATTTATATAAACTTTGATGTAATTATTGAATTTTTAATTAGTACTATTCTTGCTGCTGTTGTTATTGCGTTTTGTTTGATATCAAAAGGAGTTAATAATAAAGCTCAAATAATAATTAGTTATCTTTCCTGTTTTATTATGTCTGTGATTGTTCTTGAATCATCAATGACTATTTCCTTCATTCCTGAATACTATTATCTAATACAAGCATTATTCTACTTAGCTCATGCTTCTTTTGTGCTCGCGTGTGTTTATGATCTTGGGGAGTTAAGAGTCATAAATCTAGGCGACTATAAGAAGTTATTATCTAATTCTGACAGAGATTTTATGACAGGTCTGCTTAATCGAAAGTCGATAGAGTATAAAAAAGTCATTGAATGTTCTCGTTGTTATTATTATATCGATGCAAATCAATTGAAGTTTCTCAATGATAGTCAAGGTCACCATGTGGGTGACCGAATGATAATAAACTTGGCTATGCGTTTCAAAAAAATTGCAGCACAAGGCATAGGGCAGGCGTATAGAGTGGGTGGCGATGAATTTGTATTAATTTGCCAAACGTCAGTTTCTGAAGAGTTACTACAATATTTGTTGGAACAAAAGCTCACACAAGAAACAGAAAACGCTCTAAGCTTTAGTTTTGGCCGTTACCGCAGTGGTCCTAATGAATCTGTCGAAGATTGTATTTACAAGGCTGAATACTGTTGCCGTAAAGCAAAGTCCCACAATGAACCTTACCAAGATTGGCAACAACAAGACGGGGTTATGCTCTATAGTTTACCGAATCTTAGAGTAGAAGCGGTTGAACTGCTTAACTCGGATAAGTTGCTTTGCTTTGCTCAAAAAATTCATTCTCTAAAGGGTGTAGCTTCAAGTTATGAACTGCTGTGTCGTTTAAAGATGGAGGACGAAGAGGGGCGTGAAAAAATCGTTTCTGCTGGTGAATTGCTCGATGTTGTCGCTTCTCATGGGCTTGAGAGGGAGCTAGACTCTCGAATGCTGACCAGCGCAATAGATTTACTTGAGTGCTACTCTTCCGTTCATATTTCTCTAAATTTTTCGGTTAAAACGATTTTCGATACGAGTATTATCGATCGTTTATGTAATCTCCCCCCTTATATCCGTTCCCGTTTATGTGTTGAAGTGACTGAACTGGTTTTTTATCGTGCAGATGAAAAGTTTCGAAAAATAATAGAGCGGCTACAAAACCATGAGATAACTGTCGCATTAGATGATTTTGGTTCAGGTTATTCGTCTTACTCAATATTATCCGGCGATTGTTTTGATACGATAAAATTAGATGGTTCGCTCGTAGAAAATATTAACAGTTCGGAATTTAAGAAAAAAATGGTGAGCTCATTAGTTGAGTTGGCCGGAATGAGTCAAACCAAAGTGGTTGCGGAACGTGTTGAAACAATTGAAGAATTAAGAACTTTAGAAGCGTTAGGCATTGACTTCATTCAAGGTTTTTATATTCATAAGCCAACTTTAGCCATTGAGGTTTTTGATAACATGGAAAAAGAGGCGCGAGAGTCAGTGAAAGCTGAGCGTAATCTAGTTTGTGGTTTAGTAAGTTAATTCATGTGTGATTATGAGAATGGGAGTAAAAGGAGTATCGATACTCCTTCTATTGCTTATTTAGAGTCTATTGCTTCAGCTCGTCTTCGAATATCTTGTCTCTCATCTTCCAAAAACGCCCGACTTTACGCGCAATCACGAATTGAGGTGGGCGGAATCTATGTTGATGAGCAACCACTTTCGCTGGTGAGGCTTCCTCAAAAGGGCGGTGTCTGTCTGCAAGGTGAGGGCGAACAAACTGGTCTTTGAAGTTCTGCTTCTGCTTTTTGGTGGTTAGTGACCAAAACTCATGCACTTGCGCTTGGTTTTCACCACGGTAAGTGACTTTAAGTTGCGACTTACCTTTGTCGTCCTTGAGAACGTTAAGATCCATCTCTAAACATTCAAACACCAACGCATCTTTTAAGTTCAGCGCTTCCTTAAGCTTTTTATCTGGGTCAACTAAGGTGGCATCGCACTCGTGACAAATACGTGCGGCAATGTCGTTGTCAGCGCCGCATTCACCGCAATATTTAGCTCGGAAGCGATAATTACAGTGCTCGCGTTCGCCAGTGTCTTCATCGGTAAAGTAGCCTTGGCATTTACGGCCAAAGTGCTCTAGCAAGAAGCCATTGCTGTCTAGCTTGCCCCAGAAGTTATTGTTGAAGCCGCATGCAGGGCAGGGGATGGTGATGATTTCACTGTCTGAGTCGGGCTTAGGGTCGCCCACCTCAGGTTGGTAAAGATCGTAACTGTTGCCTGCATAGTCGAGCACCAAACACTCTTTTTTACCCGGGGATAGGCGTAAGCCACGGCCAACGATTTGTTGATACAAACTGATGGACTCTGTCGGGCGCAAAATCGCGATTAAATCCACATGCGGCGCATCAAAACCTGTGGTTAATACCGATACGTTAACCAAGAATTTGATTTTACGTTCTTTGAAGTCACTGATGATTTGGTCACGTTCGAGAGTTGGTGTGTCGCCGATTACGATTGACGATTCACCTTCTGGCAGTAAGCCAAGGATCTCTTGTGCGTGTCTAACAGTGGCAGCAAATACCATGATCCCTAACTTGTCTTTGGCCAGCTCAATGATTTGGTCGACAATTTGTGGCGTGGCGCGTTTCGATTGTTCGATCACCATATCGAGCTCTGCTTCTTTATAGCGACCAGTGCTTGCTGGTTTTAACTGAGAGAAGTCATAACTCAAAACCGGAGCATCAATCAAGCGTGCTGGCGTAAGAAAGCCTTCGTCGAGCAAGTAGCGAATCGGCAACTCGAAAATACAATCTCTAAAAAACCTAGGTTCTTCAGATCGTACTTGGCCACGCGTGTGATATTGATAAAGCCACCCCATACCAAGACGATAAGGGGTCGCGGTTAGCCCAAGCACCTTGATGCCGGAATTATTCTCTCGTAAGTGAGTGATCACTTTTTGGTAGCTACTGGTCTTTTCATCGGGAACACGGTGGCATTCGTCGATAACCAGTAATGAAAATTGGTTAGAGAATGAATCGAGGTTACGAACCACAGATTGAACCGAAGCGAACACTACTTGTTGGTCTGTCTCTTTTCGTCCTAAACCCGCAGAGAAAATTGAGCCTTTTAACCCGTAACCTTCATACTTTTCATGGTTTTGTTCGACCAATTCTTTAACGTGAGCAAGCACCAGCACTCGACCTTTCGCAAGCCTTGCTAGTTCTGCAATTACAAGACTTTTCCCTGCGCCTGTAGGCAGCACAAGAACCGCGGGTGTTTGGTGTTTTCTGAAGTAATGAATCACTGATTTTACTGAGTCAGCTTGGTACGGGCGGAGTGTATACATATTGAGTCTTGTATGGTGAAAAACAAATAGTGTGAAATAGCTCAACTAATTGAGCAAAGGTGACTATAATACCCGACTTAGATTAGTTGAGGTATTCATGCGTTTAGATAAATTTCTGTGCGATGCATTAGGCGTCACTCGAAGAGAAGCAACACACTTATTAAAATCCAAGGCAGTGACAGTTAACGATGTCATCCAAAAAAGCGGCTCACTCAAGGTAACTGAAGAGTGCGTTGTGGAATGGCAAGGCAATGAACTGAATGTTCACGGCCCACGTTACATCATGCTTTATAAGCCAGAAGGCTTTGTTTGTTCGCATG
Source organism: Vibrio syngnathi (assembly GCF_002119525.1). Classification (NCBI taxonomy): domain Bacteria; kingdom Pseudomonadati; phylum Pseudomonadota; class Gammaproteobacteria; order Vibrionales; family Vibrionaceae; genus Vibrio; species Vibrio syngnathi. The sequence continues at coordinate 1,923,151 of NZ_CP017916.1, read as the reverse complement.
AAGATGGTTCAAATCGCACTGCGTTTGAATTACTCGATGAAATCAAAATGGACAAGCTGCACTTTGCAGGTCGTTTAGATGTTGATACGACGGGTCTTGTCTTAATGACAGACGACGGTAAGTGGTCTCACCGCATCACATCGCCAAAGCACAAGTGCGAGAAGATGTACCGAGTGTGGTTGGTTGAACCTGTTGAAGACGATTACGTTGAAAAGTTCAAAGAGGGCATCCAGCTTAAGAGCGAAGACGGCCTAACACTTCCAGCACACCTTGAAGTACGTGCAGAGCGTGAAGTGTTGCTAACGATTCACGAAGGCAAATACCACCAAGTAAAACGCATGTTTGCAGCACTTGGTAACAAGGTAGAAGCACTGCACCGTGAACGTATTGGTGAAATCGAGATGGACGAGTCTTTAGAGTTGGGTGAATACCGTTACCTAACACAAGAAGAAGTAGACTCTATCTGGAAGTAATCTTTTCTACCATAGATGTGGCCGACCAAGGATAGCGTCGGCTGATTATTTTGACTGGTACTAGGACAGTTTCAGCCATTATTACTATATGTTCATGTATGTGTGCGCATATTCGTGTATCACTGCGCATATTCGTGTATTGCTATGTGTATATTCGGATATTGCTGCGTGCATGCTCTGCTCACATAGAACTTAGTACTTAGTCGGAGAGTTATGCAAACGTCTACCTCACAGACCCCAAGCTCACAACCACAAACGCCTCAGTTAGGTTGGATGCTATTTTTGGTTTTGGGCGCTATTGGTGCTTTGACACCACTCGCCATCGATATGTACCTACCTGCAATGCCAACGATCGCCAAAGATCTTGGTGTGACAGCAGGGGAAGTGCAAATCACACTTACCGCGTACACCGCAGGTTTCGCTTTAGGTCAGTTGTTACATGGTCCGTTAGCCGACAGTTATGGTCGCAAGCCAGTTCTACTGATTGGTGTGCTCTTCTTTGCGATAGCGTCTGTCGTGAGTGCGACGACTCATGGTATTGAAGCGTTAACGTTAGTTCGTACGGCTCAAGGTTTTGCAGGTGCTGCCGCAGCGGTTATTATCCAAGCGGTTGTGCGCGATATGTTCGACCGTGAAGATTTCGCAAGAACCATGTCGTTCGTTACCTTAGTGATGACGGTTGCGCCATTAATTGCCCCTATGATTGGCGGCTATTTGGCATTGTGGTTCGGCTGGCGTTCAATCTTTTGGGTGTTAGCTATTTTTGCAGTGATTGTGATTCTCGCGGTGATAATCAAAATCCCTGAAACTCTGCCTGTTGAAAATCGTCAACCATTACGCTTTAAAACCACGATTCGTAATTACGCTCGTTTATGTAAAAACTCGACCGCTATGGGCCTAATTTTCTCGGGTGCGTTCTCGTTCTCTGGGATGTTTGCATTCTTAACCGCAGGCTCTTTTGTCTACATTGATGTCTATGGAGTACGTCCTGACCTGTTTGGTTACCTGTTTGGTCTGAACATCGTTGCGATGATTCTGATGACGACAATTAATGGTCGAATTGTTAAGAAGGTTGGCTCTCATACCATGCTGAGAGCCGCGCTGGTCATTCAATTACTGGCTGGTTTAGGCTTACTTGTCGGGTGGGCGTTGGACTTAGGACTTTGGGGTATTGTGCCGTTTGTGATGCTATTTATTGGCACCATTTCTACTATCGGCAGTAACTCTATGGGTCTATTGCTCAGTGGTTATCCAAACATGGCCGGCACGGCTTCATCGCTTGCGGGAACATTAAGATTTGGTACTGGTTCTGTCGTTGGGGCTATCGTTGCGATGCTGCCAAGTGACAGTGCTGGGTCTATGGCTATGGTAATGGCTGCGTGTGCTGTAATGTCAGCATTACTATATTGGACATTAGGAAAGAAGGCATAATGTCAAAATACTATATTGAAATTCAGAAGTTAGTGAATGACGCATTAGGCGAGCTTTACGCTCTGCACAAAGCAGGCAAAGCGATTGATGCGCCTATTGCGAACAACCTTTATTTAGTTCGTTGGGTAACGAAAGCGATTAAGGCTCAAGCTTATGATCGTGTGATTGTTCCTGATTTGGTGCGATGGCAGAAACAAGGCCGTTCAAAGGGCAACAACTCTGATTTAACTTTTACCTTTAAACGTATTTCTGCGTTCTACGGACGTTTTTTCCCTGAAGGCGAAGAGCCTAAAGCGCTAAAAGACAGTGATGTTGAAGCGTTCATGGACAAAATGTACGAGATGGGTTGGAGCGTTTCGAGTGAAGATGAGCTAACGACTGGCGGAAAAATTCAGTTCTTTACTGATGGTGAGCACTCTTTTGCACTTTGTGGGAAACAGTGTGATGACTCGTTTGACGGTGAGCTAATGGTTAAGCCAATGAACTGGTTTGTTCGTGGTAACCACGCAGAGTTCATTCAAGCGGCGATGGAAGCGGGTTTCATGCTTCACAAAGTCACTGACTACAAGTCAGCGGTGAAGTACCACGGTGAATACATCGTTTATCCTGCTAACCAAGGCAACCAGCTGGCTGAGATCCCAATTAGTGTTATTGGCTAATCTCGTGACGACTGAAATTGTAAAGACCGCCTAAATGGCGGTCTTTTTCTAACTAGAAGGTGTGAAGGAGAGTCTTATCTTTAGCTCTTAATCTCTTCGCATCTCGTACCCGAATCTCAAATCTGTTTTAATCCTTCACCTGCTCTTTAGCTTGCTTCTCAATCGCCTTCACCATGCCTTTAAAGATAAACAGGTGAGCTGGCATCATCGCAAACCAATACAGTAACCCTAGAAATCCCTTTGGATGCCACCAAGCTGAAATGTTCAGTTTACGAGAATCACCGTGGTCAGATACGGTAATTTCGAGTCTCCCCAAACCGGGGCCTTTCATACCGAAAAGCAGAGATAGAAACTGATTCTCTTCACAGCGAATAACCTTCCAAGAATCAATTTTGTCACCGACTTTTAGGTTAGGGCCTTCTGGCATTTGTCGAACAGGTACACCACCGCCAAAGATAAGATCTAACCATTCGCGTGTGCGCCATAAAGCGTTAGCGAAGAAGTAACCCTGTTTTGGGCTTCCTATCTGCTGTGCAACATGCCAGAGGGAATCTAAGGATGCGCTTGAGGTGATACTTGCCCCTGTTTTCTTCGGGTAATAGCCATACCCAGCTTGCCAGCGCTTGAAGGCGGTTTTGTCAAAGCCCCAAACATTACTTTTTACGAAGTTGCCTTCAGAATGAATCGCTTGCTCAACCATGTTTTCGAATGAGATAAGTTTCTGAGGGTACTTTTCTCTAATGATGGTCGAACTGGCAATAAAGTCATGCTTTAAGCCCGCGAGAAGCGCTCTGCCTATGTTGGACGGAACAGAAGTCACCACGCCCAACCAATAAGACGCCATTGAAGGTGTGAGAAGTGATGTCGCCCAGAGCCTGAGTGGACGATCGGCTGTTTTGGCAATGTGAGCAAATTGATTTCGATAAGAGACAATATCTGGCCCGCCAACCTCGAAGGTTTGGCTTTCGCTAGGCGTGTCTTGTGCGAGTTTTAGTAGATAGTGGTTCAGGTTCTGCAAGGCAATAGGGTTGGCTTTAGAGTCGACCCATTTTGGCGCAATCATAATAGGCAAGTTGTAGACGAAGTCTCGCATGATCTCGAACGCTGCAGAGCCAGGGCCAATGATGACGCCTGCTTGAAGTTCGGTTACCGGTACGGGTCCTTTACGAAGCAGTTGTCCGGTTTGTTTCCTCGCTTGAAGGTGCTCTGAATCACCTGTTTGGGGCTGAAGCGAACTGAGGTAGATGACGTGTTGGTTTTTTGGCCCAAGAGCCGAAACAAAGTTACGAGCTAGGTTCAATTCGTAGTCAATAAAATCGTGGCCTTCAGCCATTCCATGCACGAGAAAGAAAATAAGGTCAAAGTCAGGGACGAGCGCTTGAGTCGCAGCTTGATCGGCAAGATCAAGATACACGAGCGATAGGTTATCGTGAGGCTCGGTTCGTGCTTTTAAATAGTCGATATGCCTTGCTGCTGCGGTGACTTGATAGTCTTGTTCAAGCAGGAGAGGGAGGAGCTGCGAACCAACATATCCAGAAGCGCCTAAAACCAGTACTTTCTTCATTGTTACTCCATTTATCTCTGTGGTTAAAAACCGAACATTGATATAATAGCGCGATATTTATCTTTATTCATCAATACGTTCCGTTTAGGTCTCTCTATATGTTGCTCTCTTCAATTATTCATCACACTCGAGGTGATTTTGTTCGTAGGCTTATTGCGATTGCTTTGCCTATTACTTTGCAGAGCATTATGTTTTCAAGCCGAGGCTTAGTGGATGTGTTGATGTTAGGTCAGCTTGGTGAAGCGGATATTGCGGCTGTGGGTGTTGCGAGCCGTGCGATGTTTGTGACGACCATTATGCTGGTGGGTGTCACCACGGGGGGTGCACTTCTTACTGCTCAATATTGGGGCGCAGGTAACAAACAAGGTGTGCGAGAAAGTACCGCGCTTACATGGTTGGTTTCGACACTATTTGCGTTACTAACCATTGTTTTCTTCGTTTCATTTCCCGCACAAATCATGGGTGTGACGACTGACTCCCAAGAAGTGATCAACCTTGGTGTTGAATACATTGTTATCACCTCGTTTAGCATGCTAGCTGTATCGTGCGTCAGCAGTATGGCGGTAGGTTTGAGAGCGATGCATAAACCTGGGTTAAGCACTTTCTTCAGCGGTATCGGCATTCTGTCTAATGTGTTCTTAAACTGGGTGCTGATCTTCGGTAACTTGGGCTTTCCATCGCTTGGAATCAAAGGCGCAGCGATTGCGACAGTGTTGAGTGGTGCCATTGAAGTGGCGACCTTATATGGCTACCTCTATTTATCTAAACACCTATTAGCTTTTAAACTTTGTGATATCAAAGCGGCTGCAACTGTTGAGAAAGTCGTTCGCTTCTTGAAGTTGTCTTTGCCAACCACGTTTAACTTCTTAGCGTGGGCGGGTGGCTTGTTTACTTACCACGCGATCATGGGACAATCGGGTGTTCAAGGTTTGGCTGCGCTTTCAGTCATGACGCCGGTTGAATCTATCTCATTGAGTTTATTGATTGGCCTTTCGAATGCGGCAGCGGTTCTGGTGGGTAACCAACTTGGCGCGAAGAACAATGAAGCGGTTTACTATCAAGCACTAGGTTTAACGATTTTGTGTTTTTTGACCAGTATCGTGGTCGCTATTTTCCTTTACTTCGTACAAACGCCAATACTGAACGCCTTTAGCGCTTTGACAGAAGAAACCCGAGCACTTTCAGAGAAGTTCATTCTGATTCTCAGCGTGGGTATTGTTATTCGCTCGGTACCGATGACTGTGATAGTTGGTGTGTTGAGAGCGGGTGGTGATGTGAAGTTCTGCCTCTATCAAGACTTGATTGCCCAATGGGTGATCGGTATTCCGCTCGCCGCGATTGCCGCTATCTATCTGAAGTTTCCACCCGAGTGGATATATCTACTTTTCCTCACTGAAGAAGTGCTGAAGTGGGGTGGGTCGCTCTATCGCATGAAAACAAGAAAATGGATTAAAAATTTGATAGGAAATTGAAGTAGAGCGGATCAACCCCAACACTTTATCGTTGGTGTGTGATCTATCTTTCAAAATACTTCCTCCTAACAGGGAATTAGTGTAGATTCTCATTCCAAATTCTAATTAATGTGAGCTGTTTAATGTTAAAGCTGTCAGACCTGTGTAAAGGCTATGTCGATGGGGGGGAGTTTCACCCTGTTTTGCAAGGTGCTGAATTAACATTAAACCAAGGCGATCAGCTGGCATTAATGGGAGAAAGTGGCTCTGGTAAGAGTACTTTACTGAATCTTATCGCGGGTTTAGACCTCGCCGATTCAGGTGAAATCGCTTTCCCTCACTTCGATATGCACGACTCGACCGAGCGTGATCGCACTGCTTATCGTAGAAACAATATCGGTCATATCTTTCAGCAATTCAATTTACTGCCGACGCTTAACATTGCCGACAACATCCGTTTTTGCCGCCAGTTAAAAGGTTTACCTGAAGATAAGGGACTCTGGAGGCAGATTCTTTCTGCTTTAGACCTTATGCCTTTGCTTGGACGTTATCCTGAAGAAGCGTCTGGTGGCCAGCAACAACGTGCAGCGATTGCTCGTGCCTTGTATATGGAACCGAAAATCTTGTTGGCTGATGAACCAACGGGAAGCCTAGATGAGCGTAATGCCGAAGCGGTAATGCGTTTGCTAACCTCTTTGGCCCGCCAATTAGAATGTACCTTGTTGTTGGTGACTCACAGTGAGAAAGTTGCATTGCATATGGATGGCAGAATTCGCCTACAAGGAGGGCAACTGCATGTTATGGCCCGTAGTTAAAGCGCTACTTGGTCACTATCGACGTTACCCACTTCAGATTATCTTGGTATGGCTTGGTTTAACCCTTGGCGTATCACTTTTGGTTGGTGTGACCGCTATCAACCAACACGCCAAGCAAAGTTATACGCATGGCGAAAAACTGTTTTCGAATCCTCTTCCTTACCGTATTCGACCAAAACATAACGCCAATAAAATCCCGCAAGGTTTTTACATTCAGCTTCGCCGTGAAGGCTTTCAGCAGTGCTCTCCTTTTGACCACCATAGTATCACTGATGAAAACGGCGCAAACTTCATGCTTATCGGCATAGACCCTGTTTCTATGCTCCAGCTTCAGCCAGGTGCTGCCTTAAAAGAACTCACCACGTTAGATCTCATGAAACCGCCATATCCGATCCTTGTGAGTGATGATCTTGCTGAACATATGGAATGGAAAGATGGGGACTACATTCCTCTGATGGATGGTTCTGAGCTTGGCCCTGTGGTAGTGGACCAAAACAATCTGATTAATGGTACAAGGTTGATTGCAGATATCTCCTTGCTCCGAATGCTTAAGCGCAGTGCTGGGCTTTCTGTGATTGCGTGTTCAGATATGTCACCGGAGAAGTTTGAGCGTCTTAAAAACATGTTGCCCAATGGTTTGACGATCTCGCGCAGCTCTAAAGCTGAGCTTGAGTCATTGACTAGCGCTTTCCACTTAAATCTAAAAGCGATGGGCATGCTGTCGTTTGTCGTTGGCTTGTTTATTTTCTATCAAGCGATGTCGCTGTCTTTCATTCAGCGCCAACCACTCGTTGGAATCTTGAGACAAACGGGCGTGTCCGGTTGGCAACTGGCTAAAGCGCTTTGCTTAGAGTTATTGTTGTTGGTTCTACTGAGCTGGATCTGCGGCAATGTATTCGGTGTCATGTTGGCAAACCAACTGTTACCGGCCGTTTCTTCGAGTTTAGGTGATCTTTACGATGCGAATGTGGGCTTAACCTTGAGCTGGAGTTGGCGTTGGAGTGGTTATAGCTTATTAATGGCGTTGCTTGGTGCTTTCCTTGCGTGTGCATGGCCATTGGTTCGTTTGCTTAGGTCGCAACCGATTCGTTTGTCATCTCGTTTATCTTTGATGCGTTTTGCTGGTACTGAGTTTACTTGGCAAGCATTGATTGGTTGTGGTTTTTTGGTTGCAGCTGTCGCTGTGTATCAAGCCCCACAAACGCAAGAGTCTGGTTTTGCGATTATTGCCCTGATGCTCGTTAGTGTAGCTTTGTTTACGCCTTTCTTGATGTGGAAGCTGTTTAACAGCTTGTCATATTCGTTGCGTTGGGTTCGTGCTCGTTGGTTCTTTGCGGATGCCGCTTCAAGCATGAGTTACCGTGGTGTGGCGACAATGGCGTTCATGTTAGCGTTAACAGCGAATATTGGTGTAGAAACCATGGTGGGTAGCTTTAGGGATACCACCGATAAATGGCTAACACAGCGTTTGGCTGCAGACCTTTACATCTACCCAACCAACAACGCCGCTGCACGTATGAGTAATTGGCTGTCAGAACAGCCTGAAGTCGATTCAGTTTGGTGGCGTTGGGAGAAAGATGTCGTTTCCCCTGCCGGAAGTACCCAGGTGGTGAGTACTGGTTCTTCTGAAGGTGAATTAGAAGCGCTGACGATCAAGTTAGGAATTCCGAATTACTGGTATCACCTGCATCATTCGAAAGGTGTATTGATCAGTGAATCGATGTCTCTCAAGTTAGGGATTCGCCCTGGCGACTATATAGACCTTTATGACAGTCTTGGCTCTGGTTGGCAGGTTGTCGGTGTTTATTACGATTATGGCAACCCTTACCATCAAGTCATGATGTCACATCGAAACTGGCTATCTGGGTTTGCCGGACGCGGAAATGTCGGTCTAGGCGTCATACTCAAAGATGATGTCAATTCGGTAGGACTTCGAAGTCGATTGGAAAGCGTATTCAGGCTTGGATCTGAGCGTATTTTTGATAATAACAATATTCACAGTCAGGCGATGAGAGTGTTTGATAGAACATTCGCGATAGCTGATACATTGGGTAACATCACTTTGGTCATCGCTGTCTTCGGCATCTTTTTCGCGACGGTTGCGGGTGAAGTGTCTCGACAAAGGCATATTTCATTGCAACGTTGCTTAGGGGTGTCGGCAAAAGAGCTGATCTTTACAGGCAGCTTGCAGTTGTTTGTGTTCGGACTTATCTCTTCCCTGATTGCTATCCCGCTCGGATTGGCGTTAGCCAGCTTGATCGTCGACATTGTTATCAAGCAGTCTTTTGGGTGGTCACTCGAGTTACAAGTGATTCCTTGGGACTATTTGCAGACATTTGCGTGGGCGATGGCAGCATTGATGTTAGCTGGTGCATTGCCAGTGATGAGAATGATTCGGAACACACCGATGAAATCACTCAGGGATGCGCTTTAATATGCTTCAACGAAATGGCTCAAAAAAACTCAGACACCGACTTGTCTCTGCTCTATTACTGATTGGCTTCTTTGGCATCATTTTAGGTGTATGGGCGTACTATTCCTATTTTGTCGATGTTGGTGATAAGGGCGAGAATGAGATTAACTCAGTACTTGTCAGCGAACACTTCAATGTGTTTGAACCTGTATTGCCAGACCGAGGCGTTTCGTTGCCTCGTGATTTCCAGTTCCACCCAGAATTCCAGCATGAGTGGTGGCATTATTTTGCGTCTCTAAAAGGGGATGATGGGAAAAAGTACTCGGTACAGTGGAGCTTCTTTCGTATAGCAACTGACGAGAGAGAAACTCGGGGGTGGCAAAGCCCACAGGCTTATATTTCAAATGTTGTGATTTCGTCTGAATCTAAGGTTTGGAAAGAGCAGCGTTTGGCGCGTGGCGGCATTGGACAGGCGGGTATGACCAGTCATCCATTTAGAATTTGGATCGATAATTGGAATTGGCGTGCACTGGGTAACACCCCGTTTCCAGGTCGCCTTCAAGTACAAACCGATACGTTTGGCCTTGAACTCGACACTATTTCGAAAGGGCCATACGTACTCAACGGCGATAACGGCTATCAGAAAAAGCACGATTTATTGCCTGTCGCGTCTTATAACTTCAGCGCTCCGTTTTTATCTTTGAGCGGGGTTTTGAACCTCGACGGTGTAGCGAAAGAAGTCGAGGGTACTGCGTGGGTGCACAAAGAGTGGGGCAGTGGTTTACTCGGAGTGGGTCAGCAGGGCTGGGATTGGTTCGTGTTTAATCTCGATGACGGTACAGCGCTGAGCATTAATCGCTATCGCCATAATCAACAATTGCCTTATGTCTTTGGAACATTGGCAACTCGTTCTGGCAAAGTATATCAGTTAACGGACTCCGATATTTCTATCAAGCCTTTACAGAATACGACGCTACTGAATGGTAGAAGAATGCCGCTCCAATGGATTATTAACGTGCCACAACACGATATCAACCTCACAACGCGTATCAAACGTAGGGAAATGTGGTTGCCTTTTGTCATACCCTATTGGGAAGGGCCAATTATGGCGAGCGGAAGCCATGAAGCAACAGGCTTTATGCAGTTAACAGGCTACTAGAAAACACCTAAGGCTATCATTTGATAGCCTTTTTTTATGTTTGATATTCCGACAACCCTCGAATTATTTGTGCATACAGCCTTGGTGAACTCATCTATACTTAATTCATGGTGCATAACAACATTATGGAATATACGACGTATTGTTTAGTATTTGTAGGAAAAACCGAAGTTAAACATCTGAAGAAGTGATTATCTATCGATAAAGCTTGGATATACACTCTGGGTTATTCTTTGTTATTCGTTTATTTAAATAATAAATATAAGGGCGAAATCATGACCGACGTCATCCGTGACTTCTTTAAATTGGAATCTGCTGGCGGCATCATACTAGTCATCGCTGCGGCGATCGCAATGTTTGTAGCAAACTCACCATTGAACGAAATGTACCAAGGGGTACTGCACAGCTACGTTCTAGGTATGTCTGTGTCTCACTGGATTAACGATGGCTTAATGGCTGTCTTCTTCCTTCTAATTGGCTTAGAAGTTAAGCGCGAACTTTTAGAAGGCGCATTAAAGTCTAAAGAGACAGCAATCTTCCCAGCTATCGCAGCTGTCGGCGGTATGCTAGCTCCTGCACTTATTTACGTGCTATTCAATTCAAGCAACCCTGAAGCGCTTCAAGGTTGGGCTATCCCAGCAGCAACTGATATCGCATTCGCATTGGGTATCATGGCTCTTCTTGGTAACCGTGTACCGGTAAGCCTGAAGGTATTCCTACTAGCGTTGGCAATTATCGATGACCTAGGTGTTGTTGTTATCATTGCACTGTTCTATTCAGGCGACCTATCAACGCTTGCACTTACGGTTGGTTTCATCGCAACGGGTGTGCTTTTCATGCTAAACAACAAGCATGTGACTAAACTGAGCGTTTATCTTATTGTTGGTGCAATTCTGTGGTTCGCAGTATTGAAGTCAGGTGTTCACGCAACATTGGCTGGTGTAGTCATTGGTTTTGCTATCCCACTGAAAGGCAATAAAGGAGAGCGTTCTCCACTGAAACATCTAGAACATGCTCTGCACCCATACGTCGCTTTTGCAATTTTGCCAATCTTCGCATTTGCAAACGCAGGTATCTCACTAGAAGGCATCTCACTTTCAAACCTTACAGGCATGCTACCGCTTGGTATTGCTATGGGTCTATTGATTGGTAAGCCACTGGGTATCTTCCTATTCAGCTGGGGCGCTGTGAAAATGGGCGTAGCTAAGCTTCCTGAAGGTGTGAACTTCATGAACATCTTCGCGGTATCTGTGTTGTGTGGTATTGGCTTTACGATGTCTATCTTTATTTCATCGCTAGCATTTGGACCAACGAACGCAGAGTTTGATACGCTTGCTCGATTAGGTATCCTGATGGGATCGACAACAGCTGCAATTCTGGGTTACATCCTGCTACGTATTTCTCTACCGAGTACGAAGCAACAAGAAGTAAAACTATAATCAGTAACGGGCTCGCTTAAACTAGCCAGCCCAATAATGAACAACAAGAATTGATCATATGAGTTACTACTGAGGCTCATGTGATGACAAAGAACAAAAAGCCGTGATGGGTAACCCTATCACGGCTTTATTGGTCTTGAAGCTTAAGTGTATGTGTAATATACCAATCGTAGTAAATAACTGGTCACCCTAGCTTGCTAAAACGCTCGATAACTGCGTTAGAATTTTTGATTGTAGAATAACTATTTATCGAAAAATTCTGCCTTGTTCTCAAGCCTTTTCCCTACGCTAATTTTGATCACTTACTTACTGTGATTGGTATAAAATAACTTACTTTACACCTTACATCTCAGTGACAATGTCACGCTACTTTTCTAGTGTGGTAAAAATGGTCCACTCTTCCACGATCTGTTCACTTAACCCAACTACAGTCGCGGTTACCTTACGGTTCAGTGCGTGTGAAGTAGGGTCGTCACCATCGTTTTCTAAGCGTTCTTCACCATAGCCAACAATTCTCACGCGCTCCGGTTCTATACCATTCGAAAGTAACTCGTCTTGCACATTGTTTGCTCGTTTCTTTGACAAGTCCAAGTTGTACTCGTTGGAACCCACTTTACTGGCATACCCTTGAATCTCAATCGACGCACTTTTGTAGTTTTCAAGAAATTCTGCCATGGTGCTGATTTGGCTAGAAAATATTGGGTTCACTTCAAATGAATCATGAGCGAAGAGAATTTTTAGCTGTCGGACTTCTTCCGCACGAATTGTTTCACCGCACCCGTCGTTGTCGACTTGTGATGTTTCTGGTGTACCAGGGCAGGTATCTCGCGCGTTTACGACACCATCTTTATCATCGTCTTGTAGATCGGCAATTTGTTCAGCTTCAGGCGTCTCGATGTAGGTTTCTCGCTGCTGATTGGAGCAAGCAAATAACGTCATCGTTAATACGGGAAGTAATAAGTAAGGTATTTTCATCATTAATACTCCACGGCCGTTGTCCACTCTTCTGGTATATCAACCAGCAGAGCATTCAATAAAGAACCGGTTGCGTTCATCACTCGGTATTTAGCGTACTGCTCCGAATAATGGGCATCTAGATAGTCTTTACGGGCTTCAAATAGCTCGTTTTCAGTGTTGAGCAGGTCAAGCAGAGTACGTTTACCTATTCGGTATTGTTTTTCATAGGCGATAACGGTTTCTGAAGCTGAATCAACATGGTCGGACAAAAAGTTTTTCTGTTGCAGTGTGAGATCTAAGGAGCTCCATGAGAGACGAAGTCCTTCTTCGACTTGGCGATAAGCTCTATCTCTAAGATCTTTCGCTTTATTGAGTTGGTAAGCAGAAGCTTCTGAATTCGCGCTGTCTGTACCACCGTTATACAAGTTATACCGCATTCTCAGCATTGCCAGTGTTTCTTGACTCGAACCTTCATCGCCTCCTGCATCATCACGCCATGACTGAGATGCTTCTATAGAGAATGTAGGGTAGTTTACGCCTTTTGACTGTTTGTATTGAAAATGTGCTGCGTCGACATCAGCGGCCGCTATTTTGATTACAGGGTGTTTATCCAAAGCATCAACTAGGGCATCTGACAATGACAACGGAATCCAAGATATGTCGGCTCTTGGGTAAATCAGACCTAGTGGTTCTTGTCCGACGACTCTTCGAAATTGAGTATGTGTATCGATCAAATTATTCTGGGCAGCGAGTAAGTTACCGTGAGCTTTTGCAATCCTAGCTTCTACTTGCGAAACGTCTGCGGTAGAACCTATGCCTGAACTCGCTCGTTTTTTTATGTCTTTATAGATTTTCTTGTGTATCGCAAGGTTACTTTCTGACAGCGCCAGTACCTCAGTCGCTTTTACTGCGTCGAGATATATTTGTGTTACCTCCAGTGCTTTGTCTTCGGCATCTGCTATCAATTGCAAGCGAACCGACTCGGCCTCTGCAGCGGTACGGTCAATATCGTTCAGAGTCGAGGAACCATCCCACAGCAATTGAGTGAGGGAAATCGTTGCTTCCTTTCTTGTTAGATCCGTGTCTGGACCGTTATTGGGTGCAGGGTTTATACCTTCGTAACCAATACCGGCATCAAGGTCGATACTGGGCCTGTATGCCCCACCAGAGGCGTCATTACGTTTTTTAACGCTTACATATTCGTTAAAGATGCTTTTTATCTCTGGATTCGTTGCCAAGGTAATAGCCACAGACTGCTCCAGAGTTTGAGCGTTGAGTGGTGTTGCAGCAACTAAGCAACACATTATGGATAATTTAAACAATTTCAAAGTAGCTCTCCTTCTACTTTCAATGCCTCATCCGTTTCCCAACCTACGTTTACCGTTGAATTGAGTGAATGGTATTAAACGAAGCTTAGGACATTTGCAAAAAAATGCGAAGTTTGTAGGTTTTTTTTGAATGTAAGTCGCTATTGCCATTGACTAATTTAAAAAGCATCACATTTCCATACTTTTAGTGAGTTGATTATCAATAGTGTCACTACTAAATTTATTGTAGGAAATAGCCACAGCGCAAAGTGGGATTGGATCCGCGTTTGGTGTGTTCTGGGCAGAAGTGGGAATATGGATATGGGAAGTATCAACCTAAATATACTAGGTCTTGCGAACGGGGTTGTAGTGCTGGACGCTCAAGGCCAGGTTAGACGTTTGCCTCCGGGCGAGCAACCAGCTGCTAGCGACGTCGTTGTCACTATCGAAACAAGTGAAGAGAGCGTGCCAAATGTTTCGGCACGGTTTGTCGATGACCGAGGCCAGCTAAACTTGCTAGACACTGATGATGCTATTGTTCAAGTTCAGCGTGCTATTGAAGAAGGATTTGATCCAACAGAATTGGGTGATGAGTTCGATACCGCCGCTGGTGAGCAAGGCTCAAGTCTAACCAACAGTGGTAGAATTGAACGTACAGGGGCTGAAACTCTAGCTTCCACGAACTTTGAAACTGACGGGCTTGAATCTCAAGGATTATCCGATACGCAAAGTATTGCTCTTTTCGATATCATTGCGCTTGCGCTTATTTCAGGTGAAACCAACGTTATTGAGTTTGAGCAGGATGAACCTGTTGAAACTGGGGGCGCTTTAACCAGCGACGATCCGGACGTTACCTTTATCGCCAAAGAGGCGGAAGGTGAGAATGGGTTTGGGTCTTTTGTCGTTAATGAAGATGGTACTTGGTCATTCGTAGCTAACAGTCCATTTGATGAACTTGCTGATGGCGAGCAAATTCAAGATACGACGACAGTGCAAACCTCCGACGGTGGCGAACAAGTCATCACAGTCACCATCATTGGTACTGATGATGCGGCAGTCGCTACCGATGACTCGGGCAGTGTGACTGAGGACATTAATGTAGATGACATCACCAATCAATTAGTGACATCTGGTCAGATCGTAATTACAGATGTAGACAGCGACACTCCTACCTTTTCAGCTGACGGTGAGTTTAACCTCGTAGGTTCAACAAACGAATCACAGCTAGGCGTATTGAGCATCGACCCTGATGGTGCTTGGACTTACGTAGTTAACAACGACGATGTTCAGTACTTGGATGACGATGAATTCGTTACTGAGGTTTATACCGTGACAGCCAGTGACGGTACCACTAGCGAAGTGACTATCACTATTAACGGTGCCGATGACCCATCTGATATAACTGTTGGTGAAGGTGATTCAGACACAGGAGAAGTGACTGAGGATGTGGATGTTGATCAAGAGAGCAACAACTTAGCGACGTCAGGTACGCTAACCATCACCGATGTTGACGCTAACGATGTCGCGGCTTTTCAATCTAGCGGAACGTTTAATCCTGAAGGTTCGACCAATGATACTGCGTTGGGTATGTTGACTATTACCGACGATGGCGAATGGACTTACGTCGTCGACAACGATGATGTGCAATATCTCGATGACGATGAATTTGTCACCGAGGTTTACACGGTGACTGCGATTGATGGGACCACAAGTGAAGTGACCATCACCATCAATGGTGCCGATGATCCATCCGAAATCACGGTCGGAGAAGGTGATTCCGACATGGGACAAGTCACAGAAGATGTCGATGTAAACCCTGAAACCGACCAGCTCACGACATCTGGTACGTTGACGATCACTGATGTTGACGCTAATGATGTCGCGGCTTTTCAACCTAACGGAACGTTTAATCCTGAAGGTTCGACCAATGATACTGCGTTGGGTATGTTGACCATTACCGACGATGGTGAATGGACTTATGTCGTAGACAACGACGATGTGCAGTATCTCGATGACGATGAATTTGTCACCGAGGTTTACACGGTGACTGCGATTGACGGAACCACCAGCGAAGTGACCATCACCATCAACGGTGCTGATGACCCATCTGAGATTACGGTTGGTCAAGGTGACAATGATATGGGTGAGGTGACGGAGGATGTTGAGGTTGATCCTGAGAGTAACGACTTGATGGCGACGGGAACACTGACGATTACCGATGTTGATGCTAACGATGTCGCGGCTTTTCAACCTAACGGAACGTTTAATCCTGAAGGTTCGACCAATGATACTGCGTTGGGTATGTTGACCATTACCGACGATGGCGAATGGACTTACGTCGTCGACAACGATGATGTGCAATATCTCGATGACGATGAATTTGTCACCGAGGTTTACACGGTTACTGCGATTGACGGAACCACAAGTGAAGTAACCATCACCATCAATGGTGCCGATGACCCATCTGAGATTACTGTTGGGGAAGGTGACTCTGACGTGGGAGAAGTGACAGAGGACGTCGATGTCAATGAAGATACCAACGAACTCTCGGTGTCTGGTACTTTAACGATTACTGACGTCGACACGAGTGACATGCCTGCATTTAAACCTAATGGCGTGTTTACTCCTGTCGGATCTACTTATGCACTTGCACTAGGAATGTTAACGATTACTCCTGAAGGGGCATGGAGTTATGTCGTTGATAACGATGCGGTTCAATACTTGAACGATGACGACACGGTTATTGAGCGATATGTCGTCACCGCCATCGATGGTGTAGAGCATGTTATCGAGATAACAATCAATGGTGTCAATGACGCACCTGAAGCGACCAGCTTTACGGTCGTTAATGATGAGGACGCGATTATACCTATCCTCTTCGATTCTGAAGATGGCGGCATGCCAGATTACATCTCAGATATAGAAGATGATCATGATGACATTCCACTTAATATTCGGATAGAAAGTTTGCCAACCAACGGCAGCCTTTTGTATACCGATGAAAATGGCGTCACGAGAGAAATTGTGCAGTCTGACGTCGACAACGGTGTGTTGTTTGTCCCAAATAATATCAGCTTCGTTGCCGGGCCAGGAGAAATGTTTGAAATGGGCTTCAGTGGTGACCCTGACGATATGCCAGAGCTCGTTGATGGTTTCTATAATTGGGGCGTCGCGGTGTCGCCAACCGAGAGACTTATTACCCTAGATAACGGCAATACGATTACGGTTACGATTGAAGACAACAATAATAAACCTTTGAAACAGTATCAAGGTGAACAGTCTCATGTCGGTTTTGGTATTGGTGATACCGATGGTAGAGGTATGAACAAACAGGAGACCTTAGTCCTCGATTTTACGAATAATCCATTAGGGGTCGTTGATTTTGGTCTAGATGGTTTGGGTGGTTCATTTAACACCAATAGTAATGTTTATGTTGAAGTACTCTATACCTTTGCTGATGGTACAACGCATACAGAGCAGTATCAGAAAGACCCAGGAGACACCGGAAATAGCCAACTTCTTTATGATTTTAGTTATTCATCACCAGATAATCCGATCGTTGGAATGGAGTTGTCATCGACAGGGGGCAGTTGGGAGTTACGCTATGTCCAAGGTAACGAGGCGGTAACTGAAGACCCGCAGTTTGATTATGTCGCGGTCGACTTTAATGGCGCAGAAAGCACGGTAGAGACGGTCACCATAGATATCGAAGAACCGCAGCAATATAACGTTATTAGTGCAGCGAGTAATGAACCTTTGTATGCCGAGTCAGGCAACGATCTTCTGATTGGAGATAGCGGAGACAACATCTTCACTTGGCTAGACTCTACGCTCGACAATGGGACCGATATCATTAAAGACTTTGAGCTTTATACGGAGGGCGCCAGTGATCTGATTGACCTCAATGATCTACTTGAAGACCCACAAGATGAAACTCAAATGACCGAGCTGCTTGGCATGATTGAAGTGTCTGTTGATGGAGACGATATAGCACTATCGATTCCAATCAATGGCGGCAGTGATACTCAAACCATAGTGGTTGAAGGTATTGCAACGGAAATGGGAGCTTCGGTTGATCTCGGCAATGATCTTTCGGTGCTAGCCGAGTTAATCAAAAATGATGCTGCCTAGTAGGATCGTGAAATGCTTTGAACTTTGATGTAATGAAAGCCTTCGGTTTCGAGGGCTTTTTTGTGTCTACTATTAACCTAAAAAAATACCGTGATCTTAGACAAAAAAAAGCCCAAACCAACGCGGTTTGGGCGGATACAAGTATAGGAGTTAATAAGGAAAATGCAGTAATTAAGAAAACAGTGAGAAACAAGTTTGACGGCCTGTTAAACATCTAAATACTCTGTTTTCTACTTAATTTATGACCCTCGATTGCCATTTCAGTTCCCCAAAAATTCATTAATTTTCTCTTTTTAATTAAACGCGTCTCTATTCAATCGCTTAGAACGTAATGCTTATAACTGGTACGACCAATTTGTGAAAATGTGATGTTGCTTGCTTGTTAAATAAATGTTCTAAGCGTATATTTCAAACAGTTGTTTAATACGAGTGATTGAAATGGCACCAAGAAGTACAACCAAAGACAAAATCTTAGATGTGGCTGAAGGCTTATTTGCTGAGCACGGTTTTAATGACACCTCTTTACGCACCATTACGAGTAAAGCCAATGTCAATCTTGCTTCAGTGAACTACCACTTTGGCGATAAGAAGACTCTGGTTCGTGCGGTACTCAATCGTTACTTAGAAGCATTTATGCCTGCACTGCAAGACGCTTTAGTGAACTTAAATTTGAACGAAACGTATTCTATGAGTGACGTGTTTGAGTCTCTGAGACAGCCGCTAAGAGCACTGAATGATGTAAGGCCAAATGGTACGAGTCGATTTATGTTACTCATCGGTCGAGGTTATACGGATGTGCAAGGTCACTTGCGTTGGTTCATTACCACTCGCTACAGCGAAGTACTGACTCTGTTTACCAGCTCAGTAATGAAAGCCAACCCGAATCTCACTCAAGAACAGTTATTTTGGCGATTGCACTTCACCCTAGGGACTTGTGTATTCACCATGGCATCTAGCCAGGCTCTGATAGAAATTGCAGAGAATGACTATGACAGAAAGATAGATGCTAAGGCAGTGGTCGATATTCTCATTCCATATTTGGCCGCTGGCATGTCAGCAAAAGAATAAAACAATAAAAAGCAAAATATTCACAAACAATATAGTGAACAAAAGGATCTGAACTATGAGCTCTCTAAGACAAAAATGGGTAAGTGACCCAGCTTTTAAACTCTTTAAAAAAGTACTACCACCACTATCTAGCACCGAGAAAGAAGCGATGGAAGCGGGTAGCGTGTGGTGGGACGGAGAGCTGTTTTCTGGTAAACCAGATTTCACTAAGCTTCACCAGTACCCAAAACCTCAGCTCACAGCAGAAGAGCAATCGTTCATGGATAATGAACTTGAAACTTTGCTCGCTATGCTTGATGACCACAAAATTGTGAAAGAAGACCGAGACCTTCCAGAGGAAGTTTGGAACTTCTTACGCAAAGAGCGTTTCTTCTCGCTAATTATCGCGAAAGGGTACGGTGGTCGTGAATTTTCAGCACACGCCAACTCTACAATCGTAACCAAGATAGCGACTCGTAGTATCAGTACTGCGGTTTCGGTAATGGTTCCAAACTCTCTTGGTCCGGGCGAGCTACTGTCTCACTACGGTACTCAAGATCAAAAAGACTACTGGCTACCACGTCTTGCTGACGGTACAGATATCCCTTGTTTCGCACTAACAGGCCCTGAAGCGGGTTCTGATGCGGGTGGTATCCCTGATGTCGGCACTGTGTGTATGGGCATGCACGAAGGTAAAGAGACACTAGGTATCAAACTTAACTGGAACAAGCGTTACATTACGCTAGCACCAGTAGCAACGGTACTTGGTTTGGCTTTCAAACTGCACGATCCAGAAAAGCTACTGGGTGACAAAGAAGACATTGGTATCACTTGTGCGCTTATCCCGGCAGACCACGAAGGTGTTGTGATTGGTGAGCGTCATGATCCACTTGGTCTTGCGTTTATGAATGGTCCAACACGCGGTCACGATGTATTTATTCCTATGGAATGGCTAATCGGTGGCGCAGATTACGCAGGTAAAGGCTGGCGTATGCTGGTGGAATGTCTGTCTGCAGGTCGTGGTATCTCATTACCCGCACTGGGCACGGCGATGGGCCACCTAACAGCGAAAACGACCGGCGCATACGCTTATGTTCGTAAGCAATTCGGTATGTCGATTGGTAAATTTGAAGGTGTTGCAGAGAGCTTAGGCCGTATTGGTGGTTTAACGTATCTATTAGAAGCGACTCGTACACTGACAACCACTTCACTTGATATGAAAGAGAAGCCGGGTATCGTAACGGCTATCGCGAAGTATCACATGACAGAGATGGCTCGTACTATTCTGAATGACTCAATGGATATCCATTCAGGTCGTGCAATTCAAGATGGCCCAATGAACTACTTGGCTGCACCTTACCTAGGTATTCCAGTAGCTATCACAGTAGAAGGTGCGAACATCCTAACTCGTAACCTGATGATCTTCGGTCAAGGTGCGACACGTTGTCACCCATACGTATTGAGCGAAATGGAAGCGGCAGCGAACCCAGACGAGAAGCAAGGTGCAAAAGACTTTGATAGCTTGTTGTTCAAGCACATCTCACACGCAACTAAAAACACCTTCGGTGCTTTTGGTGCGGCACTAACAGGCTCTAAGTTCATTAAAGCCGACATGAGCGGCCCAACAAAACCTTACTACCAAGACCTGACTCGTTTAAGCCGTGCGCTTGCAGTCAGTGCGGATTTCGCAATGCTGACGCTAGGTGGCGAACTGAAACGTAAAGAGCTTATCTCTGCACGTTTGGGTGATGGTCTAAGTTACCTATATATGGCATCTGCTGCACTTAAAAAGTATGAAGACGAAGGTCGTCAACAAGCTGACTTAGACTACGTACACTACGCAGTTCAGCACTGTTTCCACAACGCGGCTAAGTCGTTACAAGAAGCGTACCGTAACTTCCCGAACAAGATGGTTGGTAAAGTACTTAAAGGTCTAGTTTTCCCTGTTGGTAACCACTTCGAAAAACCGAGTGATAACCTAACAGTTCAACTAGCAGAGAGTTTGATGACTCCAGGTGCACACCGTGAACGTCTGACTCACCTTTGTTACATTGGCAAAGAGGAAGATGATAGTGTTGGCCTTATGGAGAATGCTTTCAATGCGATGTATAGCATTAAACCTTTGGAGCGTAAGATCTTCAACGCAGTGAAAGAGGGCAAAGTGGCTCGTAAAGGCTTGCTGGCGGATAAATTGGCTCAAGCACTTGCTGCTGATGTTCTGACACAAGAAGAAGTCGACCAAATTGTTGCTGCTGATAAACTACGCTACACAGCGATTCAAGTTGACCACTTCAGTCATGACTTTAGTGAAACTTTGACGCGAAAAGAGTTAAAACCTAAGCTAAATAGCGTTGCTTAGATAAAGAAATGATAAAAGGCACCTAATCAGGTGCCTTTTTTGTTTTTGTCGTAGAAGTCTCAATAGAAGCGTTAACAAATGGCGACTTAGTCAGCAAATATCAGTTGAGTGCTCCAACCACTTGCATTTTCACCACATTTTTACAGAAATTAGATGCCATTTGCGCACGAAACTCTTATCCTTAACCTGATTTTTTAAGGAAGTTGAATATGATCATCAAACCTCGAATTCGCGGATTCATCTGTACTACAACACATCCAGTCGGTTGTGAAGCTAATGTAAAAGAACAAATTGCTTACACAAAAGCTCAAGGCCCAATCGCAAACGCACCTAAACGTGTACTAGTTGTTGGCTCTTCAAGTGGCTACGGCTTGTCTTCACGTATTGCGGCAGCATTTGGTGGCGGCGCTTCTACTATCGGTGTTTTCTTCGAGAAAGCCGGTACTGAGAAAAAAACTGGCACAGCTGGTTTCTACAACTCAGCAGCGTTCGACAAGCTAGCTAAAGAAGAAGGCCTGTATTCAAAAAGCCTTAACGGCGATGCTTTCTCTAACGAAGCAAAACAGAAAACAATTGACCTGATCAAAGAAGATCTAGGTCAGATCGATATGGTTGTGTACTCACTGGCGTCTCCAGTGCGTAAAATGCCAGAGACTGGCGAAGTAATTCGTTCAGCTCTTAAGCCTATCGGCGAAACGTACACATCTACAGCGGTAGATACAAACAAAGATGCGATCATTGAAGCAAGCGTTGAGCCTGCTACTGAAGAAGAGATCAAAGACACTGTTACTGTAATGGGCGGTGAAGATTGGGAACTTTGGATCAACGCACTTTCTGAAGCGGGTGTTCTAGCTGACGGTTGTAAGACTGTTGCTTACAGCTACATCGGTACTGAGCTAACGTGGCCAATCTACTGGGATGGCGCGCTAGGTAAAGCTAAGATGGATCTAGATCGTGCAGCATCAGCGCTAAACGAAAAACTAGGCCAAACTGGCGGTACTGCAAACGTTGCTGTTCTTAAGTCTGTTGTTACTCAAGCAAGTTCTGCGATTCCTGTTATGCCTCTTTACATCGCTATGGTGTTCAAGAAGATGCGTGAAGAAGGTATTCACGAAGGTTGTATGGAACAGATCTTCCGTATGTTCAGCCAACGTCTATACAAAGAAGATGGTAGCGCAGCAGAAGTTGACGAAGTGAACCGTCTACGTCTAGACGACCTAGAACTTCGTGACGACATTCAAGAGCATTGTCGTAACCTATGGCCTCAAATCACAACTGAAAACCTGAAAGAACTGACTGACTACGTTGAGTACAAAGAAGAGTTCTTGAAGCTGTTCGGTTTCGGTGTTGAAGGCGTTGATTACGAAGCTGACGTTAACCCAGCTGTTGAATTTGATGTAGCTGATATCTAATTCAAACAATCGAATAAAAACGAAATAGGCGCTCACTGAGCGCCTATTTTTTTGTCTGTCGTTTGAGGGAAGAGATTAAAAGCAGACATGGAAAAATAAAAGCAGATGCGGGATACGAGTCACGAGATGCGAAGAGATTTAAAGAGCAGACTTTGGATGCGTTAAAAGCTGAGGAGAAGTAATAAAAAATGCACTAACCCAAAGATGAATTAGTGCATTTGAAATATCTAAGCTTGGCTGTTTTTTTAAGCAAGCAGGCGCTAACTAATAATGATGATGAAAGTACCTGCTAAGGTCATCAATATATTGGCTATCGCGTACGTACCCGCGTAACCCAGAGCAGGGATAGTTGAGCGAGCGTGGTCATTTACGATGTCCATCGCCGGAGCACAGGTTCGTGCGCCAATGATGGCTCCAAAAAGAAGAGCTCGGTTCATCTTCAGTGCGTAAGCGCCAACTAGGTAGGCGAAGAATACCGGCAGTACACTCACGATAAGTGCTATCCCGATAACTTGCGGACCCACTTGGGTCAAATGCTCAAATATCTTACCACCGGCGCTCAAGCCGATACCGACCATAAAGAACATCAAACCGAGATCTTTGACCATATTCAACGCTCCTTGAGGAACGTAACCGAAGGTAGGGTGGTTCGCTCGTAAGAAGCCAAGCATGATGCCCGATAGAAGAAGACCAACTGCATTACCTAAACCAAATGAGACTTGGCCAAATGTCATGGTGATCAAACCAAACAAAATCCCCAGAATGAAGAAGCTACAGAAAGCCGTCAAATCGGCCATTTGGCTGTGAATCGAGATGAAACCAATTTTTTCAGCAAGGCCGTGAACACGGCTCTTTTCACCACTGACTTGTAGTACATCACCTTTAGAAAGTACGATGTTTAAGTCCATCGGCATTTCAATTTGAGCTCTTACTACGCGGTTAAGGAAACAGCCGTATTCGGATAAGTTTAAGTCAGATAAACGCTTACCCGCGATGTTGTCACTTTTAACGACGATCTCTTCTTCAACGATTCGTAGGTCGAGAAGGTTACGGTCAAAAACTTCTTTGCCGTTTCGGAAACTTGGGTCAAGACGAGCGTGGCTGTCAGGGAAGCCAACTAATGCGATTTCATCGCCTTCTTGCAGAATGGCATCGCCATCAGGGTGGGCAAGAATACCATTACGTCGAATCCGCTCGATGTAGCAACCAGTTTGGCGATAGATGCCAAGCTCACGAAGGTTCTTGCCATCAGTCCAGGTAATTAGCTCTGGTCCTACGCGGTAAGCTCGGATAATGGGTAAGTAAACCTTACGCTGACCAGAGGTGCCTAAGCCGCGCTCTTGAGCTATTTGTTCTGCTGAATCGTGTAGGTTTACTTTCTGGAGCTTTGGAATAAGGCGGGCAAACATAATCATACTGATTAAGCCGACTAAATAAGCCATCGCGTAACCTACAGAGAGGTTTTCTATAACCAGACCCAGGTCCATGTTTCTTGGTACTTCAGCTAAACCTGAATTGAGTGCATCTTGCGCACCAACTAATATTGGTGTTGCAGTTAGTGCTCCCGCCATCATGCCGGCGGAAAGTCCGAAACCAAGACCTAAATATTCGCTGCAAAAATAAGTAAGGGCAATGGCAGTAGAAAGTACAACGAGGCTAAGAATGAGGTAATGCTTACCGTCTCTGAAGAATATACCGAAGAAGTTGGGGCCAGCTTCAATACCTACACAGTAAATGAAGAGCATGAAACCAATCGTGAGAGCGTCGGCGTTAAAGGAAAAACCAAGATGTCCCATGATAAGAGAAGTAATCAGAACACCGATTGAATTTCCAAGTTGGAGGCTACCGAAACGAATTTTACCAATGGCGAGACCAATAGATAACACAACAAAGATGAGAAGAATGGGATTTTGTTTTAACAGCAAGACAACGTCGATATTCACAGTGATTGCTCAATAATTAGCGTGAAACACAGGATCAGTTTGAGGAATGAATTGTATCTAAATATAAATAAATTATAAGTGCTATTTTCAATTTTATTCGATATTGACCTTAATCTTACTCCGTTTGAAAAATTGTCACAAAAAAGCCCGCTACAATGATGAGCGGGCTCTATATCAATCATCCAGTCTAACTCATCTTTTGGTTAGCTGTTCAAGGCGTTAGCATCGATTCTCGTATGAGAAATTTCCGCTTAGTCGAAAAGACCTAGATTTTCTTTTGCGTATGCTTCAAATTCTGTGCAGCCGCCGATGTGGTCTTGGTCGATGAAGATTTGTGGCACTGTGTCTACAGGCTTACCAACAGTCTTTTCTAGGTCAGCTTTGCTTATGCCTTCAGCGTGGATATCAACATAACGGTAGTTGAAGTCATCGCGTTTAGCTTTAAGAGTTTCAGCATGCTCTTTTGCACGAACACAGAATGGACAAGCAGGGCGACCAAAAATAACTACAAACATTTAATTTCTCCTAAATACGGGATGAGGCTCGTTAACTCAGCTATGTTAACTATTCTTTAATGAATGCCAATCAAAATTTCTTAAAACCAACTATGCCTCAATGCCATGGGGAAATAAAGATGGAATTGCCTCTTAATACGATAGGTTTTGCCTATCAGCACAAATATTAATCATAAAAAGGTAGAGTATTGTTTACTGGCCACTGTCATCGTTAAGCTTCCTCAGTATTAGAGTGTGAATTACCCCTAAGATTACGACTTTAATCCATCTTTAGTGCGACAAGTTGCACCTTGTCAAAAAAAACAAACATAGAACGAGGCATCCTTTATCTGGGTATGGAACCATATTCGGTAAGCAGCATTATGTAACGACGTTTTAGGGTATTCGCATTTAGAATGCAGAGATTGTGTTGCAAATACCAAGGTCATATTTCAAAAATTAAATTCCAAAACACCAGTTTCCCCAAATCAATTTTCCAATAACCAAGAGCTCGCAGTTTTGTTCGGTCATAGGCGCAGGAGGCACCATGTTTCAATTTATGACATCTACAAAGATCATCTTT
Source organism: Vibrio syngnathi (assembly GCF_002119525.1). Classification (NCBI taxonomy): domain Bacteria; kingdom Pseudomonadati; phylum Pseudomonadota; class Gammaproteobacteria; order Vibrionales; family Vibrionaceae; genus Vibrio; species Vibrio syngnathi. The sequence continues at coordinate 1,897,514 of NZ_CP017916.1, read as the reverse complement.
GGTGATGGAGCACTTTCCGCTTCATTGTCTCTCTTTAATCAATACGGTTACAGCGTGCTATTGGTGACTGGCAATGCATTAGAGCGTACTTCAATTGTCACTGACTATCTCGATGCGCAGAGTATGCGTTACCAACACATAGCCGTTTCGGGTGAACCCAATATCAAAATGGTTGAAGAGGCTGCCACGTCTGCTCGGCGATTTAAACCTGACATGGTAGTGGCCATGGGTGGAGGCAGTGCGATTGATATGGGGAAAGCTTTGGCGGCGGTTTTACCTAATCAAGGTAATTTATACGACTATGTCGAAGTGGTTGGGCGTAATGTTCCTTTGAAAACCAAACCGCTTCCGTTTATCGCTATTCCAACCACAGCGAGTACAGGTGCAGAAGTCACTAAAAACGCGGTGCTGAAATCAGGGCAAGATCAGGTCAAAATCAGCCTTCGAAGCCCTGACATGCTAGCCGATGTTGCGATTGTCGACCCTACTTTAACTCATGGTACCAATCTGTATTTATCGGGGCGTGGTGCTATGGATGCTTTTACTCATCTAATGGAAGCCTATGTGTGTGGTGAACCGAATCCGTTAACCGATATGATCTGTGAAGAAGGGCTACGCAAGTTAAGTGGTTCTGTCATTCAGGCGTGTATCTACGATGAGCCTCAAGCGCGTTCTGATCTTGCCTTCGCTTCTATGCTCGGAGGAATGGCAATAACCAATGCCAAACTTGGTGCCGCTCATGGGTTAGCTTCTGCCTTAGGAGGCAAGATATCTGCACCGCACAGTGTGATTACAGCGCGCTTAGCGCCATTTGTGATGTTAGAAAACATAGCAGTAGCGAAAGAGCAGCAAAGAAACGACATATTGGCGCGTTATCAGCGAATCGCTCAGATAGTGACGGGTAACGTAGAAGCAAAAGAAGAAGAGGTGATTGCTTGGTTATCTGAAGTGTTGGATGCACTCAAGCTACCAAGCTTACTTGAATTTGGTGTCTGCGAAGCTCAGTTTGATGAGGTGTCTGCCGATGCGCTCAAATCAGTGGCGATTAAAGGAAACCCTTTACCGTTGAATCAAGAGAGGCTTGTACATATTCTGAAGCAGGTTTGCGAGGTTTGCGAGGTTTGCGAGGAGTGCAGTTGTGGAGAGGGGGATCATGATACAGCCTCAATGAACCAGGCTAATCAACTTGCCCCAGAACAGGCTGCCGAGTCGAGTTTTACCATTATTAACTCTTATGCGTCTGAGAACAGTGTTGTAGAGAAAGGCAATAGTTGGACTATTTGACGGTCTTCGATATGTTCGCGGTATAAGGTATTTAAAACAGACAAACAAAAACGGAGCACTAGGCTCCGTTTTTTAATGGCTATCTTTTTGTTCGTATCTCAGAGGCACTTTGTTCGTACCTTAGAAGATTAGAACTGAGAGTACTTTTCGTAACGTGAATCACGAAGTGACTCTTTAACGCGCTTTAGGTTCTCTCTGAAACCAGAACCACGACGAAGCGTAAAGCCTGTCGCTAACACATCAATAACCGTCATTTGAACCACACGACTTGCCATTGGCATGTAAACGTCAGTGTCTTCCGGTACATCCAATGAGATAGACAGAGAGCTTGCTTTATCTAGTGGAGAGTCTTTTGCTGTGATAGCGATAACCGTCGCGCCGTTTTCACGAGCTAAGTTCGCAATCTCTACTTGGCTTTTAGTGCGGCCAGTGTGAGAGATAAGAACAATAACATCGTTATCACTGCAGTTAATGCAGCTCATACGTTGCATCACGATGTCTTCGAAGCAAGTGATTGGGATATTGAAACGAATGAACTTGTTTTGAGCATCTTTGGCTACAGCAGAAGAGGCACCCAGTCCGAAGAACGAAATGCGTTTTGCTTGAGTCAGTAAGTCAACCGCACGGTTTACTTGCATCGCGTCTAAACTGTTTTTAGCAACATCTAGACAAGCCATAGTTGATTCAAAAATCTTATGCGTGTAAGCATCTGGGCCGTCATCTTCTTCAACATTACGGTTCACGTAAGGTGTACCGTTCGCCAAGCTTTGAGCTAGGTGAAGTTTAAAGTCAGGGAAGCCCTTTGTGTCTAAACGACGACAGAAGCGGTTAACTGTAGGCTCACTCACGTCAGCCATTTTTGCTAAGGTAGCAATGCTAGAATGAATTGCAGTTTGAGGGGAAGCCATAATTACTTCGGCTACCTTACGCTCAGACTTGCTGAAATTTTCCAGGTTTTTTTGTATTTTTTCTAATGTATTCATAGTGTTCACAAGGGTATAGAGAACAACTTGCTAGTTAATATCTTTTACCAGGGGGTATGGCTGAAACAAATATAGGAAAAGACAAAACCAAACTTATATTCGGTATTGTAAATTCTACTGCATCAAATAGATATCAAGCTAACTAGCACCATAGAGTCAGTATAAACCCAAGATACTATTCACTAATACAAAAACACGGCATCAATGCTTAAGAATATGACAAACCTCAACAAAATTTTAGAAAACTACAGAATTGGAAGAGGATTAGAGCAAAAAGAATGCAAATTGAGTATGAACTGACAGCTAAGTTACATCAAAAAGAAAGAAATTTTCAATTTGATGCAACTAAAATTGAATGGCTAGGCGTTGATTAGCTTAACCAATTTGGTGATTTTACTCATCAAGTTAGGTGCTAGTTTAGAGATTTCACGCTGTTCTTCAAGCACTGAAGAGAGAATATCGTTGCCCGTCAGTGGGTTTGCTAATACTACACGGAAAACGATGATTGGCTGATGCGCCCATATTTCGGGGTTTAAGCGCGTTCGCGATACGAAAGACTTGCCCGTTTCACGTTGCTTCTTCTGAATAAACTTGGTCAGTTCATTGAGTAGCTCATTCAGTTCAACACGCTCTGGTGCTTTAGCCTTGAGTAGTGCTGCTTTGACTGATTCAGGCACATAGCGATAGGTCAGTAGGCAAAGCTCAGGCTCTGAAACCAGTTCGAAGTCGTTTTGATCTTTAATCAGGTCGGCAAAGTAGCGCGCTTTATTGATGCTCTGGTCGATCAGCAGTTCATACCCAGGGCGACTGATGATGTGCATTGAGGCGTAGACTAACATTGCCATGCCTGAACGAGAGCCTTCTAACGTATGACTACCTAAGTCTTTTGAGCCTTTACGAAGGATGTATTGAGCATGATGTTCGATTGCGGTCATCGCATCTGGCTTCTTAAACAAAACCATGCCAGCACCCATAGGGATATAAAGCTGTTTATGCGCATCAATCGTAACTGAATCAGCCAATTCAATACCATCAAGTAGGTGACGATGGTTGTTCGACATTAGAGTCGCACCGCCCCAAGCAGCATCAACATGGAAATGACAATCAGATTCGGCACACACCTCAGCAATGTCTCTTAGAGGGTCGATATTACCGGTTTCGGTTGTACCAGCCACACCAATGACGGCGAAAGGTTTGATCTTGTTCTGTTTGAGCTGTTCAATCTTGAGTCTTAGATCGTCCGTACAAATGCGGTTGTCGTTATCCGTCTTAACAGACACTAGACCTTCTTGACCAATACCAAGTACATCCGCAGCTTTTTTCAGAGAGTAGTGACCACGTTCAGAGACTAAGATGGCTAGGCCTTCATAGTCATAGTGCTTCATGGCTTTAAACAGGCCTTCTTTTTCTACGCCTTTGAACGAACCTTGTGCCTTTAGTGCATTGTTACGTGCAACCCAAAGCGCCGTAACGTTCGCGATGGTACCACCAGAACAAAACGCACCTAAAGAGTGGTTTGCACTGTGCATCCAGCGAGAATAAAACTGGTCGCTATCTTGATAAATCAGGCGATGTAACATGCCCAAAACTTGACGTTCTAGGGGAGTGAAAGCTTTTGAGGTCTCGATTTTTACTAGATTCTGATTCAACGCTATCATAATTTTAGAAAGCGGCATCAGGAAGTACGGCAACGCAGAGGTCATATGGCCAATGAAACTTGGCGAAGACGTGTGAACCGAGTGAGACACGAGAGAATCGAGGAGATGCTCAGTATGTTCAGAAACAAACTCAGGCTGCTCTGGGATATGAGCATTTGAAAAATCTTTCTCAATTTCACGCAGCGGCTTTTCTTCAGCCACAATGTGTTCACGTAAGAATTGATTCAGGTTTCGTGAAAGTTTGTCTTCGATTTGAGTGAGTGTTGAGTCTGGGCCTTCTGGTACTGTAAAGATACGTAGAAGACTGTCGAAGCTAACATCTGCTGTTTTTTGTTCCGTAACCATAGCAAGCGAGTTATTTTTCTTATATTGACGCGAGCGGGATAATCTAAACGAAAACGGGAACAATGTCCCGTCTTAATTATGAAATCCAACTTCCCATAAAAGCATAGTAAATTGAGGGTTATTTACACTTGATCGCTTCAAGTTTGGTAATCGACTGGTTGTAACGCTGCAGCGCTGTGTCGATTTGCTTGGGGTGGCTAAGAAGCTCTGCAAAGGCAGAACGTAGCTCGTAGTTTTGAGCGTGAGGCGTTGATTGGCGGTCGTCGAACGTTGTTTTCGCGATTTTACCAAGTTCATCATCACGTGTTGATAGCGTTTTAATGTCGTGTTGTTCTAATTGCAACCAACCTTCTACAGATTGCTCGGTAGCTACTTTGCTTGAATCGTTTACTAGATAGTAGTTTACCGCAGCACGATTCAGTTCAAAGTGGTGCTTACGACCTTCTAGGAACCACTCACTTACTTCTGTTAGCTCTGGGTATTGCTCAGAGGTCAATGCCGCAAGATCGGCATACCAACCTAAAGAGGCGTCGATGTACGCATCATATTTTTTTGCTTGGCACTGATTTGTCTCAGACATTGAATCTGCTGCAAAAGAGAAAGTCGAAGTTGAAGCTAGCAGTAATGCGACGCAAAGGCGTTTCATAGCGGTTCCTTTTGTAAGTTTATTCTTTTTATAACGTTGTCGTTACAGATTACCGTGATCATTATTTGTTGAGCAATGACACTTAGTGTCTTTTTATTTCGGTAACTGTATCTGTGTATTGGGCATGGGTATTCGAGTTGCATTCTAATCTAAAACAAACGCTATTCCTGCGATCTAGTTAGCAAGAGATACAAAGAACAACATCAAAATCGGGACAAGCAAGCTGAGGATAAAGCCACTGACTATGGCGACTGGCACGCACCGAACGCCACCTGTGGTTTGAATGACAGGTAATGTGAAATCCATCGCGGTTGCGCCTGCATAGCCAATAGAAGTACATGGGTAGCTGCGAATTAGCACTGGAATCAGTACTAAGGCAACTAACTCTCTTAACAGCTCAAGCATGAATGAAGCGCCGCCATAAACAGGACCAAAGGCGTCGCCCATCAAGATGCCGGCTAATGAATACCAGCCAAACCCAGAAGACATTGCCAAGGCTTTGAACAGAGGGATATCAAGGATATAAGCCGCAATGATACCACCTAGCATTGAGGTGACGATGATCGCGATTGCGATTACCATGCCGTGTTTGTTGAGCAAGATCTGACGAAGTGTTAGTCCGCTATTGCGTAGCTGAATGCCAATAAAGAACAGTAAAACAAACAGGATCCATTCACTGGCGGTATCAACCCAACCAAGTCCAATAGGCAGAACCAAACCAGCGATAAGGCCGGAACCGACCACTAAGATGAGTTTGCCAGACTCCATCGCCATAGAAGATAGAGGAAGTTTCTTGTTACAGCTATCTGTCTGGAGTGGCAGTAACTTATCAATAGCGGGCAGCGCCATTAGGTTACAAACGCTTAAGCAGACAAAGAAGGTGGCGGTGTATAGAAGGATTGTCTGCAGGTTACTGCCTAGGTTATCGAGGGCAGCTAAGCTTAGTCCCATCAAAGCGAGAATCACGTAGATCAACCGCGAAGTAGAGCGGTTGATAAAATCTAGCGTCTGAGCGTTTGATATTGAAAAAAGATACCCCACGACGAGTGGCGCAAATATAAAGATCATCCCTGTAAACATGCTTTCCCCATTGCATTGACTTCATATTACATTTATTAGCAATTTAACAGTAACTTAGAAGCCGCTAGTATTGATCACGTCACTTAGCTTTGCATTAAAATCCTGTTTGCTCAAGTTGCTTAATTTATAAAGCACTTCCGCTCCTGTGACGTTCAGTTCTACTTCGTGCTCATCGATGTTGTCATCCTTGTTTCTAAACATCAGTAGGTGGTTAGCTATTCGCGCAATATCAAGGTAAGACACTTCGCGTTCTTCGTGACTATTAATGGTGTTACTGCAAACATCGATAAAGTCGCTGTCGAAACCCCAACGTCGTAAAACTAGCTTACTTGTCGCCGAACACTGGCCTTGGAATATTTGCAGTGCGATGTCGTGATCTAAGTAGTTCCCGTTGTCTAGGTAGAGGTGATATTCGCTAACCAAACAGAACAAACCTATGTCTGCGAGCAACCCAACAAGTAGTGACTTTTCATGTTCTAGATAACGGTATTCGGTAGGGGATAGCTCTTTAAATAGGTTAGTGACTAACACCATAGTTGCGGCGAGTTCTTTTGATACAGAAGCGCTCTGAACCAATAGCTCGTTACACTCTTTACTCAAATTAACGGAATGTTTAAGTTGCTCAATAGCCTGAGCCGTGACAATGTCACGCACCCTCAATATGCCAAGACGCGATACGGCCGTCATAACATCGACACAAGTGATATTGCGTCTGTTAAAGACAACAGAGTTAGCAACACGAATCACGATTGCTGTTAGCCCAGGGTCTTCAAGTAAGCACTCGGCTACTTCAGCGACGCCTGTTGGTTCAAGAGTACAAAGCTTTTGAATTTTAAGTACAACCTCAGGAATCGGAGGAAGAGTTATTTTTCCCGCTGAGATGGAATGTCCAACAAGTTGGGCAAACTCGGATTCTAGGCCCTTAAGGAGAAGAGCTTTATTTTGTGGTAGCCAGAAAAATGATAAATGATTCATATTAAGAGTAAGAACATGTATGTCGTACCATTTTACAAGCCACGATGCTGCGAGGCAATACTCATCGAACCACATAAGCTTTGATAACTTGAACGGGAGTATCACTAGGAATTAAATTTTTGGCGTGATTTGATAGTTAAATGTGATGTAAATCATTAAAAGTACGGATATTCAACTGATTGATGTGAACTGAGCCCTGACTTATTTTTCTTTTCGAAGTATCATTTATTTCAAAGGTGACAAATGAAACCATAATATTCACCTAAATATTTAAATAGATTTAAAATTTTTCGCATAAAAAGCTGCTTGTCTGGCGATCAACCTAATCGGGGTAATTTGATTAAGGATCAACGGATATGACCGAGACAGCATTTGTTAATTACGTGAATCAATTTGGTGAACATCAAAAACGCTCTATGTTTGGAGGTATTGGCCTCTTTCAAAATGACGCGATGTTCGCTTTATTGAGTGAAGATTGTGTATTCATTCGAGGTGGGAAGTTATTAGATAAAAAGCTGACGGGGCTTGATTGTGAAAAGTATCGTCACGTAAAAAAGCAGACGACAGCAACCGTGAATTACTACGACATCACGGATCTTTTTACATCTGAGCATCCTGAATTGGATAGTATTATTCGTACTTCAATCGATAATTCAATTCAGCAGCGTAGCTTCAAAAAATCATCTGCTAGCCGTAGATTAAGGGATTTGCCTAACATGCAACTGACGTTAGAACGCATGGTTAAAAAGGCTGGAGTGGATGATGTTTCAATGTTTATGCAGTTGGGTGCATCTGAAGTGTTTAATAAGGTTCGCGAAGCGTACGGAAACGATGTTGACCTAAAATTACTTTGGAAGTTTGCGGGTGCAATTGATGGTATTCACTGGAAACTATTACAAGAGCCACGCAAGCAGCAATTATTAAAGAGCTGTCACTAAAGATATCGCCTGTATATGCATAAGATTACTGTTTATATATAAAAACCGAGGGATTTCCTCGGTTTTTTTGTTTCTATCTAGCCCGTTTTAAAGGCTAAGCCCTTATTAAGAGCTTTCTCGTTTTACTTAAAGCTTGAAACGAGTCGTGAACATTAACTGATCACCGTAGAAATCATTGATACGAACTTCTGCACCTAGAGAGAATAGTTCTGTAGAGTGGAAACGAACGTAAGCAGAACCAATCCAATCATCTTTATCATCGATAGAAACGTAACCGCCTTTGCCGCCAACTTCTAGTTGTGGGCCAAGCCATTGACGAACACCAACGTTGAATTCCATACCAACATCAGGAGAGCTTTTGGCTGATGGTTGAACTATACGAGCTAGCATTTCACCCGTTAGATCTGCCCAGTTGTTGATTGGAGCGTGGAAACCAAGACCGACAGCAGAGTCGTAATCGCCTTCAAATTCTGAATCGATACGCGCTACTGCGTGAGCATTCGGGTGGATTGACTTACTGAACGCACCACCAAATGTAATTGGGCTCGCACCGATACGTGCGTCAAAGTAATCGTAGCTAAAGTTGCTCATTACTTGTGCTTGTTCATTTGGTTGTCCATCGACAGCTAGTGCTTGGCTAGAAGCCAATAGCATAGCGGTAGTAAGTAAAATTTTGCGCATAACGATCGTAAACCTTTATTAGTGTTGATCCCTTTGGTTTGATAAAAAACAGGCAAACCATAAACATTGAGACAGTTTAATCTAACTCACGGAAAAATAACCCATAAAAATGCTGTTCATTTGTCATTTAGTCAAAAAATACGCAAGTAAAGTACTGCTCTGTTACAGAGATCTCATGTTTTAAGGCTATTTGGCAAAATTTATTATCCATTCACTCGTTATTGATAACGATTAGACACACTTAATTTACGCGCTGTACGCAAATGACTTCACATCTTAGGTAGGAAATCGCGATTATTGAGCAGCAACTCGTTTTCCGCCACCTTCTACGTGCTAACCACTCTTCACCAGCAAGGTTCGTCTTTATTGGCCGGTAACAGTGATGTACCAATAGTGTTCGCTGTTATCTACCGACAAGTATTAACTGCTATTCGCCGAAACTTGTTCGCTTGCTTGCCATTGACGTCAGTATGCGCTCGGTATCTAAGATGGAAGTCCAGTTTAGTAACTGCTTGTCGTTAGCAATGACATAGTCTGTCAGTTGTTGAGTAATCGTGTCTCTAAGTTGATCGCCTTGCCAAGGTTTTGAAATATAAAAATCAAGCGCCGCGTTATTAATTGCTGTGACTGTATCTTCAAGCCCGGCTTGCCCGGTGAGCAGCAGCTTGCGTGTTGGCTTTGTAGAATCGTGCTGGTTAAGTTCGATAAGAAAATCGATGCCCGTTTTGTCAGGCATGATGTGGTCACACAAGATTAAGGCGAGCTTGATACCTTCCTGTCCCATTTCTTTAATAACTTGCTTGGCTTCATCGACCGACTCGGCTCCTTCAACAATAAAGTGGTCTTCAAATGGTGCTAAATCTTGAAGGACACTGTTGAGAACCTCTGGCTCATCATCGACACATAAAATTAGGTACTTATTCATGAGGTGCTCCTTCTTGTTTGAATGGAAGCCACACTTGCATGTGTGTATGGCTGCCTACCTCAGACTCCACCAAAATAAATCCTTGATGAGCCGAAACGATTTGTTGAGAAATGGATAGCCCAATCCCTAAACCAAAGTTGCCTTCTTTTTTGGTCGTGAAATTCGGATTGAAAATAGTATTGAGATCTTCCTTAGCAATGCCGTGTCCAGTATCGGAAATTTGCACCACAAGAAACGTGTCGTCGCCTTGTTTCTGTTGCGAGGTGGTGATCGCCACCTTTCCTCGTTCAGAAAGGGCATCTAGCGCATTGGAGATAAGGTTCGTCCACACTTGTTGCAGCGACAGTGACTGACACAATAAAGGTGGTAATTCGGTGTCGTAATGCTTTTCGAGTTGGTGATGTTTGAGTCTGTTTTCAAAGATCACCAAGGTATCTTCAAGCCCTTCGTGAACATCCGCGTAGTGGCGAACCTCTTCATCTTCTCGGGCATAGCTTTTTAGGCTTTTGACCATATCGGCAATACGTTTACTGCAAACTTGAATTGAGCGGATGGAGTTTCCAACATAGTGATAATGCTCTAAGTCATTAAGCAGCTCTTTGCCTGCGACAGGGGAGTCTTTTAAGGTGTCTAAAACCGCAGAGTCTTGGCTTAGGTTCAGTCTCACGGCTTTTTTGGCTAGCGCACGATCATCGATAGTAGAGGTGAGGTGCTTTACGAGCTGTCTTTCTTGAGCCGTTGAAAGCGGCTTCGCCAATTTTGAATGTGTTAATACGTCCGTCCCTTTATTCGACTCTGGGAGTGACGAATTTTCGAGTATTTGGTCGAGATGTTCAGACAAGGTTTCAATACTTCTCAGTATGGCTGCAATCGGGTTATTTAACTCATGAGCGACCCCTGCCACGAGTTGGCCGAGCATCGCCATCTTCTCTTTCTCAATCAATTGCTGGTGGGCAGATTCCAGTGATTCGAGCGTTTGCTGCAGCTTGATCTTATTGGTGATGCTTCTTTGTAAGCGTCGGTTAAAGTGCCGGAGCAGTAGATTGGTGAATAGGGGTAACAGGGTATTGTTTGAATGCATAACCTGAGCAAAGCTATCTTTATCCAGCTTTATAACTTGGGTCTGGGTTAGGGTAATTGCAGTAGAAAACGAAGGCTCACCAGTTACAAATGACATCCCGCCAACAATGTTACCTTTTGAGTGACGTACTACTTCTCGTTGCTGTCCTAGCTCATCTTTTTTGTAGAGTGCCGCTTCACCCTCAATGATCAGCCACAAAAAGCGATTGTCTTCACCTTCTACGGTGAGCAGATGTTCGGGGGAGTAATCACGAAGGGCCTTGGTTTTGTCATCTTTTGAGAAGACATCTTGTAAACCACTGACGACACGTTCAGCCAGGGCATTATCAGAAAGCTGGTGGTAGTCGTGAATGAAGCCTGATTGAAAAGAGTGAATTTTTTGTTCAATGTGTGCTCTGAGTAAGCGCTGTTGGTCCAACGCATCGCTGTAAGATAACAGGTTTTCGGAGTCGTATTGGATAACAAAAGAAGTCAGCTCTTTTTGCGCTGATTTGAATAGAACCTGATCTTGAACCGGTTTGGTTAGGCAGTGATTGAGTCGACCTTCATTCACAGCGGTTAAAATGGATTGAATGTCTGACGATGCGCTGACTAATATCGTTCTTGCGGTATTACTATGGGGCAGCTGCTCAAGTTCAATAAGAAATTGCACACCATTAAATTTAGAATGATGATGCGTGATCACCAAGGCAACGGTTTGGTGGTGATCATGGATATCTTCTAATGCGTGATGTGCGTCTTCTATGTTCTCGGCAGTATAAATATCGAATACAGAAGCTAGCGGAGCGAGCTCCGTGCGTATTCTTTCAATGCTAACCGGATTATTGTCCAAACAGATAACAGCGTATTGATTCACAGCTCAACCTTAATAGTAGCGACGCTTCTAGCCTAGCAAGAACCGCTGAATAAGGATGAGAGCTAGCCGTTAATTTATTGAGGCAATCTAAGTATCGAGCAATAGGCTGATTTAACTCAATGTTTCTTGTTTGCTACTGATGGGTTAGACTAAAAAAAACAGACACGTGTAGAAAGAGAACTCATGGAACAGTTAAGAAAAATTGGCGCAATCGGCGGAGCAATCTCATTGGCACTTTGTTGGCCGCTAGCGGTTGGACAAATTGGACAAAATGCCATTACCGATGGCGTTGCAAAGCTTAACAATTCAAGCATTCAAGCTGAGATCGTGGAGTACGATAGAGGTTACCTGTCTTCTAACGTAACTACTCGCCTAACTGTGACCGATGACAACCTGAAAGAACAACTCGCGATTGATGGGCTGCCGAGTGAGTTTGTCATTAACAGTGCGGTTAGCCATGGCTTAGTGAGCTTAAACGCGCTGTCGACGTTTGATAATACCGATATTTTGCCTCTAACTCTGACAACTAGCACAGAGCTAAACGGCAACACTGACTTTAATTTTGAGTTAAGCCAGTTCAATCATCAAGGTTCTGATGAGAATGGTACTTCGGTATCTATCACGAAATCGAATCTTTCTGGCCACGCGACTGTTTTAGGGCAAGTTGATTACGAGCTTTCTATCCCTTCGGTTCAAATTGACTTTGAAACCGGTGAAGAGGTAACACTGTCAAACCTAAAAGGTGTGGGTTCAGGCCAACAAGCGAAAGGTTACTGGCTAGGCACACAGAACTTTACTATCGATAGCTTCTTGGTTTCAGACTCTTCAACGCAGCCTTTCATGACCATTGAAGATTCTAAGTACGATTTTGAATCGCATCTAGATGAAGCCACTAAGCGTCTGCGCAGCAACCTTAAGCTGGATGTCGCAAACATTGAGACCAGTGAAGGCCAGTTGAACAACCTAAACGTCGATTTTGAAATGTCGAAATTGGATAGCGAGTCGTTTGAGAAAATCTTCGAGATTTACCAATCTAATCCAGTGATGACGCAAGAAGACGTTGCAGAGATCATTCCATTTATCGATATCCTGTTTGCCAAAGGCTTCGACCTTTCGATGAACAACATGTCGTTAGAACTAGGTAAAGGGCAATTCGAATCTAAGTGGTTGGTGAGCGTACCGGAAGGGACAGAGAACATCAGCAGTAATCCTTCGATGATTGTACCTGCATTAACGGGCAACCTTCACTCTAGCTTCTCAAACGAGCTTGTTGAAGAGTACCCGTTCATCCGTGAAGGTATCGATGAATTGCTGGTGATGGAAATGATCAAGGAAACACAAAGTGGTTATGAAATCCGCGCTGACCTAGAAAATGGAAACCTAGTGTTCGAAAATGGACAAGAAATTCCATTAATTGCTCTACTTATGCCGGTTTTTGTTCAATAAACAGAGCAAGGCTGAATACTGATAGGGTGATTTAGCAGGTTAAGCTTAAACATTTTATACGGTACAAAACAAAAGAGGTCTTAAGACCTCTTTTGTGGTTTTTATGTTGGGTAAAACATGGTATTACTTGCATAGTTATTATTTAGCAGGAGCAATTATCCCCATGGAACTTACATTAGATAACGTATTCAACTTCAGTGCTGGCCCAGCTGCACTGCCTAAACCGGTAATGAAACAAGCGCAAGCAGACTTTATTGATTGGAATGGTTTAGGCACTTCCGTTATGGAAATCAGCCATCGCAGCAAAGAATTTATTCAAGTTGCTGACGAGTCCGAACAGGATTTACGTGATCTTCTGAACATCCCAGACAACTACAAAGTTCTTTTCTGTCAGGGGGGCGCTCGTGCTCAATTCGCTGCTGTTCCTTTAAACCTTCTAGGTGACGCGACGAAAGCGACTTACATCGATGCGGGTTACTGGGCTGAAAGCGCCGTGGCTGAAGCGAGCAAATATTGTGAAATCGATGTATTTAACGCGAAGACGTCAATTGATGGCAAAGCGGCGGTTGTTCCGGCTAAAGATTGGAAAATCGACCCAGAAGCGGCGTACGTACATTTCTGTCCAAACGAGACCATTGATGGCATTGAAATCAGTGAGCTTCCTCAAACGGATAAGCCAATCGTCGCGGATATGTCATCTAATATTCTGTCTCGTAAGATCGATGTGTCTCAGTACGGTGTTATCTACGCGGGTGCTCAAAAGAATATCGGCCCGGCTGGTATCTGCATTGCTATCGTACGTGATGACCTACTCGAACTCGCAAACGACGTATTGCCGAGTATTCTTAACTACAAAGTACTTGCTGAAAAAGACTCAATGTTCAACACACCGCCAACGTACGCTTGGTACCTATCTGGTCTTGTATTCAAGTGGCTGAAAGCTCAAGGTGGCGTTGAAGCGATGGAATTGGTGAACAAAGAGAAAGCGGCGTTGCTTTATAATGCAATTGATAGCTCTGCTTTCTACAAAAACGATGTTCACACCGCAAACCGTTCAAGAATGAACGTACCTTTCCAGTTGGCGAAACCCGAGCTAGACAGCAAGTTCTTAGAGCTAGCTGATGCTGCAGGTCTGAAATCACTAAAAGGCCACAGAGCGGTAGGTGGGATGCGAGCATCACTATACAACGCAATGTCTTTGGAAGGTGTGCAAGTATTAGTCAACTTCATGAAAGAGTTTGAAGAAAAACACGCTTAAATAGGGCGTAATTTACAATAAGAGGAGCGAAAGCTCCTCTTTTTTTACTTGCTGAGAAGGAATAGATATGAAGAAGTTAGGCGTAGTAAATAGTGTATTGGCTGGTAAAACCGTTGCCTATGCACACGGTGCTCAGAGTGCAATTAATAAGCAGGTTTTACCTGAGCGTCAGCGTGCCACTGAACTTGGCTTTATTAACGATGAGCAAGCTGACCCTCGTTTTCATGGCGGTATTCAAAAAGCCCTTCATATCTACCCAAGCGAGCACTACTTAATTTGGCAGGAAGAATTAGGTGGCAAAGCAATCTTTCAATCTGCAGGCGCATTTGGTGAGAATATAAGTTCAAGCGGTGTGACTGAAACTTCCATTTGTTTAAAAGATAAGATTCGCATTGGTTCAACATTATTGGAAGTCTCGCAAGGACGTATGCCATGCTGGAAGCTGAACGTGCGATTCGATCAAAATGATATGGCAAGAAGGCTACAAGATACCCTGCGAACAGGCTGGTATTTCCGTGTATTGGAAGAGGGTGATATCGGTGCTGGAGATGAGATCCTTCTATGTGAAAGGCCTTACCCAGAATGGCCGTTAACTCGAATCATGGGAGCGGTGTTCACAGGTTGTTTGGATAAACAAGAGCTCAAAGAATTGGTGGAGCTGCCTTTAGTCGAATCTTGGGGAGCACTTATCGAGCGTCGCCTTGAAACTGGAAAAGTCGAAGATTGGGAAATGCGATTAGTTGGTCCGACAGCGGAGTAGACTTTCTATTCATGCTTAAAAGATAATCATGCGCAAAAAACGCTCACTATCTAGATGATGTGAGCGTTTTTAGCTCTGAGGTGAGCACTATTAGTCAGTAACTAACAGCGACTAGTTTATCTATAACCAGAAATCTTTAACCGGCATATCAGGGCTAAAATGGTGCGCAATCTGTGCTTGCAGAAGCTCCGCTGTCGCAATTGCATCCGTTAATGCATGATGCGGCGTGTAGTCGGGTAAGTGGTATCGACGGCGGCTCTGCCCTAATCTCACTGACGCAGGCTTCTTGCCCTTTAGCTTATTCCATAATCCGCCAGCCAGTTTGTTCTGGATTTGAGATTCGATCTCGAGCGTATCGAGGACTGGAAACTCAATCCCTTCACCTAATCTCACTTTCAGTGCGTTGTCCAAGAAATCACGCTCGATACGGCGATAATGAACGACTGGGATATGCCCCGCCATTGATTCTAAAATCTCATCTAATACTTCACTCAAGTCTGGCGCGTCAATGATGTCGTTATGAGTGATACCATGAATGACCACTGAATCTTCTTCCAATTTCTGTTTTGGCCTTAATGTCCAGTGTCTAGCCTGCCGCAAGTAGATTCGATTGAGCGTAAACGGAACTAGCCCGATGGTAATGATGCCATCTTTGTTTGGGTTTAAACCGGTTGTTTCAAAGTCTACCGCCAAGAACTTTATTTCTGACACTGGAGTATCAGGAGAAGGAAGAGGCTGGCTATAAAATTGCTTTAAGCGCTCGTCTCTCGCTCGTTCCAGCTTCTGAGCAAACTTAAATGGCCAATCGACCGCGGGTGATCTGAATAGTTTGTTCATAGGCCCTACTTAAACTTATTGCTGGCTTGATAACGGAACTTAAGGAAGTTCTGCGCATTACTTAATATTTGGAATGCGTCCTTTAGGTTGCGTCGCTCGAAGTCAGATAGGTTCTCTGGCTCAATGTTGTTATCCGGTTCTATGTTGTTGTCGACATCGTGTGCTTGGTGGCGAATACGAACTAAGGAGATAAACTCCATTGCATCTTTCAAGTCTTGAGCTCGCCCCTTCGGCAGAATACCTGCGTCGATAATGTCATCCAAACGTTCAAACGAGTTCTTCGAGCGAGAGGCGACCGCCAAAGAGTGAACACGAATTAGATCGGCAAGTGGTGCGGTACCACGACGTTTAAGGTTGATCGAGTTGTTATGACGACCATCTTTCTCCATTACGAAATCTTTGAAGAAGCCAAGTGGTGGTGTTCGGTTGAGTGCGTTACGAGCAAGACACGCCAAGAAACGGTTGTTCTTACGCGCACGTCTTACAATAAAACTATTTAACTGTTCTGCCCATTTTAAGCGGCCATAAACACCATCTAAATCAAAGAAGATAGAGGCGTTCAGTAGTGCTTTCGGGTTTGGATCATCAATCCAATCAGCGAAGCATTCTTCCCATTGTCGACGTGTCATACGCCAAGTTGGGTTAGTGGCCATGATGTCACCGGTACAGTACACATAGCCACATTGGTCTAAGCCATCACAAATGAAGGTCGACAGCTCTTCAAAGTACTTACCGTGCTTTTTCTCGTCGTAGGTATCATCAAGAATAATGGCGTTGTCTTGGTCAGTAACGAGCAGCTGCTCATCACGCCCCATCGAGCCGAGCGCGAGGAAACAATAAGGGATCGGCGCTTTACCGAGTTTATCTTCGGCTAGTTCAATAATTCGTTGTTTAAAGCTACGGCCAATTACCGACATTGCGGTACCCACCATGTGGGCATTGGCGTCTTCGTTAACCAAGCGCACAAAGCTGTCTTTTACTTGCTCAGAAAGCACTTTGAGGTCTTCGATGCTTTGCTGTTGGAAGATACTACTTACCAACAACAGTGAGTTTTGAGATTCGTAACGTACGATATCAGTCGCTTCGATAATACCAATAGGCTTCTTATCTTTTAGCACAGGTAGGTGATGGACGTTATATCGAAGCATGGTCATCATGGCTTCGTATACATAGGCATTATGATCGAGCGAGATTACCTCTGCTGTCATGACACTTGATACTTCATCCGATGGGTCGAGCCCTTCTGCTAAAACTCGAGTACACAGATCACGATCGGTAATGATGCCAATGACGGGCGTCGAATCGTCTTCATCATCTTCCACAATGTCGGGATCGATGATCAGCAAAGATGACACATTATCTTGCGCCATCATGGTTGCAGCTTGTTGGATGGTTCGGGTTTTTTCGATCATTGGCGCTTCGCTAGTCAGCAGCGTCTTTACCTTTGATGTGGTTAGATCGTTAGCATCGTTGCTGTCTGAGTTAGCCTGACGCAATCGCGCATTATCTTCTACTTCGACAAAGTCAGCGAATGAGTCATAGTTGTCGTAGAGTTCTTGGAAAATAGGTTCAGGGATACAGTAGAGTAGGGTGTCTTCTGTTGCCTTTACAGGGAAGCGAACTTTATTGTTGGTGAGTAGCCCCATTTGGCCAAATAAGTGTCCCTCATCCAGTCGGTTATAGAGCTCACCTTTACGACGATAGACTTCTACTTCGCCGCTTCGAACAATGTAAAGATCATTAATCTGGTCACCAAAGTGAATGATAGGGGTATCTTGGCGGTAATAAGAAATTTCGACGCTACTGGTCACTTTCGCCAACATCTCCTCAGGGAGTTCTGTGAAAGGGGGGTATTGTGCCAGAAAGTTTTGAATCTCTAATAACTCAGCATCCATAATGATCATCCATTGGTTTGTATGATTTCATGGTACAACATTTGATAATATTTTGCCGTCACAAATCAATCTGTGAGCTAAAACCTTTTTAAAGTCTTAGGGATAGACTAATCTTTCAATTAATAGGGTGACAGTTAAAGGATGATAGGAATGCCGAAGTGGAAACTTAGTTTAGTATCTGCAGTTTTTATGTTTTCTTCAAGTTCGTGGGCCGAGACTCACAGTGTGGATATTCTTGATTATGACCATGTATACGCCACCGCTCATTCGGGAAGTTTGAATGAAGATGCAGGCAGCAATAACAATGCATCATCGTATGGGTTAGGTATCAGCTATGCGATGACGGATGATTGGCTATTGTTGGGCGACTACAGTGCTCGTTTCATTCACCCAGATGACTCAACAACTCGAATGGATACCCTTATGCCGGGTGTTGGGTACCGTTACAGCATTAAGCGAGATCTCGATATAGTGGCTTACTACCTGCTTGGTATCACGAAGGGGGAGGTCGAAGATAACGGAACGAACATTACTCGTTCGTCAGACACGGAGTTTATCCAAGGGATAAAAGCCGAACTCAACTATGGCTTTGCGAAACGTTGGATAGCGAACGGCAGTGTACAAGTGAATCGCGGTGACTTGTTTGATGAGGAAGTTTACCACCTAGGTTTACGCTATTTAGTGACCAACAAATTTGCGATTGGTGGCTCTTATCAACACAGAGATGGTGAAGGTAAGATTCGCAGCGAGCGTACTAACGAGCTAGGTGTAGAGTTCTTCCTAGAGTATTAACTAGTAATAGTAACGCAGAGACTAAGTGTTAGTAACGAAAAGGCTAAGTGTCTTAACCGCTAATATAAAGAAGACAGACACGAAAAAGCCAGCTTAGTCGCTGGCTTTTGTCTATTTATCTGTCTATCTATCGCTCGACAGATACAGGTTTCGCCTTTCGATTAAAGAACCGCAGCGATGCCTTTACATAGAGGGCCCATGTTCGACTTAGTCATGCCTGCTACGCTGATACGGCCAGAGCCAACAATGTAGATAGCGAATTCGTCTTTCAGGCGAGTTACTTGCTCTTTGCTTAGGCCAGAGAACGAGAACATGCCGTTTTGGCGCTCGATGAATGTGAAGTCGGCGTCTACACCTTCAGATTTAAGTGTCGTTACAAACAGCTCGCGCATCTCTTGGATACGGTCGCGCATTTCTGCTACTTCTGCTTCCCATTCAGCACGTAGATCAGCATCACCAAGGATGTGAGTAACGACAGCACTGCCGTGCGCTGGTGGGTTAGAGTAGATAGAGCGGATGATGCTCTTAACTTGAGAGAATGCTGTTGTTGCTACGTCTACAGACTCTGCAACCAATGTGAATGCACCAACACGTTCGTTGTACAAACCAAAGTTCTTAGAGAACGAGCTAGCAACAAGAATTTCTTTGTTGTATTGAGCAAAAATACGCAGGCCAGCTGCATCTTCTTCAACGCCTTTTGCAAAACCTTGGTAAGCAAAATCGAATAGAGGAAGCAGTTTCTTCTCAGCAACTAACTTAGCCAGTACTTCCCACTCTTCAGTTGTTGGGTCGATACCTGTTGGGTTATGACAGCAGCCGTGAAGAAGAACGATATCGCCAGCAGAAGCTTTCTCTAGGTCAGCAACCATGCCTGCGAAGTCTTTGTCTTTTGTTTCAGCGTTGTAGTAGCTGTATTGAGCTGTCTCGATACCTGCAGCAGCGAAAACGCCGTTGTGGTTAGCCCAAGTTGGGTTACTGATCCAGATTTTTACGTCGCCCAGTTGGCGCTTGATGAATTCACCCGCTACGCGAAGTGCACCTGTACCGCCTGGAGCTTGTGCTGTTTTAGCGCGTTGAGATGTAACGATCTCAGCGTCTGAACCGAAAAGAAGTTTCTGAACCGCTAGACCGTATTCAGCTGTACCTTCAATCGTTAGGTAAGATTTGGTTTTTTCGTTTTCAAGAAGTGCAGCTTCTGCTTTCTTTACTGTTTTAAGTACAGGCGTTTGACCATCTTCATTTTTGTAGATGCCAACACCAAGGTTGATTTTCTCTGCACGAGAGTCTTTTTTAAACTCTTCAGTAAGGCCGAGGATAGGATCGGCGGGAGCAGCTAACACTTTTTCAAACATAATCTTCATCCATGTCAATTGAGAGGGAGGTAATAATAACTCCAGTATTTATACCTTTCATATAAGGTTGATACAACTCAAAATCTAGATTTTATTAAAACGACTTTTTATAGGCGGCTCAGAACATTTAATTTAACCAATTTTTCGGTATTTCTATTTGGAACGACTGTACGTAGCTGCTGTTTTGTTCAACGCAATTCATTGCTATTAAAATGATTTTTATGCATGTTTATACTGGTCAATATAAAGGAACCACATAGAATGAAGAAAATACTGAGTCTATGTTTTGTGGTACTAGCGGTAGTCATGGCTGGTGGGTGCAAAGATAGCAAAAACGAAGGCCATAAGCCCATGGTCTATAACCCTACCAAAGCATCCCCGCCCGATCTTTCTGTAGCCATTACGGTTAATGGTAAAAAGCGTACTTTAGAGCTCCGTCGATATTCGATCCGAGAGCCTGATATGAAAGTATATCTATGGGATCATCGTATTAATGGAAACGCACCATCCAGTACTATTAATACACCTGCGATTCGTGTTTATCGTGGTGTAGACACCAGTGATAAAAATACTCAAGTTATTGCCGCACTGACCAGTAAAAATAAACTCTATGTGACAGCGTTCCGTGGTAGTCAAAGAGTATGGACAATTGAAAAAGCAGACATCATAAGCGGACTATCCGCTAAGAAGCTAACAGCAACAGCTCAAAACTTAGCTTCGGTTACGCCGCAGTCTGCCATTTTAGACAATATGCAAAAAGCAATTAAAACTATAGATGAAAGTCCGAGTGCACCAACATCTGGTTTAGATAACTTAATTGCTAAAGACAAAACGCAAGTTCAGTTGCACAAAGTAAAAGTGGCCGTTCACGTGTCCTACCAAGCGTTTGTTCAAGAAGCGGACAGCAACTTGGATGATGCGATGGTGCTTGTCGACTACTACATTAACTTGGTTGACTATGTGTTGAGCCGAGATGCCTTGTTACGTTTTTCTGTCAATGACGTCTTGATCGAAACTTGGGGATACCTAGACGATCATTACCAAACTTGTATAAAAAGTGCTTCTCATGACGCGTGTAAGACATGGGGTTACCAGCATGAAAACGAACCCGTTCGAGTAGCTGCCATTAAATGGTGGGATGAGCAAAGAAAAACGAGAGGTTGGGATCTCAAACATAGAATGCTGTGGCTGAAAGGCAATTGGATTCTAGGTGTGAACTTCGGAAGCATTGTTCGCTCACCGGGTAACATGATAGGTGCAGATGGTGTGGTATTACATGAAACGGCACACTACTTAGGTACTGGCCACAGTACTTCAGCAGAAGGTCATGGTATTCAAGGTGGTGAAGCTCACGTTGACGATATCAATTTCAATATTTATAAAAATAACCGTCTAAGAAGAAATCTTGTTGGACCTGCGGATTATCCTCTGCCTCCATCAGCTAAAATTGATCACTTTAGTGTAAAACGTGACAGCACGACGGCATTAGATGTCATGAAAAATGATGTCGATGCTAATGGTGATAAGATTTCTATCCATAACGTTGATAAATACTCGGCACAAGGTGCTGAGCTAAGTATCACAAATGGGAAAGTCACCTATAAAGCACCGAAAGGTTTTATCGGTGAAGACGAATTCCATTATGTCATTACAGATGGCAAAAAGCTGTTTGATCGCGAATTAGTGCATGTCAAAGTTACATCGCCTGATTTATATGCGCGTTTCGACTTTGAACAGCCGCCTATTGATGACTTATGGATGGTGAACGCTCAAACAGGGTTGGCAGGACAAGTTGCTGTAGTTAAAGAATCGAGTAAACAGTTAATTTCTGAAGTTTGGGTTAACCAAGGTTACGCGAATTCGAAAACACTAAAACTAGGTGCTTACGAGTCAGTAAAATCTAACTTACTAGAGAACGATGTTCAGGAATCTTATAAGTATAAGTTCCACTACGGACACGATTTCGATTTCGGTGAAGACGATTTTACTTTGTCACTCAAAGTGAAACCTAATGTGAAACTGGAACATCCAATTGATCTTGTTAGTAAGGGTATTTGGGTTGATGGATTCCAACTTAAGTTAACGAAAGAAGGAACATTAGAATGGTTCATGATTTCGCGTCAACTTGCTGCTTATGCTGGTGGAAGTGACCTTAGAAAGGTGTCTGTTACAACCAAAGAGGCACTTAACCTCAGTCAATGGAATACTGTCGCAGTGCGCGTTGATCGTACTACTCAAAAAGTTTCTATTTGGGTTAATGGAAAGCAAGCTACGCTAGTTAACAACTACAGTCGTGATAAAGAAGAAAGCGATGACATGAAGTTGGCTGATGGCTACGCAGGTGTTTGGGGAGCGGGTAGCCGCTTGTCTGCGGGTACAAGCCAAGGGTTGATCATTTCTAAGCCTTGGATGGATGCAGGCAAAGATGCTACAGCTAACCTAGAGTCTGAGCAAAAAGCAGGTAATATCTTGGTTGATAATATCGAGATGCGCTCATTTGCTTTGTCTGATGGTGACATGGCGGCGCTTGCTAATGATAGCTTAAAGTATGCGCATACACCGCGACCATATAATGGACAATCGATCCCATTCAAGGGTAACCATAACTTCACTTGGAAAGTATCTAAGTCAAGTGCTTACAAAGTGTATACCAGTACAGATAATAGCACTTGGTTAGAAGTTCAATCAGGTGCTAGTTCTGCTGCTTCAGGTTCACACACTGTAAATCTAGACCCAGCAAGCGATGTTTTATATTGGCGCATTGATTTTGATGGTAAAACCGGAAAAGTATGGTCTGTTCGTAACTCACTGAACACGGGTATTCAGAACATATCTTTCAGTTATGCTGAAGCAAACTCTGGTGCTAAGTACCCTCAATGTACCGTAACTAAGAATGGCGACTGTTTATTTGGTTGGGGAGATGGCAGTAGAACGGATCAATATAACCATAGCTGGACACAAAGCCCTGCAGATATTATTAACTGGGAAGGTCATCTTTACCTTGGTGGTGAAGACAAAAAGCCTGAAGTGTCAGTTACAGCTGAAAGCGGACAAAGCTGGAAAGCGATTCGTTTTAG
This sequence comes from Vibrio syngnathi, assembly GCF_002119525.1. Taxonomy (NCBI): domain Bacteria; kingdom Pseudomonadati; phylum Pseudomonadota; class Gammaproteobacteria; order Vibrionales; family Vibrionaceae; genus Vibrio; species Vibrio syngnathi. The sequence goes on along the minus strand of NZ_CP017916.1, from coordinate 1,874,646 downwards.
AGCCGCCGTTATTGGAAAAGGCTGGACTGGTGCTCAAGACCTACCAAAAGGTACGCTTAAGTTATTCGCCAATGGTACTGAAGTATGGAAGGCATACAGCATTGGTGACAACATTGTTGATGGCGCGTTAGCAAAATCAGGGAATCAGTGGTCTAGCTTGCCTTCCATCGGTTCTTCTTCAGTCAGTGTGCCAAGAGGTACGAAAGTAGGGCGCTACGGTATTCACCGTGTTGATTTGCCAGCCGATACAACAACACTTAAGTGGGTATATGAAGTAGAAAATCTGGATAGCAAAGGGAAGAACCCAGGCGTAGCTCTTGGTGGTGTACAACTACTAAGATAGTGTTTCTTCTAAACCAAAAAAACCCAGCATATTTATATGTTGGGTTTTTTATTGAATCAGTTTAAGCCAATCTTATGGTTGAGCTACCTCGATACCTCGATACCTCGATACCTCGATACCTCGATACCTGCAGCCGCGAAAACGGCATTGTGGTTAGCCCAAGTTGGGTTACTGATCCAGATTTTCACGTCACCCAGTTGGCGCTTGATGAATTCACCCGCTACGCTAAATGCCCCCCTGCCACCTGGATCTTATGCTGTTTCAGCGCGTTGAGACGTTACGATCTCAGCACCTGAACCGAAATGAAGTTTCTAAACGGCTAGCCCGTATTCAGCGATACCTTCAATCGTTAGGTAATATTTGGTTTTTTCGTTTTCAATAAGTGCAGCTTCTGCTTTTTTACTGTTTTAAGTACAGACGTTTGACCATCTTCATTTTTGTAGATGCCAACACCAAGGTTGATTTCTGTGCACGAGATTCTTTTTTTAACTCTTCAGTATGTCGAGGATCGGCAGGAGCCGCTAACACTTTTTCAAACATAATTTTCCTCAATGTTTAATTAAAGGGGAATATTGAACTCTCTCTTTCATACCTTTCAACGTGACTCGGTACAACAGTAAATGGAGAGTAAATTTAGATAAATGGCAGATATTTCTGAGTGGACGGCTGAAATAGATAAAAATTTAAGTTTCGCTTTCTAGGGGGGGAGCTTGGAATTGCACTGTAAATTTGTTGAACATGTAATGTTAAATGAGTCACAAAAATGATATGCAACTGGTGATATATGACGTGGCCGGCCATGTGATGTGGATTCAAAAATGATTTTCTGAACAAATTGTATTTAACTAAAGAATCGACAAGCAATGAATTTGGCTATGGGTATATTAATCAAGGAGTAGAAGATGAGCTTTAAATTGAGGATAGGGACATTACTTGTATCAGCATCACTGATCGTTGGGTGTTGGAGTGATGGTGAGACGATATCTACGGAGTCGTCAAGCACTACTGATATCGGTGATACTGGTGATACTGGTGATACTGGTGATGCCGGTGATATCACTGAAACCACAACTTTTGCAGGTACGTTACTTGTGCCTGAATCTACAAAGATTAGAAGTGCAAGGGCCCTTAACAGAAATATAAACATATCAAGTTACAGTGCTAAATGCCCCAATGTACCGGCTGGTTACCTACCAATGTCGAATGCGACCGTTGCTATTGAAGACTCTGCTAGTGGTCAAGTTGGTGATACAAAGACAACAGATAGCTGTGGCTCTTTTGTAATCGAGGTTCCTGTTGATAGCGCTGACACCGAAGGATATGTCATTGCAGCGACAGCAGATGGTTATAAGGCGCTGAAAGCGAATGCCGCAAACTTCCAACAATCAGGGACTACTCCAAATACAAGTGTTGTGGCTTCGACTATTCCTTCCAGTGCGACTTATGTCATTAGTGCGATGCAAAAGGCTGGTGGCAGTGAGTTTGTTTTCTCCATAACAGATTCTGTAACCAATAATGCGGTCATTCAGTTGTCTAAAGATGTTTTCTCATTAGAAATTAATAATTTGCCGGTTAATTTTTTGTCTTTGAACACTTCTGAACAGCTTGCAGTGTCCACTTCAAATGTTCTCGCATTGGATGCGAGTGGCTCTATGTTTGCTAATGAATTCGATGAAAGCGTTGATCCACCGGTCGCGATTCTTGATGGGGATGGTAATCCTGTAACGTTGCTTCAGTTAACAGCATCGGCAGCACATCAATTTATCACTGAAAAAGCAGACGCAGATGAGGTAGCCGTTGTACCTTTTGATCACAATGTAGAGTTGATCGATAACACACTTTTGGCAAACTACTCAATGACTGATAGTGACAGTGCCAATGTCACCTATAATTACTCAGATTCTGGCTTCGTTACGAGCAAAGCGAACTTACATTTTTCTGTAGATATGTATAACGCGTTCTCACCATTATGGAATAATTTTAGTCGGTACGATGAAAAACATGCCGATCGTACCGATTCAGTATCTTCTCTAAATGATGACTACAGGTGGAGTGGAGGTACTCAATTAGAGGATGCTATTAATGATTCTGTTGCATTAGCTTCAGCTAGAAGCAACACGCTCAAACGTATATTCGTAATGACTGATGGAAACAGTTCATTTGTGGACCGTGATGGAGTTGTTGCTGCGGCATTACAAAACTCGATTCCTGTGAATGCTATTTCGGTCGGTAGTGGGGCGAATACTGCCGATTTGTCAGTCATTGCCGAAGAAACCGGCGGTGCATTCTTTGAATTGACTGACGCGATAAACATTGCTGGGATTTATTCATCTCTGCAAACGTCAGTGAAGTTCTCTTACGTCGCTTACTTGGGCATTCCACTTCAAACGGGGGATGTTATAAAATTGACATTGGACCTTAATGGCGAAATTGTTATTAGAACGATAACTCTATAACTTGTTAAATAAAAGTGGCGCTAGAAACGCCACTTTTAATCTATTGCCTATCTTGATGAGTTGCCGCAATCGAAACAAACGCTTGTTCAACAGCTAAAAAGGCGTCGACAACTTGAGGATCAAAATGGGTCCCATTACCTTCCAAGATGATCTGCTTAGCTTGCTCGTGGGTAAAGGCAGGCTTGTAGACTCTCTTTGAAATTAACGCGTCATAAACATCCGCTAATGCCATTAAGCGACCAGATAATGGGATATCTTCACCAGACAACTGATTTGGATAACCGCTGCCATTCCATTTCTCGTGGTGAGTCAGAGATATCTCTTTCGCAACCCTTAAGAAAGAGCTACTTCCTAGCTGTTTTTCTGCAATAGATAATGCTTCCGCCCCGATAGCCGGGTGACCTTTCATTATCTCAAACTCTTCATCGGTTAATTTTCCCGGTTTTAGCAGCACACTGTCAGGAACACCAACTTTACCTACATCGTGCAGTGGAGCCGATTTGTAGAGAAGTTCGATGTAGTTTGGTGTTAACAAACTTGAATGTACTTCTGACTTACTGAGCTCCAGTGCGAGTACCTTTACGTATTCTTGAGTTCGTAAAATATGGGCGCCAGTTTCATTGTCTCGAGATTCAGCTAGTGCAGATAAGCTAACAATCGCGACGTCACGTGTGGTTTTTACTTCGTCTTGAGCGTTTTCGAGGCTATCAAGCATGGTATTGGTCATAGATGCTATTGACCCAAGCTCGTTGTAGCTGAATATAGGTAAGCGAACGCCTGGCTCACCATTAGTTACTTTACTTAATGCGTGCTCTTGGCTTAGAAGAATACGTCTGATCAGCTGGCTCCATAGAGTCATGATGGTTATCGCGTATCCACCTAGTACAACCGCCAAATAAATGAACTCTTTAATCACGCTGGTCTTGCCCGTACCATCTAGCAAACGGCTGGGGTTGTGTTCTAGCCAGAAGATGTCTTTGACAGCCACCATAGTCAGCATGGTGGTCAGTGTTACCAGAAGCACGATGACCAAACCAATCATTTGTTTAACCAGTGAACTTCTTTCACCTATCAGGTGGAAGTCAAATTGCCCAGTCATCTCCATTGCATCTATTTGGCTAAGCTTCGCTTTCAATTGAAGAATGGTTCCGGTAAAGAAACCGAATAGACTCATACCAAACAGAACTTTCAAGTTACTGTCTATCGTGAATTCGTAGCTTAGGTTGTAGTAGAGCGCGAAAGGAATACTCGCGGCAAAGAACAACATAGTATCGAGTTGTGCAAATCGACCTTGTTTGACTAAGGTGTGTTGCGATAGCAAATAATGACGCACTAGCCACAATAAGATAAAGACACTACTGACTTGGGTGAAAATTTCTAACGTCGTTAAGCTTTCGAGCATCGGGCATACCCGACTGCCGTAGGTGCCAAATAGCACGCCAGCGATGACGTATAATTGAGTCGTTAGCGATTGATTGTAATTTGAAGTATCCATCGATAAGCCTTTGTTCATTTTCATCTTAAGGTCTCGCAACTATTCCTAAGTTTACGAATACGTATTTTGTGTATTGATTCACGAGGTTGGTGGGTATGTATGGCTAGTATAGCGAGTGTGAATAAGGTCGGGGATTCTATCGATAGCTTTTGTTGAATGATACAAAAAATTGGTTTGTGTTAGATAATTGTTAGGTAGATGGATGTTATTACGGCATTTTTTATGAAGGCACTTGAATAGTCCCGGTTGAAATACGAGACTATTCAGTCGATATATTTGAGTAAAGTCGAGAGTGATTGACGACTACTTACCTCTAATCAAATTACTTTTTCAGATTGATTTCAGATTCAATTGAGTTGGTTTCAATGTCTGGGTGAGATGCTAGTTTGTCTGATGCCCATTGGTTTAGGTGTTTCAGAATAGCAGACACCGCGTGTTTCTCAGTTGGTGCTTGGTCTTGATCTACATCGATCTCCTGCTTTGGATGTGAGCCTGTTGCATCTTCAGCGATATGGAGCCAGTCTGGGTGCCAGTAATATGGCTGGCCACTCGGTGTTGTCCAACTATGAACACCGTTTGACTCTCCTTTATAACTTAACTGGTCTGCTTCTATTTTTTTCATTGTTATCTCGCATGTTTTTTGGATTTCATCAAATTATAGAGACGTAGAACGAACTTGGCTCCCGCCTTTGTTACAAACTTAGCAAAGCATACAAAGATATCTGTGAACCAATTCACACTATTATAGAAATTAGGCTCAATCATATGGATAGCAGCAATAGTTGTTAACGTTAGTGATAAAATCTCAGGCTTATTAGAATTTCTCTAGGTAGTACAATTAGATGGCGCGTTATGAAGAGCTTGCAAAGGATATTCGAACTCAGATAGCGAACAACACGTGGCGTTCAGGAGAAAAGATCCCTTCCGTCCGCATGAGTTGTCGCAATTACAGCGTCAGCAATAGTACTGTCTTACAAGCCTACCAATTGTTAGAAAGCGAAGGGTGGATCATCGCTAAGCCTCAGTCGGGCTACTTTGTTGCACCACGTGTGGACGGCGTTGATTATGAACTGCCGTTAGTACACAAAAAGAAAGCCATTAATGATCGCTTATTCGACTTTTTGAAATCGAGTTCGGCAGAGGGGGTTATTCCTTTTGGATCAGCATTCCCCGATCCTGATCTTTTTCCTTTGCCTACCTTGACTCGAAACCTCGCCAGTGCGGGAAGGAAGATGACAGGTGCTAGTGTGATCAATAATCTGCCACCGGGCAGTGAGTCCCTAAGAAGACAAATCGCTCAACGTTACCTGCAGCAAGGTATTACCGTTAACCATCAAGATATCGTGATTACTTCTGGTGCGATGGAAGCGCTTAACTTGAGCCTGCAAACGGTGACTAAGCCCGGTGACTACGTTGTGATTGAATCTCCCGCTTTCTATGGTGCTCTGCAAGCTGTCGAGAGGTTAGGGCTTAATCCTATTGAAGTCGATGTTTGCCCAATCAATGGATTGAACATCGAACAGTTTGAAAGTGCCCTAAAAACTCAAGACGTGAAAGCGTGCTGGTTGATGACGACTTTTCAGAATCCGACTGGAACAAGTTTGTCTGGAGAAGCGAAGCGCCGAGTGGTTGAGCTTGCTGAACAATACAAGACTTATATTATCGAAGATGATGTTTACGGCGACCTATATTTCGAAGGGCATAAACCTAAACCGCTAAAAGCATTTGATAAGACAGACTCAGTGCTGCTATGCGGCTCTTACTCTAAGAGTTTATGCCCTGGCTATCGTGTTGGTTGGGTGGTGAGTTCGCGTTTTAATGATGCCATTCAAAAGCTTCAGCTTCTTTCTACTTTATCGAGCAGTGCACCAGTTCAACTTGGGGTCGCACACTTCCTCACTCATGAAAGCTATGATAATCACCTTCGCAAACTGCGTAAAAATCTCTTGGTCAGAAAAGAGCGGTTTATTAGCGCTATCAAGCAATACTTCCCCCAATCTATCGAGATTGAAGACCCTGCTGGTGGTTACTTCGTGTGGGTACGGTTCTCTCCTCATTTCGATAGCCAACAATTCCATCAACTCGCGATTGCTCAGGGTATTAGCGTCGCTTCAGGCGATCTGTTTAGTGAACAGGGCAGAGTAGACAATGCGATTCGATTGAACTTCTCTTATGAACTCACAGCAGAGAAAGAGCAAGCGCTGATCCTACTTGGCAAACTCGCGCATCAACTGACTCACCTGTAATAATCGTATTCCTTAGCTGTCTGATTTTTTATGCGTTTAAGCATTTTGGTTCAAAGCGAGCAAATGGCCTAGCCGTAATAAAACTTTAAGTCACTCATAAAAAAGACAATGATTGCAACTGTACGGGTTGTTTCCGGCTTAACTGTACGCCTAATTGACCAGATAGTTGTGGTTCAATAACGATAGACCAAATATTGGAGATACCGTTATGTTGAAAATGACTATGGGTAACGAAGTTAAGTTGATTATCGTTGCTATTGTGTGTGCACTTCTGTTAATCCTCGGCCACGTACTACTGGCAAAAGCATTCGCTGATATGGCTTGGGCAGAATACACCACTGCCGCAATCCCATTCGTTATGATGGCAATCTGCGGTCTCGCGATAAAGTACGCTATCGACCAAGATGTCGATTAAGTTTCTAAGTACGCGAAAATGATCTTTCAGAGCCCCTCCATGATTTGGTGGGGCTTTTTCGTTGTATACATGAAACGGACTTGCGTAGGCATCGCTGCTATCGTCGTGAAATAAAAATCCTTGATGAAATACAATTACTATACACACCTGTTTCAAGCACATAAAACTTGTTTTTGAAAGTGAATGCATTTGAACAGAAAGGCGATCAGTTAGTCATTGAATTCAAGCCTCTCCAAAGTGCAGGTGAAAAAATTATGCTTGATCACTTTTTAGTACGTAAGGCTGACTAATTTAGTTTGGACAGCTTAAATGAAACTTAAGCGCAATAAATAAAAAGAAGCCCTACTTAATATTAAGTAGGGCTTCTTTTACAATGTGCAAAATTACTTAGTGATTAACGTGCTTTGCTTAGCATTGAGTTCAAAGTTAGAAGTCTTAGTTACAGATTTGGTAACTGTAGTCGCGCTACCACTTTGCATAGGTTTCTTTGAAGTGCGCTCATAGTTTACAAGTTGGACTACATCGCCTTGAAGACGACTTTCTAAGCAGTTGGACACGGAGACAAGAGTTGACACCGGGACTCCAACATTGATGACGCTGGCGCGGACAAGTTTACAGTGGCTTATGTCGTTTTTTGAAGGCTCTTTAATGAAAGAAAAATCTTCATCTCCTACTGTTACTTTTATTGACTTTACATTCAATTCGATGTTGACTGATGTGTTTGTCTTTTCAACGCCATAATTTTCTATCGTCAACCCGCTTTCAATTAAAGGCTTAGCAGGGATACTGTACTTACTACTAGAGTTATATAATGAGTGTATTGTATCTGTTTTTGGGTTATAGAAAGCTGTTGGCTTCTGAAGTGATGCTTTTAATACATATGTTTTCGTAACGGGATCTAGTGTTCCGTTAAGCTTTATGTGAGTAATTAGCTCGTCTCTATTGGATACATTGAACTGCTTAAATAAAAGTGTGGAGACATGGTCGAGTACATAAACGGCGCGTCTTACGTGGTTTTCAACTGAAAGTGCTGTTATTGTGTCACTGCTCACGTCTAAAAGGCCGTTGCTCAACAAGGCGTTATTGGGAGTATAATTTGCCCGCTGGTCTTTTGTAACACTCGTTATTACGGACGCCAAACCATATTTAGATACTTCAGCTGGGGTCATATAATGCATACCGTTAGCAGGTGCTGCTTTCAGTGTAAACCAGTAGAAGCCGCTCGGATCTGGTAATCCCATCTTTTTATAATAATCAATGTAGGGTTTGTGCTGGCTATGGCCGACAGGCAGTGAAGCCCCTTGTAAAGACCCTTCTGCCCAAGAGTGCACGCCTAATCGAGCGCCTGGTTCAACCGTCCTTTTTACACCCGCAACGAAAAGGTCAGTGCCGCCTGACGCTACATGTCCAATCGAGCTGATGTACGTGTCTAACTTCTTTGCTCTCACCTTGTACGCGAGTTGGATGTTGGCGTCATCATTCATAGACCCACCCATATCAATGAAGTTCAGCGTTTTTGTGTTCGGATGAGCTTTCATCATATCGTCAAACGCTTTTGGGCTTCCACTACATGCAACGCCATTGACACTCGCTATTGTACCTTTAATCTTGAAGGTTAAGGCTGTATCCCCTTGTAAGGGTTGCGAACATTTAGAGATGAAGACTGTTGGTTTTTGTGTTGGTTTCACCGCCGGCTTTTTAGCCGAAGTCGATGAGCCTCCGCTACCACATCCGGTTAAAGTGATTAGTAGAACTGCAGATAAAATGCTTGTTTTCATTGGTGTCCCTAAAAATTTATTTTCACAAATTAGTTAGTGAGAAGATTAATGTATACAAGGCATCAATACTGTATGGCTTTGTCAGTCGTTCATTACATTAAATTACAGTAAGCTTTTGATTTGTAAATTTATGTTTGAGCTAGTGATTGGAGGTTTACTCATGAAAGTGAGCAGGTGAATCTGTGGGGACAAAAGGAATGGAGATAATATTAAGACATAAAAAAACCTCCGCAAGTGCGGAGGTTATTATTTGTTCTCAACTTTTAATATCGAATAGGTTTTCGAATTAGAAGTTTGCAGAGCGTGGTGTACGTGGGAACGGGATAACGTCACGAACGTTGCCCATACCTGTTACGTAAGACACTAGACGCTCAAAGCCAAGACCGAAGCCAGCGTGAGGCACTGTGCCGTATTTACGTAGGTCGCGGTACCAGCTCATGTGCTCAGGGTCGATACCCATACCAATCATGCGCTCGTCTAGAATGTCTAGACGCTCTTCACGTTGTGCACCACCGATGATTTCACCGATGCCTGGTGCAAGTACGTCCATTGCCGCAACTGTTTTGCCGTCGTCGTTTAAGCGCATGTAGAAAGCTTTGATGTCTTTCGGGTAGTTCTTAACGATAACAGGTGCTTTGAAGTGCTCTTCAGCTAGGTAACGCTCATGCTCAGAAGACATGTCGATGCCCCACTCAACGTCGAATTCAAATTTCTTACCAGAATCTAGTAGGATTTGGATTGCGTCAGTGTAGTCAACTTGTGCGAAATCAGCGTCTACGAATTGCTCTAGACGAGTGATTGCTTCTTTGTCGATGCGAGAAGCGAAGAACTCAAGGTCGTCGCGGCGCTCTTCAAGAACAGCAGCGAAAACGTATTTAAGCATGTCTTCAGCCAGTTTTGCTACATCGTCAAGGTCTGCAAACGCAACTTCAGGCTCAACCATCCAGAACTCAGCTAGGTGGCGGCTTGTGTTTGAGTTTTCAGCACGGAACGTAGGACCGAACGTGTAAACCTTGCTTAGTGCACAAGCGTAAGCTTCAGCATTAAGTTGGCCAGATACTGTTAGGAAAGTTTCTTTACCGAAGAAATCTTCGTTGAAATCAACTTTGCCTTCGTCAGTGCGAGGTAGGTTTTCCATGTCTAGCGTAGATACGCGGAACATTTCACCAGCGCCTTCTGCATCAGATGCCGTGATTAGCGGAGCTGAAGTCCAGAAGAAACCTTGCTCGTGGTAGAAACGGTGAATCGCTTGAGATAAACAGTTACGTACACGTGCTACTGCGCCGATCACGTTCGTACGTGGGCGTAGGTGAGCAACTTCACGAAGGTATTCGATAGAGTGACGTGTCTTAGCCATTGGGTAAGTGTCAGCGTCTTCAACCCAGCCTACAACTTTAACGTCAGTTGCTGCTAGTTCGAAGTCTTGACCTTTCGCAGGAGACTCAACAATCTTACCCGTTACTTCAACAGAGCAGCCAGTTGTTAGCTTTAATACTTCGTCTTCGTAATTATTAAGATTATTAGGAACCACGGCCTGAATCGGGTCGAAACAAGAGCCGTCATAAATGGCAAGGAAAGAGATTCCAGCTTTGGAATCACGACGTGAACGGATCCAGCCGCGAACAGTTACTTCACTGTCTACCGCTAGCTTGCCGCCAAGTACGTCTGTTACAGGCGCGTAAGTCATGTTGATTTCATTCTCCATTGAGGGACAAATTCAACTCAAAGTCTCTAGCATTGAGGCAAATGAACATATATTTGCACAATAATTAGCCGAAACATTGAGTTGTATAAACTTTTTAAATCGATTGAACATATTACCTGTCATACCGACAGCTTCAACCTTTATTCTTGCTTGGTGAAAAAAATATTGTGTCTACTGACCAGAAATACCTTTTAGGGTGTGTTTTTTGTTCGATTTGGCTTTCTGTTTGGTATTTGTTTGAGTGCTAGGGAGGTGCGCTAGCGCTAATGGTTAAGTATTCTTCAATACCTTGTAAATCGATGTGAGCAGAGTGATTGAAACGACGTGAACTGAAGTTGGTTATAACATAGAGCTGGCTGAAATCGAGTCCGCTAGCGGTTTTTGGCCGGATTAAGAAGCGTTAATATTCGAAACCTTTGTTTGCAAGATTGGACGTGTGATTAATGCAGCGCTCACTTTATATTGGCAGCCATTCAAGCTTGTGCGTTACCCGAGCTATCTGTGTAATACCTAGGTTACCTAGTGCAATACTTACGCTACCTTGTCCGATACTTAAGTGACAAACACAAAGCACAAGTGTGAGTCCATCTAATAAACAATCACCCACTAGAGGAGTTTAATATTCACGTGTTAATTACGCCGCCTTAACCCCTGCATTCTCTCTACACCCGCACTTTTCGAGCGTTCCCTCATTCAAGAAAAACAGTCGATCAAATTATGTCTGAACAAGGCAGGACTGGCTGTACAAGTAAAAGAGAATTACATGCTTAATTATTTAAAAAAACATTGGTTATCAAACGTTAAAGGAGATTCATTATCTGGGATTGTGGTTGCACTCGCATTAATCCCTGAAGCCATCGCATTTTCAATTATCGCAGGCGTCGATCCTAAAGTAGGGCTTTATGCTTCTTTCTGTATCTGTGTTGTAACCGCTTTGGTTGGCAGTCGTCCGGGGATGATCTCTGGGGCAACGGGCGCAATGGCGCTGTTGATGGTCACCTTAGTGAGAGAACACGGGCTAGAGTATCTACTCGCAGCTTCATTTCTTGCTGGCGTCATTCAAATCGCGGCTGGATACCTCAAGCTTGGTAATTTGATGAATTTCGTTTCCAAATCGGTGATTACTGGGTTTGTTAACGCGCTCGCTATTCTTATATTTATGGCTCAGCTCCCTGAGTTGATCAACGTCCCTTCGAGCGTTTACGTGTTAGTCGCCTTGGGTTTGGCGATCATTTATCTGCTTCCTTATTTTCCCAAGTTTGGTCGTGCAATACCTTCTCCATTAGTCGCGATTGTTGCCCTGACTATTATCAGTTTGTTATTTGGTTTAGATGTCAGAACGATTGGAGATATGGGAAAGCTTCCGGATTCACTGCCTGTGTTCTTGATTCCTAATATTCCATTCACGTTTGATACGCTCACAACCATCCTTCCATATTCTATTGCTCTATCTCTTGTTGGCTTATTGGAATCATTGATGACGGCGACGATAGTGGATGACCTGACCGATACTGAAAGTAATAAGAACAATGAATGCAAAGGGCAGGGCGTAGCGAACATCGTGGCTTCACTATTTGGTGGTATGGCGGGGTGTGCGATGATTGGCCAGTCGATCATTAACATCAAATCTGGCGGCTTAACCAGATTCTCCAGCCTGATCGCCGGGGTTGTTTTACTGCTAATGGTGGTGTTTGTTTCTGATTGGTTGAAGCTGATACCGATGGCCGCTTTAGTGTCTGTGATGATCATGGTTTCAATCGGCACGTTTTCATGGCGCTCTGTTGTTGAGCTTAAAGACCACACACTCCCAACCAATGTAACCATGTTAGCAACCGTGGCGGTGGTGGTGTTTACTCACAATCTCGCAATAGGTGTTGCGGTTGGCGTGGTGTTATCGGCTCTGTTTTATGCGCATGCTAGCAAGTCGATGGTCTTTATATCCGATGAAGTCGTGACTAACGAAATGCACACTACCCACCGAGTAAAAGGCCATGTCTTCTTTGCTTCTTCAGATGCGTTTATCGATCTATTTGATTATGACAATGCGACCTCTTTAGTGACCATCGATATTTCGGATGCGTCTTTCCTAGATAACACGTCGGTTGAGGCGCTTGATAAGGTCGTATTTAAGTTCCGTAAAAAGGGCGCTTATGTAGAAGTCGCAGGAATGGATACTGTGAGTGCGAACCTGATATTCAAACACGCGATGTACCACAAGCATAAAGATTTAACTGCGGTTTCCATTACGCACTAATCGTGGTTTAAGGTGCTCTTAAAATCTTAAAATCTTAAAATCTTAAAGCCTGAACTAGACATTGTTATGAAGATAAAGCGCTCATCTTTGAGCGCTTTTTTGGTTGATGTCAGCAGGGAGAACTCTACCGACTTATGACTGGCTTTTCTCGTTGCTATTTGAGTTCGATAAGGTGAATTGGTTGATAAGAGATTCAAGGTGATCAGACAGCTCTTCTAAATCATTACTGATTCCACGAGTCTCGGCCGCAGATTGTGATGTGTTGTCTGCGTGAGAAGTGATGGTTTCAACCTTTTGTTGAACATCTTGAGTCGCGTGTGTGGTGGATTGCGTCTGTTGTTGAATATTTTGTGCATGAGCCAACACTTGTTTCATTTCTTCAACGACACCGTTCATTTCAACGGACAGTGCGTCGATATCTGTTGAGCTTTGATGCGCTTGTTCGCAAACACGGTCGGCAGAAGTTAACGACTCTTCGCTACCTTGTTGGAACTGATGGATAATCGATTCAATACTGCCAGTTGCCTCTGCCGTTCGTGATGCAAGATCACGAACTTCATCTGCTACTACCGCAAAGCCCCGTCCTTGTTCTCCCGCACGAGCCGCTTCAATCGCCGCATTTAAGGCTAGAAGGTTGGTTTGGTCTGCAATACCTCGAATAACCCCCAATATTGAAGATACCTCTCCTGTTTGCTCATTAAGTGTCTGTATCTTGTGTTTTACTTCTTCAATACTGCTAACTAGGTTCTTTATCTCACTGCTTGCATCATGTGCTTGATTGGCACTCTTACACGCCACATCGGCGGTGTGATTGATAAGCTCTGAAGCCGTTAAAGTTGCTTGTTCTACATTGACTTGCTGTGCCTGTATCCCTTCAACATTGTTTTGTACTTCAGCCGTTTCATTCTGCTGATCACTGGCTGCTTGTTCGGTAATGTGCGCAACGCTGGTCAGTTGATTGGCAGACGCATTCAACTTATGTGAGGTGTTTTGTACCTTTTCCAAACTGTCGGAAACGGTGCCCATGAACGAGTTAATAGAGTTAGCCAGTGTTCCAATCTCATCTTTACTTTGTTCGGGCAGCCGAGTGGATAGGTTTTTATCGCTGCTGACTTGGGTCATAAAGCGAGATGTCTGTTGAAGAGGGCGAACGATGATTTTACGAACCAGCCCCATGGTTAACACGAAACCAGCAAAAGAGATCACCGCCATAATACCAATAGCGGCCATGGTTTGAGTGTTGATCAGTGAGTTGACGTGGCTGAGGTTATATTCGAGGCGAATCGCACCCAATACTTCACCTTGTGGCGCCATATGACAGGCCACACAATTGGTACCTCGGTAATCTTCACTCGATTTCATTGGCAAAGCAATAACCAAGCCTTTCCCCCAGTCGGCAGAAAAGGGCTCGATAACGGTTTCACCCGCTAGCGCTCGTTTATCAATATCATCGACAGGCGTTTGGTTTTCATTGCCAGGTCCGTACAACTTGCTCACTGCATCAGCGCGCAGTACACGAACATTTTCAATGCCTTCTTGCGCTAACGCTTTCTGACGAAGGGTCTCTTTCTGTGCCATGGTTCCTGTTAGCATCATCATATTAAGGCTATCGAAATAGTTGCTTGCCTTATCGTGAAGCTGCTCACTTAACACAGAGTTTACAAGTTGCTTTTGCTGCGAATATTGAAAGTAAGTCGATATTGCAAGCAAGAAAGTGAACACAATGGCGAGGGCTACTAGGATTTTAAAGGTGATTGTTGAGCGCATAAGGTGTTTGTTTTTATTAAGTATAATGACATGCATACTTTACGTGTAAGCGGCTCTACCACCTATGAGGTATAACCGATTGTGTGACCACACTCCGGTTGTGGTTATGTTTCTGTGATGTAGCGGGTTTGTTTCTCAATGGGCGAGAAGGTTAAGCGTATGGTAATTTTCAAGCCATCTTTATATGTGTTTTATTGTGACTCAAGTGAGTGGCTAGCAACAAGCTCCCCCTTGCAGCTAATAAGGCCGTACAGTGGTGATAGAACTTGTAGTGTGTATTGGTTTTACGTAAAATTGCGTGTCATTTTTTTAGCCTGAGAAACACAATGAGATCTGAGTTATACAAAGAGTTTATGTTTGAAGCAGCCCACCATCTTCCACACGTGCCAGAAGGGCATAAGTGCGGTCGTTTGCATGGCCACTCTTTTCTTGTTCGTTTGTACGTAGAAGGCGAAGTTGATCCGCATACTGGTTGGGTAATCGACTTTTCTGAAATTAAAGCTGTATTCAAACCCATTTACGACCGTTTAGACCATTACTACTTAAACGACATTGAAGGTTTAGAAAACCCGACAAGTGAAGTATTGGCTAAGTGGATCTGGAACGAACTAAAACCAAGCTTGCCACTTTTGAGCAAGGTTGAGATTAAAGAAACATGCACAGCGGGTTGTATCTACCGCGGTGAATAAGGTTTCGAGACTGTAATTTCAAAGCTATATTTTTAAAGTAATGGCCTTCAATACGATAGTATTCAATATCGTTTTTATGGTTATAGTCTTCAAAGCTTCAAAGGCGCTCACAAGAGCGCCTTTTTTGTGGCTGTCATATATGTATGGGTGTTCTTTATACAAGCTTTGTTGTTGATGGAGTGGGTGTATTTATGTGGTGAGTTTTTATTAATGATGATGATTGGTTTAAGTGGCTTGGTGGTTGATTTATATCCAAATGGCCGTTTTGTTCAATTTAATAGCAAAAATTGTGGTTATAGCGTTGTGTTTCGAGGCTCATTCGATAAGATGAAAAGACCTCTATGATAGAGGTAGGGCAGCAACGGATACGCTGCTTCAAATACTATGGAATGTGACTCAATTATTGGACACATACATGAAATTCAAGATTACATCGCCGATTATTGAACCTACGGAAGGTTCACCACATCAGTTAATGCTTACTCACACTGCTCGTTTTACCTCTTTTAAGACAAGATCTTCTTTGAACGCCCTGTTCGACCACGTCTCTGCACGCTTCTTTACCACTTATCGCTCCTATTGTTATTCGTTTTATAACTTTATTTCTATCTGAATGCCTTTGTCATCCGCTCGATGTACAAAGACTCACACCTATAAAAACTAAACAAATAAGTTAAAAACAATGAATATTAAAATGATGGGTAGCTCCCTAATTATCGCTGGTACCGCTCTCGGTGCTGGTATGCTTGCGATCCCGATGGTATTAGCTCAATTCGGATTGCTTTACGGCACACTGCTTATGGTACTGATCTGTTTCGGTACGACTTACGCAGCATTACTACTTCTAGAAGCGACCATCAAAGCCGGTGGCGGTCTAGGGTTAAACTCTATTGCTCGAAAAACACTGGGCAAACAAGGGCAGTTGATTACTAACGGCCTACTTTACGCGTTACTGATTTGCCTATTAATGGCTTACATTCTGGGTGCGGGTGACTTGCTGAGTAAGTTACTGTCTAACTTTGGCGTTGAGATCACCGCTACCACGAGCCAAATCGTGTTTACCTTGCTTGCGGGTGCCGTAGTCGCGAGTGGTACTGGTGTAATTGATAAACTGAATCGTGCGTTGTTCTTCGTGATGCTAGCGAGCCTGTTTGCAACCATGACGTTCTTGGCGCCGAGCATGACTCAAGATAACTTGATGCAAGTAACCAGTCATGATCACATTGACCTCATCAAAACCAGTGCCATCCTATTCACAAGCTTTGGCTTTATGGTTGTGATTCCAACCTTGGTTTCTTACAACCACGAAGCGACAGACAAACAGTTGCGTAACATGGTGATCGTAGGTTCTCTGATCCCATTAGTGTGCTACTTGTGCTGGTTGTTTGCTGTGGTCGGTAACTTGAGTGAAGAGCAATTTAGAAGCTTCAAGAACGTGTCTGACTTGATGGCGGCGTTTGAAGCTCAGTCTCCTTGGGTGGGTAACGTTCTGTCTACCTTCACGGGCTTGGCGTTGTTGACCTCTTTCTTTGGTGTGGCGATGGCGTTGTTCAACCAGAACAAAGACATGTTCAACCAAAACACAGCGGTTACTTACTGCATTAGCTTTATCTTGCCTTTGGCAGGTTCGTTGCTTGCTGCTGACAAGTTCCTACAAGTATTAAACTACGCAGGCATCATCTTGGTGTTCCTAGCTGTGTTCGTTCCTCTTGTTATGGTTCACAAGCAGCGTTTCATTAAAGTAGCAGAAGATAGATATAGCGCAGAAGGTGGCAAACCAATGTTACTTTTCTCATTGTTGTTTGGCTGCTTCTTGCTTATCTCACAAGTGATCTAGTTTTTGGGTCAACTGTCTAAGGTGTGAATCGAGCATCTTAGATATCAGTTACGAAATTTAGATACAAAAAAAGGAACGCATCGGCGTTCCTTTTTAGTATCTGCTCATTACAATCAGATTGAATGAGAGGTTGGCTTGTTAGCTAATATGAACTAGCAAACCACTTTAACAGCCAAACCACCTTGAGAAGTCTCACGGTATTTAGCGTTCATGTCTTTACCGGTTTCTAGCATAGTTTCGATAACTTTATCTAGAGAAACAGTAGGAGCAGAAGAACGACGAAGTGCCATACGAGTCGAGTTGATTGCTTTAACTGCAGCAATACCGTTGCGCTCGATACATGGTACTTGTACTTGTCCAGCAACTGGGTCACACGTTAGACCTAAGTTGTGCTCCATGCCGATTTCAGCAGCCATACATACTTGCTCTGGGCTACCACCCATAAGCTCAGCAAGACCAGCAGCAGCCATAGAACACGCCACACCAACTTCACCCTGACAGCCAACTTCAGCACCAGAGATAGAAGCGTTACGCTTGTAAAGACCACCGATCGCGCCAGAAGCTGCGAAGTAACGGATGTAGTCTTTCTCTGTTACTGTTTGAATGAACTTATCGTAGTAGGCCAATACAGCAGGGATGATGCCACATGCGCCGTTTGTTGGTGCCGTTACTACACGACCGCCAGCTGCGTTCTCTTCGTTTACTGCGAAAGCAAACATGTTCACCCAGTCAACAACTGTCATTGGATCGTTAGTTGTTTTTTCTGACGTGATCAGTTGTTGGCGAAGTGCAGCAGCACGACGAGGTACACGTAGTGGACCAGGTAAGATACCTTCAGTATTCATACCGCGATCCATACACTCACGCATCGTTTTCCAGATATTAGCGAAGTAAGTACGAGACTCTTCGTCTGAGTGGAAAGCGGCTTGGTTTTTCATAACCAGTGTACTGATAGAAAGACCACTTTCTTTACACTGATTAACCAACTCTTCAGCTGTTGTGAATTCGTAAGGTGCTTTAATTGGGTTCTCTTCTTCTTTGCCGAAGTTCTCTTCGTCAACGATGAAACCGCCACCAATTGAGTAGTACGTTTTTGAGTATGCGACTTCGTCATCAACCCAAGCATGAATGCTCATGCCATTCTCGTGTAGAGAAAGGTTGCTCGTGTGGAAGTTCATTCCGCCATCTTTAGGGAACGAAACAGTATGACAGTGCATACCAACAGGTAGACGTTCAGTTTCTTCTACTCGAGCAATGAAGCCTGCAATAGAATCGATATCAACACGCTCAGGAGTATTGCCAGCAAGACCCATGATGATTGCGATATCTGTGTGGTGACCTTTCCCTGTCAGTGATAGTGATCCATATACGTCCACGGTGATTTTAGTGATGTCGCGCAATTTTCCCATTGAACGTAGGTCATCAATAAATTCTTTACCCGCTTTCATTGGTCCAACTGTATGTGAGCTCGATGGACCAACACCGATTTTATAGATATCAAATACACTAATCATAGCGATTACCTCAAAAAGAGAGCCTCCCAAGGGGAGTAGGGAGGCTCATTTATTATCATTATATTTTTTGTTTAATCTCGCCATATAAGATGGATGTCATCTTATAAAAAGGGCTTGAGATTAAAGAGCGCCGTAGATTACAGAACTAATAGCCGCTAGACCACATAAAGCTGTAAAGATTTGCACAGGTGCTGAAGTTTTGTACTTAGCCATTGCTGGTACTTTCTGCATCGCGAATACAGGCATTAGGAACAGGATAGCTGCAATCATTGGAGCACCCATTGTTTCAATCATACCTAGGATGCTTGGGTTAACTACCGCAACAATCCAAGTTGTAACAACGATGAACGCTAGAGATGCTTTCTCAATCGTGCTGATTGAAGAACCAGAGCGAGACTTGATTAGACCAACAAGACCTTCATGAGCACCTAGGAAGTGACCGAAGTAGCTAGAAGTGATTGCTGCGAACGCCACTAGAGGGCCCATGTAAGAGATAAGTGGAGACTCATGAACGTTAGCTAGGTAAGAAAGAACCGAGATGTTTTGAGATTGCGCTGTTGCTAGTTGCTCTGGAGATAGAGAAAGTACTACAGAGAATACGAAGAACATTACAAAACCCATCAGCATCATTGCTGCGCCGCCAGTGATCGCGTCAGTTTTCTTAACCGCGTCTTCACCGTACACACGACGTTGCTCTTTAGAGAACTGTGAAATGATTGGGCTGTGGTTGAAAGAGAACACGATGATTGGAATCGCAAGCCAGATAATAGAAGGCATTGCTGACCATTCTGGGCTTGTTTCCATCATTGAAGTGTTCCAATCAGGAACTAGGTAGAAAGACAATGCTAGTAGGATGAATACTAGTGGGTAAACCATTGCTGAAGTTGCTTTAAGCATCAGCTCTTTACCGAATACAACACCTGCTGTCATAGCAAGGATAAGTGCACCAGAAAGAAGAGGACGAGGAATAGATTCCATGCCCATTTGGTTTACTAGGAAAGAGTCAACCGTGTTTGTGATACCAACACCGTATATAAGAACGATTGGGTAGATAGCGAAAAAGTAAGCGAAAGTAATAAGGTTTGCGCCAGTCTTACCGAAGTGTTCTTCAACTGTGTCTGTAATATCTGCTTCAGGGTTCTTAGAAGACAGTACAAAACGAGCTAGAGATTTGTGTGCGAACCAAGTCATTGGTGCCGCGATTAAAGCTAGGATAACTAGTGGCCAAAAACCACCCGCGCCAGCTTTGATTGGAAGGAATAGTACACCAGCACCAACTGCTGTACCGAATAGTGAGAGACACCAGGTAAAATCTTTATAGTTAAACTTGCTTGTATCTGTAACGGCACTTGCCGAAGAAGTTGTTGTGTTCATGTTAAATTACTCATTTTTTGGGAACAGGAAATAAGTCGGGGCTAATTCTGCAGAATTTTCTTCTACAAAAAATAGATCTAAATCATGTAATGAAATGGCGTGTCACATGATATGCGAAAAATGGATTTTTGATCACGAAAATAGCGTGCCACAGGTGATTTATGTTTATGCTTGGCATTAGTTTTGTTTATGCGAAAGGTAATTCAGTACAGAATTATATCGGGGAAACGTTTGCGCGAAATTGGATTAATAAATTTGTTCCATGGAAAGGCCGTTATTTGTTAACAAGGATTAAACAAAACGTAGTTTCTATGTAATTTGTTGCACTACGTGCTGTTGCATTGATTGGATGATTTGCGCTGTAACGCCCCAAATTAGGTGCTCTTGGAAGGGCATCGTAAAAACACGATGCTTGATTTGTTTAAAGTTAACAGTGTGGCTGTGTAACTTGGCTTGGTCCAAAATATAGGTGGCTGGCACCTCAAAAATAGAGGCAACTTCGTTCTCATCGATGATGGCTTTATAGTCAGAATCAACCATTACAACAATCGGTGTAACTAAAAATTTACTAATGGTACTTAAAGTGGGTAATTGCCCAACAATTTTAACTTGATTCGATCGAATTCCGACCTCTTCGTGGAGTTCTCTAAGTGCGGTGAATTGCATAGAAGGGTCAGAGAGTTCGTGTTTTCCTCCGGGAAAACTGATTTGGCCAGGGTGATGTTTAAGATGTGCTGCTCTTTTAGTAAAAATGACGTGTAAACCATCTTCTCGTTCCACTAAACCGACTACCACTGCCGCTTTACGCAATTGGTCGTCACTGATGTGCGAAACGCGCTCAATGGATTCTGGGTGATAGCCAACGGTAGAGTTGAGCTGGAATTGTTGAAGGAAGTTGTCTTTGTTCATATAAAGCCAATATATTGATTATTATGATTTTAAGTATAGACATAACCGTGTGTTGATTACTAATTTCTCATTTGTCGTCATATTCCTCCTTTAGTAGAGGGGATCACAGGACATAACAAGAGCCGGCTAGTCACGAATTTTCTTAAAATGCGCTAGTAAGCGTTACCTATGTCATAAATTGGGTGATGAAACATATATTTTCTGTTTAAGAATTTGATAACAATAACTTAGTGGACCATTCTAAAAAGAAATAGAAGAAAAGGTATGAGATGAAAGGAATCATATTCACCGAATTTTTAGAGCTTGTTGAAGACAAGTTTGGGTTAGAGCTTTTGGAAGAAGTTCTAGAAATGTCAGAAGATGAGGGGATCTACACATCAGTAGGCAGTTACGACCATCAAGATCTTGTTCGGTTGATTATCAATCTGAGCAAAAAAACTGATATTGATGCAGCGAGCTTACAACGTGTTTTTGGACAGTCTGTTTTTAAGAACTTACTGGCGTCATTACCGAATAAAGCGAGCCTCGCCCACAGCAACAACACTTTTCAATTTATTCAGCACGTAGAGCGTTACATTCACGTGGAAGTGAAGAAGCTCTACCCAGATGCTGAGCCTCCAAAATTTAGCTTTATCACCACGACCGAAGCGCAACTTGTCTTTGACTATAAAAGCGCACGGTGTATGTCTCATGTTTGCTTGGGACTTATAGAAGGGTGTGCTGAGTACCACGGTGAATCAATTGGGGTAGAAATGACGCCACAAAATGATGATCAAAGCGTGGTTAGGTTTAATCTCAAAGTAGAAAAGTGATATGGATCTGGCATCTGCCCAAGAGAAAAAACTTAAACGTCAAATAGCAGCTCGGAAAGCAGCTGAAGCCTTGTTGGAGCAAAAGAGTCTCGAACTGTTTGAGGCCAACCAACAACTAGAGCTTGCGCTACGCCAATTAGAAAAGCGTTCCAATGCGAATATTCGACGGATCGAATTCCAAGAACAGATCGACAACCTGTTGATCGATTTCGGGCGCGCGTTTCTTAGGAATGATCTCGATGATATTATGTTGTCAGAGTTAACGACTAACGTGACCAACAGTTATTTGATTGAAGCGAGTCGCCTGATACTCCCGCCTAAACTGATCCCGCAGCTTCTCACAAATGACTACGGTGACGAAACTGTCGGTGAATTAGACCAAAATGTTCAGGAGCCTCAATGGCGAGGCGATTTACTGACAGTACCTCTTGAAGTAGAGAAGGTGATAGTCGGTGCGTTAATAGTGAAGGTTAGGTTGCTAGATCAAGACTACGAATTCATCCAAAGCCAACTGTTGTTAGTGACGGACCTTATCTGCAGTGCCTTAACCCATCAGCTTGCGATTAACCGAAATATTGAATCACGTAAGCGAGCAGAAGAGTCGGAAAGGGCAACACGCGATTTTGTAGCGATGATTAATCATGAATTAAGAACTCCACTCAACGGCTTATTGGGCAGTGCTGAATTGATCAGCGATACCGAACTGACTAGCTCTCAACGTGAAATAGTGAATAACCTAAGTCAATCTGGTGAGTTTCTTAGAACCATCATTAATGATTTATTGGATTACAGTAAAATCAATGCGGGTATGTTGGAGCTTATTCCGAAGAAATTTGCGCTACATGATTTGAAAAATACGATTGGCAGTATTTTTACCAATCGTGCGATTGAAAAGCAGCTTCAGTTTGATGTCAATATAGCCGATGGGGTACCCAGTCATTTCTACGGTGACTTAGAGCGCATCACTCAATTGTTTGTAAATTTAATCGGCAATGCAATTAAGTTCACAGATCAAGGGCGCGTGAGCGTTGAAATAAAATGGCTCAATGATCGATTCATTTTTTCTGTTGAGGACACAGGGGTCGGTATCGCAAAGTCTGCCCACAAAACCCTCTTTGAACCTTTTACGCAGGTCGACAACTCAAGCAGCCGAAACTATGAAGGTACCGGGCTTGGCTTGGCTATTTGTCGTAAGTTGGTTGCGTTGATGAGTGGCAACATTGGCGTGACCAGTGTTGTCGGTTCGGGTACTAAGTTTACCGTCTCGGTACCTCTTCAAGTGGTTGATTCACTGACGGAGAGTGATAGCGTAGCTAAAGGCTTTGAGCCTGAGATCGACCTGTCATTGCTCAGAGTGCTGGTGGTCGATGATATTAAGATGAACCAAATCATCATCCAACAAATGCTACGTAAACACGAGATTGAACCTGTTATCGCAAGTAACGGTATAGAAGGGTTCGAGCTAGCCGCAGGCAATGATTACGATATTGTGTTCATGGATTGCAGAATGCCGGTCATGGATGGTTTTGAAGCAACAAAGAAGCTGCGAAATTCAGGTTATACCTTACCGGTTATTGCATTAACGGCAGGCACGACAAAAGAAGAGCGGGAGTTGTGTATTGAATCTGGTATGGACGATATATTGAGTAAACCCTATACAGCGAATGACTTAGTGATAATGCTGAATAAGTGGGGCTAATAAATATCATTGCCTTTGTAGCGAGTGAATATGCAACGTTATTTATTTGTCTCTAATATCTTGAGTATATTGTCAATGTAACAAGTGAGCTGACAATGCTATACGTTCACTTACTTTATTGGTCGCTTTTATTAATTATATTAAGGAGGTTTGAAAAACTATAAAAATGGATTCGATATGAAAAAAATGATAGTGACGCTTGCTCTAATTGCACCTTTATCTGCAGTGGCTGCACAAAAAGACCCAAATGGTTTCTATATCGGAGTAGGAGCTGGTTCAACTGAACTTGATGATGGTGGTTTTGGTAAGGCCATAACTCGCAAAACCACAACAACTGAAACTGAATCACCTTCTTATAAACTCATTGCCGGTTATCAGATCAACCGTATTATTGGTATCGAAGGCCAATATACTAAATATGGAACGTCTACAACAAAAGTAGGCAGTTCAAAAGCATTCACAACAGACTTTAGTTCAATTAGCGTTGCTGCGAATGTTGGTTATACGTTCGATATTGGTCTTCGACCTTATGCACTTTTAGGTTATAGCTTTTTAAATTCAGAAATTGAAAACAGTGGTAATAATAAATACTTTGCGACTAAGTCATCAACCGTATCTGGTATAAAAATGGGGGTGGGCGTAGAGTATGCAATTCCTGCTGCACCAGCTCTAGCATTACGTGCAGGTATTGATTGGGAAGCAGCTGATATCAAAGTGAAAGATGAAAAGAACAAAGAGTTATCTAACGTTCACACACTCGGCTCATTCTATTTGGCTACAACATACACCTTCTAGGCTAGTGTTATTGAAAAGCTAAGTAGGTGATTGCCCACTTAGCTTTTTTAATATTAAAGTACTTTCCAGATTGGATTTTTAGCTGTTTTTAATAACCCGGTTTAATAAATCTAGATTAAATTTATCTATCAGCCAGTACAGGCAATATTCTACTCAGCTTATCAAGAGTCTCTTGGTACTCAGAAGCACAATCACTATCAAATACCACACCTCCTCCAGCCCAAGCATAAAGCGTATTGTTTTCTGCCACTAACGTACGAATCGTAATGCTGGTGTCCATTCTGCCATTACGGCTGATATAACCAATGCTACCGCAATACGCCGAGCGACGATGAGGCTCTAGCTCCTCAATGATCTGCATCGCGCGAACTTTTGGAGCGCCGGTAATCGACCCCCCGGGAAAGCAAGCCCTTAATAGGTCATGTGCTGAATATTGGACATCAAGCTCTGCCCTTATCGTGCTCACTAAGTGGTGCACAGCAGGGAAACTCTCTATATCGAATAGCTTTGGCACATGAACCGATCCCGGCTTAGCGACTCGACCTATGTCATTGCGCAGTAGGTCGACAATCATCAGGTTTTCTGCCTGATCTTTCTCGGCAGTTAACAGGTCTTGAGCATTGGCGTCATCAATCATGGAATCTTCAGAACGAGGACGTGTCCCTTTGATCGGCTTGGTTTCAATGGTGCCACTATTGAGCTCTAAAAAACGCTCAGGGGAGATACTGAGAATGGTGCAGCCTGCTAAACGGATAAAACCAGAGAATGGAGCTGAGTTGTACTGCTCTAACTTTTCATAAGCGAGCCATTCACTGCCTTGGTAATCGGCACGAAAACGTTGAGCAAGGTTTATCTGATAGCAGTCGCCCGACAACAAGTATTCTTGAACGCTGTTGAACTTGTCAGAATAGCTCTGTTCGCTCATGTTCGATTGCCAAGGTGTCGTAAGGTGGAACTGTTCGGCTTGCGGTTTGTCTTGCTGCTCTGATAACCAATTCCAATGCGTCTCGATATTTTGTCCAACGACGCATGCCATCTTAAGCTTGTGATCAACCACTATGGCCCATTCATACAAGCCAACCGCCATGTCTGGCGCTTCAATGTCACGTTCAGCAAGTGAAGGAAGCGCCTCGACTCTGCGACCTAAATCGTAGCTAAAGTAGCCTAAAGCACCGCCAACAAATGGCAACTCAGGGTAGTCTTTGGTAGCGGGCAGTAATTGCTGCTGATATTGGTCGAGTAGTTCGAAAGGATCGGAGTCTGAAACAGCGCACGTCTCATTAACATTAACGGTCGTTTTTGCGCCGATTGTCTCGAAGGTGGCGATGGGTTGAGCAACTAAAATGTCGTATCGACTATCAACGTGGCTTTCTGAGGCGGAGCGTAATAGCATTGCCCACGGCACGCTTTCAATATGAGAAAACAGCTGTTTAGCTAAAGTTGATTGATATTCAAGCGGCTTGATTTGGATAGAGCGAAATTCGTTGTTATTCATTTGTTTAATTTGTGACAAAGAGTTCGATCACTGCATGGCGTGTGAGAGGAAGCAAGAGTATCATAAATTGAAAATAAAATGGGTTCTTGATTAGAACGGAGTAATCCAAGTGGTTTAGTTTACAGCTATGCAAGCGATTGCTAAAGCAACTAAATACAGCTCAACATAATAAAAAGCTAAGCCAACTAGTCCGGTTAGACAAAACAGTCGAACCAAGAACGCACATGGAACCAGAACAATAAAGAGGCATGCAATGACGGTTATTCGTAAGCAAGATGTGATCAGCAGTGTCGCTGACGCACTTCAGTACATTTCTTATTATCACCCTTTAGACTTTGTCCAAGCCCTAGAAAAAGCGTACGAGAAAGAAGAGAGCCAAGCCGCTAAAGATGCGATTGCTCAGATTCTTATCAACTCGCGTATGTCTGCTGAAGGCCATCGTCCAATTTGTCAGGATACGGGTATTGTTACTTGTTTCGTGAACATCGGTATGGATGTTAGGTGGGAAACGGATCAAACAGTACAACAGATGGTTGATGAAGGCGTTCGTCAAGCTTACAACAATCCAGATAACCCATTGCGTGCATCTGTCCTAATGGACCCTGCAGGTAAGCGTATTAATACCAAAGACAACACACCAGCGGTTGTTCACATTAATATGGTTCCAGGCAACAAAGTTGAAATTCAAATCGCAGCAAAAGGCGGCGGTTCTGAGAACAAAACCAAGATGGTCATGCTTAACCCTTCTGATGATATTGCTGAGTGGGTAGAGAAGACGCTACCAACAATGGGCGCGGGCTGGTGTCCACCGGGCATGCTTGGCATAGGCATCGGCGGCACGGCTGAAAAAGCAGCGGTACTAGCAAAAGAATCTCTGATGGAACACATCGATATTCAAGAGCTTATCGACAAAGGCCCAGAGAACGCAGAAGAAGAGCTTCGTTTAGATATCTTTAACCGTGTGAACAAGCTTGGTATTGGTGCGCAAGGCCTTGGCGGTCTAACGACTGTGGTTGACGTGAAAATCAAAACAGCACCAACGCACGCCGCATCTAAGCCTGTTTGCTTGATCCCGAACTGTGCAGCAACGCGTCACGTACATTTCACATTAGATGGCAGCGGCCCTGCAGAGCTGACGCCACCTAAGCTAGAAGAGTGGCCAGACATTACTTGGGAAGCTGGCGCGAATACACGCCGTGTTAACCTAGATGAAATTACCAAAGAAGACGTTCAAGAGTGGAAGACTGGCGAGACGGTTCTTCTATCAGGTAAGATCTTAACCGGTCGTGATGCAGCGCATAAACGTATTCAAGGCATGCTTGAAAGTGGTGAAGGTTTACCAGAAGGCGTCGACCTGAAAGGTAAGTTCATTTACTACGTAGGCCCTGTTGATGCAGTACGTGATGAAGCGGTAGGTCCTGCAGGCCCAACAACGTCTACTCGTATGGATAAGTTCACCGACATGATGCTAGAAGAAACCGGCATTATGGGTATGATCGGTAAAGCTGAACGTGGTCCTGCAACGGTTGAATCAATCAAACAACATAAATCGGTTTACCTGATGGCGGTTGGCGGTGCAGCTTATCTTGTTGCAAAAGCAATTAAGAAAGCACGTGTTGTCGCGTTTGAAGATCTAGGTATGGAAGCGATTTACGAGTTTGAAGTTGAAGATATGCCTGTAACGGTTGCGGTTGACTCAAACGGCGTAAACGCACACCAGATCGGCCCTGACACGTGGAAAGTGAAAATTGCTGAAGCTGAAAAAGCGTAATTCACCGAAGTCAAAAGTCGTAACAGGCACTAGCTTCAGCGTTTAAATTGCAATTCTTGACAGAAAGTTAAAGACAAAAGTGCAGCATTATTTGCACTTTTGTCATATTATCAATGATATAGTGATAAACACATAGTTTAATATAAGAACATAGGAGAGAGGAATGCCTCGTTTTATTCAGATCCTACAGATTATCTTGGCAGTGGTGATTGGTGCTTTTGTTGGCTACGACCTGATCTTGAAAGGGATCAGCATCTTTGATAATAAATACGTGACGATTACTTGTGCGCTTTGGCTAATTGCAGAGATTGCACTGTTTGTTATCTACAAGTTGATTGAAGACGATTAAGAGTCGGATATCGCAGAAAAATTCTAAAGCCCCTGATTATGAATGTAGTCAGGGGCTTTTGTTCATCTAGCATTAAGAATGGGTATTGCATACTCGTCAACGTAAGCAAAAGCAAAAGCAAAAGAAAAAGCAAAAGCTCAAGCAAAAGCATACACACTATCCCAACAGGGAAAGAACATAGGCTAGCCTATCTATTATCATAACCGACTGGCCTAACTATCACGGAGTCGTTCAAATGAAACACCTAACTCAAGAAATGAGTGACTTTATAAGCAGAGGAACGGATTCTCACATTCGAGTCGCGGTCACGGGGCTTTCTCGTGCGGGTAAGACAGCCTTCATTACTTCGCTGGTTAATCAGCTTCTTCATACGTCTACCCATAAAAACCTGCCTCTACTTGCATCGGCGAGAGACGGCAGAATTATTGGCGCTAAGCGCATTCCTCAACACAACATGATGATCCCACGCTTCTCTTATGATGAAGCGATGGAATCTTTGAATGCGCAGCCACCAGAATGGCCAGTGCCGACGCGCGATGTCAGTGAGATTCGTCTAGCCATCAAATATAAGCCTGCGAAGGGCGCGAAAAAGCTACTGAGCAAAAACAGCACCCTTTATCTAGATATTGTTGATTATCCGGGAGAGTGGCTGCTTGATTTGCCGTTACTGGATATGGACTTTGATACTTGGAGCCAATCTCAGTTTGCCGCATTGAAAGGTGACAGAGAAACTTACTCGCAACAGTGGAACGCAATACGTGGTGATATTGATTTGCTAGCAGAAGCGGACGAAAAGAAACTGGTCGCAATTGCTGATAGCTACACTCAGTATCTGCATACCTGTAAGAGTAATGGGTTGCATTGGGTTCAACCTGGTCGCTTCGTATTACCCGGTGAGCTTGAAGGTGCGCCTGTGCTGCAATTCTTCCCGTGTATTGAACCTGAGGGGAAGTTCTCAAAAACCAGTAATTATGCAGTGTTGAAGGCGCGTTATGAAGAGTATCAACAGAAGGTCGTAAAGGCGTTCTATAAGAATCACTTTGCTACGTTTGACAGACAAATTGTTCTGGTGGATTGCTTACAACCACTTAATGCGGGCTATGACTCTTTCATGGACATGCGTGGTGCGTTAGAACAACTATTGAAGAGTTTTAAGTACGGTAGAAGCAATATCTTAAGACGCTTGTTTGCGCCTAAGATCGACAAGATATTGTTCGCAGCAACCAAGGCCGATCACGTGACACCGGATCAACATCCGAACTTGGTATCGCTGTTACAACAGATGGTTCACCCGGCTTGGCAACAGGCGGCGTTTGAACACATTGATATGAGTTGCATGAGTATCGCGTCAATTCAAGCGACAAGCGCGGGTTATATCTCATCGGGTTCAAACAATGTTCCTGCATTGCAAGGCGTCACATTGGATAACGTACCACGAACTATGTATCCGGGTGAGGTGCCGCACAAACTGCCGAACAAACAGTATTGGGAAACTAATCAGTTCGATTTCACAAGCTTTAGGCCAATGGAACAACACTCCGATGAGCCTTGTCAGCACCTAAGAGTCGACAAGGTATTAGAGTACCTTATTGGCGACAAGTTGAAGTAATTGAGGTAATCAAAATGAGTGAATTAAAAACAAAGCAGGTCTTTAATGAACCTTTGAAGACCTCGTTCGATGAGCCGGATAAGAATGAAGTTACCCCAGACTTGGGGGCTCAAAAGCTATTCACGGAACAAGAGAAGTTTGTGCCCGTCGCACCACAAGTGGAAACCGACCTTGATGGTGACGCTGAGCAGCAATTGGAACAAGTGATTCGCCCGAGCAAAAAGAAGAAGTGGTTTGGAACTGGCTTGTTAGTTGCTTTCTCTGGTCTGGTGGGTTGGCAGGCGATTGACTCTGTCATCACTGCAGTTCAAACAGCCGACTGGCTGGCGTTAGGTTGGGCTGGCTTTATTGCTGCGATTGCCTCATTGGGTTTAGGTGCAATAGGCAAAGAGCTGTGGAAGCTACGCTCACTGAAACAGCATTTCAACGTGCAAGAGCAGAGTGAAGAGCTATTACAAAGCCAGAGTGTCGGTAAAGGCAAAGCGTTCTGTGAAAACATTGCGAAGCAGAGCGGTATTGTCGCTGAGTCTCCAGCTTATGATAAGTGGCGAAATAGCATTAACCCGGCGCACAGTGATGCTGAAGTATTAGATATGTACGATGCACTCGTTGTTGCCCAACAAGACAAAGTGGCGACTCAAATT
Source organism: Vibrio syngnathi (assembly GCF_002119525.1). Classification (NCBI taxonomy): domain Bacteria; kingdom Pseudomonadati; phylum Pseudomonadota; class Gammaproteobacteria; order Vibrionales; family Vibrionaceae; genus Vibrio; species Vibrio syngnathi. Next base: position 1,844,690 of record NZ_CP017916.1, on the reverse strand, counting down.
GTCACTAAGTTCTCGACCGAATCGGCAGCCTTGGTTGCTGTGAGCCCATTAGCGGCAGCAGACATGTTACTGGTCGCGTGGCGTAATTTTACCATGATAGACAAGCTTGCTGATGTGTATGGTATTGAATTGGGTTACTGGTCTCGCATTAAGTTGTTCAAGTTAGTGTTAATCAACATGGCAGTGGCAGGCGCGAGTGAGTTGGCGATCGATGCGAGCATGGATATCGTCTCGATGGATCTTGCAGGTAAAGTTTCAGCTCGGGCAGGGCAAGGGCTAGGTGTTGGTATCCTCACTGCTAGACTGGGTTTAAAAGCCATGACGTTGTTGCGTCCTATGCCTTGGCATAATGAGCGAAAAGTAAAACTATCCGACCTTCGCAAAGCCGTCCTTTCTGAAATAAAGCGCATTACCTTAAAGTAAAGCGAAGTACTTAAAATTGAAATGTAGGAAATCAAGTGAATTACCTTCCTATAAAGTCTATATACACAAGGAAGTTGAGTGATTTGCGAGCGAAGAGTAAACATATGTTTACTCTTCTTCTTGACTGAACTTAGAGCTTAATCCAAACTACTGTCAACTTATCCTGACACCTATAATAGGACTATTTGTGCGTCTTGAAGTATTGTGTGAAGACAGACTCGGCTTAACGCGCGAGTTGCTCGATATCTTGGCCTCAAAAAGCATTGATTTAAGAGGAATCGAAATTGATGTTAAAGGTATTATTTACCTAAATTGCCCGGATATTAATTTTGATGCTTTTAGTGAACTTATGGCTGAAATTCGCCGAATTTCAGGTGTGAAGGATGTACGTAAAATTCAATTTATGCCGAGTGAAAGGCATAACACTGAGCTAATTGCTCTGCTTGCTAACCTACCTGACCCAGTGATCGCGATTGACCTTAAAGGCTCAGTCGATATGGCGAACCACGCTGCATTGAACCTCTTCAACAAGCAAGAAGACGAAGTTATCGGTGAGCCGTTAGCGACGTTTGTTCCTAGCTTTAATTTTGCTCGTTGGATTGAAGGTGATGTAACGCGTCATCGCGAAGTCGTGGTGCTAGATGGCCTAGATTTCTCTATTGAAATCCTGCCTATTTATCTTGGTGGAGATGTCAACGAAGCAGTACTGGCCAGCGCAGTAATGACGATTCGTTCTTGTAACCAAGAGATGAACTCGCCAGATGCGATCCCAGAACAGAACAACCTAGGCTTTGAACATTTTGTCGGTGTCTCTAACCGTCACAAAGCCTTGATCAGTCAAGCTAAGAAACTGGCTATGTTAGATCAACCTCTGCTTATTGAAGGGGACACAGGTACGGGTAAAGAGATGCTGGCGAAATCGTGTCATAACCGCTCGAATCGATCGTCTTTCCCATTCTTGATTCTAAGCTGTGCATCGATGCCTGATGACGTAGCGGAAACGGAATTATTTGGTCATGCTCCGGGTTCATTCAACCATGAACAAGGTCATAAAGGCATTTTCGAACAAGCCAATGGCGGCACGGTATTTTTAGATGAGATTGGCGAAATGAGCCCGCATCTGCAAATAAAATTGCTTCGTTTCCTTCAAGATGGTTCATTCCGACGTGTTGGCGAAGAAGAAGAGATGCACGCTGATGTTCGTATTATCGCTTCAACACGCCATCGCTTATCTGAATTAGCCGATTCAGGTTCGTTCCGTGAAGACTTGTTCTATCGTCTAAATGTTTTGACTCTATCGATTCCAGCCTTGCGAGAACGTTCTAATGACGTTGCCCCTTTATTGGAATTGTTTGTTGCGAAATACGCACAACAGCTAGGCATGTTAAAACCAAAGTTGACTCAAGAACTAATCGACCAATTAGGTAACTACCAATGGCCGGGCAATATTCGTCAGTTAGACAATATGGTACTTCGCGCCTTGACTGAGCTAGATTCTGATACGTTAACCGTTGAGCAATTTCATTTACCACAACTTGATACTATGACTGCTGGAATGGCGAACTTAAGCTTAGACGGCTCTCTTGACGAGATCATGAAAGACTATGAATCTCAGATTCTAGAGAAGCTTTATCAGTCATTCCCATCAAGCCGTAAGTTAGCAAAACGATTAAATGTTTCTCACACCTCAATAGCGAACAAACTTCGCGATTATGGTATTAGAAAGAGCTGATGCTATTAGACTGCTAAATTCGGTCAGAGTGAGGCAGTGACGTAACAACGAGACAAAAGAATAAGAACAAGACTATGGAAGATTCGAGTACGCCGGAACGTATTTATAAGCGTGATGGAAACCTGATTTTACGAACGGCTGAGATCTATGATGCATGCATGATCAGTGAGTACTTTCAGGTTAACAGAGAGTACCTTAAGCCTTGGGAACCGACTCGAGAAGATGCTTTCTTTGACAGAGCGGATTGGGTGCAGCGGTTGATGAAGTTAAACGAACTTCATAAATTGGGGCTCGGTTATTACTGTTTACTGATTGATGCTGATTCTAACGAAATGTTAGGTACGATATCGTTCAGCAATTTGTCTCGTTTTCCGTTCTACGCATGTAATGTAGGTTACTCTTTAAGTGAAAGCGCACAGGGTCATGGTTACATGCGAAGAGGCTTGAGCATGGCAAAAGACTACATGTTTGATGTGCAGAACATGCACCGCTTAATGGCGGGCTACATGCCTCACAACGAACGTAGTGCGGGTGTATTAGAGCACCTTGGTTTTGTTCAAGAAGGCTTTGCCAAAGATTACCTACAGATTAACGGTAAATGGGAAGATCACGTGTTAACGGCACTGGTAAACGCAAACTGGCAAGATAAACGCTCGCTATGAGCGTGAAAAAATGAATTTAGATCCAGCGGAGAACATAAACAAAATGAAGTCATCGCTGCATCGAAAGAACATATAGGCATGGTAAATCCATAAGCCTGAGAAGATATTTGAGGAAATTTGATGTCATATACAACTTTGGACGAATACCAAAGAAAATGGATTTTCACTCATCAGTCAATGCCACTGCCGGCTGAGGATTTGGAAAAGATTAAGCCAATGACACAGGCGAGAGCATCACAGTTTTGGAAAGAGAACGTGAGCCCTCAAAGCCCAGATGCAGAAAGACTCAGTTCGCAAGACTGGCCAAGCAAAGCGTCGAACTGGAATGAAGAGATCAGCTGGATGGCAAATTGGGAAGCCGATGAGCCTGAAATGCCAGAAGAAATCCTTAACTTCATTGATTGGCAAGATGACGTAACTGTTTATTTTTGCTACGAAAAATACAATGTACTTGAAACCAAATGGTCGGTTTTCAAGAAGCATTGGAAAAACTTTTTGTTCTACGATGATGGCCCAATTTTACTAGGTCGTCGCCGTTCAGAAGCACTTTGGTTTGCAACAAATGGTACCGTTAAAATTGGCAACCGTGCTTAAGTTGGTTTGATTTAATCGAGCCAGTATTGGCTATCTGATCAACAGATAGATAGACAAGAAGCGAGCATTGAGCTCGCTTTTTTTGTACTTAAAGATCGTCGAAGATCGGTGTGAAACACACACCATGTGAAGTTGTTTCCTGATGCGGATTTCCACTAGCCCAGACCTGGTATTTTTCGAAAGTGAGATCGCTATCTCATTGGGTTAGTTGAAGTTTTATGGGTATGAGCTATCTTTATATTACTGCCTTAGTGGAGGTGAAGTATTATGATTTGGGAAACTCTCGAACGTGTAAATAAACTTCGCAAGGAAGCAATGGAGGATCCAGAGTTTTTGGATTCAGCAAAAATGCATGAGGCGTGGCTTTTAAGCGAAACTCATAATCAATCGAACAAAGGAGCTAAAGAGAAGAAACCGAAAAAGCTATCTGACATTTATGAAAATACGGATTTTCCTATCAACCCAACAGGAACGAAACATTAACAATGATGAACTGCAACACGGCTGAGGCTCTTAACCAAAAAGCGATAAGTCGACTAAACATACCAGCCTTAAGCCACCAATAAAAAAGCCACTTTCAACGAACCGAAAGTGGCTTTTTCTTTTCTCGTTAGCTCCTTTACTCATTAACAACTAAAGCTAATCGTTTTGAATACTAGCTATTGATCAGGCTTAAGCCGCTTGGTAATGCATCACCAAATACACGCTTAGACTCGCTCTCAGAAAGCTCAGTGACTTCACTCACTAGCGTTAGCCATGAATCAGGTACCTTGCTTTGCTTTAATTTATCAAGAACTTGAGCACGGTAGTCATCAGAGATATCGAACTGTCGGTCACCCGTCTTACGACAGATCATCACCGCCGCGAAGGCAATCATCTGCTCTTTCTGCCAATTCTGGTCAAGCAGCTTTGGTAACCACTGTTCTGCTTGCTCTCTTGGAATGACGCTGTGTTGGCTTCCATATAAAGGTGTACGAGATGCTAAGCGACCCAGAGCCCACCAGTGAGCCTGTTCGAACTGATTATGGTTAATTGCTTTGCTCAAGAACCATGTAGCCAATAGAACTTTATCTTCCACCTCGAGTTGCTCAAGGGACGCTGCCAATCTCACCATGGCTTCATAGCCATTGTCTTGCGCATCTTTCGCTGTCTTAGGGTTCTTCATTGCACCTGGGTGAAGGTACTTCGCGATATCAGCCAAGATGGTTTCTTGCTGTTCTTGATTCAGGCCACCCGCAACACGACGCCAGAATACCCACCAGTCCGTCCAACCTTGGTGGTTCTGGAACTGAATGTTTTGTTGGTAAAGGCCCCAAATTTGTTCGATACGCCATGAGTCAGTCGGATCGCCAAAGCCTGGACGCAGCGAGTAACCCGCCAAACGCAGCCAGTTCTTCTCGTGTGCTTCTGAACGACGACGGCGTTTACGACCTAATGAAAAGGTATCAAACAGGTGGCGAAGGGTCGTGAAGTCCCATTCATCACGCTTACCGAGTCGCTTCTCAAGATCTTTCGATAGTGTTTTGATCTCTTTCGATTCAGCACTCTTCTTGTTGCCGCTGTACAGACGAGAAATCAATTCCTTACATTCATCCAGCCTTGGGTGAAGTTTAGCGGAATCAGACTCATCGCCTTGCTTGTTTCTGACTTCAAACTCGAGCAACCAACGTTTAGAGTCATCTTCTGTACTCACACACTCCATTTTCAGTGTGCCGACTTCTGTTAATTGACACGCGAGCAATACTTCGACGCGTTCTTTTTGGTTGGCTTGGAGCTCTGCAGTACCTGAACCTTCCAGTGTTGAAATATACGGTGGAAGAGGGGAGAACAAGTCAGCGTCGACATTGACCATCACACCATTTTGAATAGCGGTGTCATGAGCAATTTGATCGTGGGTTGAAGTTAGAAGATTAAATCGTACCGGTTCGCCTAAAGTCAGTGAGAAACGACGGCTGTTCAAGCGTATCTCTTGGCCTTCTTCTGTCCCTTTGGCAAGCAAACAAAGCGCTTTGCCCATCTTGTTCTTCTCTTGTAGATGCAAGAAGTAAGAACGAGCAGCGCCGCCACCGATTTTCAGTTGTGCACCACGGCGTGCTTTACCAAAAGCTACAGCACCAAGGGCTACAGACCAGTCAGGGTGAGGGTTATCTAAGACGGTGATTGGTGCACCGTTCCAATTGCCAAGTAACTGAGTAATTCGCTCTGTTACCAGTTCACTGTTGAACACACCACCATTGAGTAGCACACCAACAGGAATTGCAGGTTTGGTATCATCAAACTCAACAGAGTCTGACTTTTCCAATGCGGCTTTAGATACTTGCTGGTGGGTCGCCAGGAATTCGGCAACGTGCTTACTTACAGCAGGGTCAGCAGCGTAGGGCAGGCCGAACTCAACCACCGCGCTGCGGCGTTTGTCGGGTACTTCCGTAAACTCAGAAAGCGGGAAGAAACCTTCCAGAGCAATCTGATGAACTTCTTGCTTGGTTAAACCAATACTCTTGGTTCCGCCAAGCAGTTTTGAACCGCTGCCCAGCATGGTGATCTTCACATCGTCTGGCGCATTAGCAGAAAGCAGGCTCTCTTTTGCGGCGCGAGTTTGTTGAATCAGTTTGGTTAGGCTAGACGCATTCAACTTTTTGTTTTGATTAAAGCGTTGCTCTGCAAGGTGGGCAAGAGCCAAATCGAGGTTATCCCCCCCTAGCATCAAGTGTTCGCCGACGCCGATACGGTCGAGTGCGAGTTCTTGGTCGCCGCCATTATTTGAGTTGAAGCTTGCTTCGATCAAACTTAAATCGGTAGTACCACCACCAACATCACACACTAGAATCAGCGGGATTTGTTGAAGTTCGTCTGCAGCGGTTTGTTGGTGACGGGCGTACCAGTCGTAACACACAGCTTGAGGCTCTTCGAGTAACAGAATCTTACCTAAACCAGCAAGTGTTGCCGCTTCGAGTGTCAGCTTACGTGCTGTCTCATCGAATGAAGCAGGAACAGTTACTACAACGTCTTGGTTTTCAAGCTTATTGCTTGGGTTACGGTAGTTCCATGCTTGACGGATGTGGTTCAGGTAGCTTGCGCTTGCGACAACAGGAGACACCTTATCGACGTCAGTTGCGCCAGCCCAAGGCAGAATGTCGGAGTTACGATCAACCGCTTGGTGAGATAACCAGCTCTTAGCACTGGATATTTGGCGGCCTTCAACTTTTGCGCCCAGTTCGCGAGCCCACTCACCAACGATGACGTTTTGAATATCACCTTCCACCAAGCTCGGTTCCCAAGGCATAGTGAGATCGGAAGGAGAGATCTGACCTTGTGCGGGATGATAACGAAATGATGGAAGTAGGGGCTTGCGAACCACTTCACCGGGGCCGATGAGTTGGTCAATATCGAAAAGAGAAACGGGAGCATGTTGTAGGTCGTCGTTGATTTCACAGTAAGCGACAACAGTATTGGTTGTGCCTAAGTCAATGCCGACTAAAAAACGAGGAGATGCCATACAAAACCTTATTCTGCCAAAGTGATGACCAGTTAATGGATAATCTTGGTCTTATTATTGTCTTTGGAATGCTTTTAATACAGGGCTAGGGAATCGCATTGATAAAGTAACGGCACCCGCTAAGGTGCCGTTGATTCATTATGCTTCTACGTTTGAGTCGTTATTCGAGTCTTCACGAACGTCGAACTCAACATGCCATTTCTGACCATTGTCAGTGGCTATCGCTTCTAGGTATAACGTGCCTAATTCAGTAACACGAGACGCCAAAGTCACCGGAACCACTTCACCTTCGCGACGACCTTCAGAAACAGGCAGTGTCACTTGGATTTCAGGAAGCTCATCAAGATCTTCTGGAGCCCAGTGATCAAGGTGCGTACCTGCTTGGTCTTCACGACGTGTTGTTGAACCGAAGAATTGGAAGTGTACTGGCTGACCAATCACTAGACCGAACTCTTGGCTAGGAACTTGAACGCTTGAGCCTTCTTCCATACCAAATGGTGCAACACACAGTGCTTCCATTGGAGGAGCCATACCTGGGATAGCTGGCATCGCGCTTTCAATTCCTACATAGTAAGAAGAAGCGATACCACCGCGGATACGAACGCCTTGACCACGACGTACTGCGCCGTAGTAAGAAGCGCCACTTGCAACCGCTAGGTCTAAGTCTAAGCCTGAAAGCTGTTTAGCGAATTCTGCGTCTGCATTAATTAGCCATTCATTGATCGTGTCTGAAAGACGATCAGCAAGTAGGTTAGATTTTAGAACACCACCATTGAACAGTACCGCTGTTGGTTTGATGAAGTCTGCTGCTGGCGCTTCTGTACCGGGCATACCGGGCATGTTTGCAAACGGGTTGAAATCTTGTTGAGCGGCTTCGCTATTTCCAGAAAGCGCATTGGCTTGCTTAGAAAGGAATGCAGCAATATGACGAGTAATACCCGCATCTTGAGCGTAAGGCAGACCCATTTGAGTCAGTGCACCACGAGTTTTCTGTACTGGGTGATCCGTTACAGCGACTTGTGGGAAGAAGCCATCAACCAATGTTTGTTGTACTTCTTGCTGAGTCAGTTCTGTTTTCAGTGTTGCGCCAAGTAGCTTAGAGCCACGGCTTGGAACAACGATTGGCACAGATTGAAGCTCAGCATCGTTAAGCAGTGCTTCTTTCGCATCACGACACGCGTGAGTCATCGCTTGAACCTGCCAAGGAGCCAGTTCTTTACCTTCTTGAGCTAACTTCATTTTCAGACGATAAGCTAACGCTAAGTCCATGTTGTCGCCGCCAAGTAGGATATGTTCACCAACTGCGATACGGTTCAGACTTAGGTTGCCTTCATCTTGTGTTACTTCAACCAACGAAAGGTCGGTTGTACCACCACCGATATCAACAACAAGAACGATGTCGCCAACGTTCACTTCATCGCGCCATGTGTCGTTGCTGTTATCAATCCAGCTGTAAAGAGCCGCTTGTGGCTCCTCAAGAAGCGTTAAGTGAGTGAAACCAACATTACGCGCAGCTTCAGCTGTTAGGTCACGAGCTGCAGGATCAAACGAAGCTGGAACGGTGATCGTTACATCTTGGTCTGCCAGTTGGTGTTCTGGGTTAGCGTGGTTCCAAGCATCTTTCAAGTGCTCTAGGTACAACTCAGTTGTCTTAAGCGGAGATACTTTTTCAACTTCTTCAGGGCTACCTGCAGGAAGGAAAGCATCACGACGGTTCACACCACCGTGGCATAGCCAAGATTTAGCACTTGCGACCAAGCGGATAGGGGTTTTAGAACCAAGGTTACGCGCAATAGCACCCACCAGTGCTTTAGGCTCAGAAGACCAAGGCAGAACGCGAGAACCCGCGTTCATTTCATGTTCGTGCGGCTGGTATAGAAACGAGCCAAGTTGGCTGCGAGTTTCTACTGTACCAGGTGCCGTTAGCTGAGGGATTTGCATCACCTCTACACGAGCATCTTCATTGGTTGTGTCGATGTAAGACAAAACGCAGTGTGTTGTACCTAAATCGATACCAACACTGAACTTCGGCGCTTGATGTTCCATTATAGCTCCACCTCTGCTGGTGCAATCACAGATGCATCGTAGTTCTCAGCAAGCTTAGGCAGGTTCATGTCAGTTGCTTTCCAACCTTTGTGAACCAATGTGCCATTGAACGGTGCATTGCCCGTTACGTTGCCTGTTAGGCGAATTTCTTGAGGGTTGAAACCTTCAGCGATAGTGATACGCGTTTCTTCATCTTCGCTGCGGATGTGAGAAAGCGTTACGTAGTCCGCTAATACTTTTTTACCGCCAGTGTGAATAACACGTGCTGCTGCGCCAACTTCTTCGTCAGAGAACGAAGTCAGATCTTCTTTTAGGAAGTCGATTAAACGCGCTTCTTGTTGCATGATAGACAGAAGTTGCATTGCAGAATCTGTCGGTGCTGTTGCCAGCTTAGATTCAACTTCAACGACTTTCTCGATTACTTTTTCAACTTCAACCACTTTCTCTACTTCGACAATTTTTTCAACTTGCTTTTCAACTTCAACGATCTTCTCTACTGGTTTTTCTACGACTTTCTCAACCACTTGGGTTTTACGAGAAACGGCAATGAGCAGTAGTAAAACGCTTGATGCAGTTAGGCCTGCGTGAAGCATATCAAACGTTTGTGGGATTAGGTTCAAATCAACGATCATAGTGATTTCTCTTTAAAATTGATTTAACGGTATATTCGTCGGTTTAAAGGAATATACAGATTGGAAAGAAACTCGGTAGCACGAGACTGAAACGGTCGCTTTCAAGCTATAAATATGGGTGGATACTAGCATATTCAAGGCTTAAGAGGTGTATTTAATGTTTTCAAACAAGTGGCTTTTTAGTGTGTTAGCTTGAAATTTAGTCGAGATTTGTCTGGTTATTGGTCATGGGGGTCAGTAAAATTTACAAAATGCCCGTTTAATGTGACATTTAGGACTAAACATGAATGGAGCATTATATCCGTCCGTTATATACTTTTCATTCAATAGAGCCTATTTGGAACCCGCATGCCCCAAACTACTGACCCACTAATAGGGTTGAAGAGACAAACTCTCCCGTTGGTCGTATTTTCGGTCAGTTTTTTGATTACTGTTTTGTGCTTTGTATTAGTCATGCTTAATCAAAAGCGTGCGCTGAATATGAATTTGGATAGTTTTGCTACTCACCAGACATTGAGCTTGGAAGCCTTTATAGATAATGATGTTGCATATATTGGGTCTGGTGCTAATTTTTTCTACGCAAATGACCCTGAAAATTGGGATAAGTTTGATCGCTTTGCTAAGCAAACCATAGATGATTCAAAGAGTTTAATTGCCTTGCAGTGGATGCAAAAAGTGCCCGCAGACGAGATAGCTGAGCACACGGCGAAAATGAAAGAAAAGTACCCAATCTTTAAGCTGTATACCATTCCTAAGAACCAAGCAAAAACCTATGGCTACATTTTGGATGGTCAGCCAGCTTTCGTTGCTAGCGATATTTTCCCCAATACAGAACCAAACAACAAAGTTCTTGGCTTTTACTCTTCTAGAGAGCGATTTGATCTCGTTCTAGATAATATCAAACAGACACGTAAGGCGAATATTTCAGACAAAGTTCGCTTGATACAAGATGGGCTAGATAAAGACACGAAAAAGAGTGGCATGTTGGTGTATCACCCTGTCTTTGAGGGAGAGAGTGACAACTTACTCGGCGTTGTAATTGGTGTGGTTCGCACCACATACTATTTTGAGAACTTGCTGGCTTCGACGGTTGGGGATATGAATGTTTATGTCCGCGTTAGTGATGTCGGTTTTGAAGCCGAAGATGCACCTGTCTTGTTCGAAACGAAAGGTTATGAGGGTGTGACTGGACAACATATCACCAAGAAAATCACACTCACTAACCGTGAATGGGTTGTCGACTTCAAGATAGACTCATGCATTTCGTTTAATGGTTACCTGGTGTTGGCCGGGATTGCCCTCGTGGGCACGACTATTTCACTGTTGCTTTCTTATATCGTTAAACTGCAAGTCCAAGAAAAAGTACGCCTGTATAAAATGATTGATGAAAGAACGGAAGAACTCCGTTTTCTAGCCAATCATGACAGCCTCACAGAGATTTATAATCGACGAGCCTTTAATAAGGTGCTCGATAAAGCGATACAAGGTGACAAGCCGTTTAGCTTGATTGGATTTGATGTCGATAAATTTAAAGGGATTAATGATCAATTTGGCCACCCAGCTGGTGATGCCTTGCTTGTGCATGTGATTAAACAGATTTCATTGAACTTAAAAGAAGGGGACAACTTGTTCCGTGTCGGTGGCGATGAGTTTTGTATTATATCAAGCATTTCCGCTCGTGAAGCTTTGAAGTTTTACCTTGAATGTATTTTACACAGCGTAAGTGATTCTTGCTGCGAGCACAAAGGTCAACTTTTGAGTTGTACTCTAAGTATCGGTGCTACCATCCGCAGTAAAGAGGATATTGAAGAACTCCTTCAAAAAACCGACAGCATGTTGTATCAAAGCAAGTCAGATGGCCGAAATCGAGTCACAATTGCAGGCTAAATGAGCACTTGATGCAACTAGGGTCGAGTTCTGTATTAGGCTCATGTACAATTTGACAAAATTTTTGACGAGAGAATTAGGCGACGTATGAATCACAATCGAGTGGTATGTTTCGATTTGGAAATGTGCTGTTGGAGCGAAGACGGTGTGGGAACAACAGGGGAGATCATTGAAGTTGGTCTTGCTGAGATTGACCTAACATCTGGTACTATCGTCAAGCGAGCACAATACTACGTTAAGCCAGAGAAAGACGAAGTATCTCTGTTCTGTGCCGAGTTAACCGGTATTACACCTCGTAAAATCGAAAAGCAGGGGCGCCCATTAGAATCGGTCATCAAGTCGATGATTAAAAACTTTGGTGGTCCGAAAAAAATCTATGCAGCGTGGGGACGTGATGACCTTATCTTACACAAAGAATGCATAGAGAAAGGCATTGAGCCACCATTTAGCGAGTTTTTAAACATCGCAACGCTTTATCGTATTCAAAATAGATTGAAAGAAAAACGCATTGGCCATCGTGCGGCTCAAGAAGCGAAAAATATCGAGTGGGAAGGCCGTCAGCACTCCGGCTATGTCGATGCTTATAATCTTGCGAAGCTGACATTAACAATGTTGTAACGAAATTGTTGTAGCTGAATTTTTAAAACCTCTCAGTTTTATTCTTCTAGCTTTCAGTGCTATCCATTCAAAAAAAGCGACGGGTTTCTTGGCCCGTCGCTTTTTTTATTTATGCTCAAACTAATCATTTCATGCTCTAATCTTCGCCTAAAACGCTCAACTTACTTTTGATGAAGTCTTTGTGGTCAACATAAAGAAGTTCTGCGGTTTTGCGGATCACTGAATCTTCAAGTGGGTCAATCTCTCCATCCGCATGCGCGACTTCCCACATAGCTTTGATTAAGTCTATGCGAACCGGCTGAGAAAGCTCTCGCAGTTGAGAAGTGAAATCGTACAGAGAAACAGATTGTTCAACTTGAGGCTCAGCTTGTGTTAACAAAGCTCTTGATTCTTCTTCGCTTATGTTCAGTAAGCGCTGAAGTAAGTGCAGTTTGGCTTGTTGCTCTGATTCGTTGATCGCGTGGTCTGCACCAGCGACTTCGCATAACAAGCTGGCGATGGCTAAGTTAGGTGAGGCAGTGGGCGTTTTGCCTAAATCAGAGCCGTCAACTAATTGTTTAAATAACGAGGTAAGTGAGTTAAACATAAAAGCATTCCAGTTATAGTGAATATTATTACTATTGGGTCTACTGAGTGTGATCGCAAGCGTCTTTACTTAAAACTGACATTACGAAGAGGTCAGCAATAAGGAACACTTGTTTAGTAAGGTTCAGGAAAGCGTGTCACTTTTCCATCACCACTTAACGTCGTAATCGCTTGTGGTTTACCGTCGCTATCTAATCTTAATTCACCAATCGCACTGCGGTTTGAAAGGCGATAGAAGGTTTGATTGTCTGGACTGCGCTTTTCGATCTTCAAGCGCTTACGTTTCGTGAAATAGTTCAAAATTGAGCGAGGGCTGTATAACAGGCGATCCCACACATCGCAGAATTTAAGCAGCGAAGCTGGGAACTGATTTTTAATACCACTGCAGGTAATCTGATAAATGTTCGGGCTATTTCGGCGGTACCTAAGCTTGATATCGTAAGCAAAGGAGTAGTGAACATCACCAGAAAGTACCACGAAATTGGTCGGTGTTTTGGTATGGGTAAAGATACTGATCAGCGTATTAGCACTGCCCGGATGCGCCATCCAGTTTTCAGCGTCAATCACTAATGGCTTGCCAATTGTGGTCGCCATCTTTTGCAGTGTTTCAATAAACTTCACACCAAACATAGGCGCAGCTGAAACGATGACGACTTTATCTTGATGCATCAATTGATGTTGAAATTCAATCAAGGCCTCCCAGTCCATCAAACCTGAAGGTTTATTCATGCGAGACTCTGAACGCCAGCGACGGGTTCGAGTATCCAACACAATGACTTTGGGCGAAGTATCTATCGTGTAATGCCACTCTTCAAAGCGACTCAGCATCTCTATGAAGGCTTGATGCTTGTCTGGTTCTATGTTGCCAAGAGATTGAGTCGTCGCGGCATCGTCGGTTTCACTGTTCGTTTGTTTAAGAACGCACGATTGATCAACAAAAAGCTGTTTTGCTTGCTCGATGAACTTTTCGTCGAAGCTCTCCGGTTTGTTACCCCAACCCTGACACATCCAGTAAGCCGTAAGGCCGTTACCAATGACTTGAGTTGCGAACTGGTTTTGGTCTACGGCATGTTCCCAACCCACGGTAAGATTCCAATCATCAGTAACATCGTGATCGTCAAAGATCATGTACGTAGGGATATGCGCGAACAGACGTTGTACTTGTGGTAAGCCAGCAATGAAATCATCCATGATGACGCTTTCATCACGCCATTGTTGCTGTTCAGTTGGTGTTAATTGACGTCCACCTTGAGTGAAATTATTCTCAATGAGTCGCTCTCGATTAACACATTGCCACAGTGTCGGAGACCAAACCAACAGGTACATGGCGATAAATTCAGACAGCGTGACCAAGTGGTTTTCACAATTGGTAGAGCTAAAAATCGGCACACCACGATTCGGAAAGAACTTATCGAGCATGGATTCTGAAGTGGTGTGGTGTGGCAAGTACTGATCACGTTGATATAAGTGATATTCGCTCTCAAATAAGGCGTCACTGCTGTTGATTCGGTTAACTTGCGAGTCAGTCGGTAAACTCTCACCCACTAAACCGAGCAATTGAATCACTTGCTGAATAGCATCAAGTGTTGGGCCTGCCACATGGTCGGCGTAGATCTGATCACCGCTCATCATCAGCATATCGGGTCTTTCAGCGACGGTTTGATCGGCTATCTTGTTATCTGCCGCGACTAGGCTGTCTTTGCTTGGATGATGTGGATTACGGCAAGAGCCATGAAGAATGTAATGAGCCGAGGTCGAGATCTTAAACTCAACGCGAGATTTACCGTTGTAAACAAGGTGAGGGGTAAGCTCTTTTAATGAGCCTGACTCTGTGTGAACGTCATACTCTAGAAGAGTATTCGTCGGGAACTCGCCTTGTAAGCGGATGAGCGTCACCCACGCATGTGTACCGATTTGAATCGAATCATGCTCTTCAAGCGATGAGGTATAAAACGGTTGTTCCGGCTCTACGTGAGAATGATCTTTTTGGTTAGGAAGAGTTGTTTCTCGAACAAGGTCTGTTTCACAAGTGAGAACGGCTTCGCGAGTAAGCTTTGATTCACCCGTATAAAGCTCAACCCTGCCTATGAGGGGCGAGCTGGTGGCTAACCAAAGTACCACTTCAGTAGCAGTTGTTTTTCTTAAAATGGGTCCAGCGAGTAACAGGGGAAGAGATGATGTCGTAGAGGGTTTCAATACGGTACCTAAAATCGTTGGTGGCTAGTCGTCGTGGCGTTGTTTTGTTTCGAGCTTGTCCGTTTCAGGCTGAGTGGTCTCAAGCTTTAGTTCTTCAAGTTCAGCTATGTCAGATTCTGTTGTTTTATGCTCTGTAACCTCAGGCTCTGTGGTTTCATGCTGGGTTGCTTCAGGCTTTGTCATTTCAGATTCTGCTGATTCAAGCTCTGTTGATTCCGATTCTGTTGATTCAAGCTCTGTCGATTCAAGTATTTCGATAACTTCCGAGCTAGAAAGTTCATGGCCCATTAGAAATATTGCCAATAGGGCATCGGCTTTGGTCTTGGTATCGGAAGGCTCGTCTAACAACAGTTCGAGCTTTTCTCGAATCATAGCAATCTCGTGCTCAACAAAGCCACGGCCTTCTTCATCCCCTTGATTGTCTTCAGGGGCATTATCGAATTCAAGAAATAGCATGTCGCCGTCTAGGTTGGTATCCACCAAACGCTCGGGCAGCCATGCCTCACCCACAACAATATCTGGATCGGAATCTTTGGGTAACTGATCTATAATGTTTTGTAATTCGGAGACTTTCACAATACTTTCATTTAACCGAGAATATTCTACATTGTAACGGTCAATGCCGATCAAACCTAAAAATAGTTAGCCATCATGGTTAATAAATGTCTATTCAGTTACACAATATTTATTACAAAGAGTAATTACATAAGAATGAAGCTCAAATATTTACCGACTCTCACTTCAACTGGAGTGGCTTTACTAAGTAGCGCTTTCCTAAGTGCTAATGCGTGGGCTGCTGAAGAACAAGAGTGGGGCATCGCTGCAATGTTCCGTACTGCAAGCATCCCTTATGACACGTCTGGTGGTGACCAATCGGTTAACTCATTCGTACCGATGCTGTTTTTCAAGAACGACTATGTGTTCATTGATGGTACCGAGATGGGTGCTTATCTTTATCAAACAGATGACGAGAAATGGTCTTTTAATGCTATTTCTCGCATGCGTTTTATTGATATCCCAGCTTCTGAGCAGAACGCAATTGAAGGCGATACGGCGGACTTCGGTGCTCAACTGACCTACCAACTTGATGGTCCTTGGTCTGCCGAGACGGAATTAATGAGCGACAGTGAATTCAACCTCCATGGTAACTTACGTGCGAAAGCCAAGTATGAAACCGGAGATTGGGAGTTTTACCCGAGCGCGACACTGCGTTATAAAAGTGCTGACTTCAATAGCGAGTATTACTCAGCAGCCAATGAAGCCATCGGCGCAGGTGTGGATCTGAATGTCGGTATAGAAGCGCGTTACCATGTGGTTTCGAACTTATACTTATTGGGCTCAACCAGTGTGACTCGACTGGATGACAACGCCTACGATTCGTCGATTGTTGAAGACCGTTATCAAGGCGAACTTTACCTTGGTTTTGGCTTTTTCAATGATAAAACCAAAGCGCCAAAACCTAAGCTGAGTAATGCGCCGTATTTACGTGTTGCACACGGCTGGGCGACGCCATCGAATATTGGCGACATCATGAAATTCAACAGGGAGAAAGACGAATACAACAACCAGTTGACCTCCTTCTTCTATGGCCACCCGTTAACCGATGAGATCTTCGGTTTCCCATTGGACATCTACTTAACACCGGGTATCGCGCATCACTGGAATTCAGATGTTCAGTCAAGCAGCACTGAATACATTGTCGCTATCAAAGCGTATTATACTTTCGACTGGCCGACACAATGGCGTGTTGGTGTGGCAGAAGGTATGTCTTACATCGATTCGCTGACTTACATCGAAGCGAAAGAGATGAAAGAGAAGGGGTATAACGGGAGCCACTTGCTTAATTATCTCGACTTTTCGGTCGATGTAAACGTAGGCGATTTGGTGGGTAAGAATGACCTGAACAATTTATGGTTCGGTTACTCATTGCATCACCGTTCTGCAATCTTTGAAAACGCATCCCAGTTCGGGCGTATCAAAGGCGGCAGTAACTACAACACGGTTTATTTCCAATATGAGTTTTAACGATAACCTGTAGTTTAAAGTTCAGTTTAACGTCATACAAGCCAACTTTCGTTTACGGGGTTGGCTTGTTTTGTATGGCTTTCACAAAAGTGGTGTGATCAATGTATTTTCTGCTTTTTGCATAAACGATTTATGTATCCTTTTTATTTGTAACCTTGCCGTAACAGCGATATTGCCTCACTCGCTCTCTATTTATCTACAGAAAACATGATAACTCTCTCACATGTTTAGCTTAAATGCTTAAAGGTTTAAGCATTTAATATTGTTCGGGTAATCCCATAATCACAAAAGGTAAATGACCACATTGCTGACAATGTTACCCAGATGGGAATATCCGTTGTGAAACGTTTAAACACAAAGGTCGATACGAGAAATGATAAAAAAAAGCCTTTTAGCTACCTGTACCCTCATGGCTAGCATGTCTGCGTTCGCTGATGTCACAATCACCGAACTTACCGTTAATCCACAGCTCTACCCAATAGGGTTTGAACAACATTTACAAAGAAACTTGGACTTCTTTGTTGATGGCGTAGGTGTTGATCAAAAAGCCAAAGTTCCATACGACACGATTTTCGTCGATAAAAATGGCCAGATTGAACACGACTATTATGTCAACACAACAGAGATTGGCCTGTACCTAAATGTGCTTGTTGAAGCTCATAAAAACGGCAATGCTGATGCACTAATACGTATCCATGAAACACTGGATGCGTTGGCAGGGGCCCCTACTTGGAAAGGTCTGTTCTTCTGGCCTTACGATATTGAGGGAGAGCAACTGAAACCAAACAAAGATGGCATTGTTCCCGCCGTAGATAACGCAAACTTAGCATTTGCTCTTGCGGGTGTAGCCGGCGCTTATCTTGACTCAAAGCAATCAGACGAAAAAGAAGTTGTTGCTAAGGTTGAGTCTATTCTTAAGAGCCAAACAGATGGTTGGTCAGCACTCTATGATGAAAGCCGAGGTCTGCTCTATTCTGGGTGGTCAACGAAGAAAGAAGCGCCACTATCATATCATATAGATCGTAAAGCAAATGAGAGTCGATTAGCCCCAGTCTGGGCTCACTTAATTACTCAAAACTCAGAAAATACGGTCCCGAAAACTGCGTTCAATGATATGGAGTTATATACGCAAGACTACTACCTCGATGGCAAAAAATATTCGCCTATGTTGACTTGGGATGGCGCTTATTTCCAAGGCATGCTTTCAATGATCTGGTTGGAAGAGCGAACATTGATTCCTGATTTCTCAATGATTGAAGATATGACTGAGATTCAGAAGTACCACGCGATAAAGCATCAAATTCCTTTTGTTTCTTCAGCCGCAACTGTTGACGATGGTTATGCTGCGTTCGGAGTCCCACAGTTATCAGAGTCTAAAGTCCGTTTTAATAACACAGACCTTGCAGGTGGTGAAACGGGTACGCCTCATGCGCTAGCCCTTTCTTACATGGTGAACCCATTTGAAGCTGTCAGTCTGTTAAACACAGTGATTGATTACTACCCACAACTCGAAACACCATACGGTTGGTATGACGCAATCAACGGTAAAGGTGAAACATCAACAAAAATTCTATCTCTTGATCAAGGGATGTTCGTTGGTGCGTTCCTTTCTCCTGCAATCAACAAAGATGTGCGTAAGTACCTAGAAAGCAAAAACTATTACGCTGCCATTGTTGATATGTATGAAACCTTTGAGCCTAACAATAAATAAAAAGGAAATGCGTCGTGAATTTTGAAAAAGCAGTGAAAGCAAAAAAAATCGTCAAGGCCATTAGCCTAATCCCGTTTATCGCAATGGCTGTTCCGTCTTTGGTCAGTGCGGACGAAATTAAAGAAGAAGTGACAGAGCAGGCCGAAGTCGGCTTGTGGAGCGACCATCAATACAGAGAGCTTATTCTGGAAACGGAGTCGGCCAAAAGCAGTAATGCGCCACCTCGAACGCGTGCATTAACAGGTATCGAATACGAACATATTGACAATGAAAACCAACCAAACGAGGAGCTTCTGCACTATATCTACGCTGATGGTTTTACGCGAGTCACAGACACCTTCAGCATGGGGTATGTATTCAAAGAAATACATCACAGTCGTGGAGGTGAAAGTACCGGTCAAAGTAATTACTCTGAAATCATCCCGAGTTTTTACTGGCGTCAAAATGACAATGTTGCCTACAACCTTATGTTGTCATACGAAAAAACGATCGGTGAGTGGCACTACGATAAGTACATGGCAAAACCTGGGATTGACTTGAGCTTTGGTCGTCACTTTTTACATTTAAGTGCGGAGATTGGTTACAAAGATGAAAGACAAGGACCAGGAAGCCGTGGGTCGTTTATTGAATCTGAGCCTTTGTATCTTTATCGCTTAGATAACGGCATCAACATTGGTGCAAAAGTTATCTATGTTGAAGAGAATAATGATTTTAACTACGTCGAGTTTGCTGTTAAACCCTTAATTCAATTCAACTTTGATAACGGAAATTACTTAGAACTTCGTTATGAAAGAGGTACGTTAGATATGGGGTCTGATCCTAATAACCGCGACCATTTTGATTATGATGTGTATGCCTTGTACACGGATCTTCCTATCAATGAACACTTTTCTTTCTTAGCGGATATTCAGATTAAAGATCGCCATGCGGATCCTGCACCATGGACAGGGGATCAATTGGTTTGGTTCTCTAAGGTCGGCATCGTTTGGAAGTTCTAAGAGATTGATTTAGTCATCGTGGGGTTACACATTCGCTTGCTGTAAACATGAATTTGATAGCCCCACTTCTAACCCATTTACACTATTGTTTGGATATATCAGATAGGAAGGTCTGACCCAAATAGTGAGCGCATTTACAAATAGGAATGCAGAATCATGGCGAAAGTAACGCTAAAAAATGTAAATAAAGTCTATGAAAACGGCTTCCATGCTATCCACGATGTGAGTTTAGATATCAAAGATGGTGAGTTCATGGTGCTCGTTGGTCCATCTGGTTGTGCTAAGTCCACCATGCTGAGAATGGTAGCGGGTTTGGAGAGCATCACAGGCGGTGAGCTGATGATTGGTGATCGCGAGTGTAATGATTTGCCGCCAAAAGATCGTGGTATCGCGATGGTATTCCAGAACTACGCTCTGTACCCGCACATGACCGCTTATGAAAACCTAGCGTTTGGGTTAGAGACAGCTAAAAAATCCAAAGCAGAAATTAAAGAGCGGGTTATTAGGGCAGCAGAACTTTTAGAGATTACTGACCTACTGGATAGAAAGCCAAAGCAGATGTCCGGAGGACAGCGTCAACGTGTAGCTTTGGGTCGAGCGATGGTCCGTAACCCGGATGTTTTTTTATTCGATGAACCACTATCTAACCTAGATGCGAAATTACGTGTGTCGATGCGCCGTCGAATTATTCGTCTACATAACCAACTTCAAGAGTCAGGTAAGCCTGCGACCATGATCTACGTAACACATGATCAGGTCGAAGCTATGACCATGGGTGACCGTGTTTGCATTCTCAATCAAGGCCGTATTATGCAAGTTGATTCGCCCATGAATGTTTATCACAATCCGAAAAATAAATTTGTCGCGGAGTTTATCGGTTCACCAGCAATGAACATGCTCGAAGGCACTCTGTTAGAGCAAAGTGGCAAAGTTTGCGTTCAACTTAATGAACACACGATTGAACTATCGCAGGACCATCAAGAAAAAGCGAAGGCGTGGATAGGACAACGTGTTCACCTTGGTATTCGTCCTGAGCACCTGTCTGTATCTGAACAGGCTAATCACCATACGCTACCAGCAAAGGTTGAAGCGAAAGAAGAGCTAGGATCGGAAGTTTACTTACACATAAACATCTTTGATAAGCCAATGGTTTGCAAGCTACTAGACACAGAACATACACCGGAAGTCGGCACTCACTGCCATATTCAACTTCAAGTCGAGAAATGCCACGTCTTTGATGACGCTTCTCAAGAAAATATCCACTACACAGTTTCAAAATAAGTTTGGAGTAAAGTTTTATGCACCACATTCAACCTGGACCACACATGAGCGTCGGAAGCCAAAGTTTGAACCTTACGTTCAACGCAGACGGCGTATTAGGCGCGATTCGCAGTGGTCGTTTAATGGTGTCTTTATTCGATACGCCTGACTCAGAAATGGCGATCTCGAATGTATTTCTTCGTGTCAAGAGTGAAGGTGGATTCAAAGTTACACCATTGCTTTTTTTTAATAACAAGATTGAAACGTTTAAGCAAAGCGATGGTTCATTACAATGGGTAACAACAACGGAAGACTTCGAAGCCGTTGTCTCGATTAAAACTGTTGACCATGCATTTTTCTACGATGTGAATATTACGAACCTCTCTTCACAGCCACTGACTTATGACTTGATTTACGGTCAGGACGTTGGTCTTGCGGATGAAGGCGCGGTCAAAACTAATGAATTGTACTGTTCTCAATATCTAGATCATCAAATCTTTGAAAACGAGATGGGCTATGTGGTTTGTAGCCGCCAAAACTTACCTCAATTTTCAGGCAACCCGCGCATTCAATTGGGTTCTCTTTCTACTGTCGTTGGCTACAGCACCGATGGTTTCCAGTTCTTTGGTAAGGAGTTCAAGTTGACAGGTGAGGCCGTAGCCCTGATCGCACCTCAACTTGAAAACCAAAAATATCAATACGAGATGGGCTACATCGCGCTTCAAACTGAAGAAGTCACGCTTACAGCAGACTCGTCTAAAGAAGTGGTTTTCTACGGTGTTATCACTCCTAATTTCCCGAAATCAAATTCAGGTGAGCCTCTGGAGCTTGACGAGATTGCAGCCAAGCACGCTCAACTAACGCTGTCTGAAGAGATGGAACGTGAGCCTCTATCTTGTGTGCACAAACCTAAGGGAGCCTACCTACAAGGTGAAAAGCTGAACAAGGAAGAGATTGCCGAGCTCTTCGGTGATACTCAGACGTTCGCCGATGTCAAAGACGGTGAGCTACTTTCATTCTTTTATGGCGACAATAAGTACGTGACCTTGCCTGAAAAAGAGAAGCATCTAGAGCGCATGACAGGCCATGTGATCGCATCGGGTAATAACCAAGATTACCAGCAATCTATTATGAGCTCGACCCACTACATTAGCGGTGTTTTCAACTCACAGCTGACGCTTGGTAATACCTCATTTAACAAACTCTTGGGTGTGTGCCGAAACCCGTTAAACCAATTCACTCATGCAGGGCAAAGAGTGTGGGTTGAAGTGGAAGGAACCTACCGCGTATTGGGCATGCCTTCGGCTTACGAAACTGGCCAAAACTATTCGCGTTGGATCTATAAACTACTTGGTGGCTACCTAGAGATCGTTTCGTTCTCTAGTGCACAAAACCCAATGATTCAGCTGGATATCACTAAGCATGGCATCGAAGATCCACTTTCAATCAAAGTGTCACACCAACTTGTTTTCGGTAATAACGAAGGTGAAGGCAGTGTAGATATTGTAAGAGGTGGCGACCTGTTCACAATGACAGGCAAGAACGAACTGATTGAACAATTCATGCCACAGCTGAGCTATGGCCTTGCAGTGTCAGGCATAGATGTAACAGCTGAAACGATCGGGCGAGCGGATTCTGATTCAGTGGAGTATCTGGTACTTAACGGTTCCCTTGAAAGCCGTTGTTCCATCGCGATTGGCGGAAAAACCGATGCGCTAGATACTACAGCACAATTTATGGCGTTTGAGGCGGAAAGTGATCAATACCAAAAAGGTATTCAATCATTGACCAAAGGATTCAATGTCGATTTCAGCGAAGATAACGGAAACAGTCAGCGTATCAATACCTGTTTGAACTGGTTCACTCACAACGCGTTGGTTCACTACTCAACGCCACACGGCTTGGAGCAATACTCAGGCGCTGCATGGGGTACGCGCGATGTGTCTCAAGGTCCATTCGAACTGTTTATGTCGATGCAGGAATACGCAAAGGCAAAAGCGGTACTAGAAGAGATCTACAGCCACCAGTACCAAGAAACGGGTACTTGGCCTCAATGGTTCATGTTCGACCAATACGCAACCATTCAACAAGAAGAGGCGCACGGTGACATTGTAGTGTGGCCGCTCAAAGCTCTAGCTGATTACCTAAATACTACGGGCGACATCAGTATTCTGAATGTTGAATTGCCGTACACCCTAGCAGAAGAGGGCTTTGTAAAAAGCGAAAGCAGCTTCACTTTAATGCACCACGTAAAAACTCAAGTTCAGCATATGCTTGATAACATTGTACCGGGAACATCACTCTCTTGCTACGGTGATGGCGACTGGGACGATACGCTACAGCCAGCGAATCAATCACTGCGTGAGAACATGGTGAGTGGTTGGACAATTCCACTAACGCTTCAAGCACTTAAAGGTATGTACCAAGCCCTTCAAGGCAGCGTGCATCAAGACTACGCTGCTTCTTTGATGGAACTGGCCGACAAGATGGAAAGCGATTACCACCACTATTTGATTAAAGATGGCGTGATTGCAGGTTTTATCCATTTCGATCGCGATGAAGAGGGTAGTGTTAAGCAAATCGAACACTTGCTGCACCCATCGGATCAAAAAACGGGTATCAGCTACCGACTATTGCCAGCAAGCCGCTCAATCATTTCAGAAGTGTTTGATCCAGAAATGGCAAGCACTCACATGGACATCATTAAGCAAAACCTTGTTCACCCTGACGGTGTTCGCTTGATGGACAAAATGGCCGAGTACAAAGCAGGTAAGCAGAGCTACTTTAAGCGCGCAGAACTGGCAGCTAACCTAGGACGTGAAGTTGGTCTTCAATACTGCCACGCACATATTCGATTCATCGAAGCACTGTGTAAGTTGGGTGACGCGGAAGCAGTATTCGACAACCTGTACAAAATTGTCCCAGTGGGTATTCAAGACCACGTGCCGAACGCTGAGCTTCGTCAGTCTAACGCGTACTTCTCAAGTTCAGATGCGAAATTCAATGACCGCCCAACGGCTTACGACAACTTTGACCAAGTGAAGAGCGGTGAGGTTGCAGTGAAAGGTGGCTGGAGAATCTACTCAAGTGGTCCAGGCATTTACGTTAACCAACTTATATCTAATGTATTTGGTGTTCGATTCGCGCAGAACGACCTCATTCTTGACCCTGTTATCTCACCACGAGTTGGGCAGACGAAGATCCATTTCGAGCTTGATGAGAAGCCGGTTACCTTGGTTATTGACATGGTAGATGGTTCACATACACCGAAATCTATCTCGATAAACGGCGAAACGGTTCCATTCGAACTCACTGAGAACCGCTATCGCTCTGGTGGTGCGAAGATCTCACGTGAGTGGCTACTTCAAAGATTGAGTAGTGAAGAAAACACCCTCCATATCTCCCTTTAATAACTTATTGGGCTCAGCAATGAGCCCAATCCATAAGGCTGAGTATGAGAAAAGTGCAAGGTGTGAAGAGCTAGGCTCTTAAAGGAAATAAGTGAAATGAAAGTGACCATTAAAGACGTGGCTAAAAAGGCAAATGTCTCCATCGCAACCGTTTCGTACGCAATGAATGACTGCAATCGCGTCAGTGAAAAAACGCGCCAGCATGTCCTCAATATTGCTAACGAGATGAACTATGTCGCCAACACTAATGCCAAGCAGTTGAAGCAGCGTCGTAGCTATGCAATCGGCCTGTTTCTAAACAACTGGTTTGGTCCGATATACAGCGAACTTGTTAAAGGGATCGAGAAGGTATGTCACCAACGTGGCTATGATGTCGTGGCTTGTAGCATGTATGGCAATGAAGACTCTACGGCTCACAAGTACATTCGAGATCGAGTCGTTGATGGCGCAGTGGTGTTAACCAATTCATTTGATACCGAGTTTCTAAAATCGGTCGCAGGCCCGGATTTTCCCATGGTGGTGCTAGACCGAGAGTTAAATGCCCCTGGTATTTACAACATCCTTATCGACAACTTTGGTGGAGCATTCAGTGCAACCAAAGAGTTGGTGCTCAAGGGCTGCAAGGACATCTACTTCTTCACTGGACCCGACGACTCATACGATAGCAAAAAGCGATTAGACGGCTATATTTCCGCTTTGGGGTATTTCAATCTACCTGTCAAAAATCATCATTTGATAAAAAGCGACTTTACCGAAAAGACTGCTTACAAACAGATGAAAGACATATTTGAACAGGGACGTAGGCCTGATGCCGTATTTGCTGCCAATGATGAAATGGCGATTGGCATACTTCGCGCAGCTAAGCGTTATGAAATAGATATTCCCAACGAAATGAAACTTGTCGGCTTTGACAATATAAGAATGGCAGAGTTAATGATTCCAAGTTTATCTACCGTTACTCATGAAAAAGAGGGAATGGGGGAGCTAGCAGCATCAACATTGATCAATGCTCTCGATGATAAAACCGAAAAATTACAAGCATTAACGATTTTGCCAACCTCC
Organism: Vibrio syngnathi; assembly: GCF_002119525.1. Taxonomy (NCBI): domain Bacteria; kingdom Pseudomonadati; phylum Pseudomonadota; class Gammaproteobacteria; order Vibrionales; family Vibrionaceae; genus Vibrio; species Vibrio syngnathi. The sequence continues at coordinate 1,819,353 of NZ_CP017916.1, read as the reverse complement.
TTAATTTTACGTGAAACTCTGTAGGATAGTTATGAAAAAGTGGTTGATTGGATGTGTGTTCGCATTAAGTTCGCAGATCACACTCGCAGATAATACCCGTATCGAAGTCATGACCCCAGTAGGTAATTACATGGACTTTGTCCGTTCTGAGTTAGTTCCTGAGTTCAAAAAAAGATACCCAAACGTAGATGTTGTTGTTTCAAATGATGAAAATTTAGAGACCCGTATGGCAGCAGGTGATGTGCCGAATCTCTATGCTGGAGTCTTTGGCTATCAACCTGCGAAATACGCAAAGATGGGCAAGCTAGCTTATTTGGAGCAGTTTGATGGGTTCAATGAAATGGTTGATAGGATTGACCCAGTTTTTATGCAAAAAAACTACGGTAGAAACTACTACATCCCTTGGAATGCAACAACGACATTGATGCTCTACAACAAAGAGTTGTTCATCGAAGCGGGCTTAGACCCAAACAATCCACCTCAAACATGGGATGAATTCTTATACGCGGCAGAAAAAATTAGCCAACTACCTCCACGAGCCGACGGCAGCCCCGTGTATGGCACGGTTTTTTGGAACGAAGCGCTATCGTGGGGAAGTTGGTATTGGAGCATGTTGGCTCAGATGTACTACAACTTCAACGATGGCCAATACGGCCTGCTTAATCGTTTTGGCACTAATCCTATTTTTGATAGAGAAGAAGCTAATTTAGCCCTGTTCTTGGAAACTATGGCTAAAGCGCAACAGTTCGCACCTCTTACAATGGAGAAGAACTTTTTCTCCCGCACCATAGGCATGTGGCCTCAGTTTGGCTTTGGTTGGAAAGCCAATCTAACGGAAGCTGCGGGTAAGCCGATGGTTGTCGGAGAAGATGTAGGTCTAGCTAAAATCCCAACACTCAACAAAGGCGACACTTCGTATTCAACCTTAGACGGTCGAGCTTTAATGATCTTCAAAGACAGCGTAGAGAAAGAGCGGTTATCTTGGGCATTTTTGGAGATGATGATGGAAGATGAGGTCAACCACAAAGCGAATAAGGCGTTGGGTCAACTTCCTACATTGATTTCTCTAAAAGACAGACCTTACTACAACACGCCTGAAGCGAAACCTTTTGTTGAACAACTGCCAAACGCCAAACTGAACGAACCTTTCGCGCTGTCATCGGATATGGCAGGAGTCATTCTAGAGCAGTACTCAAAGGCGGTAGTGAAGCAGGATGTTTCTGCCGAGAAAGCGGTTGAAGCGGCGGCGAAGCAAGCTGAAAAACTCATTAACGAATAGTGTGATAGGTCTAAGTGAAACTATGAAAAAAGATAACCTCATAACCGGCTACCTGTTCCTTGCACCATGGATTGTGTACTTCGCGGTCTTTTTGATTTACCCGTTCTTCTTGTCGTTCGAGAGTAGCTTTCTAAGCGTAAACATCTTGATGCCAGAGAACACTAAGTTCATCGGTTTAACCAACTGGATTACAGTGGTGACGGACTTCTTGTTCTGGAAGTCGTTGTTCAATGTGGTGTTTAATCAAGTCATCTTTGTCTCATTGAGCTTTGTGATTGGACTGGGTTTAGCCTTATTACTTAACGAGATCAAATTCTTGTCGAGTATGTTTAGGACAATCATGTTTATACCTGTGGTGACCTCGATTACTGTTGCGATGATTATTTTTGATTTCGTATCGAGTCCTTCGGGCCCTATTCAAAACACCATGGTTGGTGCCAGCCTTCTTTCAGAGCCTGTGTTCTGGAAATTTGAAGAGTGGTTACCAATGCCGATCATTGCGGTATTCAGCGCCTGGAAGTGGTTTGGTGTTCAGATGATCATTTTCCTCGGTGGCATCGCAAGTATAGACAAATCTTTGTTTGAAGCCGCTGATATTGATGGTGCATCGTGGTGGCGTAAGACCAAGAAAATCACTTTGCCGATGATCATGCCGCAAATCGTGTTTGTGATGACAATGAATATTATCAACGGCTTGCAGATGTTTATCGAAGTGTTCATGAACTTCGACCTAAACGGAGGGCCTTATCAATCGGCACTCACCCCTGTACTTTACCTCTACCAAACCGGTTTTGAGCAGATGAAGATGGGTGAAGCTTCAACCATTGGCTTGATGCTAGCTTGCGTAATTTACCTGCTGACGATGATGCAGTTAAAAATTACCAGTAAGGAAGATTAATCATGAATGTTGATAAGAAAAAAAAACCTACTGATTTATGGCACACTTTTGATTGCCGCTCTTATTGTGTTGTATCCATTTTTTTACATGGTGATCAACTCATTTAAGACCGGGCCAGAGATCATGCACAGCCCGAACAGTTTACCAAAAGAGTGGTCGTTCGCGGGTTACATCAAGGTGTTTGATTCGGTGAACTTGGGTAGAGTGTTCTTCAACACAATCTTTATTTCGGTCACTGTCACGGTACTGAACACGCTGTTCTCATCGATGGTTGCGTATTCGATTGTCAAAACTAACTTACCTGGCCGCGAGTTTTGGTTAAAAGTGATTCTTGGTTCGATGATGATTCCGGCGATTCTGTTCACCATCCCAACCTACATGATGATGTACGAGTGGAATTGGATTAACACCTATCGCGTGCTGATCATTCCGGGGGCAATCAGTGCGTATAACATCTTCTTGATGGTGCAGTTCATGAAGCAGATAGACAATGCTTACTTGGAAGCGGCACGTATTGACGGTGCGAGTGAGATGCGTATCTTCTTCAAAATCATTCTGCCTATGATGCGACCAGCTCTGGCAACGGTCGGTATTCTGACCTTCATGGGTGCATGGAACGACTTTATGGGGCCACTGCTTTATGTGCGCGACGAATCACTCATGACACTTCAACTCGCACTCTATAACTTTAAAACCGAAGTACCGGGTACCAACTTAGAACAATTGTGGGCGATGACTACCATGATTGCAGTACCTGTTGTGATTGTCTTTTTCTGCCTACAGAAGAACTTCATCAAGGCATTTACTGGCGTAGGGGTTAAGTAATGAAAGTATCGACAGGATATAAATTGTTAGCGTTGGCCTCGGTTATCTTTATTGCCTATGGCTCCGCTTGGCTGAGAGCTTACTCACTATCGGAAAACTACTTTGCATACGCAGAGCAGCAATACAAAAAAGGTGAGCTGGTAACAGCGTTAAAAGGGATGAACAAACTCGAACTCAGAATTGAAGATGAGTATTTAGGTGGCTACCAACAAGTGATAGAGACTTGGCGAAGCGCAACGCTTGGTCCTAAACCAGACGCTTACTATCAGTCATTGGAGAAGCCTGCATTGATCATTAAGCAATTAAACGAAGAGCAGTTAATGGCCTTTATTGAAATCTACGTGCAGCTTGATTCTCGATATGTGCCAACGGCTGCCGATCAACTGCGACGCTTAGCGAAACAGTCTGGTAATGACGCATTATACCAAGAGATGACCGAGTTTCTAAAAGAAGCCTTCCCACGCTATAAAATGAAAGAGATTTAATTGATGGCCTTGTACAAAGACAGCTCTGCGAGTTACCAAACCAGAGCGCAAGACTTACTGTCTCAGATGACGCTTGTCGAGAAAGTGGGTCAGCTTTGCCAATCTCCAATGCTAGATTATGACGACAATAAGCAAGAGTATTTGATGAAAGTGGAGCAGGGTGCGTATGGCTCGCGCATCCTTGCTGACACGGCGTGGGCAGGCAATGCTCCGGGTGAATCGGTTGATCCGCATCAGCTCAATGAGATCCAAAAGGTGGCGATGGAAAAAAGCCGCCTTGGTATTCCCATAATATTCGCTCGTGATGTGATTTACGGCCAAAAGACGGTGCTACCCATTCCTCTGGCTCAGGCATGTTCTTGGAACCCCAAGTTGGTTGAAGAAGCTTATGAGTGCATTGCTGCAGAAGCGGCATCGCTAGGCATTAACTGGACTTTTGCGCCGATGCTCGACATTGTTCGAGACCCTCGTTGGGGCAGAGTGATTGAGAGTTCAGGTGAAGATCCGTACTTAACCAGTCAGTTTGCTAAATCAGTAGTGAAAGGTTTCCAAGGTGACGACCCTTCACAACCCAATAAGCTGGTGGCGTGCGCCAAACATTTTGTTGGTTACGGAGCGTCAGAGGGTGGTCGCGACTACGACACCACGGAATTGAGCGATAACACCTTACACAATGTGCATTTGCCTCCGTTTGCCGCAGCTGTGAAAGCTGGCGTTGCAACCATGATGTCTGGATTTAACGACCTTGGTGGTACACCGGTAACCGGATCTCGCCTATTAATTCGAGACTGGCTCAAAGGCGAGCAGAAGTTTGATGGCATGGTCGTCAGTGATTGGGGCTCTATTTCCGATCTGGAATACTTCCAAGTTGCGAAAGACCCATCGGCAGCGGCGTTAAAGGCGTTGGATGCGGGTGTTGATATGGCGATGACGCACGAAGCATACGAAGATACCCTTGAAGAACTGGTGATGAGCAATCCAAGCTTGCAAGAAAACCTAGATGAAGCCGTTTATCGTGTATTGTTAACCAAGTTTCGCGCTGGTCTGTTTGAACGACCATACATCGACCCTGAACTGCATAAAAGCGTACTCGGGTTAGAGGAACATAAGCACAAAGCGTTAGCTCTCGCTGAAGAGAGCATGGTGCTGCTTAAAAATGATGGTGATTTGCTACCGTTGGACTCACAAGGTTTAACCATTGCTGTGATTGGTCCTCATGCTCATTCACAAAGGCAGCACCTTGGTTCTTGGTGTTTAGATGGCAATGCGGACGACGTAGCAACGATAGCCGATGGCATCCAAGCAGCTGCGCCAGAGAACACCATAATTACTGATTCAAGCGCATTTAGTGATGACATGATGGAGTGTGCGCATCGCGGCGATGTAGTTGTACTCTGTGTCGGTGAAAGTCATCGCCGAACTGGAGAAGCTCGCAATATCGCTGAGCTTGTGCTGCCACCGGGTCAAGAAGAGTTGATTGAGGCAATTGGTAAAACGGGTAAACCTCTGATTGTGGTGCAGTGTACTGGTAGACCTGTACCGTCTCCTAAGGTTGAGCAATACGCCCAGTCGTTGGTTTATGCATGGCAAAGCGGTACAGAGACAGGCAACGCAGTCGGTAACTTACTGTTTGGTCGCAGCAATCCGAGTGGTAAGTTGACCATGACGGTGCCAAGAACGACGGGTCAAATACCGATGTATTATGGCCGCAAGCCGATTGGCAAAATGAGAGCTTATCAAGAGTACATGCCATACAAAAATGAGCAAGATACACCGCTTTACCCATTCGGTTTTGGCTTGAGTTACTCTCAGTTTGAATATGGTAAGTTGACGGCTGTGACATCTGAAATTGCTGAGGATGAGAACCTGATTGTTGAAGTTGAGGTAGAGAATGTATCTGAAAGGGCAGGGCAAGAAATCGTTCAATGCTATATCTCACGTAAGGTATCTTCGACGACTCGCCCTCAACGAGAGCTAAAAGCATTTACAAAATGCTTTTTAAAAGGGAATGAACGTAAAACGATTAGGCTGACGATTTCAGCGGACGACCTAAAGTTCTATGGTTCTCAAGAGTGTTTTATGTATGAGGTTGGTGACATTGACATCTACATTGGGGGAAGCTGTCTAGCGACTGAGTCGGTAACTGTTCATCTTGGGTAAACATTCCACTTAACGTAAATTGTTCGAAGGAAAGTAAAAGAGATTGGGTAGAACCAATCTCTTTTTGTTTATACGTTGCGGTGTATCTGACTAATGTTGTACATGTTTAAACACTGTGCCTGAATAATTAAAACAACAGGCTAGGGTGGCTTTCCGTTCTATAGCCTAGCTCACTTGTGATATAATCGCGCGAGTTTAATAAGTACAAGAATAGGACACGCTTTGACTTCGTCTCCGGAAAAAGCAGACAACAACAAGAATACAGCACAGCCAAGTTCTTCACAGAACCAAGCGAAACCAAACAAAGCTGCATCGAACAAGCCTGCTGAACAATTAAATGCTGAACAAGCAAATGCAAAAAAAGCTGAACAGTCAGCGACAAAGACAAAACCATCTCAAAATAGCCCAGTATCTCTTCGTAAAGCGCTCCACGAATGTATGATGCGCGACCGCTTCCGTTTGAGTCAGCGAATTACTGGCGCGAGTAAAATCAAGAACGAACAATCTAAACACGCTGTCTTCGATGAGATTGCGTTAGATATTGCCAAGTCGATGATGACGGCAACTCAGCGTGCTGCGCAGAAACCCACCATCGAATACCCAGAGATTCTCCCTGTTAGCCAAAAGCGCGATGATATTGCGAAAGCCATTGCTGAAAACCAAGTGGTTATCGTGGCGGGTGAAACAGGTTCGGGTAAAACCACTCAGTTACCAAAGATCTGTTCTGAGCTTGGCCGAGGTCGTTTTGGCCTAATTGGTCACACTCAGCCTCGTCGTCTTGCGGCGCGTTCGGTTGCCAACCGTATTGCAGAAGAGATGGAAACTCAGTTAGGTGAGTTCGTTGGTTACAAGGTTCGTTTTAACGACCAAATTTCTGAAAACACCCAAATCAAATTGATGACCGACGGTATTCTACTGGCGGAAATTCAGCACGACCGTTTCTTAAGCCAGTACGACACCATCATTATCGATGAAGCGCACGAACGTAGCCTGAATATCGACTTCATCATGGGTTACTTAAGAGAGCTTCTGCCAAAGCGTCCTGACTTGAAAGTGATTATCACGTCGGCGACCATCGATCCTGAGCGTTTCTCGAAGCACTTTAACAATGCACCCATCATTGAAGTATCAGGTCGTACTTACCCAGTTGATACGCGTTACCGCCCACTAGGTGGTGATGACAGTGATTCAGACCGCGATCAAATCGAAGGCATATTTGAAGCCGTTGATGAGCTGTGTGATGAAGGCCAAGGCGATATCTTGATCTTCATGAACGGTGAACGTGAAATTCGTGATACTGCCGATTCTTTAAGTAAACGTAACCTGCGTGATACTGAGATTGTTCCGCTGTACGCGCGTCTATCGGCGGGTGAGCAGAACCGTATCTTCCAGTCTCATACTGGTCGACGCATTGTTCTCGCGACCAACGTGGCAGAAACCTCGTTAACCGTTCCGGGTATTAAGTATGTTATCGACCCGGGTACGGCGCGTATTAGCCGTTACAGCTACCGTACTAAAGTACAACGCCTACCGATTGAGCCAGTGTCTCAAGCAAGCGCAAATCAGCGTAAAGGTCGTTGTGGTCGTGTTGCTGAAGGTATCTGTATTCGTCTTTACTCTGAGGAAGATTTTGAATCACGCCCAGAGTTTACTGACCCAGAGATCCTTCGTACTAACCTAGCATCGGTTATCCTTCAGATGACAGCGTTAGGCCTAGGCGATATTCAAGCATTCCCATTTGTTGAAGCGCCCGATAAGCGCAACATTCAAGATGGTGTAAGGCTACTTGAAGAGCTAGGTGCAATCGCAACCGCTGAACCGGCTGCGAACAAAAACAAGAATCAAGGCGACGATAAGAAGAAGCTAACCGCGATTGGTCGTAAGCTAGCGAAGCTGCCGATCGATCCACGTTTAGCGCGTATGGTGATTGAAGCCCCAAGTAACCGCTGTTTACATGAAGTGATGGTGATTGCGTCTGCGTTGTCGATTCAAGATCCGCGTGAGCGCCCATCAGACAAGCAACAATCATCTGACGATAAGCACAAGCGCTTCTTCGATAAAGAGTCGGACTTCATCACGTTTGTGAACCTTTGGGATTACGTTAAGCAGCAACAGAAAGAGCTGTCGAGTAACCAGTTCCGCAAACAGTGTAAGCAAGATTATTTAAACTATTTACGTATCCGTGAATGGCAAGATGTGTACTTCCAAATTCACCAAGCGATGCGTGAATTAGATACCAAGCTGAATACAGAGCCGGGCAGCTACGATGGCATTCACATGTCACTGCTCTCAGGTCTGCTTTCACACATCGGTATGAAAGACCAAGAGAAGAATGAATATCAAGGTGCTCGTAATGCGCGCTTCCATATCTTCCCTGCGTCTGGCCTCTTTAAGAAACAGCCTAAGTGGATCATGTCTGCTGAGCTGGTGGAAACCTCAAAACTTTGGGGTCGTGTTATCGCCAAAATTCAGCCGGAATGGATTGAACCACTAGCGAAACACCTGATTAAGCGCAGCTACAGCGAACCACATTGGTCGAAGAAGCAAGCGGCAGTAATGGCTCACGAAAAAGTGATGCTTTACGGTATCCCAATCATTCCAAAACGCTTAGTCAACTACGGTGCGATTGACGCAACCGTCAGCCGTGAGTTGTTTGTACGCAGCGCATTGGTCGAAGGTGAGTGGGAAACCAAACACGCTTTCTTCAAACAAAACCGTAAGCTACTGCAAGAAGTTGAAGAGCTTGAGCATAAGTCTCGTCGTCGTGACATCTTGATTGACGATGATGAACTGTTCGATTTCTATGACCAACGTGTTGGTGAAGAAGCGGTTTCAGGCCGTCACTTCGATACATGGTGGAAGAAGACCAGCCAGAAAACACCGGAACTGCTTAACTTTGAAAAGTCGATGCTGTTCCGAGGTGATGCAAGCCACGTTACTGATTTGGATTACCCGAACTTCTGGCATCAAAATGGAATCAAGTTGAAGCTGAGCTACCAATTTGAGCCGGGCGATGACAACGATGGTGTAACGGTACACATTCCGCTGCCTATCTTGAACCAAATCGACCAGAACGGTTTTGATTGGCAGATCCCAGGCCTACGTCAGGAACTGGTGATTAGCCTGATTAAGTCGTTACCAAAAACGCTACGCCGTAACTTTGTGCCTGCACCAAACTACGCTGATGCATTCTTGGCTCGTGTAACACCACTAGAAGCTCCGTTGTTGGATTCTCTTGAGAAAGAACTACGCCGCATGACCGGTGTGGAAGTGGTACGTGATGACTGGAAGTTAGACCAGATTCCAGAGCACTTAAAGGTAACATTCCGTGCTGTGGATCATCGCAAGCGCAAACTGAAAGAGCAGAAAGACCTGCATGAGTTGAAAGAGAGCCTGAAAGACAAGGTTCAAGAAACACTTTCTAAAGTGGCAGACGATGACATTGAACAGCAAAACCTGCATACGTGGAGCTTTGGTGAGTTACCAAAAGTCTACCAACAGAAACGTGGTGGCTATGATGTTAAAGCCTTCCCAGCACTGGTGGACACCAAAGACAGCGTAGAAATCAAATTGTTCGAAACTGAGCAAGAGCAGATCACTGCAATGAAATCGGGTCAGCGTCGTTTAATTCTGTTGAACGTACCATCGCCGATCAAATACTTGCACTCGAATTTACCGAACAAATCTAAGCTTGGTTTGTACTTCAACCCATACGGACAGGTGCTCGATCTTATCGATGACTGTATCGCTTGTGGTATTGATAAGCTGATTGAGCAGAAGGGCGGCATAGTTTGGGAGCCAGAGCAGTTTGAAGCTCTGAAAGAACACGTACGTGCAGAGTTGGATGACACAGTTGTTGAGATCGCTCAACAGGTTGAAACCATCTTAACCACGGCATTCAGCATCAGCAAGAAGCTCAAAGGGCGTGTGGATCTTTCCATGGCATTTGCGCTTTCAGACATTAAAGCTCAAATAGAAGGTTTGATTTTTAAGGGCTTTGCCACAGAATGCGGGTGGAAACGCTTGCCGGATATTCTACGCTATATGAAAGCGATAGAGCGTCGAATGGAGAAACTGCCGATTGACCCGAACAAAGATCGTCTTCATATGATCAAAGTTGAGTCAGTAATGAATAATTACAAAGAGCTGCTGAATAAAATCCCAAAAGGGATCGCGGTTCCAGAAAATGTAAAAGAGGTGCGTTGGATGATAGAAGAGCTTCGTGTAAGCTTCTTCGCACAGCAACTCGGCACACCTTACCCAGTATCAGATAAGCGTGTTAAAAACGCGATTGATGCTTGCTAAACGAATAAAGCTAGACGCAATGGCAAGGTTTGGGTATAAATCTTGCATATTGCATTACTAATTGAATAGTTATTACATACAGGGCGACTTGGTGGCAATTTATTACCACACAAGGCCTGCCAACAGGACGAAAAAGGTCGAATATGAAAAAAACGTTATTGGCTCTAGCACTGCTAGGTGCATCTTCAACAGCGATGGCTGATTCTTGGTTGTACGGCGGCGCAATGGGTGGTCAAAACTCATTAGGTAATAAAGAAGAGACAGCAATGGGTATCCACGTGGGTACGGGCATCCTTCCATTTATTGGTGTTGAAGCGGGTTACTGGGATCTAGGTTCTTTCGACAGTGTTAAATACGGCAACCAAACACTGACTAAACTAGACGCAAGCACAACTTACCTAGCAATCAAACCAAGCATCGATTTTGGTCCTCTTCACGTTTACGCGAAGGGTGGTCTTCACTCTTACGAGCTTAAAGCGAACGGCTTCAAGCAAGACGAAGTTGATATCATGTACGGTGTAGGCGCAGAATACTTCATCTTTGGTCCACTATCTGTAGGCGCTAGCTACCAAAACTTCAACATGAAAGATGACGACTCAGGCGTTTTCTCTCTAAACGCAACTATCCACCTACTGTAATTAATCAGTAAGGCGATCGTAAATAGCGGTCGGATAATTGTTTGATGGGTTAGTAAAACTCATAAAAAATGCCAGCTTGATAGCTGGCATTTTTGTATCTATTGACCGGGTAATCTTGACGGTATTTTCTGACCATAGACCATAGACCATAGACCATAGACCATAGACCATAGACCATAGACCATAGACCATAGACCATAGACCATAGCAGTAGCGCGAACAGTTACTTTTTACTGTTTAGAATCTTTTGAATTCTCGGGTTAATCGCTTTGCCGTGTTGGCTTTCGTACTCTTCACGTTTTAAATCGTTCAGGTTCTTTACCGAGTTAGCAGCAAGAAGGAACTGCGGTAATTCAGTTTCTAGCATGCCTTTCTCATCTAAACGCTTCGCTTCCAAATAGTACTTCTTAAACAGGCCATCCAACTTGTTTTCAGCGGTGCGCTTCAAGTCGTATAGTTTGTTTTGGATAAGCCATTTTTCAATGTTGTTAACGGCAGTGCGTGATAACACGCGAATGCGGCTATCAAGCAGCTCTTCTTCTGTTAGTGAATCCTTCAGGATCCAAAGCTCACCCATTTGTGGCGGCCAGCTGTTACCTAGTTGAATACGCTCATGACAGTGCATTAGCACACGATTAAGGCCGTCTGAGTCTACAGAGTGCGCAAACTCAAGAAACTTTCCGCTTGGCTCACTACCGTATTGGTATTCCCATTGAGTTTCGTACACGCTCAAGAAAGAACCGAACACATGGATACACCAATCCGTGAGCTCCAATTCAGCGGGATCTTGGTCAACAACAGGCACTTGTTGAGACGAACCCGTGCTCGCAGCATTGGGTGTCGCGACTTCAGTGCTCTGTGCTTCAATCACTTCAGGTAAGACTGAGCCTGTAGAGTCAGAAACAACAGGTGATGCTGGCTCAGAAGGTTGGCTTTTTGCCTTTTTGAATGAGCTGCTGCCTGAAGCGTTCAGATGGGCTAAGCTTTTGTCTATACCCATTTCCTTGAGCTTGTCCTGCATTTCCTGAATATTGAGAGGTCTTCTGCTGTTGTTGTCTTTCATTTTGCTTCTCGTTAACTAGCCAGTACTGCAGCTTGGATTCAATCCGAGATAATGGCATTAATTCATTGGCTTTGGCTTTATACCAGAGGACAAATTTCTTCCATACTAAACTATGGTCACCGGTCAAACCGGAGAATTTAAACGCGCGTTCTGCCCATGATGGTATCTCTTCTTCGTTGAGATCATGAGTAGAGACGGTGTTGCTGTTCATTGAGCCTCGGCCTTGTGGGCGAGGGGCATGTTGCATGTGTTGCATCGGTGCCGGAGCAGGCTGAAACTTGGGTGCAGGTGCAGGTGCAGGTGCAGGTGCAGGTGCAGGTGCAGGTGCAGGTGCAGGTGCCGTAGAGTAGACCGGAATACTGTTGGTCGGTTGAACCTCAACGTGCGCCGTAGCTTGCTCTTGCTCAATGAGCATTTTGAAAACGTGAATCTCTTTTTGATCTCGATAATCTACTTTTATCTTATCGAGAAAACCTTGGTCGACTAAACACTTAAGACAGTCGGCTAAACCAAACGTAGAGAGAGCACAAAGTTGACCTGCTGTTTGTAGGCACACATTGGTGTAGCCGAATTCGTCAGCACCGTCTGCAAGCATCAATAAAACGAGCTTTTCTGCTGGGCTAGAAGTATTCACTTGCCAAGCTAAATAAGAATATTTGGCGCTCAATATCGTGTTCTCAAAAAAGGTAAGTCGTTGTCACTATTGTAAGTCACCCCTTACTTAATTTATAGCAACTTAGTCGAAAACGGCATTAGTAAGCCAAATATTAACCATAAGGAGAGGTCTGCACCAAAAAGTGAACCTGAACTCACTCATTCTCGTGGTTTACGTCCCCTCCATTCGGCTCGAATAGCTGACTATCCTAAACCATCATGCTCTATTTAGATGAAGACAGCGTAATGGGCTTGTATTGGTCTCGCCAAACTAAGGCGCTTCTTTCTGTGTTGGTTAGTGAGGTTGTGTCGGTTATTGATCTTATGTTGGTTAGTGATGCTATGCCAGTTAGTAAAGCGATGTGATTATTGATGGTTTTCTCATCTATTCATAAAGTGAATTTAATTTATGAAACGCCTTGATATGATCAATATTTGCGCTATTATGACGATAAGTCAGAAATGACGAAGCGTCACGAAATGGTTAACTACATGAATTTACTATTCGTGTTAATATATTGAACAGGAGCGTTTTTAATACTGGTTAAGCTTAGGTAATGGCTAAGCTCAAATACGGACTGAAAAATTATGTTTGGCTTTGGTTGTAAAGGCGATAAACAAAGTATCTTTGGTTGCAAAGGCGTGCTGTCTAAGAAGCAGCAATCCATAGCCGACCGAGAAGTAGAATTGATGTTGTTAGCAAAAGATCTGGTTCGAGAACAAGGGTTCGGAAACCTCACGATGGATAAGCTGACGGCGGCGAGCTCTTATTCTAAAGGTACGATATATAATCACTTTTGCAGTAAAGAAGACGTGGTTTTAGCGTTATGTATTCATTCTTTAAAGACCGAGGCGTTGATGTTCGCTCGCTCCGGAGAGTTTGAAGGCAACACACGTGAAAAGATCGTCGCACTGCACGTTGCTTACCGAATCTATGCTCGCATGGAGCCGGTACTATCAACTTGCGCGATCATGGCGAAAAGCCCGTGGGTACTAGAGAAAGCGTCTAGTGCACGTGTCACCGAGATGAACGAACTGGAAGAGTTGGTGATCGAACAAGCCGATTCAATGGTAAACCGAGCAGTAGAAGCCGGTGACCTAAAGTTCTCTTCAGGTGTGGGTTCCGATGCCATCGTGTTTGCAAACTGGTCAATCGCATTTGGTTCAAATGCCTTGTCACAGAATGCATCAAACAGTCATTGTATCAAGCGGTTACAAGACCCATATTCAGTATTACACAACGCGAACATGCTTTTGGACGGCCTCAACTGGCAGCCTCTTTCTAGCGATTGGGATTACCGCAAAACCTGGCGCCGTGTAGAACAAGAACTGTTCAGTGAAGAAGTCGCTTACTTAGAATCGGTAGGCCGATAAGCTTCTATTAAGCCCACTCATGTGGGTTTATTAATAACCATTAGTGACGATTCGTCATAAACTTAAGTTTGCCTAGTGTGGTTTTGGTTTTCTTGAGTATATGACTAAGAATTGTGTCTTTTGTCAGCTCCGGCTGGCTTTTTAAGACACAACTATGACGAATCGTCACAAATGGAGACTGTGATGGAACATGACAGCCAGAAGCCTGCTTTCGATCACCAAAATCGAGATAACCGTAACGTTGATAGCGTAAACGGGGATCTAAATAACAGTTGGCACTCAATACCGACCAAGCGTTCGTTTATCGTTCTGCTGGTGGTTTTTTCAATCATCATTCTCTCTGCATTAGGGGCAAAGAACCTCTACTTTAGAGGGGACTACAACATATTCTTCGAAGGCACCAACAAACAGTTGATGGCGTTCGACGAAATTCAAACCACCTTTGCAAAAACCGACAACCTTGCGATTGTTGTCGCACCTGAAGATGGCAATGTCTTCACCCCAGAAACCCTCACCTTAATTCAAACCCTCACGGTTGATGCGTGGCAGATCCCGTACTCAAGCCGTGTCGATTCGCTGGCCAATTATCAGCACACCGAAGCCATTGAAGATGACTTGTTAGTGGAAGATTTGCTGTACGAAGAATACGAGCACACGCCCGAGCGAATCGCCAAAGTGAAACAGATCGCCCTCAACGAGCCACTGCTTAAAAACGCATTAGTATCAGCCTCTGGTGATGTGACCATTGTTAACGTCACCGTGCAATTACCTGAAGTAGATAAAACCGCGGAAGTGCAAGAAGTGATCGCGGCTATCAATACTATGATCGCCAAGTACCAAGCCGATTACCCGAATGTCGAATTCCACAAGGCAGGCATCATTGCCATGAACAACGCGTTTATGATGTCGGCTCAAGAAGACAGCTCAACACTCGTGCCGTTAATGCTGTTGGTGGTGTTGGTGTTCCTCACCTTTATGCTGCGCTCGTTCTTTAGCGTGGTAGCGACCTTAGTTGTGATTATCTCTTCGATTGTCGCCACCATGGGTTTGTCTGGCTGGGCAGGGATGTTCCTCAGCACAGCAACCGTCAACGTACCTACCTTAGTGTTAACCCTTGCTGTTGCCGATTGTGTTCACGTGATTGTGACCATGAGACAAGCTATGCAGCGCGGGATGGAGAAAGCACAAGCCATTCAATACAGTATTAAGCTGAACGCGATGCCGATTTTGATTACTTCGGTGACCACCGCGATTGGTTTCTTGATGATGAACATGTCGGATTCTCCCGTATTACGAGACTTCGGTAACTTGTCGGCATTGGGCGTGATCATCGCGTGTTTCCTTTCTGTGACTATGCTTCCTGCGCTGTTAAAACTCTTGCCAGTGAAAACTCTGCCAACAAATGAAGTCGCGGAAAGCAAAGTAACCTTTATGGATAAACTGGGCGATTTTGTGGTGGCTAACCGCAAAGCACTGCTGCCGATTTCTACCTTAGTGATTGTTGGCGCAGCCGCGTTAATTCCATTGAACAAAGTGAATGATGAATCGGTGAAGTATTTCGATACCTCAAGCGAATTCAGACAAGCAGCCGATTTCATGGAAGAGACTGTAAGTGGCATGACGACTATCAGTATCGCGGTGAAAACCAACGAGTCTCAAGCGATAGCTGATCCTGTGTTCTTGCAAGCTATTGGTGACTTTACCGATTGGCTACGCGTACAACCAGAAACCGACCATGTGGCCACGCTTTCCGATGTTTACATGCGTTTGAATAAGAACATGCATGGCGATGACGATAGCTACTACCAACTGCCACTTAACCGAGAGTTAGCCGCGCAATACTTACTGCTTTACGAGATGTCATTGCCGTACGGTTTGGACTTGAACAACCAGATCAATGTCGATAAATCATCGATCAAAATGGTGCTGACG
This sequence comes from Vibrio syngnathi, assembly GCF_002119525.1. NCBI lineage: Bacteria > Pseudomonadati > Pseudomonadota > Gammaproteobacteria > Vibrionales > Vibrionaceae > Vibrio > Vibrio syngnathi. Next base: position 1,803,740 of record NZ_CP017916.1, on the reverse strand, counting down.
GTGGACAACCTAGGCAGTGTGGAATTGGTTGAACTCGAAGAACGCATTTACTCATGGTTTGCCGCTAATGCGCCGCAATATGAAGTGGTGGCGTCGAGCCCGTCATTGATGTTTGCACACATTGGCGAAACCAACATGGCGAGCATGCTATCAACTCTGCCTATCACATTAGTGCTTATCTCGGGCTTGATGATCTTCGCATTGCGCTCGGTTCGCTTGGGCGTGATCAGCCTAGTGCCAAACATTGCCCCGGCGATTATCGGCTTTGGCTTGTGGGCGCTTATTTCGGGTGAAATCAACTTGGGTTTGTCAGTCGTAGTCACGCTCACGTTGGGTATTGTTGTCGATGATGCGGTGCATTTCTTAAGTAAATACCAACGCGCCAGAATGGAAGGGAAATCAGCAGAAGAAGCGGTTCGATACGCTTTCCACACCGTCGGTCGCGCATTGTGGATCACCACGGTCGTGCTTGTAGCTGGTTTCTCTGTACTGGCGATGTCGAGCTTCAGACTCAATTCCGATATGGGCTTACTCAGTGCGATTGTGATTTTCATTGCGTTGGTGGTCGACTTCATTTTGCTACCTAGCTTACTGATGATCTTCGACAAACAGACTCACTATGCAGATAAACCTCAACACGAACCAAAGCCTGACACCAAGTCGCTGGCTAATCCAACCGCCGAACTGACTACATCAACCAAATAAGGAATCGTCAGCCTACTGCGGTGGGCTGACTCAAGGAGATCATTATGAAAAGCTTTAAACACTTTATTACAAAGAAAACACTCATAACGTCATTGATGACTATTGGCGCGCTATTAGCCTTCCCAGTGTTAGCAGACCCAGCAAAAGGCTTAGAAATTGCCGAGCAACGTAAAGCAGTCGATGTCGGGTGGGGCGATTCTGTTGCAACCATGGAAATGCTACTTCGCAACAAACAAGGCGAAAGTAGCTCGCGTCTAATGCGATTGAAGTCGTTAGAAGTCGATGACGATGGTGATAAAGGGCTGACTATTTTTGATGAGCCACGCGACGTAAAAGGCACGGCTTTCCTCAACCATTCACACATTACCAAATCCGATGACCAATGGTTGTATCTGCCTGCATTGAAACGTGTAAAACGCATCTCTTCACGCAACAAATCTGGCCCGTTTATGGGCAGTGAATTTGCGTATGAAGACTTGAGCTCGTTTGAGTTAGAAAAGTACACCTTTAACTACATTGAAGACGCCAAAATCGAAGGTGTCGATACCTTTGTTTTAGAGCAAGTTCCTACCGATAAGAACTCTGGCTACACCATGCAAAAGGTATGGTTAGACCAGCAATATTACCGCCCAGTTCAGGTTGAATTTTACGACCGCAAAGGCGCGTTGTTGAAAACCCTCTCGTTCCAAGATTACAAACAATACCTAAACCAATACTGGCGCGCGCACACTATGTCGATGCAAAACCACCAAACAGGTAAAAGCACCGTATTAACCACGACAGATTTAGCGTTCCAGACCGGTCTTAAGGACAAGGACTTCCAAAAAAACACACTTAAACGTGCAAAGTAAGGCAAGAATATGAAAAGGATTGTGTTAACAGGAACGCAGTTATCTTTAACCTTGGCTGCGACAGTTGGGCTAATGCAAGTGTCGTTGCCATGTGTGGCAGCTGGTTTTAGCTCTGAGTTCGCAGAACCGGTCACCCCGGAGCTAGCAGGGCAAGTTAACCTTGAACACAGGCAGTTCTTTAGTGACGGTTTGCAAGGGCAAGATAAAGGACAAAGCTCACTGGTGTTGCAACCAGAGTTTTACTGGGAGCAAGAGGAGGGCAACGGCAGCTTTACCTTCACCCCGTTTTATCGCCTAGACAGCGAAGATGATGAGCGCACCCATGGCGACGTTCGTGAAGCTCTGTACCTAACGTATTGGGATGACTACGAACTGCGAGCCGGTGTCGGCAAGGTGTTCTGGGGTGTCACTGAATCGGCGCACTTGGTCGATGTGGTAAACCAAACCGATGCCATTGAATCGGTCGATGGTGAATCGAAGTTAGGTCAGCCAATGGTGCACTTCACCTCGATAAAAGACTGGGGAACCATTGATGCCATGTTACTGCCGTATTTTCGCGAGCGTACCTTTGCAGGGGAAGACGGTCGATTAAGGTCGACAGTGCCTGTATCGGACGATGCGCTTTACGAATCTTCGAGAGAAGAAAAGCACGTTGATGTAGCGCTGCGCTATAGCCAAATGTACGGTGATTGGGATGTCGGTTTAAGCTACTTAGGCGGCACAAATCGCGACCCTTATTACCGTGTAGAGGGCAATGAACTCAAGCCGTATTACGCGCAAATGCAGCACTTCGGACTCGATGTACAAGGTATTATTGGCGATTGGTTGTGGAAGCTGGAAAGCATTTATCGCGACAGTTACGACAATCACACAGGCGTCGCGACAGGCTTTGAATACACCTGGGTTGGGGCGCTTGAATCGTATTGGGACATCGGCTTCATTGCTGAATACCTGTATGACAGCCGAGGCAACAACGCCCAAACCATCGGTCAAAACGATGTCTTCCTGGGTGCTCGTTTCGCCTTGAACGATGAAGACGGCACCGAAGTGCTTACAGGCATCACTCAAGACTTAGATAACAGCGATATCTACAGTGCTAAGTTGGAAGCATCAAGCCGCATCAACAACAACCTCAAGTGGCGACTCAACGCTTGGTTGTTTGAGAACGAAACCCCAGAAGACTTGTTGTTCTTCGCCCGCAAAGACGATTTTATAGAGGTGGCGTTGGAATATTACTTTTAGTATTTTCAATAAGTTAAGTTAATGTTGGTTTATTGGGGTGTTCTTGTTGAATTGAACGCCCCAAACCCAGTGTTAATTTATATTTGTAGAGATCGAAGTCATCTTTCTATAAAAGGAGCAAGCAATCAGGTAGGCCTACAGGTAGTATGGTTATATTTTACATGTATATATAACCTCTACATATGCATGCTTTTGACTACTGGTAACTGCCGGTAAACAAGTGTGATTTGGGCGTTAAGGGATTTATGAATTCATTTACTTGGAATAGATACTTCGAAACAGGCATTGGTGTCGTAGATGAACAACATCAATACCTCGTCGGTTTTATCAACCACTATGGCAATTTACTGTCTGAAAACACTATCTCAATCGAAGATATTAGCATCGCTTTACTCGATCTCACGAGCTATGCCGAGTTTCACTTTAAAGAAGAAGAATCTTTGATGAGAGCTCGTAATTTATATCGCTCTCACATCGAAGAACACATCAAAGTTCATCGTGTATTTATGCAAGATATCTACAGCATGCAAGCTTTCATCTTGGAAGAAGATCAGGTGTCCGCACGTCAGCTACTGGACTTCCTCATTCATTGGCTTGCTTACCACATCCTCGGCATCGACCAAAACATGGCGCGACAAATGACCGCCATAGAAGAGGGCGCGACACCTCTGCAAGCCTTTGAAGCGGAAGAAAAGCAGCAAGACTCTTCGACTGTGCCTTTGTTGGCGGCTCTTAAAGGCTTATTTGAGCAAGTCTCTGAACGCAATAAGCAGTTGTTACGCTTCAACCAGTTACTCGAAGATAAAGTTGAGGAACGCACCGCAGAATTAAAAAGAGCGAACAAGAGACTTGAAGAGCTGTCATTAACCGACTCTCTCACTAATTTGCATAACCGTCGTAGTGCTTTTAAACAGTTAGCGCTGCATTGGCAAGACTCCAAAGAACTGGGCATGCCTTTGGTGTGCATTATGATTGATGCCGACCACTTCAAGCGCATTAATGACACTAGCGGTCATGATGCAGGCGACTTGGTGCTAAAAACCCTCTCGCGTGAACTGAAAAACACGTTCCGTAATGATGATATTGTTTGCCGGTTAGGTGGCGATGAGTTCTTGGTAATCTGCCCAGATACTGACCTTAAAGGTGGGATGTACATCGCGGAAACCGCTCGACAGCAAGTGTCTGAATTAGAGGTTGAAACCAGTAATCAAGTTTGGATTGGCAGTATTAGTGTCGGTGTCGCTGAAATAACCGAAGAATTCGGCTCAATGAATGATTTGATTAAAGCCGCCGATGAGTCCGTCTATTTAGCGAAAAACGCGGGGAAGAACAGCGTTTGTTCGATTCAGATTTAGCGTTCAGGTCATTTCCAAATTAAGCAGTGGAACCAGTAATTGTTCCACTTCTTCTTACTCCTCATTAATATCCTGTTAAATTTGCCGTGTTTTTAGTCAATAACTTGCTCTTTTAACGATTCAATTTGGCATTGTTAGCGTGTTTGATTACTATGTGTAGCTATCTAAAAAAACTAATCATCCGATACGGACACTACCAACTGGTAGATGAGGAAATGATGCAACATCTAGAAGAGATCATTGCTAATGCAACGACTGCTATTGATACAGCAGATTCGTTAGTCGCACTTGATGAAGTGCGAGTTCAGTATTTAGGTAAGAAGGGTGAACTCACTCTTCAACTACAAAGCCTAGGTAAACTTCCACCTGAAGAGCGTCGCACTGCTGGTCAAGAGATCAACAAAGCGAAAGGTGCTGTTCAACAAGCGATCGCAGCTCGTAAAGACGCACTTCAACGTGCAGAGCTTGAAGCGAAACTAGCTGAAGAAACTATCGATGTGAGCCTACCAGGTCGTCGCATTGAGAACGGTGGTCTTCACCCAGTGACTCGTACAGTTGAACGTATCGAACAGTTCTTTGGTGAGCTTGGCTTTAGCACTGAGTCTGGCCCTGAGATCGAAGATGCATTCCACAACTTTGATGCACTAAACATCGCAGACGATCACCCAGCTCGTACTGATCACGATACTTTCTTCTTCAACCCTGATCTAATGCTACGTACGCACACTTCTGGTGTTCAAATCCGTACGATGGAAAACGGCAAACCGCCATTCCGCTTCATTGCTCCGGGTCGTGTTTACCGTAACGACTACGATCAAACTCACACGCCAATGTTCCACCAAGTGGAAGGTATGTTAGTTGATGAGAACGTAAACTTTGCACAACTTAAAGGCATTCTTAACGATTTCCTTTGTAACTTCTTTGAAGAAGAAGTTGAAGTGCGTTTCCGTCCTTCATTCTTCCCGTTCACAGAGCCTTCAGCTGAAGTTGACGTGAAACGTAAAGATGGCAAATGGCTAGAAGTTCTAGGTTGTGGCATGGTTCACCCTAACGTACTTCGCTCTGTTGGCATCGACCCTGAGAAATACTCTGGTTTTGCATTCGGTATGGGTGTAGAGCGTCTAACGATGCTTCGTTACGGCGTAAATGACCTTCGTGCGTTCTTCGAGAACGACCTTCGTTTCCTTAAACAATTCAAGTAATCCGGGGCAGTCAAAACTATGAAATTCAGTGAATCTTGGCTACGCGAGTGGGTTAAACCTGCAATTAACAGCGAAGAGCTAGCTCACCAAATCACTATGGCTGGTTTGGAAGTTGACGATGTAGAACCTGTTGCTGGTGAATTCACCGGCGTTAAAGTAGGTAAAGTGGTTGAGTGCGGTCAGCACCCAGACGCAGACAAACTACAAGTAACTAAAATTGATATCGGCGCTGTTGATGCAGAAGGTAATAAAGAACTTTTAGACATCGTTTGTGGTGCATCTAACTGTCGTCTTGGCCTAACTGTAGCAGTAGCAACAGTTGGCGCAGTACTTCCTGGTGACTTCAAAATCAAGAAAGCAAAACTACGTGGCGTTCCATCGCACGGCATGCTTTGTTCTTTCTCTGAGCTAGGTATCGACGTAGAGTCTGACGGCATCCTTGAGCTGCCAGAAGGCACAGCGCTAGGTATGGACGTTCGTGAGCTTCTTGAGCTTAACGACGTAACTATCGACGTAGACCTAACAGCAAACCGCGCAGACTGCTTCAGCATCCGTGGCCTTGCTCGTGAAGTTGGCGTACTAAACCGCGCAGACGTTACAGAGCCAACAGTTGAAGCTGTTGCAACAAGCATTGAAGACACAGTATCTGTTGAAATCAAAGCAACTGATGCTTGTCCACGTTACCTTGGCCGTGTGGTTAAGAACGTAAACGTGAAAGCGGAATCTCCAATCTGGATGCAAGAAAAACTGCGCCGTTGTGGTATTCGTTCAATCGACCCAGTTGTAGACATCACAAACTACGTGATGCTAGAGCAAGGCCAACCAATGCACGCATTTGATCTTGCTAAGATCGAAGGCGGTATCGTGGTTCGTCTAGCAGAGCAGGGCGAAAAGCTAACACTTCTAGATGGCAACGAAGCTGAACTAAACAGCAACACACTTGTTATCGCAGACCAAAACAAAGCACTAGCAATCGCAGGTATCTTTGGCGGTCAAGATTCAGGTGTTACGACTGAAACGACAGACGTACTTCTTGAAGCGGCGTTCTTCGCACCGGATCACATCCGTGGTCGCGCACGTGCTTACGGCCTTCACACAGATTCTTCTCTACGTTTCGAACGTGGTGTTGATTCAACGCTTCAAGCAGCAGCAATGGAGCGTGCAACACAGCTTCTAGTTGAAATCTGTGGTGGTGAAGTTGCGCCAGTAAACGGCAGCGAATCTGAAGCTGATCTTCCTAAAGCAAACGTAGTTGCTCTACGTCGCGCTAAGCTAGACAGCCTACTAGGTCACGAAATCCCATCTACAGACGTAGTGGAAATTCTTACTCGCCTAGGTTGTGGCGTTACTGTTGTTGAAAATACAGAAAGCACAGAAGCTGGTTGGACGGCAACGTCTCCATCTTGGCGTTTTGATATCGCAATCGAGCAAGACCTAATTGAAGAAGTAGGTCGTATCTACGGTTACGATAACATTCCAAACCAAGCGCCTAAAGCGGCACTTAAAATGAATGACCACAAAGAAGCTAACCAACCGCTTAAGCGCGTTCGTGACCTTCTTGTAGACCGTGGCTACCACGAAGCAATCACATACAGCTTCGTAGAACCAGAACAGCAAAAATTGGTTGTACCGGGTGTTGAGCCGCTAATCCTGCCATTCCCAATCTCTGCGGATATGTCAGCAATGCGTCTTGGCCTAATCCAAGGTCTTCTAAACACAGTGGTTCACAACCAGAAGCGTCAACAGTCTCGCGTTCGTCTATTCGAATCAGGCCTACGTTTCATCCCTGAAGCAACGGCTGAAAACGGCATGCGCCAAGAAATGATGCTTGCGGGCGTTATCTCTGGTACTCGTGGCGAAGAGCACTGGGACATTGCAACTAACACTGTAGATTTCTTCGATCTTAAAGGTGACCTAGAAGCCGTTCTTGAGCTTTCTGCAAACGAAATCGCATACAGCTTCAAATCTCTTTCTTCTGAAGCAAAAGAGCGCAACCCAGCACTTCACCCAGGTCAATCGGCTACGATTATGGCTAACGGCAAAGAAGTGGGTATCATTGGTACTGTTCACCCAGAACTAGAGCGTAAGTTTGGTCTTAACGGCCGTACTATCGTATTCGAAATCGAATGGGCAGCTATCAACACTCGCGTGCTTCCAGAAGCAGTAGCGGTATCTAAGTTCCCTGCAAACCGTCGTGATATCGCAGTAGTTGTTGACGAAGCAGTTGCTTCTGGCGACATCGTAGAAGCGTGTATCGCAGCTGGTGGTGAATTCCTAACAGGCGCTAAACTGTTCGACGTATACGTTGGTCAAGGCGTTGAAGAAGGTAAGAAGAGCCTAGCAATCGCACTTAGCCTACAGTCTGTAGAGCGCACACTTGAAGATGCAGATATCGCTGGTTCAGTAGATGCTATCGTAGCTTCAATCTCAGAGAAATTCGGCGCAGCACTTCGCGACTAATCTCTTCTGATAGATAGAAAACCAAAGGCCTCGCATTGCGAGGCCTTTTTTAGAAATGTATAGTTTGAATTAATCGCGAATTACATATTAGTCGTTGATTAGGTCCCGTTTTAATTTCGAGAGGATATTAATCAAACTTCCCCTCAATTTCTGGTATTAGATATTCTTTATCGAAATTTCTATATTTGAAAAGAGATGATTTCAATTTTTCCGTTCTCTTTTCATAGTCAATAGCACACGTCAATAGTATATCCTTCGCTGACTCGTATGCAGATTTTAGGTATTCATCATCTTCGATTTTTTTAAGTGCATCTTTCTTCCTTTTCACAAATTCATTTTTTCTAGCAGGTGTACTGATTGAAAACGGCTGTATCATATTAGGTTTGATTGAAGAACTTCCATTAGAGTAGCGCGCTTCGGTTAATATCATTGAACTCATGATGTGTAATAGTGTAAAACCGCCTTTTGAAATTATTTCCTTTGTTTCACTATCATATTCATTGTTTCTTAGATCTGAATTCTTAAGCGTCCATATTTTTTGGTATAGTGTGATTGAAAATGTATAAATATCAAAGTCAGCTTCATTACTGAAAAGTAAATTATATTTAGATGGGCTATCAAAAAGCGTTGTTGTATCGTTAGCGGCGATGACGGATTCTTTGTTCACTACAGAGTGAATTATTTGGGCCATTTTTAGTAAACCAATTACTTTATTACCAGTATAACCTTGTCGCTTATAGAAGTTCTCGCGTCGTTCATAGTATATATGAGACTTTTTAAGGTGGGATTCTAAATTTCGCTGAATATCATCATTGGCTTTGAGACTTGCTGCCTTTACAGGGTTTTGTGAGTTGGTCGCACTTATAATATCTGTTTGAACATCAAGGTTCTCCGCGTTTACTAACTTGATAAAGACCTTTAGTGATGATGGTAAAGTACCTGACTCTTTGTAAACATGGTACAAACAATGTACTGTTTGACATCCGTTTACTATTTGTGGGTTTAGAATTGCATACTGGTTGCTACCAAGGGGAGATATTTCATCAGCAATTATGGTTAGTCCATTGTTCATGGCCCAGAATACTTCTGATTTTTTGTCATCATTTATTGTTTCAATAATTGATTGGTTTATTTTACCATCTTCACCTAAAAAATATCTTACATTTCCTTCGGTTAGGTGTGTTTTGAAATCTCCATTCTCGTGTAGTAGACACTCTATAATTTCATTACCCAAAACAAATCCAGAATATCCGCTAGTTGGTATTGCTCTTTCTTTAATCTCTAATGGTTGAGATATAAAAGATACTTCAATTGTTTCATCATAGCTTTCGGTCAAGTCGAGTAAATCTTGTGCTCCCCAGTTAAAAAATTCAAATGGAATTTTTAATATGTTGTCCTTCATTTCTTCTTGAAGGTGCTTTATTTTCTCAGAGATTTTCTTCTCCGGTGCTGCAGTGACGTAATAGACCTCACACGAAAATTGAGCCCTTTCTTTACTCGCTTTTCTAAAAATGGCTCTTATTAGCTCAGCTTTATCTAGTATATCTTTATTCGCTCCAATTTTACTTAACTTTGCTAAGCCTAAATCGAGGTTAAAAATTTCTTCGATACCTTCTTTAGTCTTCCTAAATCCATCAGTGGAGAAGCTATTCTCTTTTTTGGTTTGAAAAAATTTTACTTTAATATTACTCTCTTTGTTTATGGGGTGTTCCTCACTGCCCACTAATATTCCATTGCAGAAAACGTAACAATGGTCAATTCCTTCGTCGCCTCCTTCTCCCATAATTCCATCAATTAAATCGTCATGTTCTAGGCCGCCAAGGGACTTAACATTTGCAAATGAGGCAACAGCAACTTCGAATTGGTTTTTTTTAACAGATTTTAGCTCTGGGTTGTCTTCGTATAGTTTATCTATTTGATCGTCTAAAAGAACTTTGAGGCTCATCGATTTGTTCCTAATTAAAGTATAATGGATGTATCTTTATGATATCAAAGCTATTGATATGATGATTGTTTTATATATTATATTTGAGAGGTCGATTGCTGCATTGTAATTATTCTGAGTGTGAGCAAATTGGTATGGCAAAAGTGGGAGTGGGGAAACGGCGCTGATCTTCATTCACGGTTGGAGCTTAGACAGCAGGCTTTGGCAAAACCAAGTGAGTGAAGACTTTTTACGTGCTGTACAGCTCCCGAAACGACTAGGGCAGATGCACGTAAGAATAGGCTGATAATCCCCTCCTAGCCTCCCCTTGGTTTACATCTCCAATCTCTTGTTTGGTTATGGGAAAAGGGAGGAACTGAATACCGGTCGCTGCATGTGCTGCTATATGTCCAGCGAAAAAGAATGTTCTCCCCCTCGAACGTTAATCTAAAGAGATCGTTTTACTTCATTTGAGGGGGATCTAGAGGGGGAGGCTTTGTTCTACTAGAACTAATCAATGCAACGTTGATGAAAGCGGTGAAGTCAGTGAAAGAGGGCAGTTTGTAACTGTTCGATAGAAAAACTAAGACCTCGCGATTGCGGGGCCTTTTTGTTCTTTACGAAGTTCTCATCGACAAGTTTAGTTGAATCCCTTTGGAGTATTGAGACGTTAAGTAGTCGAGTCGCGTTAGTTTAATTTGTTTGCGAAATTTTGAAGTTGAACTCGTTGTTATGTGCTTCTAAATACTTTTCAAATCGATCACGATGAACTTCGCTTAGTTCTTCAGCGCAAAGTTCTTCTCCGCTTTGAATACCTAAACCTTTCAGTAAGGAAATATTTAGTTTGGGTGATAATTGGGATATGTACTTTGAACCTTTTTTAATGAAGGTCAACAAGTGAGCGTCAAAAAGTTTATCGATATGAGCACAAAGCAGTATGCCATTTGCGCCATCAAGTCTCTGTTCATCACTTTCACATTTGGACCAAGGCACTATGTGAGATGCAATTAAAATCTCGCGTACGCTTGTAAGCGTTAGCGCACAGCACTCACCATTCCCCCATGAGCTGATAACGTTTTGTCTAAATCGCCCCTGCCCAATACGCGAGAGAACTAGACTTTCACGTTCTGTCTTATTGATCGTAGTACCGAATATTATGTTGACGTCTTGTGCTACGTTGGGTGAGGGCATTTTTGAATACTTTACGTTATGCTTTCCAATCGCATAGTAATTGCTGCCAATTACCTCAAGAGACATCTCAGAGACTTCTTCTATGTACTCTTTTATCTTGGCACTGCCTGTATCAACATAACTGTCGTTATCTTCATCCCAGATTATTGGAAATGTTCTTAATGAATATCCTTCGTTTTCAACCAACTTGATGTACTCGAGAGCTTCGCCAAACGCATTAACTCTACGTCCGTCGTTGTTGAACTCCCAGTCCATAGAAAAAATCAAAGATCTTTCTCGGTTTGTATTGACGTCCCACGCACCAAAATAAACTACTTTTTTTTCGTGATTAACAAAAGCCCACCCATACCGCGCATTTCGGTTCGTTGCACCGTAGGATTCCATAAATTTTTTGCGTGACATTCTCCGCCTTACTTCTTAATTTGCGTTTCTGCATTTTAACCTAGGAGTTGTTTATAATCCTGAACAGCCGTCAAATCAGGATGAAATTGTTCGATATAAACACATCAAGGATTACAGCATTTACTACATTGAAGACTCAGGTCACTTCCCAATGCTAGAACAACCTGAGCAGTTCAACACAACGTTGATGAAAGCAGTGAAGTCAGTGAGGTAGGGCAGTTGTAACTGTTAGATAAATAGAGCTAAGGCCTCGCGTATGCGGGGTCTTTTTGTTAGTTGGAGGTTTTGCTAGCTAATTTCATTCCCAATGTGCGAGTAATGATCGCGTCGTTCACACGTTTATGGTCCTTAAACTTGTGCCTCATAGTTATATAAATGGTCTATCAACCACTCCTAGATACGTAGTTAGCACCACTGTTATTAGTAACGGCTGACCGAATCTAGTGGTGCTTTCTACTGATAATAATTTTAACTATGTGTTTAGGACGTCCTGCTATGGCTAAGAAAATAATATTCATTCATGGTCGCGCTCAAAAGCCCGATAAAGCTCCCCTTCAAGCACTCAGGTACGAGGCTATAGAACATGGCTTGCAGCGAGATTGTGGATACTCAAGTTCATTACAAGCTTTTAAAGATGTCGATAAATGGTTTGTCTATTACGGTGAACTATCGAACACATTGTTAGAGAAACCAACGGAAGACCCTGCAAGTCGACAACAAGCGCTGTCTGAACTCAAAAAGTACAAGACAAGCCAGTTCAATAAAACAACGTATAACAAGGTGTCTAAAATTGGTTTTCTAAAAGAGGCGCTAGCAGATACCTTTTCATCGCTATTTGGAAAGCTGGGTGTGGCTGAGACACTTATAACGAAGGTCGCGCCGGATATGGCGCATTATTGGTATGAAGATACCTATTTTGGCAGCGATGTTAGGCACAGGTTAATGGTTGAACTGAAGGAAGCGCTTGATAATCAGGATGATGTGATGATTGTATCGCACAGCCTTGGGTCGATGATCAGCTATGACGTGTTATGGAAGTTGTCTCATTACGGAGAGTATAGGCATGACTATGGTGCGGATAAGAAGGTCAACTTATTGCTAACGCTTGGGTCACCGTTAGGAGATGAAAACGTCAAAGATAGGCTAAAGGGGAGTCGCTTGAAAGATGAGAAGAAGTACCCGTTAAACATTCAGCAATGGGTAAACATATCGGCAGAAGATGATTTTATCTCTCATGACAGCAAAATTAGAAATGACTTTAAGGATATGCTCAAACTGGGTCTGATACCCGGCGGAATGAAAGACATCCACCCAATCTATAACCTCAATATTCGCAACGGAAAAAGCAACCCGCATGCCTCTATCGGTTATCTCATTAACCCTAAATTCATCAAAGTATTGGATGAATGGCTCTCTAGTTGATTTGGTTTTACGAACGTAAATTTCTTCGCTGCTTGTTCGTTGAAACTCAGTAAAACTAAGGCTTCGCGTGTGCGAGGCCTTGTTAGACTCGTTCAACACAACACTGTTCAAAGTGATTAAGAATTTTTGTATTCGCAATAGTTAAGCTTTTTTGAAAGCGACTCTAGGCTAAGTTTTGCCAATGTGTCTTTGAAAGGCGAATTATGTAAGGCAGTAGTGAGGATGTCGCGCTCTTCTGCTGAAAGCAAATTCGCATGCCTGAATAATACGTAATCTAATGCGACGTGCAGGTACAATGTTGAGAAGTCAGGTTCAAGCAAATCATCATTGTTATTCAACTGCCCGATAAGTGCTTTAACGCTTCTTTTAATACCTTCCTTTCCCCTAATCGTTAGCACGTTTTGCTCAGCTTCGAAGCGGCTCAGTGCTGCGCACCGAAAGGCCACTTCCATCAACGTTTTACTCACTCCCAATAACGACATACGTTGAGTGTCGCTAGCCTTGGTCACTGTTAGTTTTTCTGTTGGGTATGCTTGCATGAGGAACTCACAGATCGCTAAACTCTCGGTCAGTGCAACCCCATCACTGGTTTCTAGAACTGGAATGGTGCTAAATGGATTAATGGCGACCAATGTGCTGGGTGTTTGCCACGGGTCGACCCATTCAAGAACCATTGGAGCATCACACATATAGGCCGTTGCCAGCACTGCTCTGGAGAATGGAGAGGTGTCGTTTAAATACAGTTTCATGAGCGATTCCTTTGCTAAGAACTTATTTGAGCAGTGTTTAATGTCTGCTGTTTGGTTGATGTAAATGCGATGCAGAGTATCGACAAAATCAGTGCACTCGCGCTGATCATAAATAAGAGGTTATAACTGGTGAGTTGAGGGGCGTAGTGAGCCATAACGAAGCCGACTATTCCTTGCGATATAGCAAAAGCCATTGTCATTGCTCCCCAAGATCTCGTATGGAGCTGAGTCCCGACGATTTCTAAGGTGTAGGTTGATACCAGTGTTACGGTACCAGGCGTAAACATACCGACCAACAAAGATGAAGCAAAAAGTGCTGTTTCACTGGTGCTTAATAGCGGAAGAGCAACCCCGGAAGCTTTACAAATAAACGCGGCTAATAGTGCTTTTTTAAGTCCAAACTTATCACCTAATATACCAGTCACTATTGGTCCAATCGCTGCTCCTATACCAAAAACAGCCCAATAAAAACCACCGCTCGCAAAACTCATTTTTAGCTCTCGAACAATATAGTCGACCCAAAAGAGAGTGTGGGGTAAATAACCGATGGCGCTAAAGCTATAGGCTAAAAGTACGCAGCTAATACTAATGCGCTTATTCTTAGATAAGGCATCGAACGTCGATGGACTTTTATCGCAATGGTTTGGTTTAGCTTCAAGAGCCCATGTGTTCCACGTCAGGACAGTTGCGAGGAAAGCGATCGCTCCCATACCTAACCATGCACTTTCAACACTTTGGTAGATAAGCAAAGGTATGATTGTTCCTGAAATCATGGCACCAAGGCCAATGCCTGAAAACACGACGCCACTGATTCTTGCTTTCATTTCTTGCGGGTGAAGGCTGGTGATCACGGGTGGAGCGAGTACCATGAGTATCGCACCGGATACACCAGCAATAGTTCTAAGTGTTAAAAACCATTCAAAGGGGGCAGACTTTAAGGCACAACCAAGATAACTAAAGCTACTTAATAACAGAGAGGCACGTATGAGTGTGCCTGTTGAATAATATCTCTGTAAAAAGCTCGAAGCAGGAGCTCCGAAAATATAGCCAATCAGTGTGGCAGCACCGAGTATGGAGGCGTCTTCGCTTGAGAACCACCCACCTTGAATGAGCACAGGCATCAAAGCTATGTAAGCAAATCGCCCAATGCCATTCCCAACTAATGTTGCTGCGAGCCCTGCGAAGGTGCTGCGGTTTAAGAGTTTTACGTGCTGCATGTCACGTACCTTTGGTTTTTACTTGTAACATTACGCTAACATTTAAACTTGAACTATCTAAGCTGAGTTTTTACTCTAATGCTTAAGGTTTGATGACAACTTACATTTTTTGTAAGTGTCAGATTGGTCATTTACATCTCTAATCTCTAGTTGGTATAGGTAAAAGCTAATGGGAGAGTGGGAGTAGCTGAATATCGATCGTGACAAGCGCTGTTATATGTTCAGCGCCAAAGAATGTTCTCCCCCTCGAACGTATATCTAAAGAGATCGGACAACTTGATTTGAGGGGGAGCTAGAGGGGGAGGTTTTTGATGCTAGAACCGTTTAACACTACGTTGATGAAAGCGTTGATGAATGCGTTGAAGTCAGGGTTGTAGGGCGTTGCCGTTGATAAAGATTAGCTGTAACCGTTCGATAGATAAAACTAAGGCCTCGCGTGTGCGAGGCCTTTTTGTGTTCCGACCCAAACTAAATATTAATCGAGCTTAACGAAAACTCGGGATAATCGCTGGTATCCCTGGTAGAAGGCCAACCAACGCCATCACACCACTTAGCACAATAAACATAATGCCTGGCAACACCCAGCGGCTCATTCTACTCAGTTCACTGCTACGTTCTTTACAACCGACTAAGCCTAAGTTATCCAGCAGCATGGTGAGAGCCCAACCAAATGCAGGGTTAACCAGCGCTGAAGAAAACACAACAATCGCGGCCGACTGCGTGGTTTTACCTTCACGTGTCATTTCCATTCCAGCTTCTAGCAATGGAACAAATACCCCAACAATAAGTGCTACACACAGTACAGGTTGCCAGATAGCGAGATCCATCGGGTAGCCCCACACAGCGGCGATGATACAGAACAGAGCCGTGAGCAACGCGCCCGCAGGAATAGGGCGTTTAGCAATTGCCGCCGGTACGATGTAAGTACCCCATGAAGACGTAAAGTTAGTACCACCGAGCAGAGAACCGAACGTTTGACGAATAGACGCCGTGGTCATGGTGTCGTCAATGTTCATGTGTACTTTCTCGGTACGTTCTGGATAGCTGATCTTTTGGAATACTTGATGCCCTAAGAAATCTGGCGACCACATCGCCACAGCTAAAATAGCAAACGGCAATACCACCATGAAGTGTTCAATCGTCGGCAGGCCTAGCATCCAGCCTGTATCTTCTCCCCACCAATACATAGGGTTCATGTTGGGTAAACCTGGCTCGGTTTGAAAAGAGAACGGTGCCCCCATGGCAAACGCTAACGTACCACCCAGCAAGCAGCTAAGAGGGACGGCTAGCCAACGCTTACGGAAATGTTCCAATAACGCGTATAAAATAATGGTGCAAAAGATCACGACAAAAGCGATGTGGCTCATACCGATCCCCTCAGCCCAAGCGAACAGCTTTTTAACTTGAGAAGCGGTGCCAACAAAGCCAAGGTAGAGCAGTAAACCACCACAAACGCCTTTACTGGAGAGGTTAGCCAACATGCTGCCACCTTTACTGATGGCTAAGATTAAGCCAAAAGCGCCAATCAGCAACCCAAAGGCCATTGGGTGTCCGCCTGCTGCTACGACAATCGGAATTAAAGGGATGAGTGGGCCGTGTGTACCTGCGAGGTTAGCGGTCGGCAATAAAAAACCAGAGAAAAGAATAATGAAAACCGAGGCGATGAGCAGTTCATAACGAACGTTTTCTAAGATGAAGCCTTCGTTTAAGCCGAGCGCTCCAGCAAAGGTGGCTGCAATCGCGCCCACCATAACTATTTTACCAATGGTCGCCGCCATCGCTGGGATGGTATCTTCTATTTCGAATCGATAATCTTTAAAAGGCAAATTGGGACGCCAGCGTTTAGGCGCCATGATTTGCAATTCGTGCTCTAAATACTGTTCGCGGGAATCAAATTCCGAGCTTGGTTTGTGTTGTTGTTCATAAGTGAGTTCATCCTCATTGGTTTGAGGCTTATCTGTTCGTATATGTACCGACTCTAAAGTGCTGCTCATTTTGATTCCTTTCGTTCACACTCTAAGGCGTGTTATTCCAACAAACGTTATTGACTCACGCAGAAGCGCAAACAATGCGTCAACTTATAATTAAAAACTCATTAACATTTAGTTGTTAGTACCTTATACCAAACCAAAAAAAACAAACAGTCTCAGGCAGTTAGACATTAGTCGTAGAGTCGGACGACTAGTATTAGACCCTGTAGATAGCATGTGTCTGTTTATTGGTAGGCGATGAATTTATGGGTAATAAACGAATATCTAACAAGAAATGCTTGGCGTTAAAGCATCAGATAACGTCCATCGATGAGTGCTTTCTGGGGTAACGTTTTTGGTTAAAAACTATTGATAATAATTCTCATTACGTTACCTTGTGGGCTCAAACACACTCATTGTTGCGGAGACCAACATGGAACACTCGGATATTACTCAACTGCTTATTCCAAAGAGCGATTGGGCATCGCCTGATCTCTTTCTCTATGAAGGGGAAGACAAACTTCATCTGAGCTTAGAAGGCGCAATTCAATACAGTGGATTGAACAGCATTGGTGGCGTGGTTCTGGGCTTTAGGATGATCCAACATGCGGTGCAACTCGCGGCGGGTGATCAGTCTTTGCAACGTGATGGCATCAGTGTTTATACCGCGTTCCCTGGACGTGGTGCTCAAGATGCTTTTGAGTACACATGCCGCGCACTGCGTGATAGGCGCTATTGCTGTGATACCACATTGCATCACCCAGCAGCGCAAACCGGACAACGTGGTCAATTCTTATTTACGCTTCGCTTGAATGAACAGTCTATGGTGATGACGCCAGCAGACGGACTTCCAAGAAAAAGCTATTTTGAGGCCGACAGACACGCACAAGAAGGTCGAGAGGCAGCATTGAGATGGCGCGATGAGAAGATCAACTTCGCCAATACGCTCTTGAGCTTGTCGCCAGAAGAGTGCTTACGCGTGTTGTAATTCTTTGTTCTCACTTACAGAATGAGCTCAAAAACACAATGAATAATAAGAGGTCGCTCGCTTTCAAGTGGGCGACTTTTTTGTATCAAGCGCTAACGGAAAGCAGATTCCTAGTCGCGCTTAGGCTTGCTGGAATGACTCACTTTTAGTTTAGTGCGGTAGTCTAAAGTCTATGAGTTTCAGCAATCAACTTAAGCTGCCCGATCTCAATCCGTGACACATTTAGGCACGCAGGTGGTGCAGTTTTCAAAGCATTACACAGCTTACACTGACACGAAGTGATATAATTTTTGCCCAAAGCTTTGAAGAGCTAATGAATTAAAGGATGAGTACGATGGAAAAAACGATCTCGTTGGTACTTGGCAGTGGTGGCGCAAGAGGCTTGGTTCACGTTGGAATCATCCGTTGGTTAATTGAGCATGGCTATCAGATAAAATCCATCTCTGGTTGTTCAATTGGCGCACTTATCGGTGGTGTCTATGCGGCGGGTAAGTTGGATGAATTTGAAGAGTGGGTCACCAGTATCGACCAATCGGATATGGCGATGATGTTGGACTTTTCATGGCAATCGAGTGGTATCTTCAAAGGGGACAAGATCATCGACACTCTGCGTGGATTGATCGGCGAGATTTCAATTGAAGATCTGCCTATCCCTTATACCGCAGTTGCCGCCAATGTCGCTGATGAAAAAGAGGTTTGGTTGCAATCAGGTTCTCTGTTTGATGCTATTCGCGCTTCTATCTCTTTGCCACTGTTCTTCACACCTCACGTCATCAATGGTGAAGTGCTGATTGATGGAGGAGTGCTCAACCCCGTACCGATTGCGCCTACCTTTAGTGATAAGACAGACTTTACGCTGGCTGTGAACTTAGGTGGTGAACCTGAGATGCTTCAACAGGAAGTGATACCGGTTTCGCTACCAACAAAAGAGAGCAATCTGCATGAGAAGGTTGTTCACTTTATCGATAATCTAGGTAGCGGTGTAAAAAGTAAAATGAGCTTCAATTTTGCTGCCTACGACATTGCTAACCAAGCGTTTGATGCGATGCAATCGACCATTGCTCGCCAAAAATTGGCCGCTTACCCCGCCGACATTACGCTTGAGATCCCACGTAATGCCTGTGGCACCTTAGAGTTTTATCGTTCACAAGAGATGATAGACAGAGGCTACCATTTGGCACAGGCTAAACTGGGCAACCGACTTTAATGTATTTGCTGCTGAATGAGAGTATTTATGGAAACTGAACTAAAAGAGCTTGAACTCCACGAGCTTATGGCAACAAAAGATGTCATCGTGCTCACTAGCTCAGAAGAAGCTGCCGTATCTTGGCTGATAGAGTGCTATCAAGAGAACGCTGATATTCAGATTATCGAGAAAGCACACCAGCTAAATACTGAAGCGATTGTGGTGCAATGCCGAGACTGCCTGAGTGAAAATAAAAAGGTCATCCTCACTGCGCAGTTTCGTAGCCAGCTTCCTATTATCAATATCGCTTCACTGTGTAATGAGAAGCGCAAGTCATTGATCAATATTGAGTTGTTAGGCTGGGATGAAGAGACTCGCCTTCCTCAGTCTTATACTAGTTTCTAGGTCATAGCAGTTTCTAGCTTATAACGGTTTCTAGTTAACCGCATTCGCTATATAGCAGCAGTTTTAGGTAGCAGACAATGTAAGCGCATTACTTCAAATGTCTGCCGCCATCAAGGTGCAAAGTTCTTCCTGTCATGTAGTGACTGGCCAACACAAACTTGATGCCATCTATTATTTCCTCAAAGCCCGCTTCTGTGGGAATCAGAGCTTTCTGCAGCGCTTTGGTCTTGTATGCCTCATCGTCATGCTCATTAAACTTAATCATGGCTGGAGAGAGGGTATTTACTTTGACCTTGGGAGCCAGCATCGCTGAAAACGATAGCGTTAGGTTGTTGAGCGCCGCTTTACTGGCCGCGTAAGCAATGTGTTTTTTACTGCCTTTTTCTGCAACGTAGTCACTGATGTGGATGATGTCTGAAGTTTGATCGCCAGATATCAGTTGGTCTTTGAGTGTTAAATTGAACAGATAAGGCACGGTAGCGTGAATCGTCATCATCTGGTGCATGATGTGTGATGCATTTTCACTGGGATCTTTCTTGCTCTCAGATTTCCAGTCCGAAGCGTTGTGTATGACGGCTCTGAGTGTCTTATATTCTTGACCAACATAATCAAGAAAGCCCTCTAAGCTGCTTTGTTGATAAAAGTCGACTTGCTGCAAATCGGCTCCACTGTCGCGCAACAGTTGCAGTTGAGGATAGTCGCTGCGGTAAGTGCCAACCACTTCGTATCCATCCGCTAAAAGTTGCTGCGCCAGTGCGAAACCGAGTCGCTTTCCCACGCCGGTTATTAGTATCGTTTCACTCATCGTAGAAACTCAGCTCTGGTTTGAGGGTTAGTTTTGAAAATACCACCGAGAGCGGTCGTTGAGGTTTCAGAGTTTGCATCCATGACGCCTCTGGATTTAACGCAATAGTGCGTGGCTTTAATCGTCACGGCCACGTTTTCTGTCTCTACTAGAGTCTGTATCGCGACTAGGATTTGCTGAGTAAGGCGTTCTTGTACCTGAGGACGCTGAGCAAAGAATCGAACGATACGGTTTATTTTAGACAGCCCAAGAATCCTGTTTTCAGGTATATAAGCCACTTCCGCTAAGCCATCGATGGTAATGAAGTGGTGTTCGCACGTCGACGTTAAATCGATATCCGATACCTTGACCATTTCATCAACCGACATTTTGTTTTCTATAACACTGATTTTCGGGAAGTTATCGTAATCGAGCCCTGAAAATATCTCATGGACGTACATCTTTGCAATGCGATGAGGTGTTTCAGCAAGGCTGTCATCGGTTAAATCCAGCCCAAGCGTACTGACCACTTCCGTCAGCAGTCCTTTGATGCGGTTGTACTTCTGGTTGGGATTCATTTCGCTCGGTGTCATTGGAGTTTCAAGTCCTCTTGCGAGCAAAGCTTCTCTTACTTTTTCGGCTTCTGTGTTCAGCATGACGCACTCCTTATGAATTATTGTCGTTGTCTGCTTCATAGCTCAGAGTGAGCGAAACAGAGTCAGCAAAACGTAGCGCATGAGGCTTGTCGATTCTCACTTGAGCGTATTTTACCCATGGATGATCGATACAAATGCCGAGAACGTCACTGGTTAGCTTTTCCAAAAGCAGAAACCTTCCGGATTCGACATGTTGAATGATCTTCTTGCAGATGTTTTTGTAGTTAAGCGCGTTGTCCACATCATCTGAGAGACAAAGGTTGTTAGCGGGGTAGTGGATCTCTGCATTGATAACGATGTCTTGCTGCTTAGACTTTTCTTCTTCGTTGAAGCCGATGAAGGTTCTTAGTCTCAGGTTTGTAATGGTAATAATGGCGTTGTGATTCATAACAGTGTCCATTCCTTAGAAAGTGAAGTCAGTTACGTGCTTGTTTTAAGAAAAGATCAGTGAAGTTCAGGCGATTAAGAGTTCAGTCGTTCCTTTCGCAGTTGTTCTTGTTGCAGTCGTTCTTTTTTCAGTCATGTACGGGCTAAGTGAAACTGAGCTCGAACGGGATGGGTTCGGTTTTCTGGCTCAACTGATCGAAGTTTTCCCAGAGCTGCTGAAATGAGATGTCTAGAGTGGGGTGGCGTTCTTGCGCGGCAACATCGACTAACGGCCTGAGTACAAATGCGTACTCGGTGATTTCGCCTCTAGGCAGCTCTACGCCATCGATAACGCCCACTTGATTACCATAAAGAAGGATGTCTATATCCATTGTGCGTGAAGCATAGGTTTTGGTTTGACGCTTGCGATCATTCTCTGCTTCGATTTGATGTAGAACCTGAACCAGTTCATCGACAGGGAGGTCACATTCAAACCCAACGACAAGGTTTAGGAAGTTGTCCCCCTCGAAGCCGACAGGCTCGCAATCGTAGAAATTAGAAATGTGCAACGGTGCAAAGCGGTCATTCAATGCTTTGAGAGATTCTGTGACGTGGTGTTCGCGGTTAATGTTGCTTCCGATGCTGACGTAGACGTTGGCCATAGTTTTCCTTCCTTTTAAGGAGCCTATACGTCCAACTCGCGATGAAGATCAGCTATGCATTCTCTTAAAAACAGGAAGATAAAAGAAAATAGGGTTCTGCCGCAAATCGCCTCTGATAGTGATAGAATCCCCGCATCAGAATTATCGAGAATCTAGGTATTTATAGACAATGTTTATCCATCACGTTAACGGCATCGACTGGCTGGTGATTACAGCTTTTGATGAACTGAAAACTATGTTTATCGAAGATGCAGGCCCAATCCCATCTTACTTCTCGACCGCCAGCGAATTGAGCCTGATTGATCAAGCCAAGCGCAGCTATGGATTTTTACCTAAACTCCGCGGTGTGATCACTGATACCGGAACGTATCAAAGTGAAAATCTTGACGAAGATTTGAACCCACAGCTTGCGTGCATAGTGGAAGGGCGAGGTCGGGTGTTTATTTATCACGGCGACTATGTGGCTTTTGTCGATGACGAACAAACCTTCATTACCCGCATGGACTGAGAGTGATTCAGTTGGTTTAGAGCGGTTGATTGGTTAATTGAATAATGGGTTGCGAATAAGCTGCTCTGTAGATAAAACTAAGGCCTCGCGTGTGCGAGGCCTTTTTTATGTGTTGTTTAGCGAGCGAAATAGCTTGGCCAGAAGCTCGTGATAATATACTGCCAACCCCCCGTTCAAATCTCCCCCTTAATTGATATTTTCCCCCTTTTTTGAAACACAGAAAAGGCGGAGGGTAACAACATCTAACTTTCTATTTTTGTTTGTTATGTCCCTATGCAAACTCTTTATTATTCAGTGAGTTAATTTGTCCGTATTCTCTGGTAACTATTTGAAATACTAGGGGATACAGAAATGAAAAATGGGTTAGTCTGCGCATTAGCCGTGATGATAATCGTGGGGTGCAAAGAATCGAATGAGCCAAACGCTGCTGTAGTGGAACAACCGAGTGTCATCTCTCACATAGATAAAACACCTGAGCTAGTTGCGGAATTAAAGGCACAAGAGACAATTGATGATCAACTTAGGCTGCTTTATGAGCGTTTTGAACCCATGCTTGACCGCAGTGACTCTCTTACTGGTACGGATGCAAACAACGATGGTATCCGCGACGACATTGAGGCGTTTATTAATGCGCTAGAAGTGACCGAGCCAGTCCGAAAATCCTTAAAACAAAACGCTCGCTACTCACAAGAAAACCTGTACCACGACTTCTCGAAAAAGACTAAAGCCAATATCGACAAGGCAATGGCGATGGGTAATAAATATAACAAAGTTATCGCCTGTAAGAAGTTTGTTGGCATTCCAGTCAGAGATAGAACAAATACAGGAAAAACCACTAGAGCTCTCACCTACAACACCAAAGCACGCACCATGGCCTACCTTGCTTATAGCCACCTATTAGATGGTTCCGTAAGTACCTCTCTAAAAGCAGAGGCACAGTACTGTGAATAAGCTAGTCACCCCGTTCAGATCTCCCCCTTAATTGATATTTCCCCCCTTTTTTGAAGCACAGAAATGGCGGAGGGTAAGAACATCTAACTTCCTATTTTTGTTTGTTATGCCCCTATGCAAACTCTTTATTATTCAGTGAGTTAATTTGTCCGTATTCTCTGGTAACTATTTGAAATGCTAGGGGGTACAGAAATGAAAAATGGGTTAGTCTACACGTTAGCAGTGATGTTAATTGTGGGGTGCAAAGAATCGAATGAGCCAAACGCTGCTGTAGTGGAACAACCGAGTGTCATCTCTCACATAGAGAAAACACCTGAGCTAGTCGCGGAATTAAAGGCACAAGAAACAATTGATGATCAACTTAGGCTTCTATATGAGCGTTTTGAACCCATGCTTGACCGCAGCGACTCTCTTACTGGTACGGATGCAAACAATGATGGTATCCGCGATGACATTGAGGCGTTTATCGATGCGTTAGAAGTGACCGAGCCAGTCCGAAAAGCCTTAAAACAAGAGGCTCGGCAGGCACAAGAAAGTCTTTATCACGACTGGAATGCAAAGACCGATGCGAACATCAGAAAAGCACTCGACATTTCATACAAATACGACAAAGTACTCGCTTGTAAAGAGTTTGTTGGTATTCCTGTAAGAGATATAACCAATACAGGAAGAACCGTTGATGCGCTCACTTACAATACCAAAGCCCGCACTATGACTTACTTGGCTTACAATCACCTATTAAATGGTTCCGTAAGTACGCTCCTTGCTGCGGAGGCAAAATTCTGTGAATAAGCTAGTCACCCGTTCAAACCTCCCCCTTAATTGATATTTTAACCCTCTTTTGAAACACAGAAAAGGCGGAGGGTAACAACATCTAATTTCCTATTTTTGTTTGTTATACCCCTATGCAAACTCTTTATTATTCAGTGAGTTAATTTGTCCGTATTCTCTGGTAACTATTTGAAATACTAGGGGATACAGAAATGAAAAATGGGTTAGTCTGCGCATTAGCCGTGATGATAATCGTGGGGTGCAAAGAATCGAATGAGCCAAACGCTGCTGTAGTGGAACAACCGAGTGTCATCTCTCACATAGATAAAACACCTGAGCTAGTTGCGGAATTAAAGGCACAAGAGACAATTGATGATCAACTTAGGCTGCTTTATGAGCGTTTTGAACCCATGCTTGACCGCAGTGACTCTCTTACTGGTACGGATGCAAACAACGATGGTATCCGCGACGACATTGAGGCGTTTATTAATGCGCTAGAAGTGACCGAGCCAGTCCGAAAATCCTTAAAACAAAACGCTCGCTACTCACAAGAAAACCTGTACCACGACTTCTCGAAAAAGACTAAAGCCAATATCGACAAGGCAATGGCGATGGGTAATAAATATAACAAAGTTATCGCCTGTAAGAAGTTTGTTGGCATTCCAGTCAGAGATAGAACAAATACAGGAAAAACCACTAGAGCTCTCACCTACAACACCAAAGCACGCACCATGGCCTACCTTGCTTATAGCCACCTATTAGATGGTTCCGTAAGTACCTCTCTAAAAGCAGAGGCACAGTACTGTGAATAAGCTAGTCACCCCGTTCAAATCTCCCCCTTAATTGATATTTTAACCCTCTTTTGAAACACAGAAAAGGCGGAGGGTAACAACATCTAATTTCCTATTTTTGTTTGTTATACCCCTATGCAAACTCTTTATTATTCAGTGAGTTAATTTGTCCGTATTCTCTGGTATCTATTTGAAATACTAGGGAAACAAAAATGAAAAATTTGTTAGTTTGCACTTTATCGGTGATGTTAATTGTAGGATGTAAAGGATCTAATAAGGCAATTGAAAATGGAGTGGAACAACCGATTGTCATATCAAACATAGAGAAAACACCTGAACTAACCGCAGAGTTAAAGGCACAACCGACAATCGATGACCAGTTTAGGCTGCTATATGAGCGTTTTGAACCCATGCTCGACCGCAGCGATTCTCTTACTGGTACTGATGCAAACAATGATGGTATCCGCGACGACATTGAGGCATTTATCGATGCGTTAGAAGTGACCGAGCCAGTCCGAAAAGCCTTAAAGCAAAATGCCCATTACACACAAGAAAACCTCTATCACGATTTTTCACAAAAGACCGACGCTAATATCAAAAAAGCTCTATATATTTCAGATAAATACGGCAAAGTCATTGCTTGTAAGGAATTTGTTGGTATTGATGTGGATGACAGGATAAACACCTCCAACACAATCACATCTCTCACCTACAACACCAAAGCCCGTACTATGGCGTACTTAGCTTATAATCATTTACAAGATGGATCTGTAAGTACACTCCTTCCTGCTGAGGAGAAATACTGTGAATAAGCTAGTCACCCGTTCAAACCTCCCCCCTAATTGATATTTTTACCCTCTTTTGAAACACAGAAAAGGCGGAGGGTAACAACATCTAACTTTCTATTTTTGTTTGTTATGTCCCTATGCAAACTCTTTATTATTCAGTGAGTTAATTTGTCCGTATTCTCTGGTAACTATTTGAAATACTAGGGGAAACAAAAATGAAAAATGGGTTAGTCTACACGTTAGCAGTGATGTTAATTGTGGGGTGCAAAGAATCGAATGAGCCAAACGCTGCTGTAGTGGAACAACCGAGTGTCATATCTCACATCGAGAAAACACCTGAGCTAGTTGCGGAATTAAAGGCACAAGAGACAATTGATGATCAGTTTAGGCTGCTATATGAGCGTTTTGAACCCATGCTTGACCGTAGTGACTCTCTTACTGGTGCGGATGCAAACAAAGACGGTATCCGCGACGACATTGAGGCGTTTATTGATGCGCTAGAAGTGACCGAGCCAGTCCGAAAATCCTTAAAACAAGAAGCTCGGCAGGCACAAGAAAGTCTTTATCACGACTGGAGTGAAAAGAATAACGCCAATATAAAAAAGGCACTAGCGATTAGCCATAAATATAACAAAATTCTCGCTTGTAAGAAATTTGTTGGTATTGATGTTGATGACAATATAAATACAGGAAGAACCGTTGATGTACTCACTTACAATACAAAAGCCCGCACTATGACTTACTTGGCTTATAACCACCTATTAGATGGTTCCGTAAGTACCTCTCTAAAAGCAGAGGCACAGTACTGTGAATAAGCCAACAATATTACTCATGATTGCGGCTTCACTGCCATTCAATGCAATCGCCAACTCATGCAAAATTGAAGGTTACACCATCGGTTTTTTTAACGGTGTTGCAACAACCAAAAAGCAAGCCGAACAAGGGAGATTTAAAATAGAATCCACTATAGATATCAACCAATACAACGGTGAGTCTGTCGATTACCAGCTTTTCTACAACGATTCTTATATTGACGGAAGTGGCCTTAACGTACTAGCTGATTTTGCTGAAACCTTTGACCAAAGAACTTACGAGTTAGAGCAGAAACAATTCGACCGGTGGGAGGCCTTTTGGGACATTGTGAGCGGTCGGCAAAAAAGCGCTATCATCCAAAAAATCAGCGCCACTTTTACTTGGTTTGCTGGGTTTGTTCTCGACTTCACAAACCAAACCATCAATGCAACCATCACGACATTTTTAAAAGAACTAGCCTCACTTGTTGATGCCCCCGAAACCAGCCAAACTAGAATGCAGCATCATCTTTTAAATGACTCTCTTACGTGGAAAGGAAAAAAGCTCATTTACATCGCGCATTCACAAGGGAACTTGTGGGTAAACGAATCGTACAAGCATGTTACATCTCAATACGGTTACAGTGCCGATAACATTCGCGTCGTTCACATCGCCCCCGCTTCTCCAACCCTTAGCCCAGACAGTGATTATATTTTATCCGCCTCAGACCTTGTGATTAACTTGCTTAACTTTACAGGGATAGGCAGTGTTCCGCCTCCCAACACCACGATAGCACCGAGTAAATTAGACATTACTGGACACGGACTCATTCCTATTTACCTCACTCATCCTAAATCTATTGAAAAACTTAAAGCCTCCGTCGATAAGGCTTTCACGTCTCTTACTAAACCCGAGATGGAAGATTTTTTGTTTAAAATTGAGTTCGATTATAGTGCGAGCTATGACTCACTTCATGATAATCCTGTTTATGAAATTGTTGACGCAAGTAAAACTGACGAATTTGGGTCTTACCTAAAGTCTCCTTCTTTCTATCTCAGCCCAGAGGGTGATTCTTGGTTCAAAAGGAACGTGGATTCTTATATACAAGATGAAGATAGATTACCATTTAGAGTTGAGAACAATGCTGTGGTTTTGTTTGATACTTGTAAAAGCCCGAACGAGGCAATGAATGACATTCCATCGATTCCCTCGCAAGACACTTATATGTTCGTACAATGGCGAAATTTAAAACGCTTTGAGCTAGGTACATTTAAAGATATTTGGAGGTCAAGAAAGATGACCGATAGATATGGATTGGTAGATGAAACCCCAATAGCATTTCGAGATATGGACGACGACTATTTCATTTGTGCTGGGGATGGAGATGCTATTGAACTAGAAGCAACACAACACTTTTATAATGAGGAGCAACGTCAGTATTTAGTCACTCAGCATTTGTCTGGACGCTATGATGTGTCGGCACGTTATGCAGTACCTTTTCAAAGTTTTCATCCTACTAATCTCTGTCAAGGCCATTGATTACTAGCTACGTTGAAGGTTCAGGCTATGTCCATATGCTAGAGCAACCAAAGCAGTTTAATGAAAAGTTGATGAAAGCGGCTAAGTTGGTGGAGTCGGGGGACAACCTTTCGATAGATAAAACTAAGGCCTCGTGTGTGTGAGGCCTTAGTTTTGAGGCTGTTACAATAAACCGATCTCTAACGGGTAATTGGATAGAAGTGTTCTAGTCCATGACAATTAGAGTCGTTACTATCCTTACCAGATATCTTCGATTAAAGAGTCTTTAAGCTGCGCAGCTGCGGCAATGTTTTCTTTCGACATGTACTGTTTCACGTCGATTATCTCTTTCTCTGCATCCGAGTTTCCGTATTCCTGTGCGACTTCAAACCATGCTAGCGCTTTAACAAAATCGCTCCATGTACCGTGACCATTACGGTAGGCGTAACCAACGGAATATTGACCATAATCGTTGCCCTGCATTGCGGCGCGAGTGTAATACTCTAATGCTTTTTTTGCGTCTGTCGTTTTGAAACCACACGGTTTTTTGTATCGAGTAGAAGAGTAAATATCACCCATCTTCACATAAGAAAGTGTATGTTCATCTTCTTCAATGGCGTTGCTAAATAATTGCATCGCTTTAGAGCAACTCTTTTCAACACCTTGTCCATTTAGGTAAGAAATACCCAAGTTGTACATGGCACTTGCGTCGCCTAAGTTTGCAGATTGCTCAAACCAATACGCAGATTTGGAGAAGTCTTGAGCGACGCCTTGACCTTCATCGTATGAAAACGCGAGTTGATACATAGCGTCAGAATAACCCGCTTTTGCAGAAGCTAGGTAATAGTCGTTGCCTTTCTTCAGGTCGACAGGTGTACCTTCACCATCAAAATACATTACGCCTAATGAGTAGAGCACATAAGGGTCTTTGCTGGTTTCAGCTTGATGGTACCAAGCCAGTGCTTTTTCGTATTGCTCTTCGTAGTAATAATTATCTGCCAAGGTAATCATCGCTTTTACCTCGCCAGATTCCGCGACTTGATTCATGTACTGATATCCGCGTTGTAAGTTCTCTTCATACATTGAATCTTCAATTAAAAGGTTAGCAGCCTGCATTAGCAATTCGTTGTCGCTAGACGTTTCTGCGTTCTTTAAAAGTGTGAGTTCTTCGCCTTCAAAAGCTTCTATCTCAAGATCGTATGCAAAAGTGTTAGCTGATAGCAGCAGCGACAGTGACGTTAAAAAAGTACAACTTTGCTTTATCATTTAAGCCATTTCTTATATTAGTAATGTTTCACATGAATATAACAAAATGGCTTTGAAAATAAAGGAAATTTCGGGATGTCAAAAACCGAATTTACGACAATGAGACCTAGGGCATCTCACAATGCTGGCGCAACCAAGACTGGTTTATAAATGTTGAGCCAAGCGATTAACTCTATGGCTTAGGCGCGGAAACGAGGTGGCACTGACTCAGTGCAATGGATGGACAAAGGTAAGGCTTCACGAGTGCGACGCCTTACTTATATGAATATGTGTTTTTCGACCATTTTCAATAAATCAGTACCACTGAAAAGAAAGTACTGACTGAGACTTATTGTTGACCGAACTCTAAAGTTTCTTGGGTCGATAGTTTGATGATTTTCGGTGTTGGAAGGATGGCTTGCAAGTAGAGCTTGATTCCCTAAACGCTGGGCGCATTTAGATGATAGAAAAATGCCTGCTAAGTCAGCAGGCATTTATAGATGATATTTTTTTGCGAAGCTTACGAAGCTTACGAAGCTTACGAAGTTTATGAAACTTCGTGTTGTTCAATCATGAAGGCAATGGCTTCATCGCTTAAACAAGATTTACTCACATATTGACGCTGTTTTCCAATATGAAGGATAAGGCCGAGATTGGTCTGTTCAAGTTGGTCGATGTCACGCCAAGCAATAGTATTGGTGGTTTTGCGGTTTTTATAACTCACACCATCAGTATCCCCTGTAAAGACCACTTTGCTACCAGCACCTGAGCTGATTTTTTGTCGCCATAACCACCAGGTTCTCTTGCAATATACACTGAACGCTTCAATCACACTCAAAACAATAAAGAACCAACCAACGTAACCGTTAGGTAATAGTTCAAACTCCAGTAGAACCACACCAAAAACAAGAAACAATATTCCTTTCAAATAGGCTTTTGGAAATTGAGTCGGAAGGCTAGTTTGATCATAACACTCTGCAAAAAACGTTTTGTCGAGGGTGTATTCTGTGGTGAAACCGGGATCTTTAGGCATGTGTGGCTACTTTGTAGTTCTTTGTTGAGGCGCATTATATCGCTTCACGCTGGTTTGTCTTAGCGGTTTCAATCCTCTTTTGTAAATCAATAATACTGAATGCGCTTGTTCATGCCAGAGTCAGTTGTTATTTAAACGGGTGCTAAATGATGTTTTGAGATCTGAGACTAAGCCAGAAAAGATGCTAAAAGCAGGTAGACTATCGAAACTTTTTTGTTTAGAGATCATGAAAAAGCCCGAAGGTGAGGCGACTTCAGGCTTTGCGTATATTGTGTTTTAGTTAGGGTTTGTTCAGTATTCGATGAACAATGACACTTGCTTAACACCGATGAAAAAACTTCTTTCATAAGGAGAAGAGGTAAGTACTATATCAAGTTTATTTAGCCCTGACTCTCTCTTCTCATTTAACACCTCTAATAGTTTGGAACTTGTGAAATCTAAAGATTGTCCCGCTTTTACGTTGTTGAATGTTGTTAATCGATTACTCCACGCTGGGCATACTATAAAAGATTCACAGAATGTGTCGTAACTTAATGTGCTTGGAGACCAAGTTCGATTTACGACATATGCACCTACATTATTGAATGGGTACTGGAGGCTTGATTCTCCGAAATTAACAATCAGCGTTGCCTGCTTAATTTGTCCGCGAACTGAACTTAAATCAAAACTTGCTAACGTTTCGTAGTCGTAAGGGATTGCGGCTCCTGCTCTCAGGTAACCTCCGACACGATGCTCAATGATCTCTGAAGCCGGAATAGCTTGCCAGTTCTGTCTTTCGAGGCCTAATAAATTTGATGGCAACGTAACATTTACTGGCGGGCTAAAGTCAGACGCTTGGTATGTTGGTGTCTGTCCGAGTACGCCTTGTCGGTAGGAATCGACGCCGCTATAAATTAACAGTGCATTAAGTTCATATGGCCCATTAGCTTGCTTAAACGTTCCACCTAGAACGTTAAATCTGATGGTGTTTTCGCCGGAAACCAGTGGCTCTTGGAAGCTCACCAACTCAAGATATTCGCCTTTTGCTCCAACGATATTGACAGAACCAGTGTAGGTTCCGTTAAGTGTGACATGCACAGGAAATTCAAATGTTAATGAATCTATGTATGTTCCATCTTGAGACATGTTGGGCGTAGTCAGTAGGGCTCCCGTGATTTCAATAGGCTCTCGACAACGTTCAAACGACGCTAATTCAATCGTTTCTTTGAACTTAATTCTAGGCGCTGAAATTCTTATGTCATCATGTGTGATTGTGTAGATGATAGTCGGATTGGAAGTCAATGTAGATGCTGAATCAAAAGATTCAAAAATATCTTCTGTTGAGTACTGTAGAGTGATTATCTGCTTTGCGGGTTTGAGCTGCATACGCTTACTAGTGTTAAGTTCATTAATTCCGTCGGTGAGATAACCATGAATAGCAAAATCACCCGCTGATTTTACATCAAGTTCCAAACGTTGTTCGATAGCGATCAAGCAACCTTCAGAGGAGAACAAAGGCGCGAGTGAGTGGCTGGCAAATTCGATATCAGCAGGAAAGACATGAATCTTTTTGCTTGCTTGACGAACGATGGTCATCCCGTTGTCTTGAACAGAGGTCACGCCATCAATTTGATATTCCCCTTCGGTTGTTGGTTGGAAAATATTGCTATAGACGCCATCTTTAGCCAGAGTATCGAAATCCGCACCGTCATCCTTTAATTTGAGATGTGTTTCTATTCTATTTTCATCCGTGATTACTGCATGAGTTTGGGCTCCTGAAAGGGGAGAACCTTTGTTTGTCAGCAACGCTGAGACAGGAACTGGCTCACCGAGCACAAATTGGTTAGCGGCTATCGCCATGCCAAACGCAATAGGGGATTGGATAGCAATCTGCGCAATAATTACCGTGTTGTAACTGGGGTTTGGAAAATCAACGATGATCTTCCATTCGCCAGATTCAGGGGCGGCTACTTCAGGTAAAAACACATAGCTACCCGGCAGTGGCGGATTTTGCGTGTCACCTGAGAGGATGTTCGCTTGAACGTCATTGGATGATGTCGCGATTTGTCCGTTTGGTCTGACTAAATAAACAGTCGCATTATCAATCGGTACGATGATTTCTGTTTTTAATGCGTCAGCTTTATCAATAGTGAACAACATTGTTATTTCGTTATCGTTACTAGTCACAGGCTGAGATAGTGTCGTGCTTGTACTCATCCCAACAGGTATTGCGTTGCTCGCGATCACCGGTGTGATGAGGGTACAGAAAAGACTGAACACCAACACTAATTGTTTGATGAATTTCATAGTGGCCACTCCTTAGCGCATTGAAATAATTTGTTGTAGAAAATGTTCAACGTTTTGGCCTGTTTTCATTGTTGAGTGGTTAGCTAATACGTTACCTAACGCTTTGGCATAACTTGGGTTAGCACTTGTTAAGGTGACGACAACGTCATTGTCTTGAGGTGTCGTTTGAATAGCTTGGTAACTTACAGACGTAATTGGATGAGCGTGTGAACCATAAACACCTGGCATGTCATCCATTGCGTTTTGGTATCGAGATAGGTAGCAGAGCTAAAATTTCTGAGAGTTTGCCAAGCGGTGACACCCGCCCAGCGAGATCCCCATGGGAAAAGTCCTACGATATCAGGGTCTTTTTGTATAACACCGTCTTGGTTGAGATCAGCATCTGCACCAATAGAAAAGGTATTTCGAATATTGCCCCGTGTACGCATTTGTATTGCGTTTGACGCGGTATTTGTGGTTAGGTCACGTATGCCGGGCATTTTAGGACCAGCGAAAGGGATGTCAGGTAGTCGCATGTACTTGCCCGCGTAATTGTTGGGATCCGTGCCGATGTTGCTGTAGATGTTGGCATAGTGATCCATTTTTATCACAGATAAATCTGCCGCAACGCTACCAAGGTGAGGAGTGGAAAACGTAGAAAGAGACTTAATTTCAAAGGAAGGGCTGAGCGCTTTGAGGTTTTGTGTATCAAGTCCTCCTTTACTGTGCGCAATAACGTGGACTTTATCGGATTTCAACTCATCAAGAAAACCCTGGATTTTTTTGTTCAAGATGTTTGCGTTAGTCGCTGTTGTGCCATTTTTTTCAGCAGAAAAGCGAGTGTAACGAACCCCATAATCATCGAGTGCTGATAACACTCCAGGAGCGGTAGCGTCATCCCACGTGTCAGATTGTGCAGCAATACCATGCGCAAGGACAACTGGGATAGCAATGTCGAATTCTATTGAAACCCAATCGACAGACATACACCATTTGTTTCCAGTATTACCAGTATCAATGTCGACACGAATTTCATTATTTTGACCAAACTTGATATCTCCGATATCAACTTGGAGGTTGGTATCTGTTCAACGGTTATCTGCGCCTTGCAGTGTACCTAACGATTTACCGTTAAATGATACGATGTCAATTTCCGGTGCAGTGTTAGTAACGTTTGCATTGGAGTCTATGTCGAATACTGGCATGCTGATTCTTGCACTAGAGCCAATAACTCCTTTTTGCTGGATGGTGGCGAGTTTACTCGGGTCAATTCTACCATCACTGATTAATGCTTTAGGGCTTACGACTAAGGGAACGGGTAAAGATATTATAAGAGGGCCACCGGAAGAAAATGTACATCCAGTATCAAGGCCAGGGCCTGAATTGACGACATAGACACCGAGTTCTTCTGGTGGTGGGGCAATCCCGGAGCTCTGTGAACGAATTGAAAAATTATGCAATTCATGTGAATCAGGTACATTTTCTGCGCTCGAGAATCCCGGAGAAAGTAACAAAACACTGAGCGTGACGCTCGGAATGTATGGTTTCATTTATTAACCTTTGAGTCTGATTTAGCCAAGGATGGGAGTTGAAAATTTCATGAACAGACTTAACGTAACGATTTGTTTAGGCATATAAAGCTTGTTGCATTTAATTCCGGTAGGCTTCTCAATTGATAAAACTGTCGTTCTGTTTTGTTGCAAAATAGTTGGAAAACAGTCGCAACTTATAGATCGGGTTAAAAACGACTGTATTTTTTATGATTTTGGGTTTAGGTGGTGTGCTAGGGCCCGATCAGTCAAAAGCCAACTAATAATACTCAGACTAAATTGGTGAGAATGTTGATGTGGCTTTGTGACAAATACGAAGTACACAAAGTGCTAATCGTTTGAGCATTTACTTCTTAACTTAAGTATCCATTCTGTAAATCTTATTTCTCATACGATAGTTATTGGCATATGCCAGTAATGGGGCGTATTCTGAATTCCTGATCATCAATAACAGGAAGTTACCATGTTATACGCAATACCTTGTCGTGACCTTCATGTCGGCAACCATTTTGCCCGTTCTCCACAGATCGCGATTGTCGATGAGCAACAACAAATAAAGCATCTTATTCCTTTGGTTGAGTCAGACAGCCCGTGCAATAAGAAGAAGCAATGGATGTCCGTCGTTAAATCTTATGATGTGAAAGCTGTTGTGGTTCGTCACATCGGGAAGAAAATGCTGTCGCACTTGTTCAATCATGATGTTCGCGTTTTTGCATCTAAAGCAAAGGCGGAAGTTACCACTCTGGATTTCAGCAATCTACAAGAAGTAACCGACCTCGATTATGGTCGCGAGTCCCGAAATAGTGGGTGTAGCAATAAAACGTGCGGCGAGAAAGTGCACAAAAAACAAGCTTCGATTTTAATGGCACAGCCTAATCAGCTAGGCGCTATTCGAGGGTTCAGTAAATGACCTTTTTGTTGACGCTATTGGGGTTTGTCGGAGTCGTTACACTGATGGCGATAGGCGTGATTTTTTCGCGCAAGCCAATCAAAGGCAGTTGTGGAGGGCTCGCACAGTTAGACATTGAGCGCGAATGCAATTGCAAGGATGTGTGTGAAGGGCAAAGCCGAAAGTTGTATCAGATTACTGAGCCATCAAGTTAAGCATCAAGAGTTAAATAACTTCTGGCTAACACGTGAATTAACTGCCTTGAATCACCAACGCATGGCCGTTGACGATGCACTTGGCTACTTTGGTACGTGCTCGCTTAATGATGTTGCCGAACGTTTGGCGAGACACCTGCATCTGCTCGGCGGCTTCAAGCTGGCTCAATCCTTCTTGATCAGCCAAGCGTAAGGCTTCTAACTCTTCTAATAGCAATTCTTCTTTATGAAGCTCGTCCATAGGAACACCATTAGGCTTAAAACATGAGTAAGCCGCACGGGTACATAACTGACGATGTTTTTTTGGTCGAGCCATATCAATCTCTAGGAATCTAAGGGTACAAAGGAATAAGGATAAGTATGAAGGTTTTCATTCCTCACAACCATCGCCGCTGCCAAGTATGCAGCCAAGGCTTTTTTTCAGATAGCCCGATTTGCTTTGAAGCTGTTGGCGATAACGAGAACTTAGCTAAGTATGAAGCTTTAACTAAGCATGAAACGCCAGTTAAGCATGAAACTTTAAGTAAGTATGAATCTATTGCTAAGTATGAATCTGTAGCCAAGATTGTACCAACAGATAAAGCTGAGGGCTACGACGGTATTATGCAGGGGGGCATTGTTACCGCGTTACACGACAGCGCGATGTTGTATTGCTTGTTCCATAACAATATCAATGCGATGACGGTGAGTTTAACTTCTCGCTTTCACTATCCAATCGCCATTGGTCAGGAGCTTGAAATTCGCGCTCAGTGGGTGAAAAGCAGACGTAATCTTTATTTCCTCGAAAGCCAAATTATGCAGTGCGGAAAGTTATGTTCGTCGGCAAAGAGTCAGTTCATGTCAGCCCCGCCTAGAGTTGGTCTGAACTAGAAGCTTTGTTCTTTTTGAAGTATTTGAACCCTGTCCAGACGGCATAAGCCGAAACACCCACGATCAATGCAGAGCGAAGTAGAATAGGTGCATCATGCTCAAGTTGACTAACGTGCGGCACAATACTGGCGAACAATCGACTGGTAAAAAGCAGCCCCATTACTAACATTACAATTTTATTCATGTGACCTGCCGTTCAATCGGGTACGTTGCACAGAACCAATGATGGGGTGGACTTCACGGCCAAATAGGTTCTGCTCGAAATAAAAGCATGCGCTTCTCAAGCTTGGTCGTCAACGCGATATCAGCTTAAAGCCAGTAAGCTAAAGTTTCGTTTTTGAAAATGAGGAAGAGGATTAGAAGCGAGAAAGAGGATTAGAAGCGAGAAAGAGGATTAAAAGCGAGGAGGGGATTAAAAGTCAGGAGAGTATTGAAAGGGAAACGAGAGGTTTAATACTGCGCGTGAGAGACCAATTATTTGTCTGCATTAAATTTAATGCTTTTCGCTTTGCCTGAGCAGTAACAGCGTGTTTAGTTGTTAGAAATGAACCAGCACCATGGATGGCAAAGACTTGAACCCAATAGCGTATCTGTCTCGAAGACATTGAATGTTGTTTTGCTAAATAGCGAGATGACACGCCATCTAAGCATGATACCAATCGTAGTAAATAACGGTTCACCCTAGCGGGTTAAAATACTCGATAACGGCGTTAGAATCTTTGATTGTAGAATAACTACTGATCAAAACTTCTTGTCGAAAAGAGCAGCCTTGCTCTCAAGCCTTTTTCCCGCGCTATTCCTAAGCACTTATTTACTGTGATTGGTATTATTTAGCAATGATAGATTTTAGCTCTGGCGTTTAAATACTAGAGTTATACAGCTCCGATGATACGTTTACTCGATTTGTGGTAAAGCTTAAGTGCGAGTAACGATCCCCATAGTAGAACTTGTCCCCACAACAGCGTCCATTGAGGGGCTACTTCTTGCCAAGATGCACCCATCTGATTAAGCGCTAAGAAACCTTGGATTGCTGGTGTACTCGGGAATAACTGTGACAGCAGTACTAACCATTCAGGCATCATCTCAACTGGCCAAATAAAACCTGAAGAGAAGATAAGCGGCATTGAACTGATTAACACCACAACCGTGACTAATTCTCTTCTTGGCACCAACTCACCGATAAAAATCCCGATCAAACAACTGGCCAATAAGAAGGGCAGCAGCAAGGTCAAGATCTGTGTGGTTGAGGCGAGCAGATTTATTCCATACATCGAAAAGCTCGCGCCGAAGTAATACATCGACAACAAGTAATATATGCCGACTAAGGTACAACAACGAGCAAGAATCAATTTCGCTGGAGAGGTTTGACTCCAATAGCCAAACGTTGATTGCGCGTTTTGGGTTGCACTAACTAAACCTGAAGCCATGGCTAAGGTTTGTTGCAGGATCAGCACAAAAACGGCTGGAACTACGTAATCGATGTATCCCATGCGGCTATTAAACGTTGGTTTTAGGTTTAAGCTAAACGCGCTGTAGCCTTTGGCTGCCGATTCTAAAGGTACTCCTTCTACTAACAAGTGGCTTACCTTAACTTGCGCAGCTAACGTGCCACCTGCCTTAGCGAGCCCTTCAACAATGGTTCCGTAAACTAAGAAGTAAGAAGCATCGCCAGCGTAAGAAAGCGTCGGGCTTTTACCGAGCAGCAAGTCTTTATAGAAGTCTTCTGGAATGACTAGGAATCCGCCAATCTCTTGATTAAGTACGGCTTGTTTAGCATCGGCGATGGTGGAGTCTCGACGTACTAACTCGATTTGAGAGGTGGCATCGACCATTCGTTCTAATTGGTAGCTGCTTTGGCTCTTATCCAAGTTCACAACCGAGGCTTTGAGCTGTTGAGGAATTTGGTTCGCGTAAGGTAATGGATACAAGAATGAATAGAAGACAACGCCGCCGAATACCGTAAGGAGCACGACAGGGTTGCGCAGTACCGCCAAGAGTTCTTGTTTGAGCAATTGAGTAAAGCTCATCATTTTACTCCTTGTGTTGCTGATTGTTCTGGTTTCTCTTGCTGTGTTACTTGTACTGACGATGTTGCGTTTGCAGATCGAGCTGCTTGGGCTGTTAGAGCCGCTTGTGCAGACAGATCCGATTGCGCCAAGTGTTTCTTAATCAACAACATCACCACCAAAGCAGGAATCGCATACCACAACATTGAGGAGAGGCTGATAAGCGACTGTGCCGCACTCGCGCCATAACTTGATTGTGCTGTTTGTACTTCGATGTAGTGGCTGACTGGTAACAAGCTTCTCCAAATTTGCGCTGCCGTGTTCATGTCGGTTACTGGAAAGGTAATACCCATGAACGCAAAACTTGGTGCCGTAAACGCGCCAGCGAAACTCATCGCCCTTGCTGGATCAAGTGTTAAGAAGAAAAACAAACAACCCATGATGATACAACTGATAACGGTAAGCAGTTGGGCAATAGTCAATGCCATAAAGCTTCCGTTAAACGGCCAGTCTAAGAGCACATAGAACCAAAAGCTAAACGCGATACCAAACATCAAAAACAAGACAAGGTAGGGCGTTAATGTTGATGTTAGTGACTTTATAGGGGCGTTGGATAACCAAGCATGAAGGCCACGAGCCCTAACGTTCGCCGTTAAAATCAATATCGTGCCCACCACAATCATGATCTGCCATAGCGCAGGAATAACCGCAGACACCAAGAACTGAGCATAGCTGGTGTTCTTGTTGAACAATGGCGTGATCTGGCTTTGCACTGTTACTGCTTGGGCTAATGCTGACTGGACTGTGGTATCACCGTGTGACAGCTGTTTAACCACTTCAAGTTGCGCGTTAAACGTACCTTGAGCTTGTAGCAATGCAGAGTTCACCAGCTTACCGATCAAGATAAATTGGCTGTTATAGAACACAGACACTTGCGGGTTCAAACCGAGTAGAAGGTCTCGGTCGAAGTGCCTTGGTATCACAACGTAACCATAGATATCTCGTTCGATCATCGCTTTCGCCGCATCACTCGCCGAGCTGTATTTCTGAGTGACTTGCAGCGTTGGTGATGCATCAACAAGACGAGTGAACTGTTGCGAGATTTGACTGTGCTCAAGGTCGACAACGGCAACCGGTAAGTCACGAGCGATCCCTTGCGAAAAAATCAGCCAGATACTGGCAGCAAGAAGCAAAGGAATCCAAGTTAGGCAAGACAACAACCATTTGTCTTTGCGGACAATCGCCCACTGCCTAAGCAAGGTATTCTTCGCTCTATGATGCTCAGGGGATTGCGAGTCTCTAGATTGCGAGCCGATAGATCGAAAGTTAGCAGACATACGTCACCTAAAGCTCAACCACTAGGCTCATGCCCATACGCAGTGTTTCGTTGGTATCAACAGGGTGCGCTTCTACTTCAAAAGTACGTAAGTCAAAGCCTTGTGCTGCGTCTGTTGAACGCCAAGTCGCGAAATCACCCATTACGGCAATGTGTGTGACTTGGAAAGTTAATGATTTATCCAGAGCCGGTAGGTACGCTTCAAACTGGCTGCCTTTCTCGAAATGCTTAAGCATATCTTCACGCACATTGAGTACAGCCCAAGCATCCTTGGTGTCGATAACAGTCACGACAGGGAAGCCTTGTGGTGCGAGCTCACCGCTGCTCAACAGAACCTGAGATACTTCGCCATTAAACCAGCTGTGGATTTGGGTGTCTTTTGCGTAAGCTTCAACTTCCGCTACCGCACCCGCTGCCATTACCGCTTTTTGAGCGGCTGCCACTTTAGTTTCGTCACGAGCACCTTCTTGCGCTAATTGATACATCTGGAACGCAGCACTTTCGGTGTACTTCGCCGCTTGCCACTGAGTTTTGGCTTCATCACGCTTTTGCTCGGCAACCACACCATCGTTGTAAAGGTTGTTTACACGTTGGTAAGTTTTGTCCATGAGATCGGCTGCGGCTTTTGCTTTCAACCATTGGTCTTTAGCCGCTTGGATCTGTTGAGTGCGCGCACCATTCTCTGCTTGTTGTGCTAATGCGCCAGCGGCTTTTTGACCTGCCTTTGCTTGTTCTAGCTTCGCATCAATCTCAGGGCTAAGAAGAGAAAAGATCAATTCGCCTTTTTCAACCGAATCACCTTTACGCACGAATATTTCATCAACTCTGCCTGGCACTTTCGATGAGATGCTGTATTGCTGGGCATCGATTTGACCTTGAAGCTTTACAGGCTGAGGTTGATAAGCTTGGTAAAAACTGTACCCAACCCAGCCAATAATGCCGATGCCAACCAGAGAGAGAATAAGTGGCTTAATAGGTTTCATGAATTATCCTTTTGACTGGCTAGCGGTGTCTGTTTTTGAGTTGAAATCAGACGGAACAGAGGAGGTTAAGTAACTCGAGTAAGCATTCATTTCGCTAGTTAGCGCTAATAGTTTATTCAGAGAGATTAGATATTTGAATCGCGCAGCAGATTGCTGGGTTTTAATGCTTGCAAGATAAAGCTCAGCATCAACCACTTCTAACGAATTTGATAACCCTTGAGTGAAGGCTTTTTTACGAAGTGAAAGGTTTTCTTGAGCTAAAGACAGGCTTGAGTTGAGGCCTTGAACTTCTTCAATGGCTTGGTTCGCTTCAAGATAGGTCTTTTGTACCAAAACGGTTAAGTCTTGCTTGGCTTGCGACTTAAGGAACTGGACTTGAGACACGGCGCTATGAGCGGCTGCGACTTTGTCGGAACGACCTGACGTGTCTAGTAGCGGCACATTCACACCAATACCCACTAACCAATCGGGTTTCATTTCGCTGGCTAGCGAGTCATCTTCGTACAGGCTGTAGTCACCGTAAAGGTATACCTCTGGGTAGTATTTACCTTTCTCAGCCTTGATTAAGCTGCTTGCTTGTTTCTCTTTTGCATCAAGAATCTTAAGGCCAGGGTAGGTCATGAGAGTTTGGTCAATGAACACGTCCATATGAGGCAAGTTCTTATTGATAAACAGTTGTTCTGAAGGCTCGACACTTTGGCTCTGGCCAAGGATCTGAGTCAGCGCTAACTGAGCAATCTTAAGGTCGTTCTGCGCTTTGGTGCGTTCAACAACGGCTTTATCTAAAGAAGCATCCGCCTGCAGGCGTTCTACTCGTGCGATTTGCCCTTGTTGTTCAAGCTTGATGGCGAAATCACGATGCTGAGTTAAGCCAGCTTCAACGGCTTGACGTGTTTTTGCAACGTCTTCCGCTAAGATCACCGAGAAGTAATACTTACTTAAGTCTTCGTAGCGCGCTTGTTTCTCCATCAACAGTTGGCTTTGCGCTTCTTCACTTTTACCTTCGGCAGCAGTTTGCGCAGCAGTAATACGTCCGCCAGTAAAGATAGGCCAAATAGCACGGATGGAAGAGCTGAAGATGTCTTGTTCGGTGATGGTTGAGGTAACACCACCAAGCCCACTTAATATGGGTTGAAGAATACCTCCAACTGCACCTAAATTTGGCACGCCACTTAAGCTATTTTTGAACTGTTCACCATTAATCGTCACATCACTATCAAGGTGCGTGTAGTTAGCCCCCAAGGTGATCGAAGGTAGATTAAGGCTGCTGGTTGAATTCTGAAGGTGTTTATAACGTTCAACGTTGGCTTGTTGAGCCG
This sequence comes from Vibrio syngnathi, assembly GCF_002119525.1. Taxonomy (NCBI): domain Bacteria; kingdom Pseudomonadati; phylum Pseudomonadota; class Gammaproteobacteria; order Vibrionales; family Vibrionaceae; genus Vibrio; species Vibrio syngnathi. The sequence goes on along the minus strand of NZ_CP017916.1, from coordinate 1,762,173 downwards.
CAAGTGAGTTGTTGTTCTCTTGCAATATTTGCCACGCTTCAGAAAAAGTGAGCGGGGCAGAGAAAACTGGCGAAGCAAATGTGCCGAGAAGCATACTGGCGAGCGCAAGGTGTCGGAGTTTTGGTTTGGTCATCTGCATTAAATACCATTTAGAGTATTAGCTCTAATGCTAACAGGGTGATAGTCATTTGTCTTGAGATGATTGTCTCACATGATTAGAAACCCTCATAACTCGTTAAGTTAATGTAATAAAGTACGTGATGTGGGCTACAAAGATCACTGAAACGAAAAGAGCACGACAAAGCGTGCTCTTTAAGTTCAGTATAGAAGTGTTCTTACAAAATGAAGTGGCTTATTTAAAGCTAGGACAATGGTGATCGGCGCGCCACACTAATTGTCTTGATCCTTGCATTGTTTGTAATAAATCTCTACCTGACATTTGCGGGAACGCTAACAATACCTTGAGATCAAGAGGAGAGGTTCCGTCTTTCTCATAGGCTCTTACATGAGTAAAAGTCGATTGTAAGTGTTTGAACAGCATAGTCTTAGTAAGACAAATTCCAAAGTTATCGCGTTTCATTGCCTGGTTTCCTTTTCAACAATGTTTGTACGTTATGTTTTTTATCCTGTTTCTATCGGACGTTGCCACTGATCTCCACTTCCTGCTCATCAATGTTTTATTATTGGGCGCTGATTTATCAGTCACCTCTGAGTTGTCTACTGGCCTGTCGCGTAAATAGAGATGTGTGAATGAGGTTAGGTAGGTAACCTGTTTGTTCAACAATCGTAACGACGAGCGTGCAACTTTTAGTTATAGATACGTCCAGTGAATGAAGGGTTGTTGCTTTTTTGTTAATCAATATTTTGATTTAAAGCGCGGTCTCAAAATCATGACTTCTGGCTTGGCAACAATAAACTTCTTCATATGCAACTATTATAATTGTATTTATTTTGAACAACCTAAAAAACACCTAAAAGCTTAGTGATCTAGCTCAATATTTATTCGCTTATTTTGGTTTTTAAGCTAATTCGTTCTAAAAGCGAACGATTGAGAGGGGCTAAGTCTCGTCAAGGATTATCAATTGACAATTTGCTCAATTATTTAGTTGAGTAACAGTCACAAATTTACTCACCTATAAAGGTCATCTTATTAACTTGGTGTTAACATTGATCGTCTAACACTAGGGACGGTGGAATATGAAATGGAGCAGTATCAGTTTCCGAAAAAGGTTACTGATTATCATGACGGTCACTGGCCTTGTTGAACTTTTGATACTTTCAGCGGCTGGTTTTTATTACATCAAACAATCTCAAGAGCAAGAGATGGGTTTGAAAGCGTTAGGTGTTGCTGAATTTCTATCTGAATCGCCACTTGTCACCAGTATTATTCGAGAAAATGGAGCGATAGATCTTAACGGCGTTGCCTACACTTTGTCAGAAGAAACTCAAGTTAAATTTCGAAACCTTGCCCAGCTCATTGGCGCGGCGTTTGTCGTTGTGGGAGATGACAAAGGTATTCGCCTGATTCACCCTTATGATGACAGGCTCGGTAAACCAATGCGTGGTGGTGACAACCAAAAGGCTTTGGTGTTGGGGGAGTCTTATGTGTCGACGGCCAAAGGGTCGCTTGGCTTCTCCGTCCGTGGTAAATCTGCCGTCAAAGATCAAGATGGTAATGTGATTGGTGTGGTGTCGGTTGGTTACCTCTTAGATTCGTTACAAGATCGAATTGAACCTTACTTAGCCTTTTTGATTGTGATGGCCTTGCTGGTGGTTGCCGTCAATGCGGTGATATCAAGCTATGTGTCTCGTCGTTTTCAACGCGCTATTTTGGGTTTTGAGCCAGAAGAAATTGGCCGCTTATACGTAGAGCTTGATGTCACCATGAGTACCGTGAAAGAGGGCATTTTAAGTATCGATAAGCACGGTATTTTGCGTTCTATTAATAAGAGTGCCTGCGATATCTTGTCTATTGATAGGGAGTCTGCACTCAACCAACAGCGCCTTTCTGATGTATTGGCCGGCAGTGACTTGGAGCAACTGTTATCCACTGGTGACACCGACCACGATGTTGAGCTGTACCTGAACAATAAGCGAATTGTTGCTAACCGGAGCCCAATTATCGTGGCGGGTGAAGTGGTTGGTGCGGTATCCAGTTTCCGATTGCGAGATGAAATCAACGATTTAACCGATCAACTTTCTCAAACAAAAGAGTACGCAGACTTACTTCGTTCGCAAACCCATGAACATCAAAATAAGCTCAATACCATCAGTGGTTTGATTCAAATGGGCGAGCTGGACTCTGTTCAACAATTGATTGGTCAAGAAACGGCGCACTACCAAAGTCTGATCGAGTTCTTGCGTGAAACTGTTAAAGACCCGCTCATCGCAGGTATGCTCCTCGGGAAAACGGAGCGTGCAAGAGAAATTGGTTTAGAGCTTAAAGTCGAAGAAGGCTCAAGACTGGAAGCGCTGCCTAGCTGGCTGAACGCGGATGACGTTGTCACCATTCTTGGTAACCTGATTGATAATGCCTTTGATGCCACTATGACGGCGATTAAGCAAGAGGGGCAAATTGCTCCAATGCGTCGAGCTATTGAAGTTTCAATCAGTGACTTTGGTAATGAAATCATCATTGAAGTAGAAGATAAAGGGTGCGGGTTGCCAAAGCACCTCGCGACGAATGCCCTCACGGAAAAAGGCGTATCGAGCAAAGCGAAGCAAAATCGCGGTGTTGGATTGTATCTGATAAAGCAACTTGCCGATCGTTATCAAGGGCAACTAGAAATGGTTGATAACCCTGATTTTGGGTCACGTATGACGGTGTATCTACCGAAAGAAGAACAATAATAATTAAGCACGAAGCGATCTCGTGAAGATCATCGTGACGGAAAAAGCATGGTTAAAGGAAGAACATAAATGAACGCCATCACGAGAGTCATGGTCATTGAAGATGATATTGCGATTGCAGAGCTACACCATCGTTATTTAGAACAGATGGGTGGCTTTGACGTGGTCGGAATTGCCACCACACAGTCTGAAGCACTCATGCAATTAGACATATTAAAGCCTGACTTGGTTTTATTGGATGTGTATCTGCCGGATGGATGTGGGCTCGATATTTTGAACCACGTTCGCGGCAGTAATCAGGGCTGCGATGTGATTCTGATTACCGCCGCTCGAGATGTCGACACACTGCAACAAGCGATGCGTGGTGGAGTCGTGGACTATTTGCTGAAACCTGTGATGTTTCCTCGCTTAGAAGCGGCGCTGAAAAAGTATCAATCTCAACAGCAAGAGTTTGAAAGTGTGTCTGATTTGAACCAAGGTTTGGTCGACAAGATGCTGCAAGCCAACGCGAAAGCGGACTCAGGAAAAGTGTCAACATTACCCAAAGGAATTGATGGCGTAACGCTGGACAAAATTAGAGCCATTTTTCAACAAGCCGACATTGCTGATATTACCGCAGATGAAGCCGGTGAACGTATTGGAGCTAGCCGAACCACCGCTCGACGCTATTTGGAATTTCTAATCACGACTGGCGAGTTAGTGGCTGACTTAAATTACGGGTCAGTAGGTCGCCCAGAACGCTGCTACAACAAAGCTAGAAGATAGATTTAGCGACAACAAGTCACAAAGATAAACGCGATGCTATCAAATAAATATAAAGCCAGTTGAGTAAGCTGGTTTTGGTTTTTTCTCCCTTTCTTATTGCTCACTCCACCGACCAGATACCATACTTTCTTGACTACAATGTTTGAGAATGCCGATTTGCTTCTTCTTCCAGATAGAACAGCTGACTTATCGATTATAATTTGTTCGAAATCAGTCAATATTTAATCGATTGCTTTCACAGTGGTTGATGTAAATCAAATACTCATAGACAATACTGTCCCGAATAGAGGTGATAGCTTTCACTCTCGTTTACCAAACGCATTCTCAAGTGTAATAGGCACTCGCTATTGATGTAATAGCCAAGACCTATTATCTATTTTCGTATGTCGCTGATACCTTTGGCGAATACTAAAAACCTTGTTTTTATAGGAAAGATGATGGTAATACCTGAAAACAGCAGCATCGTTATTTTTGGTGCGTCGGGAGATCTAACTTACCGCAAGTTAATTCCTGCTTTGTACCACCTGTATGCTAGCAATCAACTTCCAGAATCCTTTGCGATTCTTGGAGTGAGCCGTACTGAGTACAGCGACGAGTCTTACCGTGAGAAGCTGAAGAAGTCTCTTCAGGAAATGGAAAAAACTGAGCCAGAGACGCTGAATGCATTTATTGAACATCTGCATTACCAAGCGATCAACACTTCAGATGTAGACGATTACGCTCGTCTAGCACAACGTCTGGATAAGCTTGAGCAAGACTACCAATTCGAAAACCATAACACATTGTTCTACTTGGCAACCCCGCCAAGCCTTTACGGTGTGATTCCAGCAAACCTTGCTGCACATGGCCTGAACGATGAAAAGAACGGCTGGCGTCGTCTGATTATTGAGAAGCCATTTGGTTACGATCTAGCATCAGCCCAAGCGCTGGATGAAGAGATCCATCATCACTTCCAAGAACACCAGATCTACCGTATCGACCATTACCTTGGTAAAGAAACGGTACAAAACCTTCTAGTGCTTCGTTTCTCAAACGCGATGTTTGAACCACTGTGGAACCGTAACTTTATTGAATACGTTGAAATCACAGGTGCTGAGTTCCTTGGCGTTGAAGAGCGTGGCGGATACTACGACGGTTCTGGTGCAGTTCGTGACATGTTCCAAAATCACTTGCTACAAGTATTAGCAATGGTTGGCATGGAACCGCCTGCACAAATCAATGCGGATTCTATTCGTGACGAAGTGGTTAAAGTACTTCAGTGTCTGAAACCACTGGAAGAAGACGACCTGCGTAAAGATTTGGTTCTAGGTCAATACACAGCATCAGACGTTCGTGGTCAGCACCTGCCTGGTTACCGTGAAGAGCATGGTGTCGCAGATGACTCTCGTACTGAAACGTACATCGGCTTGAAAGCTCATATCAACAACTGGCGTTGGAATGGGGTTCCTTTCTACGTACGTACAGGTAAACGTTTACCAACGCGCGTAACTGAAATCGTGATTCACTTTAAGAACACGCCACACCCAGTGTTTGGTCAAGATGCACCAGAGAACAAGCTGATTATCCGTATCCAACCGGATGAAGGTATTCAGATGAGCTTTGGTTTGAAAGAGCCAGGTGCAGGTTTCAAAGCAAAAGAAGTGAAAATGAACTTCTCTTACTCTGACTTGCCTGAAACTCAAATGCTAACGGCTTATGAGCGTCTTCTTCTTGATGCACTGAACGGTGATGCGACTCTGTTTGCGCGTACCGATGCAGTAGAAGCATGTTGGAAATACGTTCAACCAATCTTAGACTTCAAGCAAGATCCTCAAGCACTGTTTGGCTATGCTTGTGGTACTTGGGGCCCGCAAGAAGCGAATGAACTTCTGCAGCGTGATGGCCGCGCATGGCGTTTCCCATGCAAAAACTTAACAGACACGGATTACTGCGAACTATGATCAATCACAAGATCTTTGCAACGCCTGAATTAGTCGTTGAAAACCTAGCAAACGAAATGAAAGCTTACAGCGAGCAGGGCAAGCCTGTTCACATTTCACTGTCGGGTGGTAGCACGCCAAAAATGCTTTTTAAGCTTTTAGCTCAAGCACCATACGCAGAAGTCATTCAATGGAATAACCTTCACTTCTGGTGGGGCGACGAACGTTGCGTGGCACCAGACGACGCTGAAAGCAACTTCGGTGAAGCGAACGCGCTATTGTTTTCAAAACTAAGAGAATTTTCTCAAGTAAACTTTCCGGCAGAGAACATCCACCGCATCCGTGGTGAAGATGAGCCTAAAGCAGAAGCAGAGCGTTTCGCGAAAGAAATGGCAGATGTGATTCCAACTGAAAACGGCACGCCAGTTTTTGATTGGATTCTGCTAGGTGTTGGCGCAGACGGCCACACAGCTTCACTATTCCCGGGTGCAACTGACTACCAAGATGAGAACCTATCTGTATTAGCTTCTCACCCAGAGTCGGGGCAGATCCGTGTTTCTAAAACAGCGAAAGTTTTAGAAGCAGCAAAACGAATCAGCTACCTAGTGCTTGGCGCAGGTAAAGTCGAGATCGTTAAAGAAATTCATACAACTCCTGCTTCAGAACTGCCTTACCCGGCAGCGAAAATCCAGTCTAAAACTGGCGAAACAGAGTGGTTCCTAGATTCAAATGCAGCAAGTGCTATCGCATAAGTGCGAATAGCCGCAAGGAGATATAAATAATGAAAGGTGATATCGGTGTAATTGGCCTAGCAGTAATGGGTCAGAACCTTATCCTAAACATGAACGACCACGGCTTCAAAGTTGTGGCCCACAACCGTACTGCTGCGAAAGTAGACGAGTTCCTAGAAGGCCCAGCTAAAGGTACTAACATTGTTGGTGCTTACTCTCTAGAAGAGCTAGTTGAGAAGCTAGAAGCGCCACGTAAAGTGATGCTTATGGTTCGTGCTGGTGACGTTGTAGATACGTTCATCGACAAGCTTGTACCACTTCTAGACAAAGGCGACATCATCATTGATGGTGGTAACACTAACTTCCCGGACACTAACCGTCGTGTTGCTGCTCTTCGTGAGAAAGGCATCCACTTCATCGGTACGGGGGTTTCTGGTGGTGAAGAAGGCGCTCGTTTCGGTCCTTCTATCATGCCAGGCGGTTCTCCTGAAGCTTGGGAAGCGGTTAAGCCTATCTTCCAAGGTATCTCTGCGAAAACTGACGCAGGTGAGCCTTGTTGTGATTGGGTTGGTAACGACGGTGCTGGTCACTTCGTTAAGATGGTTCACAATGGCATCGAATACGGTGACATGCAGCTTATCACTGAAGCATACCAGTTCATGAAAGATGGCCTAGGTATGAACCACGACGAAATGCAGGCTGTATTTGCTGACTGGAACAAAACTGAGTTAGACAGCTACCTAGTCGAAATCACTGCTGACATCCTTGGCTACAAAGATGAAGACGGTGAAGCGCTAGTTGAGAAGATCCTAGACACTGCTGGCCAAAAAGGTACAGGTAAATGGACAGGTATCAACGCACTAGACATGGGTATCCCATTGACTCTAATCACTGAGTCTGTATTCTCTCGTTGCCTATCTGCACTTAAAGACCAACGTGTTGAAGCTGAAAAACTATTCGGCAAGACTGTTGCTCCAGTTGAAGGCGACAAGCAAGAGTGGGTTGATGCAATCCGTCAGGCTCTACTTGCTTCTAAGATCATCTCTTACGCTCAAGGTTTCATGCTAATGCGTGAAGCGTCGAACGAAAACGGCTGGGATCTAAACTACGGTAACGTTGCACTTATGTGGCGTGGCGGTTGTATCATCCGTTCTGCATTCCTAGGCAACATTCGTGATGCTTATGAAGCGAACCCAGAGATCGCATTCCTAGGTTCAGATGCATACTTCAAAGGCATCCTAGACAACTGCATGGGCGCTTGGCGTAAAGTTGCAGCTAAGTCTATGGAATCAGGCATCCCAATGCCATGTATGACTTCTGCACTAACGTTCCTAGACGGCTACACTACAGCTCGTCTTCCAGCGAACCTTCTACAAGCTCAACGTGACTACTTCGGTGCTCACACTTATGAGCGTACTGACCGTCCACGTGGTGAATTCTTCCACACAAACTGGACTGGTACAGGCGGCGACACTGCTTCTACTACTTACGACGTATAATCGTTAGTTAGATTCAGTAAAGAACGCGTTTGTTCTTTCAGCTGTAAACTAGAAAATAAAAGGATGCCTCAGTGGCATCCTTTTTTGTTGGTTCACTGTTTTAATCAGTTACTTCGAAGTATTACTATCATTTTTGTTAACTCGAACTCTGGCTATTTGCTTAAACTCAGATTGAACTTGATAGCGTATGCGTAGTTGAACTGGCAGGGTGCTGGTAATGATATTCCGGACGTTAAGTGACCAATTCGAAATTAAATTCAAAGATAAATAGGATCACAAGCATGCTTTATGCCATCATAAAGGCATAGATAAGGGCAATGGATGTAATGCCCAAGTGATTGAGCTAGAAGCGGTCAGTGATGACAGTGTTCTAGAGTATATTCAAGGCCTTTAGTTGCCTTGGAAAAGGTAAAGATATGACTGAAGAAGAAAGAATCGAACTGCAACAAAACAACCCACTGCACGGCTTAAAGCTAGATACTATGATCACTGAATTAGTGGATCATTATGGTTGGGAAATTTTGGATGCAGCAATGCGCATGAACTGCTTTAACACTAAGCCAACGGTGGCAAGTGCTGTTAAATATCTGAAGAAGACTGAATGGGCTCGTGAGAAAGTAGAAAACTTCTACCTTTACCGTTTCAAGCGCATGCCTAAAGCTTCAGATATCGAATACCAGATGCCTCCGCGTTCACGTACATTCCGTCACGGGTTAGAGCCTCGTGAGCCAATGGAATTGACGGTTGAATCGATTCTAGCATCACAAGCTAAAGCAGCGTCTGCATTTAAAGAGCGCCGCGGCGGTAACGGTCGTAATTTTCGTCGTTAATAAGAAGGCTTCGTTAGTAAGAGCCGTCTTTAGATAAGGCGTAGATAATTAATGCGCCTAATTGGACAAGCGAAAAACACAAAGGAGCCTAAGTGCTCCTTTTTTAATGCGTATAACTATTAAATCCGTCTAAAGCTTATTGTTCTTGAGCCTTAAGCTTCGCGGTTCTTTCTTTGATTCTTCCAAAGGTCAACGACATAGACAATGGCGCTGATCAGTAAGAATAGCGCCGACACAGAAAACAGAGCGGGCATTTTTAGGATCCACGCAAATGTGGCAGCAAGAAAAGCGACAAAGCAAATGAGTCGACTTGATGACATGACATGACCGAGTTTAATGTTCATAACGCCTCCTAATGAAGTCTCACTTTCGACAGGAGAATTATCCCACCTTTGGCAAAATAAAGGCTAAAAAATAGTCTAAATTGTTATCAAATTTGCTAATTGAAAGACTCGCCTCACATATTTTGGCTTGGCTGTTTTATAAGCAATAAAATAGCGGAATAGGTATTGAGATCGTGGAGTCTTTTCGGTCGGTCTCTCATGTTGAAAGCCTTATTGAACCGAACGTCTAGTTAGCATAGAAAAAGTAAGCGGTGATCAAAAAGCTCGCAATGATCACTGTGGTACGAACATATTGTTGAGGAATGCGGCGAGAGATTTTTGCTGAATAGTAACCACCAACCAATGTCCCAAACAAAACAGCCATGCCTGACGACCAATCTATCGAACCATTCACAACAAAGAACACTATTGCCGCTAACGATGCACACGCAGAAACCAGCAGTTTGATACCATTCATGACGTTAATGTTGGTGTAACCAGCCAGAGCTAAGTAACTCAACGTTACTATTCCCAAACCTGCGTTAAAGTAACCACCATAGATACACACGACCAAAAGCAACAAAGCGGACAAGAATACCCCTGCGCTGGTGGCGTGCTTATGTTTAGCGGTTACTTTTTTGATCCATTTGTTGAGTGTGCCACCAAACGTGAATAGCAAAGCAGCAAAAAGCAGTAGCCAAGGCACGGATTGAGTGAACAGAGCTTCTGGTGTGTGCAGTAGTAGAAATGCTCCGATGCCACCACCAATTACACACAAACCAATGGTCAGCTTGAGTTGCTTAGTACCTGATTGGATTTCGTGGCGTAGAGCGTAGGCACCACTGATGTAACCAGCGCATGAAGCAAAGGTATTGGTCGCGTTGGCTGCAATTGGTGGAACTCCAGCGAACAAAAGAGCAGGGAAGGTGATGAAGCTACCGCCACCCGCAATTGAGTTAAGTACTCCGCCAATCACTCCCGATAAGAATAGAATCAACCAATCCATAGTTTTGAGTCCAACGCGTTAAATGATCGTTTACCTTACTTGAATTTGTTAAGAATATCAGAGCTGTGCATCTTGAAAGTACGAGTTTGTGAGTTTGCTACCATCTTTAACTGCGTGTTCAAATTGACTAGATAAAAAAAGGAGCCAATGGCTCCTTTCGTTGAGGTTTAGTTGATTTGGTAGAATTTTACACTTCTACCGCCTTTGCTCTAAAGCTCTTGAACAGCTTAACTAGAATCGGGCTTGAGAGCACCAACGCAGCCAGAATAGTGAACGTCATCGTGATTGGTCTTTCCCATAGGAAGCTCAACTCGCCATCACTGATCATCAGTGCACGTCTTAAGTTTTCTTCCATTAATCCACCTAATATGAAGCCAAGCAGTAACGGTGCGAGAGGGAAGTTAGCTAACCTCAGCGCAATCGCAACCATAGCAACAATGAGCATTACAAAGACATCCATCGTATTGAAAGACACCAAGTACACGCCTGTGATTGAGAAGAAGATAATCATCGGCAGTAATACCGTTCTTGGTACCGCGAGCAGTTTAGAGATATATGGGATCAACGGCAGATTCAAGATAACCAGTACGATGTTACCAAAGTACATAGAGATAATTACCGACCAAAATACATCTGGGTGTTCAACGAACAAACGAGGGCCCGGCTGAATACCGTAAGCGATTAGGGCACCAAGCATGATTGCGGTAGTACCAGAGCCGGGAATACCAAGCGTCAGTAGCGGAACGAATGAACCACTTGAAGCTGCGTTATTTGCTGATTCAGGAGCAACAAGACCACGAATACTGCCTTTACCAAACTCTTTCTGTTTGTCTTTCGGTGCAAGGCTACGTTCCATGCCGTAGCTTAAGAACGCTGCGATCGTTGCGCCTGCGCCCGGTAAAACACCTGTAAAGAAACCGAGAATAGAAGAGCGAATCGAAACAGGCGCGACTTCTTTAAACTCTTCTTTGGTGACTTTCATGCTGCCTATGTCTGACATTTTTTTCGTTTCTTCTGCGCTGGTGTCGTGCTCTGGCTTCAGAATACCCATCAAGGTTTCACCCAGAGCGAACGTTGCCATCGCCAACAATAGGAAGCTGAAACCGTCCATTAGGTCTGTTAGGCCAAACGTGAAACGCTCAACACCAACGCCTTTGTCGATACCCACGGTCGATAGCATCAAACCAAGAATGGTCATCATCCACGCCTTGATTACCTGACCTGGGCCTGCAAATGCCGCTACAGCCGATAGACCTAACAACATCAATGCAAAGTAATCTGAAGACTGGAAACTCAATGACACACTCGCTAGAGCCGGAGCCGCAATCAAAAGCATAATTGCCGAAAGTGTGCCGCCAGTGAAAGAAGAGTAAGCCGCGAGTGCGAGTGCTTTACCAGCTTGGCCTTTTTGTGCCATCGGGTAGCCATCGAATGCGGTTACTACCGTTGAAGAGCAACCCGGAGCGTTGATTAATATTGATGACGTTGAACCGCCAAATACCGCCCCGTAGTACACACCTGCCATCAAGATTAGGCCAGAAGAAGGGTCTAGGCCGTATGTAATAGGGATCATCAGCGCGATTGCTGAAATTGGACCGAGTCCCGGTAGCATCCCAATAAAGGTACCAACAAAACAGCCAACAATTACCATCATGATGTTCATTGGCATCACAGCGGTAGAAAGTCCTTGTAAAATTCCGTCTAACATAATGTTGTCCCTACCAAAGAGTGAAGATTAAACCAGGCTCTAGGTAGATATCTAAGCCTTGAGTTAATAAAAGAAAGAACGCGATAACGAAAGGAAACGACGCGCCAAATAAAACAGCTTTGCGACGCTCACCCAGTAGATAAAAGCCTGCAAGTAGGAAGAAACTGGTCGCTAAAACAAAGCCGAGATAAGTCAGCCCAACACCGTACAGAGCCATTAACACCAAGAAGCCAATCAGCAGTTTCCAGTTCAGCGGCGTAGTGTCGCATGTGACTTTTTTATCCGGCTGTCCGGTTATAAGCAGGATCAACGAGAGGCCAATGCCGATGAACGTTAGCAGGATAGGTAAGGTTCTTGCTGTGAAGGGTTCGTACTCGTCACCGGGGAACAAAGGAATCAGCGTGGTTTGGTAGCCATAGCATAAACACGCAAGCATAAAGAGCATGGCTCCGATGCGATCCTTCGAAAGCAAAGATTCCTTACTCAGAAATTTGGTTGGTAAGTCCGACATATCCAACTCCATTTGGGGTGGTATAAAAATAAAAAGCCGTACATGAGCGAGTCAATGAAATGTCTGGGATCACTAACCAAAGGTAAGCGAATTACGGTACTGGTTTATCAGCCACTTGCGTTTACAACAAATCGGCAAGCGTTAGTAATACGTCTACGAATAAACAAAGGAGTTTGAAGTTAACTCATGCACGGCGAAACAAGGAAAGAGTAAGAGGGCACATATGCCCTCTATGGTTGTTGGTTATTTCAAGAAACCAAGCTCACGCATTAGGTCGCCCATCTGTTTTTCTTGATCTTCTAGGAAGGCGTAAAAATCTTTGTCAGCTTTGTAGTTGTCGATCCAACCGTTACGGTCACGAACCACTTGCCACTCATCGGTTTTGTACATTTTGCCAAGCGCTACATTCCATTCGTCGATCTTCGCTTGGCTTGTGCCAGGTGCTGCAAAGAAACCACGCCAGTTAGCAAATACGGTTTCGTTGCCGTACTCAGTCAGTGTTGGGATGTTAGGTGCAGCGTCAAGACGCTTTGGTGCCGTTACTGCCAATACTTTAACTTGGCCAGATTTAGACATCTCTAGCACTTCACCAAGGCCAGTAGAAAGAAGCTGTGTTTCGCCAGACAGTAGCGCCGCCATTGCTTTGCCGCCAGCATCGTAGGCAATGTAACGTACTTTTTTAGCATCAAAACCTTCACCTTTGAACGCCGCTGCTACCACAAGGTGATCCATGCTGCCACGAGCTGAGCCACCTGCGATTTTCACTTTACGTGGGTTGGTTTCGAACTCTTTAACGACGTCTTCCCAAGTGTTGTACTTAGAATCCGCAGACGCCACGATTGCACCGTAATCGGCAATGGTTGCTGCTACAGGAGTTAGGTCACGGAAAGATTGAGGAAAGATCCCCGTTAGTGAGCGAACAACGATAGGCGTTGAGTTCACCATCAACGTGTCTTCTTGGCGTTGAGCTGTTTCGATTAGGTGTGCAATGGCTTTACCGCCGCCGCCACCAGACAAGTTTTGGAAAGAGACATTTTCTACGATGTCTGATTTCACCAATACATCACCCGTACCACGAGCTGTCATATCCCAACCGCCACCAGCGCCGCCAGGGATTAGGAAGTGGATTTTTTCTACGTCAGCAGCAAAAGTGTTGAAAGAAAAGGTTGCTGCGATAATAGAAGCCGCAAGAGTAGGTTTCAGTGCCTTGAACATGGTTCACGTTCCTTATGTAGGGGATCTCTTCAATGGAGAGAAACTTATGTTTTATTTCCAGCTACTAAACAGATGAGTAGGGTATTGCTTAGTAGATGAAGCTAAAGTTAACGGTGTGTTAATGAATTGTCTGTAATGCGGTGATATTGAGAATAAAAAACATTGGGTGAATAAAGTGCATAAAGTTCACGGAGGCGTGGCTGTAGGACTCTTCCAGCAATAATAACTAGGTTTTTCTTGAGTTTATGTGAACAATTTTTTTGACTGCTGGTCGCTTTATACTACTGTGTATCATTAAAGAGGGTACTTATTGCGACACAAAGAGTGATATGGAGAGGCGCTCTTTAATATATAGAATAATATGTTGCTAGGTGTGCAGTGCTACTCTAATAATATGATTATAGCTGGCACGTTACATTTCTGAGCTAGTGGTTATTCAAGGATAGAATAATGATAGACAAAAAAATTTCGTTACGATTTACCGTTGGAGGAATGTTTTTGCTTGCGACATTTCTCACCGCTGTTGTTGCTGTTTCACTGCAATATTACTTTAGTAAAAAAATGGCGACTGAGAATACCCTATCAAAGTTGACGATGGTGTCCCAAGAGCTGAGTAACTATATCGGCGCGGTTGACTCCGACGCAGCCAACACAGCGCGTTTACTTGCTTCAGTGAAACGATCTATAAGTAACAAAATATCGAAAGAAGAGTCGCGTAGTATTCTTTCTGAAGCCATTAAAGATAACCCTCTCTTTTATAGTATTTATATTGGTTCATCCAATGAAAACTTCTTCCAAATTATCAATCTAGAATCTGCCCCTGTCATTAGAGAGAAAATAGGTGCCCAACAAACTGACCGTTGGGTTGTGGTTGAAATTCATAATGTAGGGCAGGATCGCGTCCGTACAACGAAATATTTTGACCAAGAGTTTGCGCTAAGAAATTCAACTACGGAGCAGAGCAACTACCTTCCAACGACAAGGCCTTGGTATGTTTCTGCCAATGTTCAATCGGTCGAAAAAACTCAGCCATATCTTTTCCAGCATTTACAAATTACCGGGCAAACTTATTCTTTAGCGTTTGAGTCGAAAATCGAATCTAAAGTTCAACATGTGATTGGTATTGATATTGTGTTGTCTTCTTTGGCTAACAAACTATCAGGTACGGCGCTTGGGTTGGCAGAAGATAGTAAGGTTGAGTCCTTCTTATATTCGAAATCGGGTAATATTATTGCGTCTAACCTCAAGGTTAATAATCAGGAATCGGAGTTTGATGTATCAAAATTGGTACTTTCGTCTGAGCAAAAAGCCTGGGTTAACGATACCCCTCCACTGCTAGTTTCTAATCAAAATGATTGGGGGCCGATGGACTTTTCTGTAGCGGGGAAACCAAACGGCTATGCGATAGACCTTCTTAAAATGATTGGTGAGATGACAGGGATCAGGTTTGAATTTGTTAATGGTTTCTCTTGGGGCGAGCTTGTCAGTAAGTTTCAAGAAGGAAGTATTGATGGCCTGCAATCGGTTCAAAATTATAAAAATAATGGCATAGATGGACTATACACGACTCCAATTTACGAATTGCCATTTTCTATCGTGACAAGGGTCGGCGCGAAGGTTGTCACTAATTATGCCGAGCTTGAGGGGCAAAAAGTTGCGATTTTATCTGGATGGTCAATTATTCCTAAGTTGAGAAAGGACTTTCCGAACATTGATTTAGTTGAGTTTGAAAACCTAGAGTCCGCATTTAATTCAATTGAAAGTGGAGAGAACTTTGCTTTCTTAGACGCTGAACCCGTACTCTCGTTTGCATTAGATAGGTTTTTCCAGCCAGGCCTTAGTGTAAATGGGACTCTAGAAGATCTAGACCAGAACTACTCAAACCAATTCCATTTGGTGCTGCAGAGCAAGCATAAACAATTGCTCCCAATCATTGATCAAGCTATCAGCAAGTTAAGTGGTGAACAACTTGATGCCTTAGCGAAAAAGTGGCTGCATGATACCGGCTTTAATACGAATACGACGGTTCCTTATACTGAACTTTATGATTTGACTAAGGAAGCAACGGTTGAAGGTAGTATGGTAAGGGTAGAGTTGAATGGCGAGATCAAGCATCTCTATTTAAAGAAAGTCGATACGGGCGAACACTACTCTGAGTATTTTGCGGTATTGATTCCAGAAACTGAAATCTTTAGTACAGTCAATAAACGTCTAGCAACCTCTGTTGGCGTAACGATGTTACTGATGAGTTTGACCTTGCCTATTGCTTGGGTTTTTGGTGCACCGATAGTGCGTCCTATTCGTCAATTAGAGGAGGAGACTCATAAGATCAAGATGCGTGATTATGACAGTGTCGAGCTTGTTGAGACTCGAATTAAAGAAGTATGGGAGCTATCTGTGGCGGTAAAAGACATGGCGATGGAACTCAAGCAGCATGAGCTAACCCAAGAAGCCTTTGTTGAGTCGTTCATTAAACTTATTGCTCAAGCGATCGATGATAAGTCAGCTTATACCGCAGGGCATTGTAATCGTGTACCAGAACTGGGTTTGATGTTGGCTGAGGCGGCTGAAAAATCACAATCTGATTACTTAAAAAACTTTAAATTTGAAAATGATAACGAGCGTCGTGAGTTTCGAATTGCGGCTTGGCTTCATGATTGTGGCAAGATCACGACACCGGAACACATTGTCGATAAAGGTACGAAGCTTGAGGCCAACTACAATCGAATTCACGAGGTGAGAACACGATTTGAAGTACTTTGGCGTGATGCGGAAATCACTGCTTTGAGAAAAAAACTTGAAGGTACGCTATCAACGCAACTGATAGCCGATGAGCTTGCGGCAACCAAGCAGCAGCTACAAGATGACTTTGCCTTTATCGCGACATCGAACGTTGGTGGTGAGTTCATGAGTGACGACAAAGTTGCTCGTATTCGTTCGATAGCTGGGACGACTTGGATGCGTAACTTTGATGATCAACTTGGTCTATCGCCGATAGAAGCCTTGAATCGAGAATCGAGTTCAAGCTTGCCAGCGACAGAGCCGCTGTTAAGCGATAAGCCTGAACATATAGTGAAAAGAGATAGGCCGTTAGAGTTTGACCCGCAATACAAAATCAAAATGGACGTTCCTGAGTACTTATACAATTTAGGTGAAGTTTATAATTTAAGCATTGTACGTGGCACGTTAACTGCTGAAGACAGGTTCAAAATAAATGAGCATATACTTGGCACGATTAAGATGCTTGAGAACCTGCCATTCCCGAAAGAGCTAAGCCGTGTGCCTCGCTATGCTTCGACGCACCATGAAACACTCAAAGGCACGGGGTATCCGCGTAAGTTGACTGGCGACGACCTTTCAATCCCAGAACGTATTCTGGTGATCTCCGATATTTTTGAGGCATTAACCGCTGCGGATAGGCCTTATAAGAAGGCGAAGCCAATCAGTGTTGCTGTCGATATCATGTATAAGATGGCATTGGACGAGCATCTCGATATCGAACTGTTTAGATTGTTCTTAACCAGTGGTACGCATGTTCGTTATGCAAAAGAGTATCTCAAACCGGAACAGATTGATTTTGTCGATATCAATAAATACCTTGAAGTCACTCGTCAGATTGCTTGACTAAAAGGTTGGCTTGTTAGAACGAGTTCGATGAATGAAAGGCGCACATCAGTGCGCCTTTTTTGTAGCTGTTTATCGGTGAGCAGGTAGATAGATACAAAGTGCTCTGCGTTTGACAAGTGTGGTTACAAGTTGTCGACACATTGGCTTCGAGTAATTTTAGGGTAGGTAAGAATTTAGTCGCTGTGTTTCTTTGTAAGTTATTAAGTAACAGGTGGTTAGGTTGTTTTTATTGCCATTTCGAGTAAGTTTTCATCGTCTATGGGAAATACTACCTTAGTCTAAATTGTCGACAATCTACTTGATTGTCGACAATTTGATCGTGTAATTTATGTTCATGTTATGAAATTGTTGACAATTAAGGCTCAACAATCAGAAGTGAGCAGCGTGAATATGAATACTGCGATAAAAGATCTCAGCTTGAGTGCAAACACGAAGACACGTGTGAGCGATAAAGAGAACACTAAATCAGAAAACCTCACTGAGTATCTTGTTGAGGCGATTGTTAGCGGCGAATTAGGCCCTGGTAGTAAGATCTCGGAGCCTGAACTGGCTAAACGCTTTGAGGTAAGCCGAGGTCCATTACGTGAAGCGATAATGCGTGTTGAAGGACTTGGCCTGATAGAACGTA
Source organism: Vibrio syngnathi (assembly GCF_002119525.1). NCBI lineage: Bacteria > Pseudomonadati > Pseudomonadota > Gammaproteobacteria > Vibrionales > Vibrionaceae > Vibrio > Vibrio syngnathi. Next base: position 1,744,561 of record NZ_CP017916.1, on the reverse strand, counting down.
TTCCACATGTCGGCGCTCGAGTTATTACTTTTTCGGCAGACAAACTGCTAGAGCTTTACGCGGTGCGAGAGGCATTGGAAGGCATGGCGGCTCGCTTAGCAGCGCGACACATCACACAAGAAGAGCTTATCGGGCTTGAAGGATTATTGTCGACACATTCCCAACATATCGATGAAGTCGAGGGTTCTTCTTACTTCCACCAACATGGTGATTTCGATTTCCATTACCGCATTATCAAAGCGAGTCGTAACAGCAAGCTCATTTCGCTGCTGTGTGATGAGCTTTATCACCTATTACGCATGTACCGCTATCAATCGCCTAGGGCTCAGTCTCGACCAAAAGAGGCGCTCGATGAACACAAATACATCCTACAAGCGATTGGTAATCGCGATGAAGAGCTAGCAGAAATGCTAATGCGACGACACATCTCGGGAAGCCGATTGCTTATAGAACAACAAATTCAATCCAAAGATCTTGATTAACTGGCGACTGGTATTTGCCAGCGGTTCTTCGCTGGCGAGAGCTAAACATCAGTAGTCATAAAGATTAGAAATTAACAATTAACAGGGAGCGTCATTATGAAGTTATCAGCAGGAGCTAAGTTCCGACAAGCTGTGCAAGACAACGACCCATTGCAGATCGTCGGTACGGTGAATCCGTATTGCGCGATGATGGCAAAGAACTTGGGGCATCAAGCGATCTATTTGTCTGGCGGAGGCATCGCCAATGCGTCTTACGGTTTGCCTGATTTGGGTATCACTACATTGAACGATGTGTTGGTGGATGTTGAACGTATTACCAATGCGTGTGATTTGCCCTTGCTGGTGGATATCGACACGGGTTTCGGTGGCGCGTTCAATATCGCACGTACGATTCGCGCGATGGAAAAGGCGGGCGCAGCAGCAATCCATATGGAAGACCAAGTCGCTCAGAAACGCTGTGGTCATCGACCAAACAAAGCGATTGTTAGTCAGCAAGAGATGGTCGATAGAGTTAAGGCTGCAACCGATGCCAGAACCGACGAAAGCTTTGTGATTATGGCTCGTACGGATGCATTGGCGGTTGAAGGAATAGACAGTGCGATTGAACGAGCGATTGCATGTGTTGAAGCGGGCGCTGACATGATTTTCCCTGAGGCGATGAATCAACTCGATCAATACGTGAAGTTCTCGGCAGCGCTGAAATCAGCAACGGGCAAGCATGTACCTATTCTCGCGAACATCACTGAGTTTGGCCAAACGCCGCTCTATAACTGTCACGAGTTGGCCCAATCAAGTGTCGACATGGTGCTTTATCCATTGAGTGCGTTCCGTGCGATGAACAAAGCGGCGGAGAATGTTTACAAACACTTGTTAGTTGAAGGCAATCAAGAAGCTCTGTTGGATTCAATGCAAACCCGTAAAGAGCTTTACGAACACCTGAATTACCACGACTACGAGAACAAGCTTGATCAGTTGTTTTCAAGCGAAGGGTAAACCAGTTTCAATTAATCAAAAATCAACTTAATCCAATAACGTGAAATGGTCAGTCGCCATATCCAGTACCGATGATAAAGATCATCGGACATATAAACAGGCAGCACCAAAGAGTGCAGGCGGCTAACAAAGAAAAGGAGTTCAACATGTCTGTATCTTTGAGTGATAAAGCAACTGTCGACAATGCGTCAAAGGCGAACAATAACGTAGACAAGAATGAAAGCGCAAAACCAACCGGTACTCCCGCGATTGGTGGTGCAGGGCTACGTGGTCAAAGTGCGGGAACCACCGCGCTATGTACAGTAGGCCAATCAGGAACGGGTTTGACTTATCGTGGTTATGATATTACTGACCTTGCTAATCATGCTCAGTTTGAAGAAGTGGCTCACCTGTTATTAAGAGGTCACTTACCCACTGAAAAAGAGCTAGACGATTACAAAACATTGTTGGTTGGTCTGCGCGGTTTACCTCAACCTTTGAAAGCAGCACTAGAGCTTATTCCTGCAGACGCTCATCCAATGGATGTGATGAGAACGGGTTGTTCAATGTTAGGTAATCTAGAGCAAGAGTCTGACTTCTCTGAGCAACTGTTCGCGACCGAACGAATGCTTGCGCTTTTCCCTGCGATTATTTGTTATTGGTATCGCTTTAGCCACGATGGCGTGCGCATTGATACTGAAGATCAAAGCGAAGCATGTCTGGGTGGCTACTTCTTGAAAATGCTAACAGATAAAGCGCCGAGTGAACTGCATAAGCAGGTAATGCACTGTTCGCTAACGCTTTACGCAGAGCATGAGTTCAACGCATCTACTTTTGCGGCTCGAGTTTGCGCATCAACTTTATCAGATATTCATTCGTGCGTTACAGCAGCAATTGGCACACTAAGAGGCCCGCTGCATGGTGGCGCGAATGAAGCGGCAATGGAAATGATCCAAGATTGGAAATCCGCTGATGAAGCAGAAACTAACATCATGCAGATGCTTGCTAACAAAGACAAAATCATGGGCTTCGGTCATGCCATTTATCGTGAAAGCGACCCACGAAATGCTCTAATCAAGCGTTGGTCAAAAGAGCTAGCTCAAGAGGTCGGTGATAAACAGCTTTACGCCGTTTCAGAACGTGTTGAAGCGGTTATGAAGCGCGAGAAAGGCTTGTTCTGTAATGCTGACTTCTTCCATGCATCGGCATATCACTTCATGGACATCCCAACCAAATTGTTTACTCCGATCTTTGTGATGAGCCGCCTTACAGGTTGGACGGCGCATGTGTTCGAACAGAGAGAAAACAATCGCATCATTCGTCCAAGTGCAGACTACACCGGGCCAGAGCATCAAGACTGGTTACCTATTCATCTACGTTAGCCCTCTATAACGAGCCGACTTATGTCTTGAGGTGACTTCCGTCTTCATACGACAAGGCCTCAAGAACCAACGAATAGAATTTAACAGATAATGGTGGATGTATGTCTGATGTGAAACTTGAACAAGCTCAGTACCTTGACAAAAATCAGTACCGAAAACTTTTACCCGGAACTCATTTAGAGTATTACGATGCTTGCGAAGCGGTAGAAGCGATATCTCCGGGCAGTTATAAAACCTTGCCTTATACGTCGAGAGTATTGGCAGAGCAATTAGTAAGACGCTGTGATCCTGAAACCCTTGAAGACAGCTTAAAACAGATCATTGAACGCAAGAGTGACCTTGATTTCCCTTGGTATCCTGCGCGTGTGGTGTGTCATGACATTCTTGGTCAAACAGCCTTGGTTGATTTAGCTGGCTTGAGAGACGCGATTGCCGACCAAGGCGGAGACCCTGCCAAGGTTAACCCCGTTGTCGAAACCCAGCTGATTGTTGACCACTCTTTAGCAGTGGAACACGCAGGTTTTGATAACCAAGCCTTTGATAAAAACCGCGCGATTGAAGAGCGCAGAAACGAAGACCGTTTTCATTTTATTGAATGGTGTAAAACCGCGTTTAAAAACGTGAGTGTGATCCCTGCTGGTAACGGGATCATGCACCAGATTAACTTGGAGAAAATGTCTCCGGTTATTCAATCTAAAGAAGGCATCGCTTTCCCTGATACCTGTGTTGGTACCGATAGCCATACACCGCACGTTGATGCTCTGGGCGTTATTGCGATTGGTGTGGGCGGCTTGGAAGCTGAAACTGTGATGCTCGGTCGTCCGTCGATGATGCGATTGCCTGATATTGTAGGCGTTAAACTGACGGGCCAACGACAAGAAGGGATAACTGCAACGGATATTGTGCTTGCGATTACTGAGTTCCTTCGCAATGAGAGAGTGGTCTCAAGTTATTTGGAATTCTTCGGTGAAGGGGCTCGTGCACTGACCATTGGTGATCGCGCAACAATATCTAACATGACGCCAGAGTACGGTGCGACTGCGGGTATGTTCTACATCGATGAACAGACCATTCAATACTTGAAGCTTACGGGCCGTGAGCCTGAGCAGGTTGAACTAGTCGAACGCTACGCCAAGCAAACCGGGCTATGGGCTGACGATCTCGACTCTGCTCAATATGAGCGCGTACTTGAGTTTGATTTGTCGAAGGTTGAGCGTAATCTTGCAGGGCCGTCTAACCCACATCGTCGTTTGCCAACCAGAGAGCTGGCTGAACAAGGCATTAGCCAAGCATCTTGTAAAGAGCAGCATGCTAAGCAGTTCAGCGATGAACAGATGCCCGATGGTGCCGTAATCATTGCGGCAATTACTTCTTGTACCAACACCAGCAACCCAAGAAACGTAGTCGCCGCCGCATTGGTGGCAAAGAAAGCCAATCAGCTTGGATTAGTTCGTAAGCCGTGGGTGAAAACGTCATTTGCGCCGGGCTCTAAAGTTGCCAAGCTCTATCTTGAGTCGGCAGGTTTGCTAACTGAGCTGGAACAATTAGGCTTCGGTATCGTGGGTTATGCGTGTACTACCTGTAACGGAATGAGTGGGGCGTTGGATCCTGCTATCCAACAAGAGATCATCGACCGCGACCTGTACTCAACCGCTGTGTTGTCAGGGAATCGAAACTTTGATGGTCGAATCCATCCCTATGCAAAACAAGCGTTTTTAGCCTCACCGCCATTGGTGGTTGCTTACGCCTTGGCTGGCACGATTCGATTTGATATCGAGAAAGACAGCTTAGGCACCGACAACAATGGTAAGCCAATCTACTTAAGTGATTTATGGCCGAGTGATGCCGAGATCGATGCCGTTGTCGGTGAGCATGTTAAGCCTCAGCAATTCCAACAAATCTACGTGAAAATGTTCCAGCCAGACGAGGAACAGGTGACGACTGAACCGCTTTATGACTGGCGACCTCAAAGTACCTATATTCGCAGACCACCTTATTGGGAAGGTGCTCTTGCGGGAGAACGAAGCCTATCTGGTATGAGACCTTTAGTGATTCTGGGTGACAATATCACTACCGATCACTTATCCCCTTCAAATGCGATTCTCGCTTCGAGCGCAGCGGGGGAATACCTCACCAAAATGGAAGTGCCGGAAGAGGACTTTAACTCTTACGCGACCCATCGAGGCGATCACTTAACCGCGCAACGAGCAACATTCGCCAACCCTAAGCTGTTTAACGAAATGGTGAAGGACGCTGGAGAAGTCGTGCAAGGTTCATTAGCAAGAGTTGAACCTGAAGGTCAAGTTACTCGAATGTGGGAAGCGATAGAAACCTACATGAACCGTAAACAGCCTTTGATTGTCGTGGCGGGTGCGGATTATGGACAAGGTTCATCACGTGACTGGGCTGCTAAAGGTGTGCGTTTAGCGGGTGTTGAAGTGATTGTGGCTGAAGGATTTGAAAGAATTCACAGAACCAACTTAGTTGGCATGGGTGTATTACCTCTGCAGTTCAAAGTAGGAACGAATCGCAATACCTTAGAGTTGGATGGCACCGAGCTTTACGACGTGTACGGCGACATTGAAGCAGGTTCTGATTTGGCTCTAGTCATCACTCGTAAAAACGGTAAAAAGCTTGATGTTCCCGTGACCTGCCGACTAGACACCGCAGACGAAGTGAATGTTTATAGCGCTGGTGGCGTGTTGCAACGTTTCGCCAAAGACTTTCTTGCACAGTAGGAGCTAGTTATGAACATCAAACAGATTAAAGTACCTGCTACCTACATGCGGGGCGGAACAAGCAAAGGCGTTTTCTTCAACTTAAGTGACTTACCTGAAGCTGCGCAAGTTGCCGGAGAAGCTCGAGACGCATTACTTCTGCGCGTGATTGGTAGTCCAGATCCTTATGGCAAACAAACCGACGGCATGGGTGGTGCAACATCCAGTACCAGTAAAACCGTTATTGTTTCGAAAAGCAGTAAAGCCGATCACGATGTTGATTACCTATTCGGCCAAGTAGCAATAGACAAGCCGTTCGTTGATTGGAGCGGTAACTGCGGCAATCTGTCTGCTGCCGTAGGCCCATTTGCTATTCATAGTGGCCTAGTCGACTCGAATCGTATTCCAGAAAACGGTGTGGTCGAGGTGCGAGTATGGCAAGTGAATATAGAGAAAACCATTATTGTTCATGTACCTATCGCTGGTGGCGAAGTTCAAGAGTTAGGTGATTTTGAACTCGACGGTGTGACTTTCCCCGCCGCTGAGATCCAAGTTGATTTCCTAGACCCCGCCGATGCGAGCGGCTCTATGTTCCCAACAGGGAATATTGTCGATTTTTTAGATGTTCCCGATCTGGGTTGCATCAAAGCGACATACATTAATGCTGGGATACCCACCATTTTTGTTGATGCTGAATCGGTTGGTTACCAAGGCACTGAACTTCAATCAGATATCAATAGTGATACCAAAGCCTTGGCTCTATTTGAATCCATACGAGCACATGGTGCAGTAGCGATGGGTCTTATTGATTCTTTAGAACAAGCTGAATCACGCCAACACACACCTAAAGTCGCGTTTGTTGCTAAGCCTCAAGCGTACCAAGCCTCCAGTGGTAAATCGGTTGCTGCCGAAGATACTGACCTTCTGGTGCGTGCTTTGTCTATGGGACAACTGCATCACGCTATGATGGGTACGGCTGCAGTCGCCATTGCTTCAGCGGCGAGTGTGCCAGGTACGTTAGTGAACTTGGCAGTCGGTGAGGGTTCCCGAGATTTTGTTACCTTTGGTCATCCATCAGGAACCTTAAAAGTGGGTGCTAAAGCTATTCAGACGGAAAGCGGTTGGAAAATAGAACGGGCGATTATGAGTCGTAGTGCCCGAGTGATCATGGAAGGTGCCATTCGAGTGCCTTTTCCTAAGTAAAGCGATTGTCGTGAACGGTTAAATGTTCACGAACACAACGCTGAGAAAAGAGTGCAATCAAGTGCTACTGCCAAAAGCTAGGCGCTTGGACTAATGGATAAATCATGGAGGAGGCACTATGTCTGCTACGAATCGAATAAACAGAAAAACCGATTATATCACCGAGTATCAATGGGCGAGGGAAGACCCAAATTCGTTCTGGGAAACACAAGCACAAGCGATAGATTGGTTTGAACCACCGAAAACAATTTTACAAACGGACGATAACGGTATTGAGCGTTGGTTTCCTGATGGGGTGATGAACACCTGCTGGCTCGCGCTTGATTACCATTGTGAAAATGGCCGTGGTGGCAATACCGCGCTGATTTACGATTCTCCAGTTACAGGAAATCAATCCTCATACACTTACAATCAATTGCGTGACCAAGTGGCTAAAGTCGCAGGCATGTTAGCCACGCAAGGCGTTACTAAAGGCGATCGTGTGGTGATCTACATGCCAATGATTCCTGAAGCGGCAATGGCAATGCTGGCTTGTGCTCGACTAGGCGCGGTGCATTCGGTGGTGTTTGGTGGCTTTGCCCCTCATGAATTAGCAGTTCGGATCGAAGATGCTGAACCAAAAGTGTTGATTACTGCCTCCTGCGGTGTCGAGATAAACAAGGTTCTGCCATACAAGCCAATGGTCGACAGGGCGATCATGGACAGCCGCTGGAAGCCTGAGAAAGTGGTGGTATTCCAAAGAGAGCAGTCTCTAGCCGAATTGAACAATGAACGCGATGTACTTTGGCAACAAGCGGTTGAGGATGCTTTGCCTCACGTGTGTGTGCCTGTTCTAGCAACTGACCCACTATATATCTTGTATACATCAGGAACGACGGGTAAGCCGAAAGGCGTGGTACGTGACAATGGTGGTCATGCGGTAGCGATGAAATACTCGATGAGCACTATCTACGATATGCCGCAAGATGGTGTGTTTTGGGCAGCTTCTGATGTCGGCTGGGTAGTGGGGCATTCCTATATTGTGTATGCGCCATTGATTCATGGCTGTACGACCATTTTGTTTGAAGGCAAGCCAGTAAGAACACCAGATCCCGGCGCATTCTGGCGTGTGTGTGAAGAGTACAACGTCGATGTATTGTTTTCTGCGCCAACCGCGTTTAGAGCAATCAAGAAAGAAGATCCTGAAGGCGAGTTGCTCACCAAGTATGACTTATCATCGCTCAAGTCGATTTTCATGGCTGGCGAGCGCTTGGACCCGCCAACATTGGATTGGGTCGAATCTCATACCAATAAACCGGTTATCGACCACTGGTGGCAAACCGAAACGGGTTGGGCTATTTCTGCCAATCCAACAGGGCTTGAATCTTTGCCTGTAAAAGCGGGTTCTTCAACCAAGCCAGTACCCGGTTACCAAGTGGAGATCCTCAATGAATTGGGTGAAATCGCACAAACGAATCAACAAGGGTTTGTGGCACTTAAACGACCATTGCCGCCTGGTTGTTTACCCACGGTATGGCGCAATCATGATCGGTTTGAATCCGGCTATTTGAGTCAGTTCCCGGGCTATTATGTTTCTGGGGACGGTGGCTATCTTGATGAAGATGGGTATCTATTTATCATGGGTCGTATCGACGATGTGATAAACGTAGCGGGACACCGTCTGTCGACGGGTGAAATGGAAGAGATCGTGGGTGGTCACCCAGCCATTGCAGAATGCGCGGTAGTCGGTATTCACGATGACTTAAAAGGGCAGCTACCTCTTGGTTTAGTTGTGCTGAAAGATGGCGTAAAAGTCGATGGCATTGAGTTACAAGCGGAGTTGGTTGGCAAGGTTCGCAATGAGATTGGCGCGGTAGCCTGTTTTAAGCAAGCCTTGGTTGTTGAGAGACTACCCAAGACACGTTCAGGTAAGATCTTACGCAGAACTATCCGACAGATCGCAGAAGGCGAACAATATGTGGTGCCTTCGACGATTGACGACCCTACCAGCTTAACTGAAATTGCTGAAAAGCTCGGCAAATAGACGTCGCAGTTTAGGTAATCTCACCTTCGGCTTGTTGATTTATACATAACCCAGCGTGATGGTTTACCTAAACTCTACTTTATTCATCCGCTTATCCATTGCGTTTACGATGACCTCATTATGAACCCCACATATTGAGGTCTTTTTATGCGAGCTTACTTTTTGTTGATTGCTTTACTGGTCAGTGGTGCTGCTAGTGCCAGTATTTCAAAGGATGAAGCGAGTAGAGCGTTGTTAGAGCCATTGAGTCATCCCAAGATATTTAAATGTGTGTCCAAGACTGGCGTCGATCTCTATCAAGCAGTTTTTGATATGGGCGTGGGGTATGAAGCCGACCCGATTAACTCGAAGATGATCGTTAATTCAAGGAAAGGTCGCTACGAATATCAAATCTTAGGCGCGGTAAGGTCTGAAAGAGCCGGTGAAATTGTCGTGTTGACTCGTCATGTGGGAGACGGTGTCAAAGTAGCCGCTATGATTGATGACGAAAATGGCAAGATACTGGGGATCGGCGATAAAAATCATTATCGAGATTGCGGTGTTAGGCCACCACCTAGCGCAGAAAATATGCAAAACTTTTGGTCCAAAGGCTAAGAGCGACATGTGAAATACAAAAATTATTGAGAAAGCTAGATTGAGGCGACCTTATTGGTCGCCTTTTTTGTTTGTCAGGCTAAAGCGAGCTTAAAGATATATATTATTAAGTAATTATGTGAAGGCTGAATAATACATAACTGAACATGATGTATCGTCTAAACGTGGCTTTATTTATCTCATTAACGGTTCTGCTTAAGATGGCTCTACTCCAAACGAAGAACTAAGCGAGACTCCTATGAAATTCACTAAACCTTTTCTTTTAGCGACACTGATTGTGACTCTTTCTGGTTGCGCATCACCAGCAATGGATAACGAAAATGAGAATGCTGCACGTAATCGTGGTGCTGTGGGTGGTGCTTTATTAGGAGCGACAGCAGGCGCTCTAACTGGAGATGCGAGCTTAGCCGCGAAGGGTGCTGCATTGGGTGGTGTGACCGGTGGTGTTGCTGGTTCAATGAAAGATACGGATGATGCAAGAAGCGCACAACGAACCCAAGTCACTGCTGATGGTCTGGCGCAAGACAATCGCACCGATGCAGAAAAGCGAGTTGCTGAAGTAGAGGCTGAAATTAAGCTTATTGAACTAGAACAACAGCTTGCTGATCTCAAAGAAGAGAAAGAGGACAACGGCGCATAAAGCTGAAGCTACAACTAAAGCTAAAGCCTAGATATTAGTTTAATTGAAAATCATTCAAACAGAATGGCCACGTAATGTGGCCGTTTTTGCATCTAAAATACGCACTTCAAACAATGAATTAATTCAATAACTTGTATAGATACTCACGCCAAGTAAACTAGACTCAGTTTAGATATTAATTTGGTTTGAGAAGCGCAATAGTCATGAATGTCATCTTAAGGGCTGCAAAGCACACGGATTTGGAACAACTTAACGAGTTAATGTTCGATCTCCACCATCACCACCACCTTGCTAGCCCAGAGCACTTTAAAACGGCAGAAGAGATTGAGCAGGAAAAAAGCATTGCACGTTACTTGGATGATCCTGAATGCTTAGTTTATGTGGCATTAAAAGGTGAGCTCATTGTTGGCTTTATCTCCGGACATTTTTGTGAGCTTATCTCAACGGTGAGTAAACCGGTGCCGATGGGGAGTGTCGATGAACTGTTTGTCTTGCCTGATTATCGAAAAGAATCGATTGCTGAAAAGTTGTTTAGCAAAGTTGAAGCGACTTTTGATGATTATGGGGTTGAACAAGTCTTTGTAGAGGTTTGGGACTTTAATTCACCTGCCAAGGACTTCTACCAAAAAATGGGGTTCACACCTCACATTCAATGGATGAGGAAGGCTTTGCACAAAACGTAGACAGCGATTTTGTGCGTGTTTGATTACACTAGAGCAGTCTTTAACTTTTTCTCTTATTTTTAGGTAAACTCGTTGGCTATTCGACATTTATTAGTTTTCATATTATCTCTTTTGAGTACTACTTCCGCTTGGGCAAGCAACACTTTGCCCGATCATATCGCGGGCGCCTTGTGTGTAGTACGTGCCGATAACCAAATCGTATTGGTTGATGAATTGATCACGGGGCAATTGTCTCTACCGGGAGGCACTGTGGTTTCTGGTGAGCCGCCATCGGTCGCGGCGCAACGAGAAACTTGGGAAGAGGCGGGCTTGTCCGTGACGGTCGGTGATGTGTTGGGATATACCGACAGTGCCGTTGTGTATGATTGTGTCTCTGACTCTGAAGTGATCAGTTACAAAGCTCGAAATGAGTTAGGTGGCTTTGAGCTACCAATCTGGTTTGCTCCTCATTATGGTGTGGAAGTCAGTCGCGCGATGTTATTGCCACCTACGGAGTTGCAAGCCAACCAATACCGTTACCCAGAGCAATGGTCTGAGATTAACGAATTCTTTTTATCCGCGACAGATCAACCTGTGACGTATGTGACTGAGCTGGTGGGCGCGGCACCGAAAGTCCATCAAGTTGAATTAAATTGGATTGTGTCGCTTCAAAACGCGTTCGATAAGATGCCAAGCGTGTTTGCGAATACTGTACTTTTAACTGACTCGTTAGCGAAGCCATGGGTTTTCATCGTGATATTGCCGCTAATTGCTTGGCATTTTGGCCGTAACTTCGCGTTGAAGTTTGGCTTCACTTTGATCTCGGTGACATTGCTCACTTTAATCGCCCACCAAGGGTTTGGTTTTCCACGTCCGCATGCTTACTTGCCAACATTGAAGCTAGTGATGAGCAGTGGGTATAGCTTTCCAAGTTTATTGGCTGGCTTGTGGGTGAGTTTAACCTTGTTAGTCTTTTGGAAACTAAAGCGCCTCTTGGAGCAAAAATCGATTTTGATAGTGCTCGCGGGCCTACTGTGGATTATGCTATTTACGTCTTATTCAGGCAGTGCGTTCTTTAGTGATGTCTTAATGGGAGGCGTATTGGGCGCGTTAACGACTTGGCACATCGTGAGATTAGATGCGAAACCTGATGTTGATATTAGTGCCTTATTAAGCTCTAAAGGTGTCTGGTGGGCATTGTGCTTACTGTCGATTGTTCTCACGGTGATATGGCCACTGCCAACATTCTCTTTCTGGGTAGCAATTTTGATGACGATTGCATGCTTAGTAACGTTAACGGATTCGAAGCCTTTGGTCGGCCAGTTCTCATTCAAGATTGTATTTGGAGTGATGGCGATGTTGTTAGCGGGGAATCTGCTGATTAGCTGGGCAGGAAGTTTCGTCTCATTCAGTGGCATCGCTTCATTTATCGTTGAGACCTTACGTTTCCCAATCTTGATTCTATTTGGTGTAGTGGCGTTTCGTCTGCCATGGAAAAGAGAGTAGGCGAACCGACTAATATAAAATCAAAAAAGGCTGTGCAGTGCACAGCCTTTGTCATTTCTGCAACAAGCAAAAAGTAATTCTCATTAGAACCTGTTCAGCGTTTACGAGTTGAAGATAAACTTCTCAATCGCGACCGCTACACCATGGTCGTCGTTGCTCGCTGTGATGTGATCCGCCAGTTTCTTGGTTTCTTCCATTGCGTTTTCCATTGCAATGCCAAGGCCAGCGTATTCAAGCATATGATGATCGTTTTCAGCGTCACCCATGCAGATTACTTCTTCTGCTGTAATACCCAAGTGCTTTGCTATCGCCTCAATACCGACACCCTTGTTTGAATTTGGGTTTAGGAACTCTAAGAAGAATGGTGCACTTTGCACGATAGTAAATTGAGTCTTAAGCTCTTGTGGCAACTTGCTGATGATTTCAGTCAGCTTGCTTGGTTCTGCGACAATCATAGTTTTGATGATTTCGTGGTCATCTTCTAGTTGAGAAAAGTCGAACTCGGTAATCTCTAAGCCATTAATACGCGCTTCAATAGCTGTGTACTCATTGTTTTCAGGCGTGATTAAGCCATGAATCTTGCTGAATGCATGAACATAACCACCAAGCTGTACAGCGAGGGTTGCGATCTCTTTCGCGGCTTTACCATTGCTGATCTCACTATGAATGAGTTCTTTTGTAGAGACGTTTTGAACCATAGAGCCGTTGTAGAAGAGCACAAAGTCATCTTCGCCGTTGATTGAAAGCTCGTCTAACTTACTCTGCATGCCTTCCAAAGGACGACCAGAAGCCAGAACCACTTTCACACCTGCAGCGCGTGCTTTGGCAATCGCGTCTTTGTTCTCTTGAGAAATTACTTTATCACTGTTGAGCAGTGTGCCATCCATATCAAGAGCAATCAGTTTGTACATGTTGTTCCTTACTAAAAAATTAAAAGCTAACGAAATCTAATGGGCGAAAGGATAAGGGAACTTGAAAGTTCAGGCTAGGGCTTTGATCAACTCATTTATCAGTACTCATTTGTTTGACCAAAAGGGGCAAGTGCTTTAAGGTCTGCGGTTGATTAATTTCATCAAATGATTGAGCTGAGGGTAAGTTGTACAAGATTAATGAAATGTTTGAAACCATCCAGGGCGAGGGCGTATTTACCGGCGTTCCTGCTGTTTTTGTTCGACTGCAAATTTGCCCTGTAGGCTGTTCTTGGTGTGATACCAAACAGACTTGGGAAGCGTTGCCGGAAGATGAAACGAGCCTTGGTGATATTATGGTTAAGACAGAGGATTCACCGACTTGGTCTGCAATTGATGCGCAAGGAATCGTGAATGAATACATCAAGCAAGGTTACACCGCTAAGCACATTGTGATTACCGGTGGTGAGCCGTGCATCTATGATCTTGTCCCTCTTACTGAAGCATTTGAGCAGCACGGTTGTCGCTGTCAGATTGAGACCAGCGGAACATCGGAAGTAAAAGCCACACTGGGTACTTGGGTTACGGTGTCACCAAAAGTCGCAATGAAAGCCAAATTGGATATCCTTGATAGCGCACTCGTTCGTGCGAATGAAATCAAGCACCCTGTTGGTACAGGTAAAGATATCGAGCAACTAGATGCTCTTATTGCTAGAGCCGATGTTCCTGAAAATACAGTCATTGCACTTCAACCTATTAGCCAAAAAGAACGTGCAACGCAACTGTGTATTGATACCTGTATTGAACGTAACTGGCGTTTATCTATTCAAACTCACAAATATTTGAGCATCGCATAGGTTGCATTTGTTTACTGGCCTAGATAAGTCGCTAGTAGAAGATTCTCGTAAGGATTTAAGATGAAAAAAGCAGTCGTAGTATTCAGTGGTGGTCAAGACTCAACAACGTGTCTTGTTCAAGCTTTAAAAGAGTATGATGAAGTTCATGCGATTACGTTTGACTATGGTCAGCGCCATAGACTCGAGATTGAAGTGGCAGAGTCATTGTCAAAAGAGCTTGGTGTGAAAGCGCACAAAGTGATGGATGTGACTCTGTTGAATGAACTGGCTATCAGCTCTCTGACTCGTGACGATATTCCTGTGTCTCATGAGCTACAAGAGAATGGACTACCAAACTCTTTTGTTCCCGGTCGTAATATTCTGTTCTTAACTTTGGCGGGTATTTACGCTTACCAAATCGGTGCAAATACCGTAATCACGGGCGTGTGTGAAACTGATTTCTCAGGCTACCCTGATTGTCGTAATGACTTTGTGAAAGCGATGAACTCTGCGCTTGTACAAGGTATGGACAAGCCGCTTGATATTAAAACACCGTTAATGTGGCTCAACAAAGCTGAAACATGGGCGTTGGCCGACCAGTACTCAGCACTTGAGCTTGTTCGCAATAAAACACTGACTTGTTACAATGGCATCATCGGCAGCGGTTGTGGCGATTGTCCAGCGTGTGAACTACGCAAAATAGGCCTTAGCGATTACCTAGGTGATCGCGAAGGTATTATGGCTGAATTGGTTCGCAAGCAGGGTGAGAATAAATAACCTCATGAGTCAATAGGTTCGTTATAAGCATCAATGATGCAGTTTCGGCCGTTGCTCTTTGCTTGATACAGCGCCTGGTCAAGCACTGAATACAAGTCATCAAAGTCACTTAATGCGTTTGAGGTTGCTAAATAAGCAAAGCTCGCGGTTACATTAAGTGGCTTTTTGTTTTCTGATAAGAAGACTGCACTCGAAATGGCATAATGTAACTCCTCTACACGCTCTTGTACTTCAGAAGGTTTAGTGTCGGTCAGCATGATAAGAAACTCTTCACCGCCTAAGCGGCCAAACAATTCATCACTCATTAAGTGCTTTCTAATTTGCTCACTGATATGGACGAGTGCTCGATCACCAGTAGGGTGGCCATATTGGTCATTAATTTTCTTGAATTTATCTAGATCGAGTAAAACGAGAACATGTTGTTTTTCTGTTCCTTTACAGGCTTTGATACGCTTGACTCTTCGTATTATCTCGGTGCGACTATACGCCTTTGTCATGGCATCGATTGCTGCTTTCGCACGAATGGCTTTGTTTGTGAAGATCATAAAGCTAGCCGCACACAGCAATAGAATAACAATGATGTTATACACCATCCTTTGATGTTCCATCTTTTCGATTTGAAGTCGGTCTAAATTTGCTTGATGTCTCAGGAAAGAACTCTCTAGTTCTTTTTCGTACCTAGCATGAGCTAGATCTAGTGCTTCAAAAGCCAATCTGTTATCTATATCTCGGGTTTCGAACTGTATTAATGAGTATCGCTGATAGAAATAGAAAGCTTGCTTGTAATCGCTGAGAGTTTGATAAATATCAGAAAGTTGAAGTAGTGCTTGAGCTGTGTATTTGTGTCTTGTGACTCGTTCGGATAGCTCCAAAGCTTGTTGTGCGTAATTGAGCGCTTCCGTTTTAAGTTTTTGGTCTTCGAACATATCGCTGATTGCCAAGAAAGCGTTGATTCGAATGACATCGTTGTTTAGCTTGCTTGAAGCCGATAGAGACTCTACTAAGTAGTCTCTCGCCAAATCATAGTTCTTCGTCTGCGTGTATGCTTTTCCTAAACCAAGAGTTGTTAGCGCAATACCGTAGCTATGAGATGATGTAGTCAACAGTGCTTTTGCTTTTTGAAAGTGATTAATTGCTAGGTCACTTTGTCCTTGATTAAGGTAAAGATCTGCAAGGCTATGATGAACTTGTGCTTTCATCAAATCAGAAGCATCCGATCTCAGAGCGAGTGCTTCTATGAGGTACTCTGCCGATTTATCATATTGCTTTAACTCTTTGAGCAAATTACCCACATCGTTATAGACCCCCGAAATATCGTGTCCTTGTGGGAACACGCTTATCAGTGATAGGTAAGTATCTAGTGCGGCTTGATAGTCGCTGCGGAAATGGTGATTGTTAGCAATCACTCGATAAGTGCCAAATTTTGGTAATACAGGGTCAGCAATGTCATGTAAATCCGACTGAAGTGCAGAACAATAATAGTTCGCTTGATGATATTTAGCTTGCTCATTGAGAGAACGACATAATTGGTATTTTAATAATGCTCTACCTGTAACATCGTTGATTGATTGCATTTTTACTAATATGGACAAAAAGCCTTGCTGAGCTTCTTTGTACTGACCTTGTCCATCATTTACTAGGGCATTAATAAACGCTTGTTCTATTGCTTGGTAGTCACTGTCGTTTGAAGCTATTCCATAAAACGGTTGATCGCGCTGGCTCATGTATTGATATAGCAGTGCCGATAGGTAGAGCTTATCTCCGTAGGTTGTTGAGCTAGTGTAGCGTGTTTGCAGCATGTTCAATGCGCGCGAAGGGGAATGAGTTAGAGTCGACAGATAGAGTGCGTTCCAATCAGCATTTGGAGTTGTGTGGGGATCTATTACCGAGGTGCTAATTGTTGGAGAAGATTCATGATCCGCTGTTGATGCTTGGCTAAAGGAATAAAGGTTGATGAAAAGCAGAAAGGCAATGAAAATGGAGTGAATCACGAGATAATATCAATCAGATAAAGAACGGTATTCTATTGTTAGTTTGATATTGCTTCAATTTTTTTGGCGAGTTGATGGTTTTTTATGTGAGGTAAATCTCTAATTCTCAATGGCTTATCATGGGTAACCGGTCGTACGCTATTGTACGACCGATCTTGGAAGCTAGATGTATAATTTCGCTAGATCAGAAGGCTCAAGTTCTTTGCCTTCCAATGTTGCATTCCAGTTAGTACCAACAAGAACGCCATCTTCAGCTAGGGTCAGTAACCAATCTTCTACAAAGATATCTAGTGGGATTTCTAATACTTCGAAGTCTGCCCACTCTTCAACGTTGTGAGTCTGAGCGTCCTCTTTTGAAGACCAGAACGGCATCACTTCACTGTTTTCGAATTCACTTGAGTCACATGCTAGCCAACCTTCTTCGTTGCGAAGGCCCCATACCAGTTTAGTTTCTTGTGTTTCAGAAACGAAAAGTTCTAGATTTGCTTGAGTATCAGCGGTTAGTTTGCTCATGAATAATTTCTCTATGTTGATAACAAGACAAGATTAACATTATACAAGGGGTAGGTATATGGCGATCAAGGAATTATAAGGATACTGAAACGCTTACCAAACGTTTCAGTATGGTTTGAGTGCGGTAGAATCTATTTACCGATTTTAGTAAATATATGCCACTCTTCTTTAATGTTGCCTTTAAATCCGACAACAGAAGCTACAACTTTTCTGTTCAGTGCATGATTCGTTTCGGTGTCATTATCACGGAAGCCGACATCACCGTAACCTACGGTATAGGCTCTAGACGGTGGAATTCCATTGCTGATAAGTGCACGCCTTACATTGTCCGCTCGCTTTTCTGACAGTTTCAGGTTGTGTTCAGCATTACCCACTTTACTGGCATAGCCTTGAAGTTGGATACTTGTATTCTCGTAACGTTTTAGAAACGCAGCCATTTGACGGATTTGGCCCAGGAATACAGGTTTGATTTCTGCAGAGTCATTAGCAAACAAAATATGAAGTTCTTTTTGTTCACTAGACTCGAAATACGAGCCACAGCCATCATTATCTATTTCAGCGCCTATTTGTGTATCTATACATAAATCGCGAGCGTTGATAACACCATCATTATCATCATCTTCGAGATCATAACTTTGTGTGGTGCTAGGAAGAGCACGATAAGTGAACTCATCATTTGTTTCAGCCATGATGTTGGCAGAAGCAACCACGAAGCATAGTGGGAGTATAGTTTTGAGAAGCTTCATTAATATTCTACCTTTTCATTCCATTCTTGTGGAGTCTCTACACGTAACCCTGTTAATAGATTACCTGTCGCATTCATGACTCTATACTTTGCGTACTGTACATCGTACTTAGCGTCTAAAAATCCCTTACGTGCTTCGAAGAGTTCATTTTCAGTGTTAAGTAGATCGAGAAGGGTACGCTTACCAATTCGGTATTGTTTTTCATAAGAGATAACGGTGTCAGAAGCCGAGTCTACGTGATCCGACAAGAAATCTTTCTGCTGAACGGTTAAGTCAAGAGCGCTCCATGAAAGGCGTAAGCTTTCTTCTACATTGCGGTAAGTACTCTCACGTAGGTCTTTTGCTTTGTTGAGTTGATAAGCGGCACTTTCGGCACGGTCTTGATCGGCTCCACCGTTATAGAGATTGTACTTTAAGCGGAACATCGCAGAAAATTCATCGCTGTTGCCTTTCGTACCACCTGCATCATCGCGCCACCTTTGAGCTGCTTCAAAAGAAACAGTTGGGTAGTTGGTACTCTTCGACTGCTTGTATTGGAACTTCGCTGAATCTACGTCAGCTTGTGCAATTTTGATAACCGGGTGTTGGTTAAAGGCTTTTGCCAAAGCACCGTCGATCGTATAAGGAATAGAGCCTGCGTCAGCACGTGGATATACCAAGCCTAGTGGGGCTTGGCCAACAAGGCGTTTGAATTGAGTATGGGCATCAAATAAATTATTTTGAGCTGCCAGCAAATTACCATGAGCTTTTGCAATACGAGCTTCCACCTGAGACATGTCTGCTGTAGACCCAATGCCTGAATCAACTCGTTTCTTGATATCTATATAGATATTTTTGTGCGTCGCGAGATTGTTTTCAGAAAGTGTAAGCACTTCATAAGCTTTAACGGAATCAAGATAAACTTTGGTGACTTGCAGTGCAATATCTTGAGCGCTAGATAGTAATTGATAACGGACAGACTCTGCATCAGCAGCGGTACGATCAATGTCGTTAGAAGTATTCGCGCCATCCCAAATGAGTTGTGTCAACGTAATTGCTGCTTCTTTACGCGTTAGATCTGTTGAGCTCGAATTCGTAGCCAAATCCGTATATTCGTAACCAATGCCACCGTCTAAATCTATACTCGGGCGGTAAGCTCCACCAGAAGCATCGTTAAGGTAACGTTGACTAACGTACTGGTTATATGCCGCTTTGATTTCAGGGTTACTTTCTAAAGTAAACGCGACGGCTTGCTCTAAGGTTTGTGCGCTAGCCGGTAAACTGAGTGCAATAGCCAACCCTAATGTAGTCGTTTTAATCCAGTTCAATTTCAATCTCCCAAAAATGGAGTATCACCTAAGTTTGTCGCTTTTAAGCTTGAATATATCAAATTTAGATGAACCGCCAAAAAAATAACGAATGCCCGGTGAGCATTCGTAAATGGTTGTAAAGTTGTTAACCGATCGCCGTACAATTTAAGTCGATTTTGAGTACTTAAATTTGATTTGAGTGTTTGGGTTATCTTTCCCTAAGACAATAACTTATATGCAAGTTTTCGTCATCTTAATTATCACTCAGTGACCGTTATCATTCGTTTACATTGTAAGTTATTAAACATGCAATTCATAGCTAGGAATTATATGACATTAGATGTTATATTGTCACTAGATTATAGAATTGATGTCACTATTTTGACGTCGCGAACAGAAAATGAGCTTAGGGATTTATATGGACATGACAGTATTGAATGCGAGCGGTGCATTAGCATTAGGTCAACGCATTGTTATTTCGATAGATGGCACAATCAAGGTCCTAGAAGACGGCCAGCCATTACAAGCTGGGGATGTCGTTTTAGAATCCCAAAATGCAAATTCTGAATCTCAGATTTCAGTTAAGCGCTTTACGCCACAAGGAAAAGATGGCGATGAAGTCGATCTTGACCAAGACATTGAAAATATTTTTGCCGCTTTAGAAGAAGGGCAAGATCCTACAGAGTTAGGCGAAGAGTTCGCAACTGCTGCTGGTGTAAGTGGTTCGAGCTTAGTGAGCAGTGGAACCATTGAGCGTGATGGTGACGAAACCATCCCAGTTACCGAATTTGTAACAACTGGTTTCGAAGGCTTGGGTTTGTCCCGAACTCAAAGCTTGAGTTTGCTTGATCTGTTCCGTTCAATAGAAGTTGAGCCAACCGTAAGTATCGAAGACAGCCAAATTATTAATGAAGGCTCAACAGCAATTTTCGACGTAAGTCTAAGTAAAGCTGCGTCAGGCGATGTTAGCGTTACGCTAGAGGCGTTATACGGAACGGCAACAGCGGACGACATCACAAGCATTGTTGTGAAAGATGCCGCGGGTAACGTAGTGACGGCGAACGCCGACGGCTCTTACACCGTCAAAGCGGGTGAAACTAAGTTAATCGTTGAAGTCGAGACCAAAGAAGACGGCACGTACGAAGGTGATGAGAAACTGAGCCTGAAAGTGACGGGTGCGACGGGCGTGACAGGCTCAGGTACGGGTGAGCTAACCATCAAAGATGACGGTACAGGCCCTGTTGACCCAACGAACCCACCAGTGAACCCAGATGATCGCCCATCGGTGAGCATCGAAGACAGCAAAGTGATTAACGAAGGCTCAACCGCGAGTTTCGATGTTAGCTTAAGTAAAGCTGCGTCAGTCGACGTGAGCGTAACGCTAGAGACCCTGTACGGCACTGCGACAGCCGACGATATCACCAGCATCGTGGTGAAAGATGCGGCGGGTAACGTAGTGACACCGAACGCTGACGGCTCTTACACAGTAAAAGCGGGTGAAACGAAGTTAACCGTTGAAGTGGCGACCAAAGACGACGGCACGTACGAAGGTGATGAGAAGCTGAGCTTGAAAGTGACGGGTGCAACCGGCGTGACAGGCTCAGGTACGGGTGAGCTAACCATCAAAGATGATGGCACTGGGCCTGTAGACCCAACCGATCCTACTTCCCCAGTGAATCCAGATGACCGCCCGTCGGTGAGCATCGAAGACAGTAAATTGATTAACGAAGGCTCAACCGCAAGTTTCGATGTGAGCTTAAGCAAAGCATCATCGGTCGACGTGAGCGTAACGCTAGAGACCCTGTACGGCACAGCAACAGCGGACGACATCACCAGCATCGTGGTGAAAGATGCGGCGGGTAACGTAGTGACACCGAACGCTGACGGCTCTTACACAGTAAAAGCGGGTGAAACTAAGCTGGTTGTTGAAGTAGCGACCAAAGACGACGGCACGTACGAAGGTGATGAGAAGCTGAGCTTGAAAGTGACGGGTGCAACCGGCGTGACAGGCTCAGGTACGGGTGAGCTAACCATCAAAGATGACGGTACAGGCCCTGTTGACCCAGGTAAACCTGCAGACAACGATAAACCTACACTAACTGTTGGTGATGCAGCACTAGTGGTTGAAGGTCAAAGCGCAAGTTTTGCCGTAAGTCTGTCGAATGCGGTCGACGCCGACCTGACGTACAAGTTCGATTTGGACGTGAGCGACAGCGCTGAGATCGCCGACTTTGTAGCCACGAGCGGCAAAGTAATGCTGAACGTAAGCTACACGGTGGAAGGTCAAGCGGTGAGCACCACCGTTGAAAATGGTAAGACGTTGAGCATCCCAGGCAACGCAGTTGGCATTACCGTAGTCGTAGCAACTCAAGACGACCCCTACCTAGAAGGGGCCGAAAACTTCAAATTAAATGTCAATGTGAGTGGTACTGTTGGGGATGCTAACAATACTTTAAATATATCCGATTTTGGTACCGGAACTATCACTGACGAAACCACAACAGACCCAACGGATCCAAATCCGAAAGACACGGTGTTTGCGCAAATCAGCGTAGACCAAGCGAGCGTGACGGAAGGTGGCGAACTGACGTACACCATCACGTTAGTGGACAAGGCCGGCAACGTGGTTGACGTACCAGCGGGTCAATCGGTGGACGTGGCTCTGAACTGGAGTGGCGCAGCGGCAGGCGGCGCGGACACCAGTCTCTTACCAAGCAGCGTAACGGTAACGGGCGGCAACCACAGCGCCAACTTTAAAGTGCAGACAACCGACGATGCGTTGAATGAAGGCAGCGAAGCGCTGAACGTTCAAGTGACGGGCGTGACCGACACCGACAACAGCTTTGAGCAAGTGGCGGCAGCCGCCGGTAATGCGGGTCAAGCGAACAGCACCATCACTGACGAAACCACAACAGACCCAACGGATCCAAATCCGAAAGACACGGTGTTTGCGCAAATCAGCGTAGACCAAGCGAGCGTGACGGAAGGTGGCGAACTGACGTACACCATCACGTTAGTGGACAAGGCCGGCAACGTGGTTGACGTACCAGCGGGTCAATCGGTGGACGTGGCTCTGAACTGGAGTGGCGCAGCGGCAGGCGGCGCGGACACCAGTCTCTTACCAAGCAGCGTAACGGTAACGGGCGGCAACCACAGCGCCAACTTTAAAGTGCAGACAACCGACGATGCGTTGAATGAAGGCAGCGAAGCGCTGAACGTTCAAGTGACGGGCGTGACCGACACCGACAACAGCTTTGAGCAAGTGGCGGCAGCCGCCGGTAATGCGGGTCAAGCGAACAGCACCATCACTGACGAAACCACAACAGACCCAACGGATCCAAATCCGAAAGACACGGTGTTTGCGCAAATCAGCGTAGACCAAGCGAGCGTGACGGAAGGTGGCGAACTGACGTACACCATCACGTTAGTGGACAAGGCCGGCAACGTGGTCGACGTGCCAGCGGGTCAATCGGTGGACGTGGCTCTGAACTGGAGTGGCGCAGCGGCAGGCGGCGCGGACACCAGTCTCTTACCAAGCAGCGTAACGGTAACGGGCGGCAACCACAGCGCCAACTTTAAAGTGCAGACAACCGACGATGCGTTGAATGAAGGCAGCGAAGCGCTGAACGTTCAAGTGACGGGCGTGACCGACACCGACAACAGCTTTGAGCAAGTGGCGGCAGCCGCCGGTAATGCGGGTCAAGCGAACAGCACCATCACTGACGAAACCACAACAGACCCAACGGATCCAAATCCGAAAGACACGGTGTTTGCGCAAATCAGCGTAGACCAAGCGAGCGTGACGGAAGGTGGCGAACTGACGTACACCATCACGTTAGTGGACAAGGCCGGCAACGTGGTTGACGTACCAGCGGGTCAATCGGTGGACGTGGCTCTGAACTGGAGTGGCGCAGCGGCAGGCGGCGCGGACACCAGTCTCTTACCAAGCAGCGTAACGGTAACGGGCGGCAACCACAGCGCCAACTTTAAAGTGCAGACAACCGACGATGCGTTGAATGAAGGCAGCGAAGCGCTGAACGTTCAAGTGACGGGCGTGACCGACACCGACAACAGCTTTGAGCAAGTGGCGGCAGCCGCCGGTAATGCGGGTCAAGCGAACAGCACCATCACTGACGAAACCACAACAGACCCAACGGATCCAAATCCGAAAGACACGGTGTTTGCGCAAATCAGCGTAGACCAAGCGAGCGTGACGGAAGGTGGCGAACTGACGTACACCATCACGTTAGTGGACAAGGCCGGCAACGTGGTCGACGTGCCAGCGGGTCAATCGGTGGACGTGGCTCTGAACTGGAGTGGCGCAGCGGCAGGCGGCGCGGACACCAGTCTCTTACCAAGCAGCGTAACGGTAACGGGCGGCAACCACAGCGCCAACTTTAAAGTGCAGACAACCGACGATGCGTTGAATGAAGGCAGCGAAGCGCTGAACGTTCAAGTGACGGGCGTGACCGACACCGACAACAGCTTTGAGCAAGTGGCGGCAGCCGCCGGTAATGCGGGTCAAGCGAACAGCACCATCACTGACGAAACCACAACAGACCCAACGGATCCAAATCCGAAAGACACGGTGTTTGCGCAAATCAGCGTAGACCAAGCGAGCGTGACGGAAGGTGGCGAACTGACGTACACCATCACGTTAGTGGACAAGGCCGGCAACGTGGTCGACGTGCCAGCGGGTCAATCGGTGGACGTGGCTCTGAACTGGAGTGGCGCAGCGGCAGGCGGCGCGGACACCAGTCTCTTACCAAGCAGCGTAACGGTAACGGGCGGCAACCACAGCGCCAACTTTAAAGTGCAGACAACCGACGATGCGTTGAATGAAGGCAGCGAAGCGCTGAACGTTCAAGTGACGGGCGTGACCGACACCGACAACAGCTTTGAGCAAGTGGCGGCAGCCGCCGGTAATGCCGGTCAAGCGAACAGCACCATCACTGACGAAACCACAACAGACCCAACGGATCCAAATCCGAAAGACACGGTGTTTGCGCAAATCAGCGTAGACCAAGCGAGCGTGACGGAAGGTGGCGAACTGACGTACACCATCACGTTAGTGGACAAGGCCGGCAACGTGGTCGACGTGCCAGCGGGTCAATCGGTGGACGTGGCTCTGAACTGGAGTGGCGCAGCGGCAGGCGGCGCGGACACCAGTCTCTTACCAAGCAGCGTAACGGTAACGGGCGGCAACCACAGCGCCAACTTTAAAGTGCAGACAACCGACGATGCGTTGAATGAAGGCAGCGAAGCGCTGAACGTTCAAGTGACGGGCGTGACCGACACCGACAACAGCTTTGAGCAAGTGGCGGCAGCCGCCGGTAATGCGGGTCAAGCGAACAGCACCATCACTGACGAAACCACAACAGACCCAACGGATCCAAATCCGAAAGACACGGTGTTTGCGCAAATCAGCGTAGACCAAGCGAGCGTGACGGAAGGTGGCGAACTGACGTACACCATCACGTTAGTGGACAAGGCCGGCAACGTGGTCGACGTGCCAGCGGGTCAATCGGTGGACGTGGCTCTGAACTGGAGTGGCGCAGCGGCAGGCGGCGCGGACACCAGTCTCTTACCAAGCAGCGTAACGGTAACGGGCGGCAACCACAGCGCCAACTTTAAAGTGCAGACAACCGACGATGCGTTGAATGAAGGCAGCGAAGCGCTGAACGTTCAAGTGACGGGCGTGACCGACACCGACAACAGCTTTGAGCAAGTGGCGGCAGCCGCCGGTAATGCCGGTCAAGCGAACAGCACCATCACTGACGAAACCACAACAGACCCAACGGATCCAAATCCGAAAGACACGGTGTTTGCGCAAATCAGCGTAGACCAAGCGAGCGTGACGGAAGGTGGCGAACTGACGTACACCATCACGTTAGTGGACAAGGCCGGCAACGTGGTCGACGTGCCAGCGGGTCAATCGGTGGACGTGGCTCTGAACTGGAGTGGCGCAGCGGCAGGCGGCGCGGACACCAGTCTCTTACCAAGCAGCGTAACGGTAACGGGCGGCAACCACAGCGCCAACTTTAAAGTGCAGACAACCGACGATGCGTTGAATGAAGGCAGCGAAGCGCTGAACGTTCAAGTGACGGGCGTGACCGACACCGACAACAGCTTTGAGCAAGTGGCGGCAGCCGCCGGTAATGCCGGTCAAGCGAACAGCACCATCACTGACGAAACCA
Source organism: Vibrio syngnathi (assembly GCF_002119525.1). Lineage (NCBI taxonomy): Bacteria > Pseudomonadati > Pseudomonadota > Gammaproteobacteria > Vibrionales > Vibrionaceae > Vibrio > Vibrio syngnathi. The sequence goes on along the minus strand of NZ_CP017916.1, from coordinate 1,719,123 downwards.
CAACAGACCCAACGGATCCAAATCCGAAAGACACGGTGTTTGCGCAAATCAGCGTAGACCAAGCGAGCGTGACGGAAGGTGGCGAACTGACGTACACCATCACGTTAGTGGACAAGGCCGGCAACGTGGTCGACGTGCCAGCGGGTCAATCGGTGGACGTGGCTCTGAACTGGAGTGGCGCAGCGGCAGGCGGCGCGGACACCAGTCTCTTACCAAGCAGCGTAACGGTAACGGGCGGCAACCACAGCGCCAACTTTAAAGTGCAGACAACCGACGATGCGTTGAATGAAGGCAGCGAAGCGCTGAACGTTCAAGTGACGGGCGTGACCGACACCGACAACAGCTTTGAGCAAGTGGCGGCAGCCGCCGGTAATGCGGGTCAAGCGAACAGCACCATCACTGACGAAACCACAACAGACCCAACGGATCCAAATCCGAAAGACACGGTGTTTGCGCAAATCAGCGTAGACCAAGCGAGCGTGACGGAAGGTGGCGAACTGACGTACACCATCACGTTAGTGGACAAGGCCGGCAACGTGGTCGACGTGCCAGCGGGTCAATCGGTGGACGTGGCTCTGAACTGGAGTGGCGCAGCGGCAGGCGGCGCGGACACCAGTCTCTTACCAAGCAGCGTAACGGTAACGGGCGGCAACCACAGCGCCAACTTTAAAGTGCAGACAACCGACGATGCGTTGAATGAAGGCAGCGAAGCGCTGAACGTTCAAGTGACGGGCGTGACCGACACCGACAACAGCTTTGAGCAAGTGGCGGCAGCCGCCGGTAATGCGGGTCAAGCGAACAGCACCATCACTGACGAAACCACAACAGACCCAACGGATCCAAATCCGAAAGACACGGTGTTTGCGCAAATCAGCGTAGACCAAGCGAGCGTGACGGAAGGTGGCGAACTGACGTACACCATCACGTTAGTGGACAAGGCCGGCAACGTGGTCGACGTGCCAGCGGGTCAATCGGTGGACGTGGCTCTGAACTGGAGTGGCGCAGCGGCAGGCGGCGCGGACACCAGTCTCTTACCAAGCAGCGTAACGGTAACGGGCGGCAACCACAGCGCCAACTTTAAAGTGCAGACAACCGACGATGCGTTGAATGAAGGCAGCGAAGCGCTGAACGTTCAAGTGACGGGCGTGACCGACACCGACAACAGCTTTGAGCAAGTGGCGGCAGCCGCCGGTAATGCCGGTCAAGCGAACAGCACCATCACTGACGAAACCACAACAGACCCAACGGATCCAAATCCGAAAGACACGGTGTTTGCGCAAATCAGCGTAGACCAAGCGAGCGTGACGGAAGGTGGCGAACTGACGTACACCATCACGTTAGTGGACAAGGCCGGCAACGTGGTCGACGTGCCAGCGGGTCAATCGGTGGACGTGGCTCTGAACTGGAGTGGCGCAGCGGCAGGCGGCGCGGACACCAGTCTCTTACCAAGCAGCGTAACGGTAACGGGCGGCAACCACAGCGCCAACTTTAAAGTGCAGACAACCGACGATGCGTTGAATGAAGGCAGCGAAGCGCTGAACGTTCAAGTGACGGGCGTGACCGACACCGACAACAGCTTTGAGCAAGTGGCGGCAGCCGCCGGTAATGCGGGTCAAGCGAACAGCACCATCACTGACGAAACCACAACAGACCCAACGGATCCAAATCCGAAAGACACGGTGTTTGCGCAAATCAGCGTAGACCAAGCGAGCGTGACGGAAGGTGGCGAACTGACGTACACCATCACGTTAGTGGACAAGGCCGGCAACGTGGTCGACGTGCCAGCGGGTCAATCGGTGGACGTGGCTCTGAACTGGAGTGGCGCAGCGGCAGGCGGCGCGGACACCAGTCTCTTACCAAGCAGCGTAACGGTAACGGGCGGCAACCACAGCGCCAACTTTAAAGTGCAGACAACCGACGATGCGTTGAATGAAGGCAGCGAAGCGCTGAACGTTCAAGTGACGGGCGTGACCGACACCGACAACAGCTTTGAGCAAGTGGCGGCAGCCGCCGGTAATGCGGGTCAAGCGAACAGCACCATCACTGACGAAACCACAACAGACCCAACGGATCCAAATCCGAAAGACACGGTGTTTGCGCAAATCAGCGTAGACCAAGCGAGCGTGACGGAAGGTGGCGAACTGACGTACACCATCACGTTAGTGGACAAGGCCGGCAACGTGGTCGACGTGCCAGCGGGTCAATCGGTGGACGTGGCTCTGAACTGGAGTGGCGCAGCGGCAGGCGGCGCGGACACCAGTCTCTTACCAAGCAGCGTAACGGTAACGGGCGGCAACCACAGCGCCAACTTTAAAGTGCAGACAACCGACGATGCGTTGAATGAAGGCAGCGAAGCGCTGAACGTTCAAGTGACGGGCGTGACCGACACCGACAACAGCTTTGAGCAAGTGGCGGCAGCCGCCGGTAATGCCGGTCAAGCGAACAGCACCATCACTGACGAAACCACAACAGACCCAACGGATCCAAATCCGAAAGACACGGTGTTTGCGCAAATCAGCGTAGACCAAGCGAGCGTGACGGAAGGTGGCGAACTGACGTACACCATCACGTTAGTGGACAAGGCCGGCAACGTGGTCGACGTGCCAGCGGGTCAATCGGTGGACGTGGCTCTGAACTGGAGTGGCGCAGCGGCAGGCGGCGCGGACACCAGTCTCTTACCAAGCAGCGTAACGGTAACGGGCGGCAACCACAGCGCCAACTTTAAAGTGCAGACAACCGACGATGCGTTGAATGAAGGCAGCGAAGCGCTGAACGTTCAAGTGACGGGCGTGACCGACACCGACAACAGCTTTGAGCAAGTGGCGGCAGCCGCCGGTAATGCGGGTCAAGCGAACAGCACCATCACTGACGAAACCACAACAGACCCAACGGATCCAAATCCGAAAGACACGGTGTTTGCGCAAATCAGCGTAGACCAAGCGAGCGTGACGGAAGGTGGCGAACTGACGTACACCATCACGTTAGTGGACAAGGCCGGCAACGTGGTTGACGTACCAGCGGGTCAATCGGTGGACGTGGCTCTGAACTGGAGTGGCGCAGCGGCAGGCGGCGCGGACACCAGTTTCTTACCAAGCAGCGTAACGGTAACGGGCGGCAACCACAGCGCCAACTTTAAAGTGCAGACAACCGACGATGCGTTGAATGAAGGCAGCGAAGCGCTGAACGTTCAAGTGACGGGCGTGACCGACACCGACAACAGCTTTGAGCAAGTGGCGGCAGCCGCCGGTAATGCGGGTCAAGCGAACAGCACCATCACTGACGAAACCACAACAGACCCAACGGATCCAAATCCGAAAGACACGGTGTTTGCGCAAATCAGCGTAGACCAAGCGAGCGTGACGGAAGGTGGCGAACTGACGTACACCATCACGTTAGTGGACAAGGCCGGCAACGTGGTCGACGTGCCAGCGGGTCAATCGGTGGACGTGGCTCTGAACTGGAGTGGCGCAGCGGCAGGCGGCGCGGACACCAGTCTCTTACCAAGCAGCGTAACGGTAACGGGCGGCAACCACAGCGCCAACTTTAAAGTGCAGACAACCGACGATGCGTTGAATGAAGGCAGCGAAGCGCTGAACGTTCAAGTGACGGGCGTGACCGACACCGACAACAGCTTTGAGCAAGTGGCGGCAGCCGCCGGTAATGCGGGTCAAGCGAACAGCACCATCACTGACGAAACCACAACAGACCCAACGGATCCAAATCCGAAAGACACGGTGTTTGCGCAAATCAGCGTAGACCAAGCGAGCGTGACGGAAGGTGGCGAACTGACGTACACCATCACGTTAGTGGACAAGGCCGGCAACGTGGTCGACGTGCCAGCGGGTCAATCGGTGGACGTGGCTCTGAACTGGAGTGGCGCAGCGGCAGGCGGCGCGGACACCAGTCTCTTACCAAGCAGCGTAACGGTAACGGGCGGCAACCACAGCGCCAACTTTAAAGTGCAGACAACCGACGATGCGTTGAATGAAGGCAGCGAAGCGCTGAACGTTCAAGTGACGGGCGTGACCGACACCGACAACAGCTTTGAGCAAGTGGCGGCAGCCGCCGGTAATGCCGGTCAAGCGAACAGCACCATCACTGACGAAACCACAACAGACCCAACGGATCCAAATCCGAAAGACACGGTGTTTGCGCAAATCAGCGTAGACCAAGCGAGCGTGACGGAAGGTGGCGAACTGACGTACACCATCACGTTAGTGGACAAGGCCGGCAACGTGGTCGACGTGCCAGCGGGTCAATCGGTGGACGTGGCTCTGAACTGGAGTGGCGCAGCGGCAGGCGGCGCGGACACCAGTCTCTTACCAAGCAGCGTAACGGTAACGGGCGGCAACCACAGCGCCAACTTTAAAGTGCAGACAACCGACGATGCGTTGAATGAAGGCAGCGAAGCGCTGAACGTTCAAGTGACGGGCGTGACCGACACCGACAACAGCTTTGAGCAAGTGGCGGCAGCCGCCGGTAATGCCGGTCAAGCGAACAGCACCATCACTGACGAAACCACAACAGACCCAACGGATCCAAATCCGAAAGACACGGTGTTTGCGCAAATCAGCGTAGACCAAGCGAGCGTGACGGAAGGTGGCGAACTGACGTACACCATCACGTTAGTGGACAAGGCCGGCAACGTGGTCGACGTGCCAGCGGGTCAATCGGTGGACGTGGCTCTGAACTGGAGTGGCGCAGCGGCAGGCGGCGCGGACACCAGTCTCTTACCAAGCAGCGTAACGGTAACGGGCGGCAACCACAGCGCCAACTTTAAAGTGCAGACAACCGACGATGCGTTGAATGAAGGCAGCGAAGCGCTGAACGTTCAAGTGACGGGCGTGACCGACACCGACAACAGCTTTGAGCAAGTGGCGGCAGCCGCCGGTAATGCCGGTCAAGCGAACAGCACCATCACTGACGAAACCACAACAGACCCAACGGATCCAAATCCGAAAGACACGGTGTTTGCGCAAATCAGCGTAGACCAAGCGAGCGTGACGGAAGGTGGCGAACTGACGTACACCATCACGTTAGTGGACAAGGCCGGCAACGTGGTCGACGTGCCAGCGGGTCAATCGGTGGACGTGGCTCTGAACTGGAGTGGCGCAGCGGCAGGCGGCGCGGACACCAGTCTCTTACCAAGCAGCGTAACGGTAACGGGCGGCAACCACAGCGCCAACTTTAAAGTGCAGACAACCGACGATGCGTTGAATGAAGGCAGCGAAGCGCTGAACGTTCAAGTGACGGGCGTGACCGACACCGACAACAGCTTTGAGCAAGTGGCGGCAGCCGCCGGTAATGCGGGTCAAGCGAACAGCACCATCACTGACGAAACCACAACAGACCCAACGGATCCAAATCCGAAAGACACGGTGTTTGCGCAAATCAGCGTAGACCAAGCGAGCGTGACGGAAGGTGGCGAACTGACGTACACCATCACGTTAGTGGACAAGGCCGGCAACGTGGTCGACGTGCCAGCGGGTCAATCGGTGGACGTGGCTCTGAACTGGAGTGGCGCAGCGGCAGGCGGCGCGGACACCAGTCTCTTACCAAGCAGCGTAACGGTAACGGGCGGCAACCACAGCGCCAACTTTAAAGTGCAGACAACCGACGATGCGTTGAATGAAGGCAGCGAAGCGCTGAACGTTCAAGTGACGGGCGTGACCGACACCGACAACAGCTTTGAGCAAGTGGCGGCAGCCGCCGGTAATGCCGGTCAAGCGAACAGCACCATCACTGACGAAACCACAACAGACCCAACGGATCCAAATCCGAAAGACACGGTGTTTGCGCAAATCAGCGTAGACCAAGCGAGCGTGACGGAAGGTGGCGAACTGACGTACACCATCACGTTAGTGGACAAGGCCGGCAACGTGGTCGACGTGCCAGCGGGTCAATCGGTGGACGTGGCTCTGAACTGGAGTGGCGCAGCGGCAGGCGGCGCGGACACCAGTCTCTTACCAAGCAGCGTAACGGTAACGGGCGGCAACCACAGCGCCAACTTTAAAGTGCAGACAACCGACGATGCGTTGAATGAAGGCAGCGAAGCGCTGAACGTTCAAGTGACGGGCGTGACCGACACCGACAACAGCTTTGAGCAAGTGGCGGCAGCCGCCGGTAATGCCGGTCAAGCGAACAGCACCATCACTGACGAAACCACAACAGACCCAACGGATCCAAATCCGAAAGACACGGTGTTTGCGCAAATCAGCGTAGACCAAGCGAGCGTGACGGAAGGTGGCGAACTGACGTACACCATCACGTTAGTGGACAAGGCCGGCAACGTGGTCGACGTGCCAGCGGGTCAATCGGTGGACGTGGCTCTGAACTGGAGTGGCGCAGCGGCAGGCGGCGCGGACACCAGTCTCTTACCAAGCAGCGTAACGGTAACGGGCGGCAACCACAGCGCCAACTTTAAAGTGCAGACAACCGACGATGCGTTGAATGAAGGCAGCGAAGCGCTGAACGTTCAAGTGACGGGCGTGACCGACACCGACAACAGCTTTGAGCAAGTGGCGGCAGCCGCCGGTAATGCCGGTCAAGCGAACAGCACCATCACTGACGAAACCACAACAGACCCAACGGATCCAAATCCGAAAGACACGGTGTTTGCGCAAATCAGCGTAGACCAAGCGAGCGTGACGGAAGGTGGCGAACTGACGTACACCATCACGTTAGTGGACAAGGCCGGCAACGTGGTCGACGTGCCAGCGGGTCAATCGGTGGACGTGGCTCTGAACTGGAGTGGCGCAGCGGCAGGCGGCGCGGACACCAGTCTCTTACCAAGCAGCGTAACGGTAACGGGCGGCAACCACAGCGCCAACTTTAAAGTGCAGACAACCGACGATGCGTTGAATGAAGGCAGCGAAGCGCTGAACGTTCAAGTGACGGGCGTGACCGACACCGACAACAGCTTTGAGCAAGTGGCGGCAGCCGCCGGTAATGCCGGTCAAGCGAACAGCACCATCACTGACGAAACCACAACAGACCCAACGGATCCAAATCCGAAAGACACGGTGTTTGCGCAAATCAGCGTAGACCAAGCGAGCGTGACGGAAGGTGGCGAACTGACGTACACCATCACGTTAGTGGACAAGGCCGGCAACGTGGTCGACGTGCCAGCGGGTCAATCGGTGGACGTGGCTCTGAACTGGAGTGGCGCAGCGGCAGGCGGCGCGGACACCAGTCTCTTACCAAGCAGCGTAACGGTAACGGGCGGCAACCACAGCGCCAACTTTAAAGTGCAGACAACCGACGATGCGTTGAATGAAGGCAGCGAAGCGCTGAACGTTCAAGTGACGGGCGTGACCGACACCGACAACAGCTTTGAGCAAGTGGCGGCAGCCGCCGGTAATGCGGGTCAAGCGAACAGCACCATCACTGACGAAACCACAACAGACCCAACGGATCCAAATCCGAAAGACACGGTGTTTGCGCAAATCAGCGTAGACCAAGCGAGCGTGACGGAAGGTGGCGAACTGACGTACACCATCACGTTAGTGGACAAGGCCGGCAACGTGGTCGACGTGCCAGCGGGTCAATCGGTGGACGTGGCTCTGAACTGGAGTGGCGCAGCGGCAGGCGGCGCGGACACCAGTCTCTTACCAAGCAGCGTAACGGTAACGGGCGGCAACCACAGCGCCAACTTTAAAGTGCAGACAACCGACGATGCGTTGAATGAAGGCAGCGAAGCGCTGAACGTTCAAGTGACGGGCGTGACCGACACCGACAACAGCTTTGAGCAAGTGGCGGCAGCCGCCGGTAATGCCGGTCAAGCGAACAGCACCATCACTGACGAAACCACAACAGACCCAACGGATCCAAATCCGAAAGACACGGTGTTTGCGCAAATCAGCGTAGACCAAGCGAGCGTGACGGAAGGTGGCGAACTGACGTACACCATCACGTTAGTGGACAAGGCCGGCAACGTGGTCGACGTGCCAGCGGGTCAATCGGTGGACGTGGCTCTGAACTGGAGTGGCGCAGCGGCAGGCGGCGCGGACACCAGTCTCTTACCAAGCAGCGTAACGGTAACGGGCGGCAACCACAGCGCCAACTTTAAAGTGCAGACAACCGACGATGCGTTGAATGAAGGCAGCGAAGCGCTGAACGTTCAAGTGACGGGCGTGACCGACACCGACAACAGCTTTGAGCAAGTGGCGGCAGCCGCCGGTAATGCGGGTCAAGCGAACAGCACCATCACTGACGAAACCACAACAGACCCAACGGATCCAAATCCGAAAGACACGGTGTTTGCGCAAATCAGCGTAGACCAAGCGAGCGTGACGGAAGGTGGCGAACTGACGTACACCATCACGTTAGTGGACAAGGCCGGCAACGTGGTTGACGTACCAGCGGGTCAATCGGTGGACGTGGCTCTGAACTGGAGTGGCGCAGCGGCAGGCGGCGCGGACACCAGTTTCTTACCAAGCAGCGTAACGGTAACGGGCGGCAACCACAGCGCCAACTTTAAAGTGCAGACAACCGACGATGCGTTGAATGAAGGCAGCGAAGCGCTGAACGTTCAAGTGACGGGCGTGACCGACACCGACAACAGCTTTGAGCAAGTGGCGGCAGCCGCCGGTAATGCGGGTCAAGCGAACAGCACCATCACTGACGAAACCACAACAGACCCAACGGATCCAAATCCGAAAGACACGGTGTTTGCGCAAATCAGCGTAGACCAAGCGAGCGTGACGGAAGGTGGCGAACTGACGTACACCATCACGTTAGTGGACAAGGCCGGCAACGTGGTCGACGTGCCAGCGGGTCAATCGGTGGACGTGGCTCTGAACTGGAGTGGCGCAGCGGCAGGCGGCGCGGACACCAGTCTCTTACCAAGCAGCGTAACGGTAACGGGCGGCAACCACAGCGCCAACTTTAAAGTGCAGACAACCGACGATGCGTTGAATGAAGGCAGCGAAGCGCTGAACGTTCAAGTGACGGGCGTGACCGACACCGACAACAGCTTTGAGCAAGTGGCGGCAGCCGCCGGTAATGCGGGTCAAGCGAACAGCACCATCACTGACGAAACCACAACAGACCCAACGGATCCAAATCCGAAAGACACGGTGTTTGCGCAAATCAGCGTAGACCAAGCGAGCGTGACGGAAGGTGGCGAACTGACGTACACCATCACGTTAGTGGACAAGGCCGGCAACGTGGTCGACGTGCCAGCGGGTCAATCGGTGGACGTGGCTCTGAACTGGAGTGGCGCAGCGGCAGGCGGCGCGGACACCAGTCTCTTACCAAGCAGCGTAACGGTAACGGGCGGCAACCACAGCGCCAACTTTAAAGTGCAGACAACCGACGATGCGTTGAATGAAGGCAGCGAAGCGCTGAACGTTCAAGTGACGGGCGTGACCGACACCGACAACAGCTTTGAGCAAGTGGCGGCAGCCGCCGGTAATGCGGGTCAAGCGAACAGCACCATCACTGACGAAACCACAACAGACCCAACGGATCCAAATCCGAAAGACACGGTGTTTGCGCAAATCAGCGTAGACCAAGCGAGCGTGACGGAAGGTGGCGAACTGACGTACACCATCACGTTAGTGGACAAGGCCGGCAACGTGGTTGACGTACCAGCGGGTCAATCGGTGGACGTGGCTCTGAACTGGAGTGGCGCAGCGGCAGGCGGCGCGGACACCAGTCTCTTACCAAGCAGCGTAACGGTAACGGGCGGCAACCACAGCGCCAACTTTAAAGTGCAGACAACCGACGATGCGTTGAATGAAGGCAGCGAAGCGCTGAACGTTCAAGTGACGGGCGTGACCGACACCGACAACAGCTTTGAGCAAGTGGCGGCAGCCGCCGGTAATGCCGGTCAAGCGAACAGCACCATCACTGACGAAACCACAACAGACCCAACGGATCCAAATCCGAAAGACACGGTGTTTGCGCAAATCAGCGTAGACCAAGCGAGCGTGACGGAAGGTGGCGAACTGACGTACACCATCACGTTAGTGGACAAGGCCGGCAACGTGGTCGACGTACCAGCGGGTCAATCGGTGGACGTGGCTCTGAACTGGAGTGGCGCAGCGGCAGGCGGCGCGGACACCAGTCTCTTACCAAGCAGCGTAACGGTAACGGGCGGCAACCACAGCGCCAACTTTAAAGTGCAGACAACCGACGATGCGTTGAATGAAGGCAGCGAAGCGCTGAACGTTCAAGTGACGGGCGTGACCGACACCGACAACAGCTTTGAGCAAGTGGCGGCAGCCGCCGGTAATGCGGGTCAAGCGAACAGCACCATCACTGACGAAACCACAACAGACCCAACGGATCCAAATCCGAAAGACACGGTGTTTGCGCAAATCAGCGTAGACCAAGCGAGCGTGACGGAAGGTGGCGAACTGACGTACACCATCACGTTAGTGGACAAGGCCGGCAACGTGGTTGACGTACCAGCGGGTCAATCGGTGGACGTGGCTCTGAACTGGAGTGGCGCAGCGGCAGGCGGCGCGGACACCAGTCTCTTACCAAGCAGCGTAACGGTAACGGGCGGCAACCACAGCGCCAACTTTAAAGTGCAGACAACCGACGATGCGTTGAATGAAGGCAGCGAAGCGCTGAACGTTCAAGTGACGGGCGTGACCGACACCGACAACAGCTTTGAGCAAGTGGCGGCAGCCGCCGGTAATGCCGGTCAAGCGAACAGCACCATCACTGACGAAACCACAACAGACCCAACGGATCCAAATCCGAAAGACACGGTGTTTGCGCAAATCAGCGTAGACCAAGCGAGCGTGACGGAAGGTGGCGAACTGACGTACACCATCACGTTAGTGGACAAGGCCGGCAACGTGGTCGACGTACCAGCGGGTCAATCGGTGGACGTGGCTCTGAACTGGAGTGGCGCAGCGGCAGGCGGCGCGGACACCAGTCTCTTACCAAGCAGCGTAACGGTAACGGGCGGCAACCACAGCGCCAACTTTAAAGTGCAGACAACCGACGATGCGTTGAATGAAGGCAGCGAAGCGCTGAACGTTCAAGTGACGGGCGTGACCGACACCGACAACAGCTTTGAGCAAGTGGCGGCAGCCGCCGGTAATGCGGGTCAAGCGAACAGCACCATCACTGACGAAACCACAACAGACCCAACGGATCCAAATCCGAAAGACACGGTGTTTGCGCAAATCAGCGTAGACCAAGCGAGCGTGACGGAAGGTGGCGAACTGACGTACACCATCACGTTAGTGGACAAGGCCGGCAACGTGGTCGACGTGCCAGCGGGTCAATCGGTGGACGTGGCTCTGAACTGGAGTGGCGCAGCGGCAGGCGGCGCGGACACCAGTCTCTTACCAAGCAGCGTAACGGTAACGGGCGGCAACCACAGCGCCAACTTTAAAGTGCAGACAACCGACGATGCGTTGAATGAAGGCAGCGAAGCGCTGAACGTTCAAGTGACGGGCGTGACCGACACCGACAACAGCTTTGAGCAAGTGGCGGCAGCCGCCGGTAATGCCGGTCAAGCGAACAGCACCATCACTGACGAAACCACAACAGACCCAACGGATCCAAATCCGAAAGACACGGTGTTTGCGCAAATCAGCGTAGACCAAGCGAGCGTGACGGAAGGTGGCGAACTGACGTACACCATCACGTTAGTGGACAAGGCCGGCAACGTGGTTGACGTGCCAGCGGGTCAATCGGTGGACGTGGCTCTGAACTGGAGTGGCGCAGCGGCAGGCGGCGCGGACACCAGTCTCTTACCAAGCAGCGTAACGGTAACGGGCGGCAACCACAGCGCCAACTTTAAAGTGCAGACAACCGACGATGCGTTGAATGAAGGCAGCGAAGCGCTGAACGTTCAAGTGACGGGCGTGACCGACACCGACAACAGCTTTGAGCAAGTGGCGGCAGCCGCCGGTAATGCCGGTCAAGCGAACAGCACCATCACTGACGAAACCACAACAGACCCAACGGATCCAAATCCGAAAGACACGGTGTTTGCGCAAATCAGCGTAGACCAAGCGAGCGTGACGGAAGGTGGCGAACTGACGTACACCATCACGTTAGTGGACAAGGCCGGCAACGTGGTCGACGTACCAGCGGGTCAATCGGTGGACGTGGCTCTGAACTGGAGTGGCGCAGCGGCAGGCGGCGCGGACACCAGTCTCTTACCAAGCAGCGTAACGGTGACGGGCAACAGCACCAGCTTCAAAGTGCAGACGATTAATGATCCTTTGAAAGAAACACAAGAAGAGTTAGCTGTTACAATTTCAAATTTGGACACAGGCTCGGTCTTCGAACAAGCGAAGCCTGGTCTAAATGGTTCAAATAGGGCTGTTAGTTCAATCAAAGACAACGACGTAACAATCAAAGTACACGATGCTGTGCCTGTGAATGAAGGTGATAAAGCATCCTTTAAAGTGACATTAAATGAAGCTTCGTCTGAAAAACAGTATGTTAAATTTGAAGCGACAACGAATGGTTACGATACCGAATTTGATGATATTGATACCAATAGCCTAACTTACGAATACAAAGATGCTAACGGTGTATTCCAAGTTGCTAACGTCGTTAACGGTTATGTAGAAATTCCGGCAGGAAGAACTGAGCTTCGTGTAACAGTTCAAACCGTGCAAGACGATAAATTTGAATGGACTGAACGTTTTGGACTACACATTGTAGATACAAAATCTCAGGTCGGCGGAACGTCAAGTATTGATGAAGCTAATTCTGATCTGAAAGGTCAGGGTACAATCAAGTTAGATCATACAGATAACCCTACGCTTACATTGACGAATGCTAATGCTGTTGATGAAGGAAACACGGCCGTATTTGATGGGCAACTATCGAAGGTGTCTGAAGCCTCGATTGAGATGAAAGTCGAGTTTGAATTTTCTAATGGCGTTGGCAAAGCAAACCTTGAGGATTTAGCCGCGGACATTAGTAAACCGTTTGCTGGGGTTACAGTCACTTATGTTTCTGGCGGAGTGATTAAGACTATTTCGGTAAATGAAGTGGATGGCACATTCACGCTTCCTGCGAGAGTTACGGATTTCAAAGTTAATGTAGATACAGTAAATGATAACCGTTTCGAAACATCAGAAGACTTTGGGATTAAGTTGAGTGAGATACCTTTCCAATCTTCAACTGATGCTAGTAAAGATGTAATCATTAATCACGGTCAGCATGGTGTATCAGCTACGGGCTCTATAAATGAAGATGCTTCTGATAAACCCGCAATAAGTGTGTCCGATGCTCTTGCTGTTAAAGAAGGTGGTGTGTTGGAGTACAGCGTTGCACTTACAGGTTCTTCTGATATAGAAGTTAAATATTCATTTAACTTCCCAAATAGTAGTGATGTTAAAAAAGCAGACATTTCGTTTACGGATGGCGTTAAACTGAGTGCTGATAAACAATTTATTATAGTGCCTAAACATGTATCTAACTTTAAGGTCATTGTTCCTACATTAGATGATGTTCTTGTAGAAAATACCGAAAATTACACGATCAGTATTGGCGGTGATACAGGTACTGGCTCAATACTAGATAATGAAGTTGCTCCTATTGTTAGGAATCAGTCGGTAAGCCTGTCTGAAGAAGGTTTAATGAATGGTATCCCTGATAATAACGGTTTACCTACAGATTCAACGGATGCTTATTCGATTCAGGGTGACCTAGTTATTACCGACGCTAATAATAACTTGCATGACACAGTATTTAGTGAAACAAGCACAATTAACATTACAACATCTACAGGTCAGCCTCTTACATCAAGTGGTAGCCTTGTTACTTGGAATGTATCGAACGGTGGTCACACGCTGGTTGGTTCGGCTAATGGACAGAATGTGATTGAAGCGACGTTGACTAGTGACGGACATTACGAGATTCATTTAAAAGGGCCAGTTGATCATACGAACGTTAACGGTGAAGATAGTCTAGTTCTTCAGATTCCTGTAATAGCTAAAGACACGTCGGGTCTGACAAGCACTGGTGGGCAGATATCGGTCTCGATAGAAGATGATCAACCTGTTGCGAAAAATATAGACATCTCTGTTTCGCCTGAAACTAAGTCAAATACTAACGTTCAGCTGATTCTTGATACATCGGGTTCTATGAGTAATAGTTCTAACGGTAAACTTGCTATTATGAAGGCTGCTGTATCTAAGATGCTCGATCAGTATCATGATATGGGTGATGTAAGAGTCCAGTTAATAGATTTCAATAGTAGATCGACTCGTTTAGAGTTTAATGGTCGCGCTTGGATGACAGTATCTGAGGCTAAATATTTAGTTAATAGACTGACTGCAGGTGGTGGTACCGATTATGATGATGCGGTTAAAAAAGCTCGTCAATCTTGGGACCATGATGAACACTTGCAACTAGACAATGCAAATAATGTCAGCTATTTCATCTCAGATGGTAAGCCTCAAGATGGGCACGACGATGCAACAATTAGTGATAATGAAGAAACAAAATGGGCTAATCACCTTATATCTAACGGTATTACATCCCAATCTATAGGTATCAATAGTAGTGGTAGCCTAAACGACTCCGGACAAATTGATAGAGTGTCTTATGATGGCACGAAAGGAAGTTCGTCAGGAGCAGATACTGATGCAATTATTATTAAAGATGCAAATGGATTATCTGATGTGCTTACTCAATCTATCATTAAAACAGTGTCCGGCCATTTAACTCAAGATGGTGGCTTTGGCGCTGATGGTGGTTATGTTAGCCAGTTAGTTATTGATGGAGTCACGTTCAATTTTGATGGCACAACTATTCGTTCTATCGGGCAGAACTCTAAGATCAGCTTTACCAAAAATGAATCAACAAACGAGTTAAAAGTTACGGTCGATGGCAAGTACACTTTGAGTATCGATATGGATACGGGTTCGTACAAATTTGGTGGCAAACCACAAGCTAGACCTGAAACCGTAGACTTCGATTACACATTGAAAGATGGTGATGGTGATACAAGTAGCAGTCATATTTCATTTGATGTTATGGGTTCAAAAGGCAGCGTAGATGTGTCGTCTACAGGCAAGATGATCGATTCTGTTAAAGTTCTTCATGATAATTTGAGTTGGATAGGATCACCTGCAGTAACCAATGGACAAGCAGGTTACAACAAGATTGTAGACAATGTTGATATCAATAAAGGTGTTTCAATCAATGTTGGTGATGCTGGCGATGCTGTTTGGACTGGCCAGGGCGATGATGTGATTTATCTTGGTGATAGTCATGCTGTCTTGGACCAAAATACTGGGCAAGCGTCTAACCAAGATGCGATAAACACTTATATTAAAGATGTTTTCACTCAAGGTCGCGATTCGAACGTAATACTTAACCCTAACCAAGGTGAAGATAGTGAGATTGCTGCTACTAATAACAGTACAGCAAACTTGGATGTTGCTCATGGTGGCGGCGGTAGTGACTATATCTACGGAGAAGGTGGCTCAGACGTTATATTTGGCGGGTCAGGCGATGACGTCATTGACGGCGGTGAAGGTACCGATGGCCTTCGAGGCGGCACGGGTCACGATACACTTAAAGGCGGAGCTGGCGATGATATTCTTATCGGTGGTATTGGTAACGATATTTTAACCGGCGGTAGTGATGATGATATCTTCAAGTTTGTCGATCAAGGTTCTGGTGTCCGTAATGGTGAGAAAGACACAATTACAGACTTTACTAAGGGTGCTGATAAAATAGATATTTCCGATCTACTTCATACAGACTCTTCTGACAGCATTAATAGCCTACTTCAAAGCAGTAAGATTGGTATTTCTCTCGAAGGTGGTGACAATATGTCAACGGCAGATCTTAAGTTGACTGTGACAGATGGTGGAAAAACTCAGGAGATCATATTGCAAGATAGCGCTGAACAATTTGATAGTTATATCTCAAACGGTTCCATCTCAGATGTGAGTGGACTATTAAACGATATATTGAAAATCTACGACAACTAAACAAAAAGGGCCGAAAGGCCCTTTTTTTATATCTTAATTTAGTAAAGTCATCGTGCTTAAGAAGACCTTACATTGAGGTTGCAACACGCTACGGTTACAACACTTTACAGGCAAAACCTTTTAGGTAGAAGCCTTCTGGGTATGCGGTGTCTGTAAGGTGATCGGCTGCTTGCTCGAAGCGCTCGACAAATTTAACGGTTCTTCCAGCATCTAGAGCTGCGTCAGCGATGATTTTTTGGAATAAATCAGTGCCCATCAAGCCAGAGCAAGAGTAGGTGAGTAGAGTGCCACCAGGGTTTAGGATTTGCATTGCAAGCATGTTCACGTCTTTGTAGCCGTTTGCGCCTGACGTTAGGTTGTTTTTGCTTGAAACGAACTTTGGTGGGTCCATGATCACAACGTCAAACTTAGTGCCTTGGTCTCGGTATTCACGAAGCAGTTTGAATACATCAGCGTTTAAGAATACCGCACGTTTTTTCGAGATATCAAATTCATTGAGTTCAGCGTTGAATTTAGCTGTATCAAGAGCCAACTGCGAAACGTCTGCGTTGATTACACGCTTAGCATCACCTTTTAGGGCGTATAGGCCGAAACCGCCAGTGTAAGAGAAACAGTTAAGGACATCTTTGCCTTTAACATACTTCATCGATTCTTTGCGGCTGTCACGTTGGTCCATGTAGAAGCCAGTTTTGTGACCTTCCATGATGTTTACGCTGATTTTGACGCCGTTCTCTTCAATAACCACTGACTTAGGTGGCTCTTCACCGTGAAGTACGCCAACAACTTGTTCTAGGCCTTCTTTTTTACGGACCGCTACGTCAGAACGCTCGTAAATATTACAGTCTGGGAAGCATTCGATTAAAGCTTCAACCAATACGCTCTTATTGAATTCAGCGCCCGCACTTAGTAGTTGGCAAACTAAGAAGTCTTGATATTTGTCGATAGTGATACCTGGCAGTCCATCAGACTCTGCAGCGGTAAGACGGTAGCCAGTTAAACCATCACGCTCAATGATGTCTTCACGCAGTGATTGCGCGTCTTGAATTCGTTTTACGAAGAACGCTTTGTTAATTTCTTTTTTTTCAAATGTCCAAACACGAGCTCGAATTTGAGATTCCGGCGAGTAAGCCGCTTTTGCGAGCCACTGACCATTTTGAGCGTATACGTCTACAGTTTCACCTGATTGTGGCTCGCCTTCGACTTTATCGATACCGCGTGAAAATACCCATGGGTGTTTGCGGCGTAGTGATTTGTCACGGCCCTTAGCTAGATGAATTGAAGGAGTCATAATTTACTCTGTTTGTTGAATTTGAAGGAGGGGTATTGTCGGGGAAGTACAAGGGAAAAGCAAATAAGAAAGGGCTGCAAAAGCAGCCCTTGTATTGAACAATCATTAGGTGGTGATTAGATGTCAGTATTAAGCCTTAAGACCTATCAGCAAACCTTCCATTGTATCGCTCTGCTTACGAAGTTGGTCAACGTTAGAGTTGCTCTTACTGATCATCTCGCAGATGCCGTCTGATTGATGACGAATCTCTTCAACACTTTGTGCAATATTATCCGCAACGACACCTTGCTCTTCTGCAGCAGTAGCAATTTGCGTACTACTATCAGAAATAGACTGGTTTTTCTCAGCTAAAGAACCGATCTCAACGTTCACTTCCGACATCAGTGTTTGGCCTTCATTGGCATTGTTTACTGTCACTTCCATCAGTTTTGTTAACGACTGGCTGTTACGTTGTAATGATTCTATCATGCTCTGAATTTCAACTGTCGCTTGTTGAGTTCGTCCGGCAAGGGCGCGAACTTCATCGGCAACAACTGCAAAACCACGGCCTTGCTCTCCAGCTCGAGCAGCTTCAATCGCAGCGTTTAGTGCTAACAGGTTAGTTTGTTCAGAGATACCATTGATGGTTGCGACTACTTCATCGATCTGCGCTGCATTAGCATCAAGTTCTTCTACTGCTTGCGAAGCCGACTGGATCTCTTGAGATAAGCTAGAGATCGATTCCAAAGTATTAGAAACCTTAACTTGACCACTTTGCGCGACACCGCGAGCGTCCATCGTTTGAGTGCTCGAGTCATGGGCAAGGGTAGCGACTTCACGAATCGTTGCTGCCATTTGTTCAGTTGCGCTCGCGAGGCTATTCAAATGCTCTTGTTGATTACTAGAGATATTTGAACTCTGTTGCGTTGATTGGTTTAAATCCGAACTGATCTGCTGCATGAGTGCAACAGACTCTTGGATTGAGAGAACCATGTTCTGTTCACGCTCCGCTACCTTATCGATAGTAATAGCAATTTCACTGAACTCATCGCGAACTAAAAAGTAGTTCATACGACAAGTTAAATCACCACTCGCAAGTGTGCTGAGTGCTTTGTTCATTGAGAACATAGCACCGCCGATGAAAGTCATGATGTAGTAAACACCCAGAGCGATAAGCGTTAGAGTTACTGCAATAATCGAAATCTGAGTAGTAGAAAGAGCTGACCAAAGGTTTTGTTCATGGCTTGCGACTAAACTGAAGGCTCCATCCATTACAGAAACTGATCCTGCACCATATCCTAAAGAGATGGTTTCAGAATTACTAATGAGTTGAGACACCTGATCTTTAGTGAGTTGTCCAGCTTCAATCAGCCCTTTCATCAGGTGCAATTCATCCTGGTAAAGGTGGGCAAGTAAAGAGTCCGCGGCGCTATCTAAAACTAGAGTCAGTATAACCAGGGCGATAAGAGGTAATAAGAATAGTAGATAGAACTTTTCTTGGATTTTTAGGTGAATGAGATATTTGTCAATCCAACGAAACGGGATTTCTTTCATAATTGTAATACTCGAAGTAAGCCCACCAATAAATGGTGAATGAATAGAATCGCAACTATATCATCCATATAATTTATGAGGCAACGTTATGGAAACTCTGCAGTATATTTTTGTCGTGTCAGGCGTAGTTCAGTGTGTTGGATTTCGTTATCACACCAGTAGGCAGGCGCTGGATTTGGGCATTTCCGGCTATGCAAAGAACCTAAATGATGGTCGAGTTGAAGTGTTAGCGGTCGGAGAGGTGCTGAAACTTGAGAAGTTACACGCTTGGCTTAATCTTGGACCACCGAGCGCAACAGTAGACAATGTCGTCATGCATCAAGTTAAAGATCATGAGCGGCAGGAGGTACGTGTAGGGGAGTTTAAAATACTGTAGGACACTACAGTATTTAACTTTTTACGTTGAGATCAACCTAGCGCTATTTTAGTTCTACAAGCATTTTGCTGGTTTAGGTAAACCGGCGAGTTTGGTTGCTTGTTTTGCGGGGCCTTTCTTGAATAATTTGAACAGGTACTTGCTGTTACCTTTTTCAGGGCCGTGCGCTTTTTCCATCGCTTTTACGAGCATGCGAACGGCTGGAGAGGTCTTGAATTCTTCGTAAAAGCTCCTTACAAAATGTACGACTTCTAAGTGTGCATCAGTAAGTTCAATTTCCTCATCTTGAGCAAGAATTTTAATCATACCTTCTTCCCATTGAGTGTAATCCAACAGATAACCTTGAGCGTCGGTTTCGATTTGCTTGCCGTTATATTCAAACATGTTTAATCCAGAGTCCAATTAACTATCTGGATAGGGTACATGACCAAGTTTACTTTTCTCAATAGATTTATAACGATCTCAAGAAATATTGCAGCTATCTAAAGAGTTCTGGTATGGATAGATACAAAAAAGCCCAAGAGATGAGCTCTTGGGCTAGATATTCTTCAATGATAGGAGCGATTAGTCGTCGCTGCCCATGATGCCTAAGATGCTTAGTAGGCTGATGAAGATGTTGTAGATAGAAACATACAAGCTAATCGTTGCAGAGATGTAGTTCGTTTCACCACCACGAATGATGCTTTGCGTTGTTAGCAAGATTACACCAGTCGAGAATAGGATAAACATACCGCTCATTGCCAGTGATAGTAGTGGCATTTGTAGGAAGATGTTTGCAACCATGCCGACTAGCAGAACAACGAAACCAGCCATTAGCATACCGTTAAGGAATGAAAGGTCACGTTTAGTTGTTAGGGCGTAAGCAGATGCAGCCATAAATGCCAGTGCAGTACCGCCAAGTGCAGTCAGGATGACATCACCCATGCCTGCGCCAACGTACATGTTTAAGATTGGACCGATGGTGTAGCCTAAGA
Source organism: Vibrio syngnathi (assembly GCF_002119525.1). Classification (NCBI taxonomy): domain Bacteria; kingdom Pseudomonadati; phylum Pseudomonadota; class Gammaproteobacteria; order Vibrionales; family Vibrionaceae; genus Vibrio; species Vibrio syngnathi. The sequence goes on along the minus strand of NZ_CP017916.1, from coordinate 1,699,020 downwards.
AACCTGTAAATAGGAATGTGAAGACTAGACCCATGCTGTTGTCACGGTTCTTTTCTGTTAGGAATAGAAGGCCGTAGAAACCAACTAGCATAATGATAAGACCAGGGCGAGGAAGGTTCATCGCCATAGATACGCCTGCTACTACAGCAGACCAAAGTAGTGTCATAGACAGTAGTGCGTAGGTGTTACGCAACACTTTATTGGTTTGCAGAGCACTTTCTTGAGATGCTGTGCGTGAAAACATAGGGCTGTTCATAATCTTCCTCGTAAGGTGACTTCAATAGTTATTAGTACATTTATGGGGCTGAAAGTTCGAAAAATCAAGTCTTTCATTCCTCTTGTAGACCTAAAATAATAATCAAAATAGTCGGTTAAGTGTTTCTGAAGGTGTAACAAAGTGTTTCTAATGACGTATAAAGTGTCGCTAACACTCAATGTTCAAACTTTTATAGTTATTGGCTAATGATTTATAACCTTTGAAAAACTATCTATAACCTTGAAAAATAAAGAGGCGACCTAAGTCGCCTCTATAGTTTATGCATCATAACACATTAATGGTGCAAGATTTGGCTCAAGAAGTTCTGCGTTCTGTCCGATTGTGGGTTTTCAAAGAAGTCGACAGGGTTGTTCTCTTCTATGATTTCACCTGCATCCATAAAGATAACGCGGTCGGCAACTTCTTTAGCAAAACCCATCTCGTGCGTTACACACAACATTGTCATGCCTTCTTCGGCCAATTCGACCATTACGTCCAATACTTCACGAACCATTTCTGGGTCAAGTGCCGATGTTGGTTCATCAAATAGCATAACTTGCGGGTTCATACACAAAGAACGAGCGATAGCTACACGCTGTTGCTGGCCACCTGAAAGCTGTCCTGGGAATTTATCCGCTTGCTCAGGGATTTTTACACGCTCGAGGAATTTCATCGCGATGGCTTCAGCTTCCTCTTTTGGCATCTTTTTGACCCAAATTGGGGCCAGAGTACAGTTTTCCAATACCGTTAGGTGAGGGAATAGGTTGAAGTGTTGGAAACACATACCAACATCTCTGCGCACGGCTTCAATGTTCTTCAGATCTTCTGTCAGTTCATTACCTGAAACGAAGATATGACCTTTTTGGTGCTCTTCTAATCGGTTGATACAGCGAATCATTGTGGATTTACCTGAACCAGAAGGGCCACAAATTACAATTTTCTCGCCTTTTCTAACTTCCAAATTGATGTTTTTAAGAACGTGGAACTCACCGTACCACTTGTTCATGTCTTTTAACTCGATCATAAGACCTTGAGAGTTGTTTTCTGTTTGCTGCGTCATAATACGTCCTTGATCTTGTTAATTATCGTTTGTGACCGGTGTGAAGTTTGTTTTCTAGCCAAATCGAGTATCTCGACATGCCAAAACAAAACACCCAGAACACTAACGCGACAAATACATAACTTTCTGTTGAATACCCAAGCCACTCAGGGTCGGTATTCGCGGCTTGGCCAATCCCTAGTACATCAAACATACCGATAATCAAAACTAGACTGGTATCTTTGAACAAACCAATAAAGGTATTCACAATTGAAGGAATCGTGATTTTAAGAGCTTGAGGCAGAATGATAAGCCCTGTTTTTTTCCAGTAGCTTAATCCTAGAGCGTCAGCGGCTTCGTATTGACCTTTTGGTATTGCTTGCAAACCACCACGGATTACTTCCGCCATATAAGCAGCACTAAACAGTACTACCCCGACAAGCGCTCTGATCAGTTTATCGGTTTCCATTCCTTCAGATAAAAAGAGGGGAAGCATTACCGAAGCCATGAATAAAACCGTAATCAGCGGTACGCCACGCCAAATCTCGATGTAAACGGTACACATACTGCGGATAATAGGCATCTCTGAACGACGCCCAAGTGCAAGTGCAACACCAATAGGGAGTGATACTACAATACCAACAAGTGCGATGATCAGTGTAACCAGCAGGCCGCCCCATTTATGGGTATCAACAACCTCTAGACCCAATACACCACCGTATAGTAAGCCTGCAATGATAAACGGGTAGATGTTTACAAAAAATAACCAAATCCACGTACGCTTAGGTGTTTTTTCGTAAGCTAACAAAGCAACAAAAATAGCTAATGTTGCGTAGAAAAAGCGAGGACGCCACAGTTCCGCTTCTGGGTAGAAGCCGTACATGAATTGGTCCCAACGGACGCTAATGAAAACCCAACAAGCGCCTTCGCTAGTACAGGCATCACGTGTTGTTCCTATCCAATCAGCGCTCAAGAATGCCCAGTCAGCTATTGCCCATAATAAAGTGAAAGCAAAGTAAGCAAGCACCACAGTGACGACACTGTTAATTGGTCCATTAAATAGATTTTTTCTTAACCAACCGACAGGTCCAACAGTATTCGCTGGAGGCGGAAGATCAGGTTGAAATTGATGTGTACTCATCTTATCTCTCCACCAACGCTACTTTGCGGTTGTAAATGTTCATTAGAGCGGATGTCAAAAGGCTTAGAGTCAGGTAGACGCCCATTGTCATCGCGATTACTTCGATAGCTTGTCCAGTTTGGTTCAATGTTGTTCCTGCAAATACAGACACAAGATCGGGGTAACCAATGGCCATCGCAAGTGATGAGTTTTTGGTCAGGTTTAAATACTGACTGGTTAGTGGTGGGATAATAATTCTTAATGCTTGCGGAATAATCACCAACTTAAGAGTTCTTGTTCGCGGGAGCCCTAGAGACATAGCAGCCTCTGTTTGCCCATGGTTTACCGCGTTGATACCTGAACGCACAATCTCGGCGATGAATGCGGCTGTGTAGATACTTAAAGCGAGCATCAATGCTGCCAGTTCAGGAATGATGCTGATACCACCTTTGAAGTTAAACCCCTTCAAAACAGGGTACTCCGCAGAGATAGGCATGCCCATAACAAAGTAAGTGACTAATGGTAAGCCCACAACCAGTGCCGCAGCAATTCGCAACATTGGTGTTTGTTGACCGGTTAGCTTTTGTTTGTTATTCGCCCAGATGTTGATAATAAAAGTAGCGATGACACCAATAATCAATGATGCGATGACAATGCTACTGCCTTGTTCCAATACCGGGGCAGGAAAATACAAACCACGCACATTCAAGAAAATGGCTTCGCCAAGGCTCATGCTTTGACGGGCAGAAGGCAAAGCTTGTAGAACGGCAAAATACCAGAAGAAGATTTGCAACAGAAGAGGGATATTTCGGAATATCTCAATGTAGACGGCTGCAAATCGGCTAACTAGCCAGTTTGAAGATAGTCTAGCGATACCCATACTAAAGCCCAGTACTGTGGCTAACATGATGCCTAATACTGAAACTAAAGCGGTATTGAGAAGACCGATAAAGAATGTACGACCGTATGAGAATGTTTCGTCGTATTCAATCAATGTTAAGCCGATACCAAAACCAGCTTCTTGGGATAGAAAATCAAAACCAGTGGCGATACCACGGGAATCTAAGTTAGTGAGTGCATTATTTACAATCGTGTAAAAGAAAGCACAAAGCGCCGCGACGGCGAGAATTTGGAAAACAACTGAGCGAAAAGTGGGGTTGTAAAAAAGGTTGGCACTTTTGGGCTGTGGTTTTACTTGAGTTGGAGAAATAGTTTCATTAGGTTTCATACTGCTATAACCTCAAATCCATTTAATAAATAGGGCGGAAAAGTCCGCCCTAATTGATGCTTGTTAATTTATTAACGGATTGGTGGAGCGTACATAAAGCCGCCCGCATTCCATAGTGCGTTTACGCCACGAGAGATCTGTAGTGGTGAACCTGTACCTACAGTACGTTCAAAACTCTCACCGTAGTTACCAACTTGTTTAATGACTTGGTAACCCCAATCATCACGAATACCTAGGCCTTTACCTTTAGGACCGTCAACACCAAGAATACGTTTGATGTTTGGATCTTTTGACTTAAGCATTTCATCAGCATTCTTAGAAGAGATGCCGTACTCTTCCGCGTTAATCATTGCTGAAAGCGTCCATTTAGCTACGTTGAACCACTTGTCATCATCTTGACGAACAACAGGGCCTAGTGGCTCTTTAGAGATGATTTCAGGAAGTACCTGTGCAGATTTAGGATCAGCTAAGTTTAGGCGAAGTGCGTATAGACCAGATTGGTCAGTCGTTAGCACATCACAACGACCCGCGTCGAAGCCTTTTGATGTTTGTGCTGCCGTATCAAATACCACTGGCTTGTAAGACATGCCACTGTTACGGAAGTAATCGGCTAGGTTAAGCTCAGTCGTTGTACCTGATTGAACACATACTGAAGCGCCATCAAGTTCTTGAGCACTTGTAAGACCGAGTTCTTTCTTAACCATGAAGCCTTGACCATCGTAGTAGTTAACGCCTACGAAGTTCAAACCTAGAGCAGTGTCACGATGTAGCGTCCATGTTGTGTTACGAGATAGTACGTCTATTTCACCAGATTGAAGCGCGGTAAAACGCTCTTTTGCTGTTAGCGGTACATACTTAACTTTAGTCTTGTCACCGAGTACAGCCGCTGCAAGAGCTTGACAATACTCAACATCAATTCCTTCCCATTCACCTTTTGAGTTAGGGTTAGAGAACCCTGGAAGACCGGTACTTACACCACAAGTTAGAAAACCTTGAGATGTGACTTTGTCCAGAGTGCTTTCTGCCGCTGATGCTGATGTTGCCATCATCGCAGTTGATGCAGCTACTACTGAAGCAAGAAGTGTTAGTTTATTTGTCATTTGTATCCTTCCTTGTTAACCAGGTGACACCTGATACTCATACTCGTTTGAGTGTCTCTTGTGTGTTGCGTTGTCTATGACCTTGTTGCTCAAATTAAGCGAGTTGCATTTTGCAAATGAAACCGTGTGCGATTTAAACAACTGTTTATAAGGTTAGGAAAGGATCCGTAGTTTCACAAATGTATAATTTAAAAAGAATTTTGAATGAAATCACAAATCCGAACACAATTAGAATGAACAAATGTTAACTGAATGTAAATAGTGCAACGGTTCACACTGTTGGTGCAACGAGATTTAGGTTTTTACATTGATGGCAGACTAGGTAAATATTCTGAATGAGAGTCGCATTACTGGCGGATTAACCTTAAAAAAGATTGAAATTTGGTCAATAAATATTTTTATTACACTTGGATAGTTATGAATATGCTCCAAATTTGGTAGCATGGCTGAATAGTTATTGAAGTCACCTCAAGGAAGAACATGCGTTATTTCCCAATGTTTTTGGATGTAGAGAATAAGCCGATTCTAGTGGTTGGTGGGGGCGAGGTTGCTTGCCGAAAAGTCGACAGTTTGCTACGAGCGGGAGCTAATGTAACTTTGGTTTCTCCTAAGGTCGCACCTTACTTAAAACAGTTAGCCGATGAAGACAAACTTCGTTGGGTTCAAAATTTTTACTCGTCACAGCTTATCTCGAAAAACTACTTACAAGTGTGGGCAACGACCGACAACCCAAACTTAAATCATCAAGTACATAATGATGCAAAGAAAATGGGTATTCTTGTCAATGTGGTCGATGACTTACCCTATTGTGATTTCATCACACCCTCAATGATAAATCGCGGACGAATCCAAATTGCGATCTCAAGTGGGGGTGCATCACCTGTTTTGGTGAGAAATATTAGAGAAAAACTCGAAACTGTATTGCCACAGAACATAGGTTTGATAGCGGACTTCGGTGCATCAAAACGCAATTCAATTAAAGAGTCCTTTCCTACTGTTGATGAACGCCGAAAATTCTGGGAGCGCTTTTTGTCGTCCAGTTTTATTAATCAAGTGACGGATAGGGATCAACTTGAATCGTATTATCAACAGTCGTTGACTGAGCAAGTTGATAGTGAAGGGCAGGTCACTTGGATCGAATTTGAAGAAGATGTTGAGCTACTTTCTATGAAGGCTTTACGTCTGATGCAAGAGGCAGAGCTAGTACTTTCACCAATCGATTGTCCATTCGAATTTATAGACTTATGTCGTCGAGATGCAGAAAGAGAGAGCTATGTTAATAGCGGAGAGCTATCAACCAAACTTGAGCAAGCCAGAGCAGAGAAATTACGAGTGTGTGTGTTTATTCCACCAGCAAGCGTAGAGTTTAATCTATTGGTTGGTAAAGACCTAAAACTGTCTGCTGCAAAAGTGCTTAGTTAAGGCTCGATCTACTAGCTTTGTTCAAATGCCCTCGCGGTATACGAATAAAACTGACCAGATAAATAAAATGCCACTTCGTAAAACGAAGTGGCATTTTGCTATTTAAAACACGACATTGTGTTGATGGTGGAGCAACCCAAATAATCGGTCGCTCAAACTCAAAAATTAGTCGCGGAAGTTGTCAAACTGGAAAGGTTGACCAAGTTCACCGCTACGAACTAGAGCCATAACAGCTTGTAGATCATCACGTTTCTTACCAGTTACACGAACTTTGTCGCCTTGGATAGACGCTTGAACTTTAACTTTGTTGTCTTTGATTAGCTTAACGATTTTCTTAGCAACATCCGTTTCGATACCTTGCTTAAAGATAACCGTTTGGTGCCAAGTGCGACCTGTTTGGTCTGCTGCTTTCGCTTCCATCGCGTTAGGATCAACATTACGTTTTGTTAGGTTGCTACGAAGGATATCGCGCATTTGCTTCAGTTGAAAATCGTCTTGAGCAGTCAATTTTACTGATTCATCTTTGTAATCAAAGCTTGCTTCAACGCCACGAAAATCGAAACGAGTCGATAGTTCACGGTTTGCGTTGTCTACCGCGTTACGCAGTTCTACTGCTTCTACTTCAGAGATAATGTCAAATGATGGCATTGTGTTGTTTCCTTAAGCTAAGTTTCTATCTTTAATTGCTGTTGCAAGCATATCGAGCATTGTTGCAGTATCTTCCCAGCTTAGGCATGGGTCAGTAATAGACTTGCCGTATTCTAGGTTGTTGATATCTGTCATTGGCTGGTTACCTTCAACAATGAAGCTTTCCGCCATAATGCCTGCAATTTGATTCTTGTTAGATTTGATTTGCTCGCAAATGTCTTGTGCTACTTCTAGCTGCTTACGGTGCTGTTTTTGACAGTTAGCGTGGCTAAAGTCTACAACCAAACGTTGAGGCAGGTCGAATTCAGCCAGTTGCTTACATGCGTTATCCACAGATTCAGCATCGAAGTTAGGGCCTTTATCGCCGCCACGTAGAATTACGTGACCGTAAGGGTTACCAGAAGTACGGTAAACCGTCATACGGCCGTTTTTATCTGGTGAGTAGAAGTAGTGTGAAGCATGCGCAGCACGAATCGCATCAATGGCAATTTTGATGTTGCCGTTAGTCGCGTTTTTGAAGCCAACTGGGCAAGACAGTGCAGAAGCCATTTCACGGTGAATCTGAGACTCAGTCGTGCGAGCGCCAATTGCGCCCCAAGTGATAAGGTCTGCAATGTACTGACCGGTGATCATATCAAGGAATTCAGTCGCGGTAGCTAGACCAAGCTTGTTGATGTCTAGCAATAGCTTACGTGCTTTATTCAAGCCTGTTTCAAGTGCGTATGAACCATCAAGGTTAGGATCGGTAATTAAACCCTTCCAACCTACAACCGTACGAGGTTTCTCGAAGTAGGTTCTCATGACAACGAATAGTTCATCTTTGTATTGATCTTGAATCTGACTTAGACGTTCAGCGTAATCAAGTGCCGCATCTGTATCGTGAACAGAGCAAGGACCAACGATAACTAATAGGCGATTATCACGACCCGTTAGGATATCTTCGATTTGGCGGCGAGAATTCTTAATGCGCTCAGCAACGTCGTCAGTAATAGGGTGTGCATTGCCTAGTTCGGCAGGAGTTGGCATAGGACCCAGAGCTTGGGTTCTCAACTCATCAGTTTTTAATGGCATGTGATAGCTTTTTTATTCTATTGCGAAGTGGTTAAGATAACGGAATTGAACAGAGGAATAAACTCTCTTAAGTCAAAGTTATCTCTGTTATTGCTAATATTCTCATTTTTATAAGCAGGCCAACGTCAAATGGGGGATTTTCACTTGTATTAACAGGCAGCTATCGGTATTTTCGTTTGAACACAACATAAAAATGCTGGAGCAGCAATGACTCAAGAAAATCAAAGCACTTTGCACCCAGAACTTGTCTTAGGTGATGTGCTGCCTTCTTACAACGATAATAATAATTCCAACCACTTATACGTTTCATTATCTGAATTGGTCATGGATCGTGTCTTCTATCATCCAAGTATTGAAAGTCATTTAGAAACACTGACTGATATCGAAAAAACCTCTTTAGATGCGATCATTGGCGATAAAACAGTCGATGAGCATTTTGTTTCGACCTTGGTTATTGCCATTCAAGCAGCCGTTCAGCCAAACCACGCCACTGTTCGTATTGCGTTAAGTAGTGCTGATAGCTATGGCTTCCGTTCGCTACTTGGTGGTAGCTGTGAAGCCGAAGAGATAAACCCGGCACTAGGTGTTCGTGGGGTTGCGCGTTATGCGACAGCCGAGTACAGCAAGGCTTTCGCTTTAGAGTGTCAGGTTATTAAAGCGCTGCGAGAGCAGGGTATTAACGTTGAAGTGGTTGTACCGTATGTACGAGCATTAAGCGATGCCGCTAAGATTATTGATTTGCTTGCAGAGCAAGGCTTACCGCGTGGTCTGAATGGCTTGAAAGTTCTGTTCTCGTGCGATGTGCCGTCTGCAGTGCTACTAAGCGAAAGATTACTGCATTACTTTGATGGTGTTGTGGTAAACGTTGATAGCTTAGCGTCTTTCACTTTAGGTGTAGACAAGCACAATGAAGCTCAGCAACACGCTTTTGATCCTCAAAACGAGGCGGTTATTACCTTGTTGAGTATGATTGTTAAAGCAACACTGAACGCGAAGAAGCCCGTCCTGCTTGTGACTCAAGGCCTGATGGACTACCCGCGCTTACAAGGGTTCATTGCGGATCTCGAAGGTGTAGAAACAGTCATCACTGCATAAACCAGCTTATTGTTTAGATAAATCAACTTGCTGTTTGAGTTTATCTAAGTCACTAAAGCTTAGAGAAAAAGGGAGATATCATTATGCGATGATATCTCTTTTTTGTAACATTTTTTTGACATACACATCGCAAATCGATTAACTGGTCTGATGACTTATTTAACTAGGTAATTAGAATGCTGACCCCTCTACAAAAAGCAAATTTCTACTTGAGCATGTTCGGTTTTTTCAAAGTGCCTCTGATCTGGTTATGCCGACCAAAACTGCTCGCGCTGGATAATCAACATGTTGAAGTGAAAATTCCTCTCAAAAGGCGAACTAAGAACCACCTCAACAGCATGTATTTTGGTGTGTTAGCTGTGGGAGCTGACGTAGCAGGTGGTTTCCTTGCTATGAGTAAATCTCAGCAGCAGGGCGAAAAGATTTCTTTGGCATTTAAAGAGGTGACAGGTAATTTCTTGAAGCGTCCAGAAGGTGACGTACACTTCACTTGTAACGATGGTGAGCTGATCAACACTATGTTGGCAGAAACCATGTCTACTGGCGAGCGTGTGAATCAACCAGTGACGATTATCGCGACTTGTCCGTCTTTGCATGGCGCCGAGCCAATGGCGGAGTTCACGTTAACGCTTTCTATTAAGAAAGTACCTTCGAGAAAGTAGTTAAAAAGTTCGCGGAGTAGCATGAAGGGAGCGAAAAGTGAACGAGCGGCATGTAAATTGAGCATCCACATACCGTTCTAACGCTAAGATTCTTGAGTGATTTGCTCGATATCAACGATCTTTGAACGATTCATGACGATTTTCCAGCGGTAATAGGTAGGTTCATCGTCGTGATTGTTCTCTTTAATGATCAGGTTGAGCAGGTGGCGTTTTTCTACTGATTCTCGGCTTACTTGCCCTTCATTCATGCGATATACGTTATTTGAACCCTTGTCCATCAAGCGTGTTAGCGCTCTGAGGCTGATCGATACCGTTTCACGAGTCTCTTCGTAACCACTCATAAAGGTCGATGTCGACATCTCTGTATGCGAACGATAGTGCAAAATTTGCTCTTCACGTTGAACAACACGTTTCTTACGTATTGATTGAATACGGTCTGCTAACTTAGAAAAATTCGCGTAGTCCAACCATTCAAGCTTATGGCCGACAGATTTATTGGTTGTTGGATCAAAGTAGCGGCGTTTCCATTTAGGTTTGCCTTTACGAAGCCAGCGCCAAAGGATATCTCTCAAGTCATCTTTGAATATTTCGCGTAACGCATAGATAAATGACATCGATACGATGAAAGATGCGGTGATCTCTCCGAGGAAGTCGCGAGCCAATATAACGGTTGTGGTCACGACCACCATGACTAAGCCTGTGGCGATACCTTTAACGGCTCTCTTTACGTTCTTACCCATTGATGTCGTCTTTTCTTTGAGGACGATAGGGTGTTCTATCAAACGTCGCAGCAGTCGCATCTTGTTGCTCAAACGCGTTACGTCTTCTCGTACCTTGGCTGAGTTATAGCGATTAAGTTTTCGGTGGGCAGTCTCTTTTTCACAAAGCGTTAAGAGTCGCTCTTTTATCGTCGAGTATTCACTGCCACGTGGCATATGTGATACCAAAGATAAGAACTTTTGCTCCGTGTACCAAGAAAGGTAATTATCAATATTGGCATAATAGCGCTTTAGGTTTTCTTCATAAGGAATACTACGACGAAGCTTCTTCAAGATATCTAAAGCCAGTTCAATAACTTCATCGACGTCATCAGCCGTTACGTCGTCACTATCTGTCTTATTCAAACTGCTAACGGCTTTATCTAAAGCAATCACGTATTGATAGGCGAACAAACTCAAACTCACACGATACTGTGTCGTTGATAAGCGGCCACGTTTTGCTAAGCGGCTGTGTACCAATGGTAATAGTGTCTTATCACTGTAGTAAGCGCGCTTTTGAGTAATTGAACTGTAGAAAAAGGCACTTTCAGAAAGTACTTCAGGAGTCAGTCCGAGTTCACCGGGAATAAATAGATAAACGTCCATGTCTAGCTTTTTGGTCTTCGCCATCGCATGGTTAATTTTAAGTGTTATCGCATCTTGTTTATCAACGGTGATCAACGATGTCTCCTAGAATATAAAAATATGAATGAAACTAGCGAAAGCATATCAGAGATCACGTATAATCTCCGCCAAATTTAAAGTAGAGACAATCTTGATGATTAATATTGGTCAAATAAACAACTTAGAAGTAGTAAAACAAGCAGACTTCGGTGTATTCCTTGACGCGAGCGACTATGGAACCGTGTTGCTGCCGAAACGATTTACTCCTGAAGGTGTTGAAATTGGTCAAAAGTTAGATGTTTTCTTATACATTGATTCTGACAACCAGATCGCTGCAACCACTGAAAAACCAATCGCTCAAGTAGGGCAGTTTGGCTTGATGACAGTTGAAGGCGTAAATAGTACTGGTGCATTCATGAGCTGGGGCGTGAAAGGTAAAGACCTACTTGTTCCTTTCAGTGAACAGCGTGGTCGTTTAAACGAAGGCCAGTCAATTTTAGTATATGTGTATATCGATAAAGCATCGAGCCGTATTGTTGGTACAACGAAGTTCAACAAATGGTTAGACAACACGCCTGCGACTTATAAGCAAAATGAGCAAGTTGATCTCATTATCGCTGAGCGCAGCCAATTGGGTTACAAAGCAATTGTGAACGGTGAACACTGGGGTATGATTTTCCCATCAGACATCATCGGTAAACTGTTCATCGGTAAAACGCTAAAAGGTTACATCAAAAACGTTCGTGAAGAAGACGGTAAGATTGATTTGTCTCTTCAGAAAATTGGTGTCGCTAAAATGGATGACCTAAGCACTAAGGTTCTTGATCTGCTTGAGAAGAAAGGCGGTTACTTGCCTTTAAATGATAAGTCTTCTCCCGAAGCTATTTTCTCTGCGTTCAGAACCAGTAAAGGTACGTTCAAGAAGACGATTGGTGGCTTGTACAAATCTGGCAAGATCACTATCGACAAAGAAGGTATTAAGCTTAGTTAAATAAGCGGTTCTCTTGGTCAAAAAAAAAGCCCAAACTTTCCTGTTTGGGCTTAGGGGAAAGGGCTCCGAAGAGCCTACGCTAATCGTTTTAATTATTTGACTGTTAGACTGAAGTCTAGTTTAAATTCCCTAATAAGCGATTTTTGTTATCGGAAATAGCGACTTGAATTGATATTTGTATAATTAAGTGTTGATTTTTCAGTGCTTCCCTTGAAATGAGCTAGCCGACAAGAATAGAAAAAGCCCAAACAATGAACGTTGTTTGGGCTTTTTGTTTTTCTCAGTACAGTGAGAGCTTAATCGAACGACTAGAAAAGGTTTTTGTCGCGTACTAGCTCTCTTGGTAAGCCATTCTTCACTCGGTTACCTACCCATTTACCAAGGCCGATGATTGCGCCGTTGTATTTTACTAGCACTTCGCCTTTGCCTGACAAGCCTTCTGGGCGAACGTCTCGGCCCATGAACCATTCTCGAGCATCTTCGATGATGAGGTCTACAATGTTAGCTTCATTACCTGTCGCGAGCGTTGTCGCGACTTGGTGTTGCCATCGGTAACCTTTTTTATGGGTTTCAGCGATCTTGATGCCCATACGAGAGAAACGGAATGCACCGATCATAGGCTCAAGCGCCTCAGGGAATAGCCAAACGTCTTTATCTCGGATCCAAACTTGAGTATCACTTGGTAGTTCGATATCGAGAGCACTAAGCAGTTGTTCAGCGACTTCTTGCTGAGCTTTCTTTGACGCTTTTTCAAATGGGAATTTACCCATGCGTTTTTTAACTTCTGGTGGAGTCACAGACGCTAGTTTACGGATACGTGCAACAAAGAAACCTTCAGAGTCATACACCTGAGGGAAGATGTGAAGAAAGCCTTCTTCAGTAGTCGTTGCTTTTGCGTTGTCGAACAGTGATTCAAGAGATTCAAACTCAACCGCATCACCAAAGGTTTCTTTTAGGTGATGGCACACTTGTTGGTTCTCTTCAGTGCTTAACGTACATGTTGAGTAAACCAAAACACCATTAGGTTTAAGAGCATGGAATGCACTTTCAATCAGGTCTTTTTGCGTGTCAGCAATATCGACTACAGATTGATACGTCCAGTTCTTCATCGCATCAGCGTCTTTACGAATGGTACCTTCGCCAGAGCAGGGTGCATCCAGTAAGACAGCATCAAACTGTTCTGGCAACCAACCACCGAAAACTCGACCATCGAAGTTACTGAGTGCGGCATTACGAACGCCACAACGTTCGATGTTGGCGTGAAGTACTTTCACACGGCTTGCAGCGTATTCATTGGCAACCAACACGCCGCGATTATTCATTAGCGCAGCGATTTGCGTTGTTTTAGATCCGGGTGCAGCAGCAGTATCTAGCACGGCTTGGTAATCAGCTTCGCCTTGGAAAAGAGCCGAAGGTGGCATCATAGAACTGGCTTCTTGGATGTAGAAAAGACCAGACATGTGTTCTGCCGTATTACCTAGAGGCGCTTCACTTTCATCAGCTGTAATCCAAAACCCTGTTTCGCACCAAGGTACAGGTTCCAGTTCCCAGCCTTTCTCTTTTGCTCTTACTAGGAAGTCTTCCACACTGATTTTCAGTGTGTTGACTCGAATACTTTTACGCAGTGGTTTTTGGCATGAGGCAACAAAAGAAGCCATATCTAGGTGACTAGGCATGATCGCTTCGATGTGCGTTAGGAATTCTTCAGGAATATATACGTTAGCGTGCAAAAGAGTATCTCGAATTATTGCATTAATGCGGGGAGTTTAAAGCAAAATGAGGTCGTCCTAAACCATATTTACGGCAAACAACAAAAATGCAGCCGAATGGCTGCATTTTGATGAAGAATTAATCTTCGTTAAGCTGTATTAATTTGCATGGAGCTTCTGAGGATTCACTCTATGGGCGAGGAATCGCGGTTCTCCATGACTTCCACTCATCTTCTGCTTGAGGGTATAGGTAGAAAGACTGATCTTCGCTTGCCACAGGCTGAAGTTCACTCGTCGGTGGCGTTGAGAAGGTAATTCCGCCTCTCAATAAACTGTCTACCGTTCCTGCTTTGATGTTTGCACCAGAAAGGCCGATAGAAACATCGACACCCGACACGTTCCAGAACACAGTGTTTGCGCGGATCAGATACGCGTAGTCAGGTTCTATTTGAATCGTAGAGATGATGCGGTCAGCAAATTCGCCTAGCTGAACATCGATAACACTGCCGATTTCTAGCTCACGGAATAGGATAGGTGTGCCTTCAGATACCGAGCCTCGCGTTTCGCTTTGTAGCTGGAATATCTTCCCTTCAGGCTGCACAGGTCCTTTGCTCAGCTTAAATTTCGTATTTCTGTCACCATTGCCCGGATCTACGTTGATGTGCTTAGAGATAAGCGCAGAGACGTTTTTGATGCCGTTAAGGCCAATCTCAGGTTCTGCTAACCAGAAGTGACTGTTCGCCACGGCAATCTTGTCTACGTACTCAGGTAAAATACGCGCAGTAATTTCAATACCGCCTTTATTGAAGTTAGGAATCACCAAGGTAACCTCACCGACGGTGACGCCTTGATATTTGATCGCCATGCCTTTGCTGACTTCTTGATCGCCAGAAGAGGTGATCGTTATTGCGCGACCAAATTTTCGAGCGGATTTCGAATCTTTATAAAGCTTCCACACATCACCGAGTTTGTTGTCTATTCCCGGAAGAGAGTCAAAAGCAATACCACCCTGAATTAGCGTTTTAACGGGTGCCGCTTTAATACTGATACCCGATAAAGACGCATCAATCTCAACGCCAGAACGGTTCCAGAAAACAGTATGTTTATTGAGTAAGTGCGTGTAACGGTTTTCAATCGTGACTTTGATTCTCACGCCACCGTCGGCAAGCTGAAAATCAGAAATACTACCCACTTGTAGGTTGCGGTAGAGTAGTGGGCTTCCTTTAGAAATTGAAGGTAGCTCGCTCGCAAACAACGACAGTGTCTTTGAGCCAGATTGATTAAACTTAGCGATTTCGGCTAACGACTTACTTTGGAAAAGCTGGTAGTCCGTTCGTGCTTTAGATTGACCTTCACTCACAAAGCTAATTGAGCCAGTAAGAAGCTGTTTTGCAGGTGGAACTGTCACACTCAAGCCAGACTCGGTCAGCTCTGCGGTTGCACTGCCAGTTACAAAGAAACGGTTGTGGCTTTTGATTAGGTGAGCATACTCGTTATCGATAAGCGCATCCATAAACACTTCGTGTTTGTCTGAGCCAGTGCCCACACCATCGACTAAACCCACTTGGATGATAGAGCCAACAGCAATGCCTTTATAGAGTAGCTGGGTACCGACATCCAACCCGAATGAATTGTTCGACGTTAAGCGAATCGCAACGGATTTTTCTTGTTCCTGACTGAACTCATTTTTACGAATCGCAGTAAATCGACGCGCTTTTTCACCTTCACCTGGAACCAAGGTTAAAAAGTTACCTGTCACTAAGTTGGCAATGTTTTTCATACCAGTGAGTGACAGTTCAGCTTCTTCTAAAACGAATTGACTGCCGCTATTTAAAAAGTCACTGAATGCCGGTTGAATAGCTGCAGATGCGATGACGTTTTCACGCCCTTCGCTTAAAGATAAATCAGTGATCTGACCGATTTCAATGCCTCGATACATGATAGGAGAGCCCGTTGCGCTGATCTTGTTGTCGTCTGGCACGGCGATTTTGATAGAGATACCACGACCGGCGGTTTTCAAATCTGGGTAGAGCTTGAACTTGGTGTTCATTTCTACTGGCTGACCTTCTCCCGGAGAGTCGACCGCAATTGAACCGCCAAGCAGAGCACTGAGGCTTTCTAAGCGTACGTCGACACCAGAAAATCCGATACTGGCACCTAAGCCACTGACATTCCAAAAACGGCTTTGGTCGGTAATGATGTGGCTGTATTCATCTTTAATCGCCGCTTGAATCGTCACGGATTTTGCGTTGTCGTTTAGCTGATAGTTGTAAACTTCACCAATTGGAATTTTACGATAAACGATTTGAGAGCCTACAGACACACCACCCAGATCTTTGGTCGTCAGTGATATATTCAGGCCTTCCGAAGCCAATAAGTCAGAAGGGGATGATTCTAAGGCTTGGAAAACGGTTTCTGGTTCTTGCTTGGTTTCGCTAGGGTGGATAGCAATATAGTTACCTGAAACAAGCGCATCTAACCCTGAGATACCAGATAAACTTGCCGTTGGTTTTACAAGCCAGAAACGTGTGCCTTTTGAGAGTAGCTTTTGCGCTTCTGGGTAGATGTCAGCATCGACATAGATGCTCGATAAATCTTTGGACAAGGTAATGTCGCGCACCATACCCACCTCTAAGCCTTGGTAGCGAATGGTTGTTCGACCTGCGACTAAACCTGCGGCATCTGAGAAATATATCTGCACACGTTGTCCTGCATCGTGTATCGATTTCATGACCAACCAACCCGCTAATGCGACGGTTAGTATCGGCAGGATCCACAAAGGGGAAATACCTTTGTTTTTCCTGACTTCTGGTGAATATGACGTTTGTGATTGGTTATCGTTGTTCATTCACTGACTCATCTTTAGAGGTGTAGTTATCCCAAATTAGCCTAGGATCTAAGCTTTCCGCCGCTAGCATCGTGAGAACAACCACGACGCCAAAAGCGACTGCACCATAACCTGGTGTAAAGTTTAAAATTTGTCCACGGTCGACCAAGGTCATCATGATCGAAATAACGAACAGATCCATTACCGACCACTTTCCCACCCATTTCACAATGAAATAGATGGTCATACGTTGTCTATGGTAAACCGCACGCTTCATTTTGATACAAATTAAGATATACGTTAGACCAAGTATTTTCGCGACAGGCACGACGATACTGGCAATAAAAATGATTGCTGCGATGCCATACATGTCGCTATTAATTAGCGAAGCGACACCGGAGATGATGGTGTCTTCTAATCTTTGTCCGTTTGTTATCACGATAGAAATTGGAATGACGTTGGCCGGCACGATAGCCACTGAGGCGGCAAAAAGTAGAGCCCATGTCTTTTGTACAGAGTAGGGTTTGCGATGATATAAGTCATGGTGACAACGCACGCAAGTGTGTCCGTCAGGCTGAGACAGGTGACAGTTATGACAGTGTACGTTCTTACTTTTATCAAAAGAGTAGTGAGACTCTTGAGCCCAAGCTTCCCAGTAGCGACGCACACTGATCCGACTTACCAGTAACACACTGAAAAGCTGCAGTAGAATCAGACCAACTAAGCCAGGGCCGACGAAAATATCTGAGTAATCTTGTAATTTGAAGCACGAGATTGCCACGCTCACCAGAAATACATCCAACATCATCCAGTGCTTAAGTGTCTGAATGATAGCTAATGCATAACGAAATGGTGTGAAAATCTTAAAGCGCAAGGATAAATGGGTGATGAGTACCGAGGTACAAACAAGTAACGGGGCGATCGAACTGCAGAATAAGATCAACAAGCCAAGTAGAGGGAAGCCTTCACCCATTAAAGTAAATACGCCAGAGGGTAATGTCGCAGGTATCATGACACCAATCAGGCGAATACTGATGAATTCAAAAAAGTGTGAGGGGATAAACAGCAATAAGCAGGTAATCGCAATTGCTAGGTTTCCAGACAGGCTAGGGGTACCGCCTCTATAAAGCTGAGTACCGCATCTTGGGCAGTAAGCGGATTTCCCCAAAGGGATGTCCATTTTATCAACGGGGAGTTCGCAGCCCTGACACAGGCGTACAGAGCTGCTATCGCACTGGTGCTCGGTTCTTAACGGAGACTTAGTTGTTAACGGAGACTTAGTTGTTAACGAAGACTTAGTTGTTAACGAAGACTTAGTTGGCAACGAATGCTGAGTCGATAAAGAGTTGGTTACGGATGGGGAGGTCACGCGACCTCCCAAGTTGAAACACTAATCAGACTTTTAAGCTGATTTAAATGCCTAGAACAACACTGATTTAAATCTCTAGAACAATAAACGTCAGGCGTGCGATTGCACACTGCCATAGAGTGTTTGATATAATCCTTGTTGTTCAACCAATTCACCATGTGTTCCCGTCTGTGTAACTTGCCCATCTTCTAAAACATAGATTAGATCGGCCTGTTTCACCGCTGATAATCGATGAGCCACTATTAAAGTTGTGCGATCTTTCAAAAACTCGCTCAGCGCTTTATGCAGTGCTGACTCTGTTGCTGTATCGAGCGCTGATGTCGCTTCATCAAGAATAACAAACTTCGGATTGCTCAGCACCATTCGGGCTATCGCTAAGCGTTGTCGTTGCCCGCCAGACAGTCGAACGCCATTCCTACCAATTTGAGTATCTAAACCATTACTCAGTTGCTTGATGACATCTTGCATTTGAGAGACTTCAAGTGCCCGCCACAACGACATTTCATCGTATTCAGCACCAAGGGTCAGATTATGCCTTAATGTATCGTTAAAAAGTATAGGTTGTTGTAAAACAACGGCAATTTGACTGCGTATTACATCGAAACTGATGTCGTCGGTTGTTTCGCCGTTATAACGAATGGACCCCGAGTCCGCTTGATAAACACCAATCAGTAACTGGATCAACGTAGATTTACCACCACCACTCGCACCCACTAAAGCGACTTTCTTACCTGCAGGAATGTGCAGCGATAGCCTATTTAAAACAGTGTTTTCTAATGTGTAAGAGAATGTAACGTCTTCAATGTCGACTGTCACTTCTTGATCTTCATTAAATGGGTTCACTTTACTGATAGGGCGCTTCTCTTCTTCTAACTGAAGAAGATCGTTGATGCGTTGCAGTGCTGCTTTTGCGCTATACCAAGAGAACTGAATCCCTAATAACTCTTGTACCGGGCCTAACATAAACCATAAGTAGCCAAAGACTGCGAAAATCTGACCAATGGTTAAGTCACTGAATAACACCATTAGCATAGCGACGGCACGGAAGAGCTCGAAACCTAATAGGAACAGCAGAAACGAAACTCGGCCAGCTGCTTCCGATTGCCAAGCGTATTTGTCTGCATCGATTCTTACTTGGTTTGCTTGAGCCTTAAGTTCATCGAGAAAGATGCGCTCTTTATTTGCTGCACGCAGTTGATAAATACCGTCTAAGGTTTCCACCAAACGGTTCTGAAAGCGCTCGAAAGATTGGTTCTCGTACTTTTTAAGGTGTTTGACCCTGCTGCCTAGTTTACGGGAGAAATAAATCACAACAGGATTGACCAGTAAAATGAACAGTCCTAAACGCCACTCTAACCACAACAATACGATAGCGGTGCCGAATACGGTTAAGAAACTAATTAGGAACTTAGATAGAGTCGAACCAATGAACTTATCTATTGTCTCTATGTCTGTTATCAAGTGAGCATTAATACCGCCGCTGCCTTTGGTCTCGTATTGTCTAATACTAATGCGGCCAAGCTTATCTATCATCTTGCTGCGCATTTGATAGGTAATGGTTTTGGACACGAGAGTAAACTGACGTCCTTGAAGAATGTTTAATGCTTGGCTAACAGTACGCATGATAATGACTAACAGCAAAGTCAGTGTTATATAGCCCGTAGGTGTTTGCAACGATGATGGAAGTAGGTGGTTCATCATTTCTAAGCCAGAAGCCGGCTTATCAAGTAATACTTCATCAACCATTAGTGGCATGAGCAACGGGATAGGGACACTAATGAGAGTTGCAAAAATGGCAATAATGTTAGCAAACAGTAATTTGGACTTGTGTTTTTTTACTTGAGTTATTAACCAAGAACGGCTAATAGTGTCTTCTGAATTGGTCATTGTAATGAGAATAAGTCCTATTTAGTTTGATGGCCGCATTTTACTGCGTTCTCTTGATAATGGAAGTCTCAATTTAATTGGAAGTTAATATGAAAATAGAACATTACCAACGCTTAACCAAACAAGCCGTTGCATTAATTGAATCAGAACCCGATCTAACTGCTAATCTAGCTAATATCAGCTCATTATTATTCATGGAGTTGGATGAGTTGAACTGGGCCGGTTTCTATTTAATGAAGCAAGACCAAGCTAAGGAAAAAGACGAACTTGTGCTTGGCCCATTCCAAGGTCAACCAGCTTGTGTTCGAATTCCGGTAGGTCGTGGTGTATGTGGAACGGCGGTCGCGACGAATACAGTTCAGCGCATTTATGATGTTCATGAATTCGAAGGACACATCGCTTGTGACGCTGCAAGTAACTCAGAAATCGTTATACCATTTTCGATTGGTGGAAAAATAGCGGGCGTTCTTGATATCGATAGCCCAAATGTTGGCCGTTTTTCTCAAATTGACGAGGACGGACTAACATTTTTCATGGCAGAAGTGGAAAAGCTGCTTAATTCGCACGCGAACAAGGCATAAATTATTCTCTTACTGTGGTTTTTCCCAAGCATCTCTCTATAATACGTAAAAATATTTTCTTAATGCTCGCGGAAAACCGCAAAAACCAGGAACCCACATGGAAAACACTGAAAAGTTAAAAAACAGCAAAGAAGTTATCGCATATGTTGCTGAATGTTTCCCTAAATGCTTTACTCTAGAAGGTGAAGCGAAACCACTTAAAATTGGTATTTTTCAAGATCTTGCTGAACGTCTAAATGAAGACGAAAAAGTAAGTAAGACTCAGCTTCGTGCAGCGTTAAGACAGTACACATCATCATGGCGTTACCTGCACGGCGTAAAAGCTGGTGCAGAACGTGTTGACCTAGACGGTAACGTTTGTGGCACATTAGAAGAAGAGCACGTTGAACACGCTAAAGCGACACTTGCAGAAAGCAAAGCGAAAGTTCAGGCTCGTCGTAAAGAACAAGCACAGAAAGCTCGTGACGAAGGCAAAGCGAAAGCTAAAGCGAAGAAAGCTCAACAGCCTCGTCGTCAAGCGCCTAAAGCACCGAAAGTAGAAAAGCCTGTAGAAACACGTGCTTTGAACGCCGATGAATTTATCACTGGCAAAGAAGTAAATGTGAACATGGGTACAGGAAACATGGCTGCGACCATTGTTGAAATCAATAAGGAAGATGTGCGTGTTCAGTTAGCAAACGGCCTACAAATGGTTGTTAAAGCGGAGCACTTGCGCGCTTAAAGGAGATACTCCTACGCATGAAATGCCGTTCAAAATTGACACTGATTGCTGCTAGCTTTTTGCTAGCAGCTTCAGCTCAGGCTCTTGAAGCCAAATTAAATCAGGACGATTTACCTTTACTCGCTCCTGAGGTTCAACACGAAACCGCTAGTAAGCGTGTTACTTCTCGATTTACTCGTTCCCACTATAAACACTTCAATCTCAACGATGATTTCTCTCAAGCTATCTTTAATCGTTACTTAGAGATGCTGGATTATAACCGTAATATCTTCACTCAAGCTGATATTGATTCTTTCGCTACTTCATCTAAACAAATTGATGATCAGTTGAAAGCCGGTAATAACCAAATTGCATTCGATGTTTATAATTTGTCCATGCAGAAGCGTTTTGAACGTTTCCAATATGCGCTGTCTTTACTAGATACAGAGATTAAGTTTGATACTGATGAAAGTATTGAGCTCAATCGTAGCGAAGCGGAATGGCCAAAAGATATCGCTGAAGTAAATGAGCTTTGGAGAAAACGCGTTAAATATGATGCGTTGAATCTAAAACTTACAGGTAAAGAGTGGCCAGAGATTCAAGAAGTTTTGGAAAAGCGTTACAACAATGCGATGAAGCGTATTACGCAATCGCATAATGAAGATGCTTTCCAGATCTACATGAACGCATTCGCGCGAGAAGTTGACCCTCATACCAGTTACCTTTCTCCAAGAAATGCAGAGCAATTCCAGTCGGAGATGAATCTATCTCTAGAAGGCATTGGTGCTGTACTTCAAATGACAGACGACTACACCGTTATTCGTTCTCTCGTTGCTGGTGGCCCTGCGTCAAATAGCAAACAATTGAGTGATGGCGATCGTATTGTTGGTGTTGGTCAAGATGGCGAAGAGATTGTTGATGTTATTGGCTGGCGTTTAGATGATGTAGTGCAATTAATTAAAGGACCGAAAGGGACTAAAGTTAAACTACAGATCTTGCCAGATGGTAAAGATGCAAAAAGTCACGTTGTCACAATTGTACGCGATAAGATTCGTTTAGAAGACCGCGCTGTTAAATCAGAAGTTATCGAGAAAGATGGCAAGAAGATTGGTGTACTCGAAGTACCAAGTTTCTATGTTGGTCTATCTAAAGATACCGATAAACTGATCACCGAGCTTAAAGAGCAGGGTGTTGAAGGTATTATTGTTGATCTGCGAAACAACGGTGGTGGTGCACTCACTGAAGCAACTGAACTCTCTGGTTTGTTTATCAAAGAGGGACCCGTTGTTCAAGTTCGTGATAGCTACGGTCGTGTAAAAGTGAACAGTGATACTGACGGCGAAATTAGTTACCAAGGTCCATTAACGGTATTGGTAAATCGCTACAGTGCTTCAGCATCTGAGATCTTTGCGGCAGCGATGCAAGATTATGGTCGTGCAATCATCCTTGGTGAAAACTCTTTCGGTAAAGGAACGGTGCAACAACACCGCTCTTTGAATCATATTTATGATTTGTTCGATAAAGAGTTAGGCTACGTTCAATACACCATCCAGAAATTCTACCGAATCAATGGTGGAAGTACGCAAAACAAAGGTGTAGTGCCTGATATTGCTTACCCAACGGCAATTGATCCAGCAGATACAGGAGAAAGTGTTGAAGATAATGCTCTGCCTTGGGATAGCATTGATAAAGCCAACTACTCAGTGTTACAGCGTAACGGTGAGCAAGTGGCTGCTTTAACCGCTCAACACCAAGCTCGTATTGCAACAGACATGGAGTTTGGCTTTATCGCGCAAGATATTGAAAAATATAAGGCTGATAAAGATGATAACGACCTTTCTTTGAACGAAAAGGTACGTCAGCAAGAGAGCGATGATGGGGATGTGCTTCGTTTAGAGCGTATCAATCAACGTCAAAAAGCCGCTAAGTTAGAGGCATTTAAAACGTTGGATGATATTCCTAAAGACTACGAAGCCCCAGATGCTTATCTTGATGAGTCTGTCGCTATCATGCTGGATATGATAAAGAAATAGACGCTAACGTGCCTTGTTAAAGGTGTCGGTTTTTAAAAGCGAGCTTAGGCTCGCTTTTTTTTGTATCTGCGATTTGACAAAAATAGAGGTCATTTCTCGTCTATTTATGCTTGGGTATACTCTTAATCACTCATTTTTAAAGGGCGATTTTGTGAGCGATCATGCACCCAGTTACTTCGTATTTACAATTTGGTTACTTCGCGCTTAAAATTTAGTGACTTAGATCAAATTTTTTCGCTTTCTATTCATTACGTGCCTAAGCTTAAAGAAAACGAGGGGGCGTGTATGAAATGGATTCTACTATTTTTATCTTGTTTAAGTTTTGTTGCTTTTGGGAGTGAGGTCGCTTCAAGCGATCAGCAATCAAAAAGTGACAGCAATCTATCTCATTTTGACCTTCCTCTGCTGCTTGGTGATTGGTATTTGATGAACCCAGATCCTGAACAAGGTACTGAAAATTTTAGAGCGATAAAGCTAACCCTTGATTCAAACTACTCGTTCTCCATCGATATTCAAAAGAAAGATTACAGTGTCGACCATTGGGAAGGCTTGTATAACGCCAACGAAGATACCATTATTTTGGGTTTAAACACCTCTGAACCTCAAGTTTACGCCTATAGCAGTAACCATAATATGTTGAACCTAAACGGTGTTATGTTTACTAAAGCCTTGCCCAATGCCTTGGCTGGAATATGGTCGAGTGCCGAACTTTCAGGTAGCGACCTGCGGGCAAGTAACATTCAAAAAATGGATTTAGTGCTTCAACCTGACTTTGTATTTATGTTCAGAGTGTCCGATGAGGTGGGGAGTGAAGTTGTTCGTCGTGGGGTGTATTACACAGAAGGCGATCAATTGGTACTTCTGTATGAAAATGGCGAGCACGGCACTCGTTATACATTAAACAGCGACGTCTTGACGCTTCAAGGTGAAGAAGGCGACATGTTTGCAGTACTCAATCGTATTCGATAATGACGAGTTGGATGCGCAAAGTCAGGCTTGTTGATAATATGGCTCACAGTTCATTTATTAGCCGTTCCTTTCTGATTTGGTTGATAAAATAGCAAAACATGGAGGCGTTTTACTACAATGCCTCCTTTTTTCAATATTCCCCTTGTGTTCTTGGCCCTCAACCTTTAGATATATACAGTTAAAATACAATTACGTATAACGATCAAAAGGAACCCGTCATGGCACATACACCTCAAGCCAAGTATCGTAAAGATTATCAATCACCATCTCACACTATTTCTCAAATCGATCTTACTTTCGATTTGTACGATTCAGCGTCCATCATTACGGCGGTGTCTAGTGTTAAGCAAGAGAAAGATAGTTCGACCTTAGTACTTGATGGTGAAGGTTTGACGTTGGTTTCTGTTTTAATTGAGGGTCAAGAGTGGACGCAATTCGAGCAATCTGAATCTCAACTGACACTGAGCGGGCTACCGAAATATTTCACACTCACGATCGTGACGGAAGTAAACCCTGAAGGGAACAGCGCTCTTGAAGGTTTGTATAAGTCGGGTGGTGCGTTCTGTACTCAGTGTGAAGCTGAAGGTTTCCGTCGTATTACTTACTACATGGATCGCCCAGATGTGTTGGCGAAATTCACCACAACCGTGATCGCAGACAAAGCCGAAAACCCATTCTTATTAAGTAACGGTAACCGTGTAGATGAAGGCGAAGCTGAAAACGGTCGTCACTGGGTGAAATGGCAAGACCCACATCCAAAACCAGCATACCTATTTGCTTTAGTTGCCGGTGACTTTGACGTACTGCGTGATGCTTACACTACGCAATCGGGTCGCAAAGTTGACCTGGAAATTTTTGTCGACAAAGGCAATCTAGACAGAGCAAATCACGCGATGGTGTCTTTGATTAACTCAATGAAGTGGGACGAAGAGCGTTTTAATCTTGAGTACGATTTAGACATCTACATGATCGTAGCCGTTGATTTCTTCAACATGGGTGCGATGGAAAACAAAGGCCTAAACGTATTCAACTCTAAGTTTGTTTTAGCGAACGACCAAACAGCAACAGATACAGACTACCTAGGTATCGAAGCCGTAATCGGTCATGAGTATTTCCATAACTGGACCGGTAACCGAGTGACATGTCGTGATTGGTTCCAACTAAGCTTGAAAGAAGGCTTAACCGTATTCCGTGACCAAGAGTTCTCATCTGATCTTGGTTCTCGCGCAGTAAACCGAATCAACAATGTCCGTATTATTCGCGGTCCACAATTCGCAGAAGATGCAAGTCCAATGTCTCACCCAATTCGTCCAGAAAAAGTGATAGAAATGAATAACTTCTACACATTGACTGTGTACGAAAAGGGCAGCGAAGTGATCCGAATGATCCACACATTGTTGGGTGAAGACGGCTTCCAAAAAGGCATGAAGCTTTACTTTGAACGTCACGATGGTACCGCGGCAACTTGCGAAGATTTCGTTGCTGCAATGGAAGATGCATCGGGCGTTGACCTGTCTCAGTTCCGTTTATGGTACAGCCAGTCTGGTACGCCGACGTTGTCTGTTGAAAGTCACTACGACGCAGATAAAAAAGAGTACACGTTAACAACTCGCCAAGTAACGGCTCCAACTCATGAGCAAACGGAAAAGCAAGCTCTGCATATTCCTTTTGATATCGAGTTATACACCGCTGCTGGCGAAGTTATTGAGTTACAATGTAACGGAAAGCCAGTTCGCAACGTACTTGATGTGAAAGAAGCGGTACAAACGTTCGTGTTTGAAAACGTTTCAGAGCAACCGATCCCATCGCTATTGCGTGAATTTTCTGCGCCAGTGAAACTTGAATACAACTATTCAGACGAAGAGCTGATCTTCCTGATGGTTAATGCTCGTAATGAGTTTTCTCGTTGGGATGCGGGTCAAATGCTACTCGCTAAATATATCCGCAGTAATGTTGAGAAGGTTCAACAAGGCCAAGCGTTTGAACTTTCTGCTTCTGTTATTGATGCATTCCGCGGGGTACTGCTTAGTGAATCACTAGAGCCTGCGTTTATTGCAGAAATGCTTTCACTGCCAAGCCATAACGAAGTGTCGGGTTGGTATGAGCGTGTTGATATTGATGCGGTCGCATCTGTTCTTAACTCAATGAAAGTAACACTAGCTGCAGAACTTGAAGACGAGTTAGCGGCGGTTTATCACAGCCATGCACTAACAGAATACACGATCGATCACGATTCGATTGGTAAGCGTACTCTACGTAAAGTTTGTCTAAGCTACTTAGCTCATACTGAAAAGGGTAATGACTTGGTTGTTGCTATGTACCAGCAAGCGAATAACATGACAGATACGATGGCAGCAATGGGCGCGGCAAACAGTGCGCAACTACCATGTCGTGAAACCTTGATGGCAGATTACAGTGACAAGTGGAAACATGATGGCCTTGTTATGGATAAGTGGTTTACTCTTCAAGGAACAAACCCAAGCTCTAATGCGCTTGAAGTGATCAAAGCGTCTATGTCGCACCAAGCGTTCAGCTTGAAGAATCCGAACCGTACTCGTAACTTGGTTGGTTCGTTCTTAAACATGAACCCGGTTCAATTCCACGATAAATCAGGTCAAGGATATGCGTTTGCAGGCGAGATCCTACGTGAGCTGAACAGCAGCAACCCGCAAGTGGCTTCACGTTTGATTGACCCGCTGCTTAAGTTCCGTAAATACGACGATGAGCGTCAAGCTCTGATCAAGAAAGAACTTGAGACTCTGAAGAACATGGACAACCTAGCGAATGACCTATTCGAGAAAGTGGCAAAAGCACTAGAGGCTTAAGTCAGCCGCTCATTCAGGTAAACTGTATGCTAGTGACTGTTTGTTAATAAACCGTTTACTAGTAACGAAAAGTCATCAGTGGTAGAGAATATCTGCCACTGATTTTTTTGTTTCTGGTTTATCGAATTTTCGATAAGCTAGAGCAGTTTCAAGCTCAGTTTCACTTTCAGACATCGTTTTGTGCCAAAAAATACCGGCACTGTATATTTATACAGGTATCGTATGAATCGCTATATTTTCCAACTTAACATCTCATATCAGCAGTTTTTGGCTAGCTACTCGGGCGCCGCAAGTAAAGTTCAAGTGATAACAACGACAGGGTTGCGCTTACAGTTACCTGCAACTCGCTTCAGGCCATTTCTTACACAAATAGGGGTTAGAGGACAGTTTAGGTTAACAACTGACCAAAAAAATAAGTTTATTAAGTTAGAAGCTCTGTAAAGCTTGGTGTACCTAGTGAGTTAAAGGGAATCTTAATCACATAATCAAACATTTCACCTCTTACCACCTCCAAAACAATTAACTATTTATCAATAATGCTTTTACAATAAATGAATGCATTACCTTTGCTTAACTCGTTAGTAGAACTGGCCTTTAAGGCTTCATTCAAACGCTAGCTTAAGTAAGCCCCCTAATAATAAAATAAAATTCTAATTGTGGAGTGTGACTATGACCGCACGTGAAACTGTGGTTCCAGTTTTACTTGAAAAAGTGTACAAACTGATTCAAGACAAACTTGACCTTGCTCATCGACCTCTCGTAACTCAACTTGCTCAACACTTGTTTAGTAATGTTTCTCACGACGATTTAACTCAGAGAAACGAATCCGATTTATACGGTGCTGTAGTTAGCTTATGGCATCACATCAATGAAAAGAAAGCTGACCAAATCTCTGTTCGTGTTTTTAACCCGACAGTAAGTCGTCAAGGTTGGCAATCTACTCACACTATCGTTGAGATAGTCGTACCAGATAGCCCATTCCTTGTAGACTCTGTAAAAATGGCGCTGACTCGCCTAGACCTTTCTTCTCACCTTATGCTTCACAATCCAACACAAATCTCTCGCTCTGATAAGGGCAGTGTTGTCGGCGTTAGCAATAACGAAGGTGCATTCCAATCGCTTTTCCATATCGAAGTAGACCGTCTTAGCAGCAAAGCTGAAATGACAGCGCTCAAAACGGAACTACTGGATATCTTTACCGATACTGGTTTAGTCGTGAACGATTGGCTGAAGATGGTTGAAAAACTTGAGCAAGTAACGAATCAAGTTGAAAAGCAAAAAGAGAGCATTCCTGTAGACGGCCAACGCTTTGATGAGACGTTGGCGTTTCTTCGTTGGTTAGGCGAGCACAACTTTACGTTTATGGGCTACAAGGAATATGACCTTGTTTCTGTAAATGGCGACACAGAACTACAACCGACCAAGGAGCAAGGTCTTGGTTTGTTTGCGAATTCAGATCGTGTGCGTAACGTTAAGCTGTCTGAGTTTTCGGATTCGGCACGTCTTGAAGCAAAAAAACCGTATGTACTTATCGTAACCAAGGGCAACACGGCTTCACGCATTCACCGCCCAGCTTACAACGATTACATCGGTATTAAGAAATTTGATAAGAACGGTAAGGTCATTGGTGAGCACCGCTTTACTGGTCTTTACACTTCTGCCGTTTATAACCAAACCGTTGAAAGCATTCCTCTTGTTCGCGAGAAAGTAGAGCGTATCTTAGATGCGAGTGGTTACCGTGAGGGTTCATACTCTTACAAAGCACTGCACAATATTCTAGAAAACTATCCGCGTGATGAACTGCTTCAAGCTCGAGAAGAAGAGCTACTAGAAGTCGGTACCGGTGTCGTACAAATGCAAGATCGCGATCTTCTGCGCTTGTTTGTACGCAAAGACCCGTTTGGCCGTTTCTTTAGTTGCATGGTTTACGTAACCAAAGATCGTTACAACACCGAGCTTCGCCGTCAAACACAACGCATCTTGAAGCAGTACTTTGGTTGTGAGCAGGAAGTGGAATTCACAACATACTTCTCTGAAAGCCCGCTAGCAAGAACGCACTATATTGTTCGTGTTGATAACAACAACATGGATGTGGACGTGAAAACAATTGAGCAAAATTTAATGGAAGTATCGTCTACGTGGGATGACCGCCTATCTGAATCAATCGTTGCTAACTTCGGTGAGAGCAAAGGTCTTCCGTTATCGAAAGAGTACATGCGTGCATTCCCACGTTCGTACAAAGAAGACATGATGCCTGGTTCTGCTGTTGCAGACATTGAGCGTCTAGAAGCACTAAGTGAAGACAACAAACTTGGCATGCTTTTCTACCGTCCTCAAGAAGAGGCTACCGACTCTAAAGCCGTTCGTTTGAAGCTGTTCTACCACAGTGATGAGCCAATCCACCTGTCTGATGTGATGCCAATGCTTGAAAACTTTGGCTTGCGCGTTATTGGTGAATCACCTTATGAAGTGCGTAAAACCAACGGGGTGACTTATTGGATCCTTGATTTCTCGATGCTGCATAAGAGTGATAAGACGATTGATCTTCGTGAAGCTCGCGATCTTTTCCAACAAGCCTTTGCGGCAATTTGGGAGGGTGAGTTAGACAGCGATGGTTTCAACCGCTTGGTATTGGGTGCGGGTCTTTCTGGTCGTGAAATCTCAATCTTACGTGCGTATGCGCGTTACATGCGTCAAGTGGGTTTCCCATTCAGCCAACAATACATTGAAGACACATTGTCTCATTACCCAGATCTAGCGAAAGGGTTAGTGAGTTTATTCGGCAAGCGTTTTGACCCTAAATTGAAAGGCAGCGCGAAAGGCCAACAAGATCTTATTAAGAAGATCACTGAACAGTTGGATCATGTAGAAAGCTTGGATGATGATCGTATCATTCGTCGTTACATGGAAATGATCACAGCAACGCTTCGTACTAACTACTATCAGTTAGACGACAACAAACAATCTAAACCTTGGTTGGCTCTGAAAATGAGACCAAGCGAGATCCCAGATATCCCAGCGCCGGTTCCTGCGTTTGAGATTTTCGTTTACGCACCAGACATTGAAGGTGTGCATCTACGTGGCGGTAAAGTCGCTCGTGGTGGTTTACGTTGGTCAGACCGTCAAGAGGATTTCCGTACTGAGATTCTAGGCCTAGTTAAAGCACAGCAAGTTAAGAACACAGTCATTGTACCGGTTGGTGCAAAAGGTGGTTTCGTTTGTAAGCGTCAGCACACTATGTCTGGCCGAGACGAGATCTTCGCTGAAGGTCAACGTTGTTACAAGCGCTTCATCCGTGCACTACTAGACGTATCAGACAACATCATTGAAGGTGAGGTTATCCCACCTAAGAGTGTTGTTCGTCACGATGAAGATGATCCGTACTTGGTTGTTGCTGCCGATAAAGGTACCGCAACGTTCTCAGATCTCGCAAACTCAGTATCTGCTGAATACAACTTCTGGTTAGGCGATGCGTTTGCCTCTGGTGGTTCTAACGGTTACGACCATAAAGCCATGGGTATCACGGCGAAAGGTGGTTGGGAATCTGTTAAACGTCACTTCCGTGAAATGGGCATCAACTGTCAAACAACGGACTTCACCGCTATCGGTGTCGGTGATATGGCGGGCGATGTGTTTGGTAACGGCATGCTGTTGTCTAAGCATATTCGTATGCAAGCCGCGTTTAACCACATGCATATCTTCATCGATCCGAATCCAGAGTCAGCATCAAGCTGGGTAGAGCGTGAGCGCTTGTTTAATCTGCCTCGCTCAAGCTGGGAAGATTACAATAAAGACCTTATTTCTCAAGGTGGTGGCATCTTCTCTCGTCGAGCGAAGTCTATCTCTTTGACGCCTGAAATTCAGAAAATGCTGGGTACTAAGAAAGCATCAATGGCACCGAATGACTTGATCAAAGCGATCTTGTCTATGCAGGTTGATCTTCTTTGGAATGGCGGTATCGGTACTTACGTTAAGTCTTCAAACGAGACTCATACAGATGTTGGTGACCGTGCAAATGACGTGCTTCGTATCGATGGCCGTGACCTAAAAGCTAAGGTTGTTGGTGAAGGCGGTAACTTGGGCATGACTCAACTGGGTCGTATTGAATACGCGCTAACGGGTGGCCGCGTTAATACTGATTTCGTTGATAACGTTGGTGGTGTTGACTGTTCAGATAATGAAGTAAACATTAAGATCTTCTTGAATGGTTTGGTGTCTAATGGTGATCTAACCGTTAAACAACGTAACCAAGTGCTTGAATCGATGGAAGATGAAGTGGGCGAAATCGTACTAGACGATGCATATTGCCAAGCTGAGTCTATTTCGGTTACTGAGCATCAAGGTGTTGGCTTAGTAAAAGAGCAAATCCGCTTTATTCATACAATGGAAAAAGCAGGGTACTTGGATCGTGGTTTGGAATACATCCCTGATGACGAAACACTGCTTGAGCGTGAAAAGCAGGGCCAAGGCCTAACAAGACCTGAGCTTTCTGTACTTGTCGCTTACGGAAAAATGGTGCTTAAAGAAGATCTTGTTAGTGATGATATCGCTAATGATGAATTCCATGCTCAACAGCTTATGCAGTACTTCCCAACTGCGTTACGTCGTAACTACTCTCAGCACATGGACAATCATCCACTACGTTCTGAAATCATTGCGACGGCACTGGCTAACCAAATGGTTAACGAGATGGGTTGTAACTTCGTTACTCGTCTGCAAGAAGAGACGGGCGCAAATATTGTTGATATTGCCAATGCTTACGCAGCATCACGTGAAATCTACGGTCTTGGCCATGTTCTGAAGAGCATTCGTGAACTGGACAATGTTTCAAGCTCTGAAGCTCAATATGAATTGATCTACCATGTTCGCCGTACACTTCGTCGTTTGGCTCGTTGGTTGCTAAGAAACCGTACCGGTAAACAGTCAGTGAAAGCATTGATTGAACTTTACCAAGGTGATGTTCTTACTATCACAGAGAAACTGGATGAAAATCTAGTGGCTTCTGAAGTAGAAGAGCATAACGCAATGGCACAGTTATGGATTGACCAAGGCGTAAACGCTGAGTTGGCTAATTCAGTTGCGCGTTTGTCTAGCTTGTACTCAGCACTGGATATATCCACAGTGGCTCGTGAGACGGGTAAAACAGTACAACAAGCGTCTAAGCTTTACTTCAATCTTGGTGATCGTTTATCTCTGCACTGGTTCTTGAAGCAAATCAATGGTCAAGCTGTAGATAACAACTGGCAAGCGCTGGCTCGTGCAGCATTTAGAGAAGATCTGGATTGGCAGCAACGTCAGCTAACTGGGCAAGTGCTTAACTGCGGTTGTGCTTCAGACATCGATGTGATTAAAGCGCTTGATGATTGGATGGAAAGTAACTCTGTTTCTCTACATCGTTGGGAAAGTATCTTGAACGAATTCAAAGTGGGTTCGGTTCATGAGTTTGCCAAGTTCTCAGTAGCACTGCGTGAATTGATGTTATTGAATCTAAACTGCATGTCGACAGATTAGTGATTAGATAAAACGAAAGACACAAGGGCAGGCCATAAGGTCTGCCTTTTTCGTTTCTATAAAGTGGCATCAATAGGTCTAACGATTTTTGACGGACCCACTTCGACGGACACCTTGTTTGTTGTTAAAAGAGCGGATGGCTGTAATATGCTAGAGACTAGAGACTAGAGACTAGAGACTAGAGACTAGAGACTAGAAATGAGTAAACTGACTGCTGAAACGATAACGTTTGCTTAATAATAAACCTCATTCGCTAACAAACTCGATTATCTTACCCTTACAGACAGTAATAGATTGAATAGTTGGGTAAATAAGTAAATAATATCGCCCCGTTTACACGGGGCTTTTTTCTATCGGAGGCACAATGCTCTACCGTCTAGCCAGAACTGGCTTTTTTCAACTTGATGCCGAAAAGGCTCATGATCTTGCAATTCAAAATTTCAAACGCTTCACTGGCACACCTATTGATCTTTTGTATCGCCAACAATTACCTAATCGACCTGTAGAGTGCATGGGTCTTACTTTTAAAAACCCAGTTGGCCTAGCTGCCGGCCTAGATAAAAACGGCGAATGTATTGATGCATTTGGCGCAATGGGTTTTGGTTTCGTAGAAGTAGGAACGGTGACTCCTCGTCCACAAGCAGGTAATGACAAACCACGTCTGTTCCGTCTTGTTGAAGCTGAAGGTATTATCAATCGCATGGGCTTTAACAACCTAGGCGTAGATAACCTAATTGAGAATGTTAAGAAGTCTAACTATGACGGCATCTTAGGTATCAATATTGGTAAGAACAAAGACACGCCAATTGAAAAGGGCGCAGAAGATTACATTATCTGTATGGAGAAGGTTTACCAATACGCGGGTTACATTGCGGTAAATATCTCTTCACCAAATACTCCAGGACTTCGTTCGCTACAATACGGCGAAGCACTTGATGATCTGTTGTCTGAGCTAAAAACCAAGCAATCTGAATTAGAAGCGAAGCATGGTAAATATGTTCCTCTTGCTCTTAAGATTGCTCCGGATCTAAGTGATGACGAAATTAGCCAAATTTGTGAATCATTGATCAAAAATAAGATCGATGGTGTGATCGCAACAAACACAACATTGGATCGTTCAATCGTTGAAGGCATGAAGCATTGCGATGAAGCGGGTGGCCTAAGCGGGCGTCCAGTTCAATCTCGCAGTACGGAAGTGGTTCGTAAACTTCACGAAGAACTTGGTGACGCATTGCCGATCATCGGGGTAGGTGGTGTTGATTCGTATGTTGCTGCAAAAGAGAAAATGATGGCAGGCGCGAAGCTTGTACAAGTTTACTCTGGTTTCATCTACAAAGGCCCAGGTCTTGTAGGCGACATCGTTAAAAATTTATAGCCCCCGAAAACCAGAGCTTTTATAAACCCAGTGCTTATAACCTCAGAGCTTATATAAACAGAGTTATCAAAAAGATCTGGTTATCTTAGGAAAGTTATAATTTGGCATCGTCTTACTAAAAGAGACACTGTAACTCACTGAGTTGTAGAGAGAAGCGATAAGAAAGAGGAATTCATTTCCTCTTTTTTTTTGCCTATTGCTCAGTAAAATTACTGTAATTGAAGGTAATTTTGCGTTTTACCTAATGGAATGGTTCAACAGTGTGAGACGAAATGATGCTTAAACCTAGCGATACATGGAGTTGGTATTACGATGAGCAGCAATGTTCATTAATGCTAAACCTCGGAGAGGATATGATTTTCAAAACGAATCTGGTCCGCAATAAGCTGGTGGACTGCGCGTTTAGAGATAATGAATTCACCGTTGATGACGCATCTTCATACCAAACCTTCAAAGAACAAATTTCTGGCTTAGAATTGTCTGAGCCTCGCCAAGCTGAACTCGCACTATATTGCGTGGCAGCAAAGCGCTTCCACAAGCCTGTACAGCCTAAAAGCTGGTTCTTCGATTCACAAGGCGCTGGCCACGAATCTCCTCAAGAAGGGGATATCGTACAAATGAATAACGAGCACAGCCTAGGTTACTTCATTGTATTAGAGGTGGGAGAGTGTGCGAGCCTATGTGCATTTGTCGACTTAGAAGAGTTTCTGCTCACACCGTCAAAAGGGTTACGCTTTGGAGACTCGATTAAGGTGATGCACGATAGGATGGTAGACGCGAACTCTATTCTTCATTTTCATCATACACATATTGCAATGGTCGGTTAATTCCCCAGTTTAGTTCATCATTTCTAACACGCATTGCAACGCATAAACCTATCAAACCTTCCTTAGAATCGGCTCAATAGCCGATTTTTTTGTGCCTAAAAACCCTCACTCAGATAAATACTTTACCGCTTAACTATTTAATTAGTGAACTTGTGACTGTTTTTTCATCTTAATTTCTGCCTATTTTCATCGCCAGAAGTGTAAATTACCTCCTTTTATTCCCTGTTTTCGCGCTTTTGTAGCTAACTTTCAGTCTTAAATTGACTCTGGTATATACCAGTTTTAAGTTGAATATAAATTCACACCGCCGCATTGGTCGATGTTTGGTCATAAATTGTGCTGATTCGATAAGTCTTATGTTCTAAGGGGATGTGGGTAAGCGATCGCTTCATGACTGTGTGTTTGCTAGCCAGTTAGTCGAAAGATTCAATGAAAAGACAAGTTTAGTGTGATGCTCTAATAACAAATTCAGGTATAATCGAGCTAATTTTTATCAATAAAAGAACACTATGAATCAATATCTAGCGGTTACCTCAAACGGCCTTGAGAATTTATTAGTTGAAGAACTAACCCAACTAGGGATTACAAATGCAAAACCTGTTCAAGCAGGTGTTAAATTCAAAGCGACCAATGAGCAAATTTATCGTTGTTGTTTATGGAGTCGTTTGGCTTCTAGATTTGTACGTGTCCTTTCTGAATTCACTTGTATGGACGACATGGATTTGTACCTATCAACCACCGCGGTTAACTGGGTAAATCAATTCCATAGCTCTAAGCGTTTTGTTGTTGACTTTAACGGTACAAACAACGAAATCCGTAATAGCCAATACGGTGCGATGAAAGTAAAAGATGCCGTTGTTGATAGCTTTGAGAAAAAGTCTTTGCCTCGTCCGTCTATCAGCAAAGAAAATCCAGATATTCGTATTCACGTTCGTCTACATCGTGATAAAGCGATTCTTG
Source organism: Vibrio syngnathi (assembly GCF_002119525.1). Lineage (NCBI taxonomy): Bacteria > Pseudomonadati > Pseudomonadota > Gammaproteobacteria > Vibrionales > Vibrionaceae > Vibrio > Vibrio syngnathi. The sequence goes on along the minus strand of NZ_CP017916.1, from coordinate 1,663,433 downwards.
GTGTTGATATGGTGGGTAGCGGTCTTCACCAACGTGGTTACCGTCCAGAATCAGGCCGAGCACCATTGCGTGAAACCCTTGCTGCTGCGATTCTTCTTCGTAGTGGCTGGGACGCAACTAAGCCTTTCCTAGACCCAATGTGTGGTTCAGGTACGTTAGTGATCGAAGCGGCAATGATGGCTGCGAACATGGCTCCAGGTGTTAAACGCCAGAAGTGGTGTTTTGAATCACTAGAAGATTTTGAACCAGAACTGTGGGCTGAAGTGAAAGCTGAAGCGAACGTTCAAGGTCGTCGTGGCGTTAAGAAAGTAGAGTGTAAGTTCTATGGCTACGACAATGACGAGCGCATGATCAAAACAGCGCGTGACAATGCTCGTCGTGCTGGTGTTGAAGAGCTGATTGAATTCGAAGTAGGCGATGCTGCAAAGCTTAAGCGTCCTACAGAGTTTGCTGACGGTGTGATTGTTTCTAACCCACCTTATGGTGAGCGTCTTGGTACAGAGCCAGGTCTTATTGCACTTTACACAGCATTCGGTGCACAACTTAAAGCGGAATTTGGCGGTTGTAACGCGTCTATCTTCTCTAGTTCTGACGAACTGCTTAGCTGCTTACGTATGCGTGCAGACAAACAGTTCAAATTGAACAATGGTGCGTTACCGTGTCACCAAAAGAACTACTCAATTTCAGACCGTCCGATGTCAGAGCGTCCAACGGGTGAACAAGAGCAACTTATTGCTCCAGACTTCGCAAACCGTCTTAAAAAGAACATCGGTAAAATTGGCAAGTGGGCTAAGAAAGAGCAATTAGATTGTTACCGTATCTACGATGCGGACTTACCAGAATACAATGTAGCGATTGACGTATACCCAGGTCACCTAGTGATTCAAGAGTACGCAGCACCTAAAGATGTACCGGAAGAGAAAGCAAAACGTCGCTTAACCGATATCATCCGTGCTTCTATTCAAGTCACTGGCGTTGAAGCAAACAACGTGGTTCTTAAGGTTCGTCAGAAGCAGAAAGGCCGATCTCAATATCAAAAAATGGCTCAAGACTCCTCTAACCTAGAAGTGAACGAATACGGCGTTAAGCTGATTGTTAATCTTCATGACTACTTAGATACGGGCTTGTTCTTAGATCATAAGATCACTCGTCGTCGTATCGGCGAAATGGCTGCAGGTAAAGATTTCCTTAACTTATTTGCTTACACAGGCAGTGCATCTGTTCATGCTGCTGTGGGTGGCGCACGCTCTACAACAACCGTTGACATGTCTAATACCTACCTTGAGTGGGCAAAACAGAACATGGAGCTTAACGGCCGTGTTGGTCGTCAACATCAGTTTGTTCAAGCTGACTGCTTACAGTGGTTGGTTAAAGAGCAGGGTTCTTACGACCTGATCTTCATTGATCCCCCAACGTTCTCAAACTCTAAGCGTATGGATCAATCTTTTGATGTTCAGCGTGATCACATTCAATTGATGGAAAACCTTAAGCGTCTTCTTCGTGAAGAAGGCACGATTGTGTTCTCTAACAACAAGCGTCACTTCAAAATGGATGTAGAAGGCCTAGAAGAGTTAGGTCTCAAAGCTCAGAACATCTCAGCTAAAACGCTTCCATTGGACTTCTCTCGTAACAAGCACATTCATAACTGCTGGTTGATTACGCATAAGTAATTAAGAGATTGTATAAGGATATAGCGTGCTGACTCTCTACAGTACAGAAGGGTGCCATCTATGTGAGATGGCATTCAAACTCACGGAACAGTTAAACATTAGCCATCACGTCAACGTTGTTGACATTGCATTTGATGATGAGCTCTTTTCCCGTTACGGGGTCACTATTCCGGTGCTCAAATTTGAAAGCTCTGACTTTTCTCAAAGCTCAGAGCTTAACTGGCCATTTGGCTTGTTAGAACTTAATGATTGGTTAAAAAAGAATGGCATTACTTACAATTCATAACGGGCAATTAGCGTTTGGCGATCACCCGTTATTAGATCGTGCGGACTTTGCACTGCAAGAAAACGAACGTGTGTGTTTAGTAGGGCGCAATGGCGCGGGTAAGTCTACGTTGATGAAAATCCTTTCAGGGAACATCATCATGGACGACGGTAAGATGCAAATCACACAAGATGTGGTTGTGTCTCGCCTTGAGCAAGATCCACCGCGTAATGAAGAAGGCACCGTTTATGATTACGTTGCTGGTGGCCTAGCGGAAATCGGCGAACAGTTGAAGATCTACCATGATCTTTTGGATCTCATTGGTACTGACCCTAGCGAAAAGAACTTAAATCGTCTTACTCGTGTGCAAGAGCAGTTGGATCATGCCAACGCATGGCGTTTCGAAGATCGCGTAAGTAACGTAATGGCGGCGCTTAAACTCACTGCTGAAACAAAACTGACGGATTTGTCTGGTGGTTGGCAACGTAAAGCGGCGCTTGCTCGTGCGCTTGTATGTGACCCAGACGTGCTTCTACTCGACGAACCGACTAACCACCTAGATGTTGCGACAATCGAATGGTTAGAAGGTTTCCTGAAAGACTTCCGTGGTTCAATCATCTTTATCTCGCATGACCGTGCTTTCATCAAATCGATGGCAACTCGCATTGTTGATCTTGATCGCGGCAAGCTGAGCTCGTTCCCTGGCGATTACGAAAACTACTTGCTAGAGAAAGAAGAAGCGTTACGTGTCGAAGAGATGCAGAACGCTGAATTCGATAAAAAGCTTGCTCAAGAAGAAGTGTGGATTCGTCAGGGTATTAAAGCTCGTCGAACGCGTAACGAAGGCCGTGTACGTGCACTTAAGAAGTTGCGTGAAGAGCGCATCAATCGTCGTGAAGTGCAGGGTAAAGCGGTTATTCAGATCGATGATGGTCAACGTTCAGGCAAGATTGTATTCGAAGCAGAGAATCTTAACTTTGGCTTTGAAGGCAAAGAGATTGTTAAAGATTTCAGCTTCAACATTATGCGTGGTGATCGTATTGCTCTGATCGGCCCTAATGGCTGTGGTAAGAGTACCGTACTTAAGCTGCTTCTTGATCAGCTTAAGCCTGATTCAGGCCGTCTGCATTGTGGTACTAAACTCGAAGTGGCTTACTTCGACCAATACCGCGAAATCCTAGACCCTGAGAAGTCAGTAATTGATAATCTGGCGGATGGTAAGCAAGAAGTGACAGTAGGCGGCCGTGAGCGCCATGCACTGAGCTACCTACAAGATTTCTTGTTCTCTCCTAAACGTGCTCGCACTCCTGTGAAGGCATTGTCTGGTGGTGAGAAGAACCGTCTGTTATTAGCTCGTATTTTCCTTAAATCTAATAACTTATTGATTCTCGATGAGCCAACCAACGATCTAGATATCGAAACTTTGGAACTTTTAGAAGATTTGCTTGCCAACTATCAGGGTACGCTTCTTTTAGTGAGCCACGATCGACAGTTTGTTGATAACACGGTTATGACAAGTTGGATCTTTGAAGGCAACGGCGTTGTTGAAGAATTTGTTGGTGGTTACCACGATGCTCAGCAACAAAGAAAACAAGCTTTAGAGTACCGACAGGTTGAAAAGCCATCAAAGCCAGAGAAAGTAGTTGAGGAAACTCTCAAAACTGCGCCAGTTAAGGCTAAAGCTAAGAAGTTATCGTATAAGCTACAACGAGAACTAGAAGCGCTACCTTTGCGTTTGGAAGAATTGGAAACTCAAATTGAAACTCTTCAGGAAGAAGTCAACGATCCTAGCTTCTTTTCAAAACCTGTAGAGCAGACACAACCAGTATTAGATAAGCTATCTGCAGTAGAGCAGGAGCTTGAAGTTGCTTTTGAGCGCTGGGAAGAGCTCGAGGCACTACAACAGGAAAGTTAAGAAGTAATCATGACTTGTAATAAATTTAAATTAACAACAGTTGCAGCCATAGTTTTGGCTGCAACTAACGCGAATGCTGCACTGTACAAGATAGTTGAAGTCGAGACTCCTAGCTCAATTGTCGGAGCTTCTGAAACGTTTGGTGTCGCGATTCAACCAGCGGCGGTTACCGGAACTGAAAGTTGTTTTACCACCGGTACTATTGGTGGTGTCGCTTGTGATAGCTTTAAGCTAGCAGGTGAAACACGTAATTCACTTGAAGCTATTAGTTACCGTGAAGAAGTTCCTTTCGCTATGGACGCTGTCTTCCAATATTTACAAGAGTTCGATGACTTCAAAAACTATTGTAACCGTGAACTAAGATATTCCACATGTGAAAGCTGGGCGAAAACTCGCTGGGAAGATACTTGGGTTAAGGAAAGAAATAACCTGAGTTATGTAAATGCAAAGGCATTTATAGAAGGCGGGGCAATACTCGATACTCGCAATACAGTGATTAACTCTTTAGACAAAGATGCCAACCCACTTGGTGTTAAGTCTGAGGGAACTATCCGTAACAATGCAATATTTACAACGACAGCCAAGCCTGCAGGATCTTCTGAGACTCGAGCATGGAAAGCTATCACGGCGAGTAACGGTACTGTTTACAATGTAGGTAGTGTGTCTACTAGTGAAACCATTACGGCGACGTCAACGCCGGATCCTGTATTTAGTTCAAAAGCTGCTATTTGGGATGGTACGAATACCAAGCAAATCGATTGGACTCGTGGTGGAACTGCTAGACAAGGTGATTACTATGCTCAAGGTAGCATGCGTTCAATTGCCGAATCGGATACTAAGTTTTATGGCGTAGGCTACAATACTGTTGATGGTAGCGGCGATCTGCAAGATATGAATGCATCTGTATTCATCAGTAAATCTCTGGACTTAGCTGACAGCGCGAATACTTGGACGACCAAATCAATTGAGGGGGCTAAGGTCAACTCTAACTCGTCTAATGATTACAAATACAGTAACTCTGTAGCGACCGATATCAACAAAAACTTGTTTGTTATTGGTAACTCTAAGCGTAATGGTCGAGTGCCTGAAAATGGTAGCGCAGGCAGTAAGATGTTCGTTGTTACTGATGCTTCAGTTGCGACTCCAACAGCGACATACCTAACGGGTGGTATCTTCTTTGCTGGTTCGAGTGGTGAAGCTAGAGCAGTTAACAACTTCAATGAAATTGTTGGTCAAGTTGACGCAGAAACAACGCGTGAAGTTGATGGCAGTGAGCGTAGACACCGTGGCTTTATTTATCCATATCAAGCAACGGGTACTGACCCATCAAGAATTGATCTGTTTCAGAACAAAGCTTGGTTTCTAGATGATCTAACGAACGATGGCAACGTTTCTGGAGAGAACAACAAGTTCCGAATCATTGATGCTTCAGGCATCAACGATGCGGGTGTTATCTCTGCGACTGCTATCAAATGTGTTGTTGGCGGCACACCTAAACCATACGATACAACGTCTCACAACTCATACTGTGGCGGTGCTGCGTCTAATGCGGTTGAAAAGGTTGTTGCGGTTAAATTGATTCCTATCCAAGGTAAAGGTAAGAGCGATATCCAAGCTCGTAGTACTGATACAGCAAAGGTCGATCGTAAAGGCGGTAGCTTAGGTTGGTTCGCTTTGACTGTACTCGGCTTATTAGGGTTCCGTAGAAAATTTAAATAATTTCATCTCTTGAGCCCGAGTTCACAATTCTGAATTCGGGCTTTTTTTTCGCCTTGAGAAAAGTGAAAAACTGGTCGACTCTTAAAGTTGGAGTCACAAAAACTCCGCAAAGTTGTAATCATTGTATGTTAGTAAATAGAACACCCGTATGAGGACTGCACTATGAAGAGACAAAAGCGTGATCGACTAGAACGAGCACAATCTCAAGGCTACAAAGCTGGTATAAACGGTAGGTCACAAGAAGCTTGCCCATATAGCCAAATGGATTCTCGGTCTTATTGGTTAGGTGGTTGGCGTGACGCCAAAGGTGATAAGCAATCAGGTCTCTATAAATAGATAGGGCGGAACATATTCAAAGATCAAGGCTCCATTGCTGGGTACAGGAGTTGGAGCCTTGTTAGTTTCTGAGTGGGCACATAATTTAGATAAAATAAATGTAATGGCGTATAGAGCTAGTGCTTAAGCTGATAGTGATAGCGGAATACACAGTTGCTGGTGGACTAATACAGTACAGTTTCGGGATAAGAAAGTTTGTTTAACCAGTACACCCTAGTGCACTATAACTAAATATATTGGAGTAAAAATAAAGCAGCCATTGGCTGCTTTATTAAAATCTAACTACGTTATTCTAATTAAACAGTTGGATTAGAATGCTGACGTATCTTGGAAAAGGCCAACTTTCAAATCTTTAGCAACATAAATCTCTTTGCCATCAACAAGTACGCGACCATCTGCAAGGCCCATAACTAGGCGACGGTTAACAACACGCTTCATGTGGATTTCGTAAGTCACTTTTTTCGCTGTAGGTAGGATTTGACCAGTGAATTTCACTTCGCCTACACCTAAAGCACGGCCTTTACCTTTGCCGCCAACCCAACCAAGGTAGAAGCCAACAAGCTGCCACATTGCATCAAGTCCTAGACAACCAGGCATTACTGGGTCACCAGGGAAGTGACAGTCGAAGAACCATAGGTCAGGAGTAATATCCAGTTCAGCAAGAATCAAACCTTTACCGAAATCACCTTCAGTCTCAGACATTTTAGTGATGCGATCCATCATCAACATGTTCGGTGCTGGTAGTTGAGGACCTTCAGGCCATAGTTCGCCTTGGCTTGATGCTAGAAGATCTTCGCGAGTGTAAGAATCACGTTTGTTTTGCATTATCAATTACTCCAATTTTTGATAGGTGCATATTAGTGAACAGGTGTACGCTAAACAAGTCCGATCAGTACTAGACAAACCAGTTTTTAATGCGTCCAACAATTCCAATAGGGTGCTCATGTCTTTCAAAGTTTTCAATACGTTCCGCAATTTTGCTCAGAACGCTTTCTTGTTCATCGTCTCTAAATGGTGCGTTCATAATAAGAGGAATAGCTTCATCTACATTAGAGACAGACCAAATATGGAATTCTTTGTTTTTGATGCTTTCAATTAGGTCAGGCTTCAGAGCAAGATGTCGTAAGTTAGATCTTGGAAGGATCACACCTTGCTCGCCTGTTAATCCGTTGTGTTTACACACATGATAGAAGCCTTCGATTTTCTCGTTTAGCCCACCAACTGCTTGTACACGACCGAATTGGTCGACAGCACCAGTTACCGCTATTTGTTGATTGATAGGGTATTCCGACAAAGCGCTGACCAAAGAGCAAAGCTCAGCAAGAGAAGCACTGTCGCCGTCAACTTCGCAGTATGATTGCTCAAACACAACAGAAGCAGCATAGGGCAACGGATCTTCAAGGTTTAATGCGCTGCTTACAAACGCTTGCATGATCATCATACCTTTGGCGTGAAGGTTACCACCGAGTTCCGCTTTGCGCTCAACGTCGGCAATATCACCATCACCAAAGTGGATAACACATGAAATTCGGGCTGGTTCACCATACGATACAGGGTGTCCTGGTACATCGATAACCGTCAGACCATTAACTTGTCCAACTTGTTCACCCTCGGTTTCGATAATAACTTGGCCATCTCGAATATCATCAAGAGCACGTTCAGGTAAGTACGATTCGCGGTTGTATTTGTGTTGTTGTGCTTGCTGAATATGGTGACCATCAATCTCACCATGGTCGGCTTCAATCAAAGCTTCGTTCAATAACGCATTGTGCCAAATCGGGCATAACGGTATATAGCTTTGGTCTTCAGTTTCTCTTGCTCCAGCAGTAAGAATGCCTGTCACAGCTTGTTGCGTGATGTTTGGCAGTTCATAACGTTGTTGGAGCCATTTAAGGTAACCAAGATATTGAGTCAACGTCTCTTCTGTTAGCTTTATGTCTTGTTCAATTTCACTGAATAGGCAGAAACCGGTTTGAATATCACTGTCTAGGTAATCAAGATCGCCGAGTTGAGCTCGGTCTCCAACCACAATCAACTTAATATTGTAGGTAAGCGGTAAAGATGGAGATTGGTTTAAGTGTTCAGGGTTGCTACTGATGGGCTCTACGGCCTCACCAAGAAGTGCAGATTTAAGCAGTAACCAGCTTCCCGGGTTTGCTAGAATCAAGTTGGCTGAAACAATCAGATAACCATTGTTCGCTCTAGCCAGTAAGCCAGGCATTGTCGCAACGACTTGGCCGTCTTTTGATTGAACTTGGTCAAACAGAGAGACAGCATTTAAAGACTCAGTTTTTATTACTGGTAACGTGTGATCATCTAGAGCAGTTACTAAAGATTCAACAATCATTTGACGATAGATCGAATTGTCCGGAGCGTTGACAAGTAAAACACGCGAAAGATTGGACAAGCGGACAAAGCGGGTTAGCGCATCGTTGAATCTATGTTGAATGTCTGAAAATGGGAAAGGCGAGATGTCAGGGAATTGCTCTAATTGAGCGCTATATTCGTCGTACTGAGGCGTAACATGTCGCCAATCTACTAGAGTCATTTAAGTTTCTGATTATGATAATGAGGTAGGGAGTATATAGAAAAACCGATCTCGCTTGTAGCTCTATGTTGTAGTTACTAATCACTAAGCTAATATAAGTATGATCTTGGTCTATTCTTTCAAGACAACAATTGTTAAATAGCCTATTTTGGGTTACGCTGTCACTAGGATTAACTCTCGAGATTAGACATGAAATATCAGCAACTTGAAAACTTGGAATGTGGTTGGAAATGGAACTATCTGGTCAAAAAATGGAAAGAAGGCGAGTCGATCACCTGCCATATTGATTCAAGTGAAGCTGACGTTGCTGTACAAGCCTTATTGAAGCTTGAACACCAACCAACAGGTGTTCTTGAGTGGATATCTGACAACATGTCTCCTGAGCTCGATAACAAGCTTAAGCAAGCGATCCGAGCTAAGCGAAAGCGTCACTTTAATGCTGAACAAGTTCACACCAAGAAGAAATCAATCGACCTTGATTATCGTGTATGGGAAAAGCTATCCCAGCGAGCGAACGAGCTAGGTTGTACGCTATCAGATGCTATTGAGTATTTGGTGAGCGAAGCATCTCGCAGTGAACAGGCCAGCAAGACAGTAACCAATCTTAAAGAAGATTTAAGCAAGCTCCTTTCTGACGATAAATAATCATCAACAGTAGTGGTGACATTATGATGTATGTAATCTTAATCGGTGCAGCGTTGGTTTTTTGGTTAGTCGCGGTTGATAGGCCGGTATTGAAAATCAAATTTAACGATGGGGCGATCGAACAAGTTAAAGGTCATCTTCCACCGAGCTTTAAGCACAACCTTCAAGAGATTGGCCACAACAACACTTTTAAAGGTGAATTAAAAGTGTACGCAAAGCGCTCTGGTTATAATCTCAAGTTCACAAAGGATGTACCTAAGAACGTGCAACAACGTATTCGTAATGTATTCCCACATAACGGCTTCAAATCTAAAGGCTCAAAGAAGGCGTAATGGTCAAGAATTACGTCTTATCTTGTCAATTTTCATACTAAGTTAGTTCTTCGCTTGCCTTAACCATCGTCATACTGTTCTCAGTTCCAATAAAGGAGAACAGTATGAGATATCTAATCCTTTTGTTGTTTTTTTTATCCCTAGTCGTATTTCCCGACGATGCATTGGTTAATCCCGTAGCCAAAAAAATCAAAGCGACGGTCATGAAAGGCCTAAAAAAGAGCAATGTTGAAATCGATGGTTATTGTGACCTGATGATTGAAATGAAGCACTCCAAAGGTTATACAAAAATCAAGAGAGTGAGAACATCCGGCGATAGTAAAGCTTGTAGACAGGCGAAACAGCACTTACCAACCAAGAAACAGTTCAAATACAGTTTCCCAGAGAAATACATCCGACTTCATATCACAAATTGACCAAACTAATGCACTATAACTAAATGGTATTAATATGATTGCTTAAAATGCCAATGAAAACGAGTGAATTACGGTGAACTGAGTTAGATGCCAGTTTGTTGCACTGTCACCTTATATAAGCAAATATGTCTCGTAGGGCGTTCATTTTACTGATATCTATTTAACAGAACGTGCCAAATGTACACGAATCTTGTTTAGCGACAGCGTGTTTAACGGGGATGCCGAGGTGTTGGCAAGTCATCAGTACCTTTAGTTTTCTATCGGCAGGAGCGTGTTCTGAGAGAATCACAGAGCTTATACACTCTTTATTCAGATACAGCTTGTTGCCAATAATCTCTTCATTGGGCAGTACCCAGCGATATTCTTTTTCGTAACGCCAGTTTGAATGTTTGATTCCAAGTAAGCTCGCGGCTAATCTCGATGCTTTTAAGTCAACTAGCGAAGGAGTACTAAGCATGCTTGGGTTGTCAGCATACTGAACTTCAAAGCAATTGAGATCTGCCTCACCGTGATAACAGTTAAGATCATACTCAATACACATACCTTTAAAGTTATCACCATACTGAGACCAAAGTATGGGATGGTCATTCGATTGAGAGAAGCACATAACCTTGAAGTCATTCTGAAGTTCTTTGTTGAACAGGTGATGAGATTCAAAAGGGTTATTAAAGGTCTTCGCGGAATCAAACCACAACGAACACTCGGATATCGATTGTATGTTTCTATCGTGAAGAGATCTGAACTTATAAAGTTTAGGCAACATATCAAACACCTGGTTTACAACATTGTCTGATGTTAACACTATAATTCATAATGTAAGCGTGAATGCATAGTGTTTGCTTGCTTAGTCACCAAGTTTAATCATATAACTGATTGATAGATCAAAATTTAAACACGAAATAGCAGCCTGTTTGAGTGATTTATCTTGCAGTAGCGCTGGTTTTTCTAATAAGTTGCAACGTAACTTTATATTGGTGGAGGAATATGCCTATATTTGGAGGCAATGTAAAGGAAGTTAAGTGAACCAATAGTGGCAAATCCGACCTCAAAGAGATCGGACTATTTGCAATGTTAGGCTAGTTGACCGCAATAAATTGGTCTAGCCATTGAAGGAACTTTAGAAATGGTATCTTGCACCAATGTATGCTGTTTTGGATGAAACATCGATGGATTCTATTTCAATATGTGCAGAGCGGTAACCGATATGAACGTCGATGTTATCGGTAATTATTGCGCCAAATTCTCCACCGATTTGGTAAGCGGCCTCAGATTTAGAATCTGAGAGTCCAAAGGCTTTGATTTCCGTATCAATAGATCCAACGCCTGCTAACAGGGAGACATACAAATCCAAGACGTCACCTTTAACGATGAATTTGGGTTTAACATTCACGAAGAAGGCTTGGCCTTCAATATCCATCATTTGAGCAAAGTTAACTTTGCCAATTTTTCGGTACTCCGCTTCTAATCCCAGCTTTACTACATCGTGTGTATTGAACTCATAACCGCCAACTAAGTTATAACTCAAGTCAGCTAGATCAGAAGAATCTTCAATTTTGCTACCGCGGTATTCTAATTCGGTTTCATTGTAAAATCCGACATCAACACCTGCATAAAAATGACCAAGATCTTTAGCTGCTGTGTCATTTTCATTAGCAAGCGCGTATGAACTCATGCCAAAAGCGGTGAATAGTGATAGGGCAACCATACCGATTTTCATATTAAGCCTTTATATAATAAGTTATTGATTCCTTGAATACCTTACCAAATGTAGAGCTTTTAAACTAACAATGGTTTTGTGTAACCATCTGATTTTATGAACTTATACCAATCCGGAAAATTAACTGATCAGGTTTATCCAATCCCTTCTGCTCATTTTTGTGACACGATCTTTGCACTCAAGAAATTCATTCCAAGCGCGACAAACCTTGGAAACAATGTCGTTATAATCCGTGAAACTTTGATTCGCTAGATAATGTTGTCGCAACCAACTCCAAACTTGCTCTATAGGGTTAAGCTCTGGCGAGTAGGGAGGAAGCTTAATAGTACTGACGTTATTAAATTCTCTCGCAATATCATCGGTATGCCAGCCTGCACCATCCATTATAACGACAGCATGACGTCCTTTTTCTGTAGCCTTAGATATCTGCTCTAAGTGATTTGTCATTATGTCCTTGTTAACCCAAGGAACCACTATGGCTTCGCCAATTCCTCTTTCAGGGCATACCGAACCAAACAAATAAGCGTATTCAAATTGCTGTTGTTTTACCACGCGAGGCCTCGTTCCACGAGTCGCCCAAAGACGTGTCGTTGTGTTCTGCTGACCAAACCTAGCTTCATCTTGAAACCAGACATCAACACTCTCTAGCCCGATATGGCCGGGGATCTTAAGGATCGTTTCTATTTTGAATTTTTTTAAAATCGTCTTGGATTTGCTGTGATTGTTTAGGGTGTTTGGAGCGAGAAGTTATCCAAGAGAAGCCCATGTGGTCGAGGAGATAATAGATAGAATTAGGGTGGTAGTATTTATCAAAGTTTTTCACGATGTAGTCATGTATATCGCTCCCGACAAGGCGCCCGCCTGAAGGGGACTCTGCTTCTTTCTTAATGAATGCACTGAGTTGTTTTCGTTGTTCTGCATTGAGGTATGCAGGTCTGCCTGTGCGAGGTTTTTCTTGAAGCCCTTCCAATCCTTCTGCAAGAAATACTTGAACCCATTTGTTTACACTAGTTCGACTGACTTTAAGGTATTTGGCAATTTGAGTGCGCGAGTGACCTTCTTTGAAGTGGGCTAGTGCTAGCAAGCGAACCTTCATTTGAATGGTTTTTTGTTGGCTTGCTAGCTTTTTAAAATCAGTATTATTAAGGCTATCCATGACGATTTTCTGTAAGAGTTCGACGGCCTTAATTAGATCACATTTTTACTTTAATTGGTATTATTATCGATATAAACATCAATACAGAAGCAACATGATTTGATTTTAGCCGTATCGCTTTATATTTACACAATCAGTATGCCTTTAGCCGAACACAACAAGGTGGTGGATAGGGAAACTGCTTAATCAAAACAAAGTTGAGGCGTTAAAGCGTAAAGATGAACTCGACAATGACAAGCATCATGCGAGGGTGCGTCGATTGCAAAATGGCGAAGAGCAGGCCAGCAGCCTTGATGAAATCAGCATTCGAGATAGGGGATTTAAGGATGAATTTATCTTGTTAGTCGTCTTCGTGCCGCTCATCTTGTCTTTCATTCCTAATTACGCGCCGTATGTCGAACAAGGCTTCAATGCGCTGCAGAACATCCCTAGCCCTTATTGGTTTGTAGTTGGCGCCGTTGTGGTCGATATGCTAGGCATGCGTGCCATGGTGCGATACCTACTTGAATACTACGCTTCTCGATGGAAAACGAAGTGATGGCGTATCTCGATGCGTTAATCATCGCTCTTATTACAGGTGGAGTCTCAAGCCTTGGCACGATTGCGGCTTTAAAAACAGACATCAATTGGATAAAGCGAGTGCAGCAAGACCAAGAGCAACGGATACGAAAACTGGAGATACCGAATGAAAGGACACAAGTGCAAAGGCCGCCGACCAAACGGCCAACTTAAGAAGGGCTACACGCTCAAAAATGGGCGAGTGGTTCGGGCGAACACCACACGAAAACGCTATAAGAAACGCCGATAATTGAAACTAGAATAGGCTGCTTTCGTAGGAAGTAGCCTTTTTTTAAGTAAATCTGCGTAGTGCAACTACAAACTTTCTAATTGGCTCTCTTTTTACATAACCCCATTGAACTTAAGGTATTTTGCCCATGTATCATTGATTAGGAATTATCATTTGAGGTTTGGTATTAATGAGTAGAGATTGGGAATCGGTTTTCTCAACTTGGGCAAAAGGCCCAAGTCAGACTGAGCAAACCAGAGCGGAAAACGCTGAACGACAAATTCGTAAAGCTATCCAAGCTAGTGAAAAACTTAAAAATAGAAACATCAAGGTCTTTACTCAAGGTTCATATCGTAATCGGGTTAACGTAAAACAAGATAGCGATGTTGATGTTGGGGTTGTTTGTTACGATTCGTACTTTCCAAATTACACCGATGATAATGTGAAAGTTGAACTTGCGAAAAGCTTTGTTCCTGCAAGCTATGAATATTCATCATTCAAAAATGAGCTTGAAGAAGCCTTAATCGCGCACTTTGGCAGAACATCAATTTCCCGAGGCAGCAAGTCTTTTGACATAAAAGAAAATAGTTATCGTGTGGAATCTGATGTTGCTGCTTTTTTTGAACATCGTAGATATACAGCTGTTAATCGTCACCTTTCTGGGGTTGAGATGATCCCTGATGATTTAAGCCCACCTAGTGTTATTAATTGGCCCGAACAACATTATGACAACGGAGTTCAAAAAAATACTGTTACGAATAGAAGATATAAAAGAGTTGTTAGAGTCCTCAAGACTCTATCAAATGAAATGTCGAAAAATGGTATTAAGTCGGCTAAAGAAGCACCTAGTTTTTTGATTGAATGCTTGGTGTTTAATGCTCCAAATTCAGCTTTCGAACACACTCAATATAAACCTATGGTTAGAGCAGTTTTAGCCAACCTTTTTAATGATACTCGTTCCGATGACAAGTGTTCGGAATGGGGTGAGGTTAGTGAGTTGAAATATTTGTTTAGAGGACCGCAACAGTGGACACGTTCTAGCGCCCATCAATTTTTAAGTGATGCCTGGGACTATATTGGATACGAATAATGCTGACTAGATTACATATCTCATCGTTTATTGGCTTAACTATTGCTGTATGGTTAGTTGCCTTGTGGTTCCAAGGTATGCCCGTTTTGAGTATAGAATTCTTGAAACCTTTTGGAATAGTAGTCGGCTCCATATCAGCCTTTGTAGCTTTGTTTAATAAGTACATGTGGTCATGGAAGCTGATCAACGGTTGGTACGTGAAGAGACCAGACTTGAGGGGAACGTGGAAAGTTGAAATGCAAAGTAACTGGGTGAATCCTGTTACCAATGAAACAATTCCGACAATCTATGGTTACGCCGTTGTTAGACAAACATTGACATCTTTAAGTTTACGTTTAATGACGGAAGAATCTAAATCTGTTCTTATTGCTCATAGCATTGAGCCTCAAGAAGATGGAGAATTGTTCAAATTTGTTGGTGTTTATAGAAATGAACCTAAGATTGAGCTTCAAGGGACTAGAAGCGAAATACATCATGGTTCATTTTCACTGGAAGTCCACGGTATGCCTGCCTATGCGCTAGAAGGGCATTATTGGACTGATCGCGGCACCAAAGGAAGCATCAAGTTTGTCGATAGAGCTCTCAAGTATTGTGACAATTATGAACAAGCTTCAAATGAGCTTCCGCACCAATAATCGCATTTAAGACAGATTCCTAACACTTGGTATTTTCAGTCTAAGGTTAGGTTTCGTCATCGTCTTTAAGGCGGTGTTGTTGAGTTGTAACCTACAACAAGATGAATAGCTTCTGATGATGCCGTAAATCATTTCTCTGTTGATACTGTATTGTTATAATAAGTCCAAATTTTTGATTTAAGGCGATTTTATGAAATATATAACGATTGACGGGGATGATGTAGGGCGGAAAATTACATCATTCTACCTCAACAATGATGAGGAAAACCTTTATCAAGTGAGCGCGTCATTAGTAAACGCTGCTGATCAGATTGCTCAATTGCTAATCGAGAATGGCTTTGAGATTGTTTTTTGTGCGGCTGATGGAGTGGTTGGTAAGTCAGGTAATTGCTTCGACAGCGCTAGATTATTTGAAAGGATACAAGGATTGCCTTCCAACACATTTACGTTTTCTGCTGGGGTGGGCTCTTCGCTGAAAGAAGCTTATGTAGCATTACTTGACGCTAAAAGTAGTGGTAAAAATAAACTATGCGATTATACGATTAAATAATAGAGAAAAACGTGTTTAAAATCATACAAGTTAGCACCTTGCTAAAGGTGTTGATCATAATGTCAACATTGCTAAGTGTTGGCGTATATACATTGATTAAGCAATATATTTTTCCTAGTTGGGATCTTTATAAAATAATCACAATATCTTCTTTTGTATCTACTTTTGTAATTTTCATTCTCTTAATCCCTTTTTGTGCTAGAAAAATTTGGGGACTATTGAAGTGGTTCAATGGCAGCTTATACCCCGACCTCAATGGTGAGTGGGTTGGTTGCGTTATGACTGAAACTGGTTTAGAAATTGATGTTCGTGCGGTTATTAGGCAAGGGCTTCTTCTGACTGAAATTGATATGCATGGGAAGGATGTAAAGTCAGTTACGTTAGAATGCACTCCAACCATGGAACAAGGCCAAAAGAAGTTATATTACGTTTATCGTTCAACCTCTCGGATAGTTGGTCGTACGCCTTATGATGGCTCAACCTTATTTGATGTTTTAGAAAATGAGCGTAGCTTGAGTCTATCAGGTAATTATTATACGGATAGAAAAACGGTTGGGCGTATTTATCTTACCCAAGTGTCGAAAAACAATAGAGTTGATGTGTCCTACTATTAAGTAATAAAGAGTGCCAGCTTTAGATTTTGCGATGTTCGGATAGATTTAGCGCGGTAATTTGACAACTTATTTAGGCATTTCTCTAAACGCTTTACCTTATGCTGCACTAAACTTGTAAGATTAAAAGTGATACAATTGTATCACTTTTAATCTTCTATTGGAGGCATCCTCATGAAAGTCGAGCTCGTTACTTCCCTTAAGCGTCAAGCGACCAAAATCCTTGCCGACCTACACGACACCAAAGAGCCCGTGTTGATCACCGAGCATGGCAAACCTTCTGCGTATTTGGTTGACGTCGATGACTATCAGTTTATGCAAAACCGCTTGGCTATCCTCGAAGGGATCGCACGCGGTGAGCGCGCCATTTCTGAAGGCAAGGCGCTGAGTCATGACGAAGCCAAAGACAAGATGTCAAAATGGCTGAAGTGATTTGGAGTGAACCCGCGCTATCGGATCTCAACGATATCGCGGAATACATTGCCCTTGAAAACCTAGTCGCGGCCAAACAGCTGGTTCAAAACATTTTCGACAAAATTGAACGCCTCAGCGACTTTCCCGAGTCTGGGCGTCTGCCTCCAGAGCTCGAGCACCTGAATTATCGCGAAGTCGTAGTGAATCCATGTCGGGTTTTCTACAAGCAAAAAGGTGACAAAGTGTACATCTTGTTTGTGATGCGCGCGGAGCGAGATTTACGTCGGTTTTTGCTGAGCAAACAGTAAAGCGGTTGTGCTACCTCTGATAGGCTGATGGCCTACATCGAAGAGGCTCCAAGCATGGCGAAAAAGAAAAAATCCCCCAATCCCAATGTATCACTAAACCTGTATCCTTATGGACAGAGGCTAAATTGGTCACCATTCGGCGGCATCGTGCCGAAGGGGCATTAAGATTCGGCGTATCGACTATCTCTCGGCAGCAAGTCATGTTTTTCGGGGATTGAGCAGGCTTAGCAAAGCGATGATTAAAATCGGCGACGAAGTAGGGAAGCCAGACGTTGGCTTGCTCGATGGTGTTGATGCCTTGTAAGCGCATCTCTTTAACCAGCCGGTCTTGCAACGTGAGATTGGCTCGCTCAACACGGCCTTTGGCTTGGGAGCTGTTGGCACAAATGAGTTCTATCGCCAGCTCTTTCAGCACGCGCCCGTATTGGGTTTGGCCAACTTGTTTGTGTTTCTCCTGATTCACTCGAAATATGGAGTGTTTGTCGCTGTAAAATGCGATGGGTTTACCGTGCGCATCGAGGTATTCACGCGTCGCTAACATGTAGTCAAACGCGGATTCCGTCTCGCTGAATCTTAGGTTCATCAAGCGGCCAGTCGCATCGTCAATGAACACCAATAGGCAGCATTTGTCGCTGCGACCTTCAAACCAGTCGTGATGGGAGCCGTCAATTTGGATAAGTTCACCCAAGCAATCACGACGGTAACGTGGCTGATATACTCGAGGTTTTCGTTTTGCATGTGGAAGCCACAGTCCGTCGGCGATCATCCATTGACGGAGTGTTTCTTTAGAGACTGATAGATTGTGCAGTTCAGTCAGTTTTTCCAGAGCGAACGTTGGTGAGAAGTCAGAGTAATGCTCACGAATAAGCTTCAGTATTTCAATTCTGAAATGTTCTGAGTGGCGTCGATTACTTGGGCGGCCACGCGCTGCGTGTGTAAGACTTTGCGCGCCAAGAGAGACAAGTTGGTTCACCAAACGCCGGATATGACGCGCAGATAGATTCAAAATGACAGCAGCGTCAACTTGGCGTAGTCGTTTTTCACGTACGTCAGTCAGAACCTTAAATCGATAAATATCTTTTTCACTCATAGTAATAAGCATCCGGATAACTCCTAAGCAGACCAATATAGGTAAGCTTAGGAGGACATTTTAAAATGGCTCAAACCGGACATTACTAAATTGCTCTAACAATCACACTGCGTATTATGTATATTATGTTAAATCGGGGTTTAGTGTTTATAAGGCAGGTATCTTTGTGTGATGCCCTGCCTCTTGTTTGACTACCAAACTGACATTCTATTTAACAGTAAGTCTATTTACCATAAAATACCTAATAAACATATTTCCTAATCTTCGATTAAGAATACGTTTATTAGACTTCAAGCATTAATCTATCAATTGCTTCAATGATCTCTTTGGTTCTTACAGGTTTGGTAATGAAATCATTCATACCGACATCTAAACAAGAAACTTTATCTTCTACTGATGTGTGTGCCGTTAGCGCGACGATTGGTGTTTTGATGTTTGCGTCTCTCATATATTTGGTTGTGGTTATTCCGTCCATAACTGGCATCGACACATCCATCAAGATAATGTCTATCGGATCATTACCTCTTTCTACAAAGCCAATCGCTTCTTCACCGTTGCTTGCGATGAAAACTTCGTGGCCTTGCCGCGCAAGGATCAATTGAATCACCATCTGATTTGTTGGGTTGTCTTCAACAACTAACACTGAATAACGGGTTCTTGGAACTTGCGAGTATTTATCTTCTGCAGCATGCTCTTGATTGTTCGTAACTCTCGTTAGAACTGGTAACCGCACTTCAAATTTCGAACCTTTTCCTGGCTCACTCTCGACCGATATACGCCCGCGCATCAGTTCTACTAGTCGTTTTGTTATTGCTAAACCTAAGCCAGTGCCACCAAACCTACGTGTGATTGTGCTATCGGCTTGCACGAACGGACTGAATAATGACGAAAGTTGCTGTGAGCTGATGCCAATTCCGGTGTCTTCTACGCTAATACGGAATGAACTGTGCTGGTATGTAATAGAAACATGTACATGCCCGTGTTCAGTGAACTTTATTGCGTTACCAATGAGATTAAAAAGGATCTGTGCTAAGCGACTTGGGTCGATGTAATGTAGTTCACCTTCTGGAATGTCGCTAGTTAGGGTTAACGACAACCCTTTATCGTCTGCTATCTTCTTTTGTTCAGATAAAACAAAAGTTACAGTGTCTCTTGCGTTGCTCCATTGAGGAGCCAACGAGAAGCATCCAGATTCAATCTTTGAAAAGTCCAATACATCACTGATGATCGCCAATAGGAGTTCAGATGATGTACTCATATTTAACAATATAGACTGTTGTTCATCATTCAGCGGTGTGGACTTTAGCGTGTCGATTAAGCCTATGGTGGCGTTTAGCGGCGTTCTTAACTCATGACTCATCATTGCTAAGAATTCAGATTTGGCTTTGTTGGCTCTTTCTGCGTCTTTTCTTGCTGCTACGAGTTCTGCTGTACGTTCTCGGACTGTCGCTTCAAGTTTTTCTTTGTTTTCAATATCGAAAACAGCACGCTCAATCAGCGGTCGAAATCGGTTTAGAGTGGCTTTGGTTTCAATACTAAAGTGTTTGGTATTGGAATGGATAAAGATGATAACGGATTGTGTTAGCCCGCTATCAATACCAGTAATCAGTACGGAGTTAATTTGGTCTAGGATAATGGGATGCAAAGTGCTGAATTCACCCAGAGATTTGGGTTCAAAAAGAATGGCACATTCTCCATTAATGACTCGCGATAGCTTGCCACAATCTGTCCAATTCATTTGTTCGAATACTTTGTTATTGGTTAACAGGGTTTTGAAACTACCTTCATTCCCTACTCTTGATACCACAATAAAATCATCAAACTTTATGTATTTTTTGAGTGCGAATTCGAGACTAGAAAATATTTCAGATATGTTACTCGCCTTACTGATCGCAGAGATAGTCGATAGGATCACCCTATTCTCTTCAGCTAATTTACGTTCACGGACCTTTAGTTTTTGGAGTTCAATACGAGCTTCTTGCAGCGCTTCCTGGTCTTCAGTATCCATTACTTTTTCAGCCTATAAAACGTTGCAGACGATACCATCAAATTTCCGTGCGCATTCTCACCACCAGAGAGTCTGCCTTGCTCACCAAACGTAAATGGACATATGTATGGAAGCCCACCAAGTGCGTGATTGATTTGGTCACAAACCTCATCCATATCTTGTTTTAGGTGCAGCATTGGTCCTGCACAGAATATGTTGATCGCCCCTAATTTTTCTTCAAGATCCATATCATTATAGTAAGACGAATGAATGATGTTAGCGGCACGGCTGATAAGTTGTTGCTTAGAGCCTTGCATCAAATAGATGGTGTCACCTTCATTGATATCAGTGAACAACTCGATACCGTTACACTCAGTTTCTCTGATCGAATGCGATAACTTGAAATATGGGTAGTCGTAAGAAGAGCCGACCTTTCGGCCTAATGGATAAACTGTCGACTTTTCAAAAATATACCCATCATCACTGCCACCTAAATGAAAATCAGTCCATTCATTATAAACGGTGGTCGCAGGCCTATGGTCGATCTCTAACAATATTCGATTTCTTACTTTGGTGACGGTGCCTGAATACTGGGTGGGTGTATGACCGGCGCTAAAAGATGAATAGATGGATTGTGACGCAAAAAACACCGTTAAAGAGACGCCATTAATAGCAAGAGCTTCTTCGGTAAAGATACTCCAATTTCCAGACACTTGATTGTCTGCTGCGCTTCCACCAATAATCGGCACCTCTGTGCCAAATTTGTTATCGATAGCCGCCATCACCTTCTCTTCATTACCTGGGGTGGAATGGAGCAAGATAAGATCGGGTATTTCACCTTCTCGGTTGGCGTTCTTTAATGCTTTATCGATGGCGCTGAACGTACTACGTTCTATGGAATCGCCAAAGTGACAGATGCCGGTACCGTAGGCATTGATCCCGGAATCATAGATGATGAGTATCCCAATCACAGGGCCTGAATGGAACCCTGTTTCGGTCATAATACCGTGACAAGTGGTGCAGCCATGTATTGGTGTATTCGGGAGCGCATCTACGAAATATCTCTGCACAGCAAGTGTGGAGTACTCTTCGGTGCAGTAGCAGATAAGACAGGCAATATCGACAGGGTTTGCCACCCCACTGAGCAGCTCATCTACTGCGATTTTAGCGTCTAGGGAATAAGAGACTTTTGATAGAAATTTCATAGATCTCGGAAGATTTTATTAATGCTCTCTTTATAACACTTTTATACAATCTATTTCACTGACTTAGTACATATTTCTATCAAAAGAATTGAGGCGAGACTAACTTGTTACTGTGTTATTCCTTAGAAAGGTTTACAGAAAATGTGGCTATCTGTTGTGGAAATGTAACTGTTATTGAGGAGGTCTTATCATTAGTTTGTAACAGCCAATTCGATGGCCCTTTTTCTTCTAGAATTCCACTCTCATTGTAGCTAATGATAAATTTGCCAGTTTTAGATGTTTCGATTGAATACCCTGATCTATCGCCCGAAATTAAAACATTATGATTATCAATACCAAATTCACACGGTTTTGAAATTATACAGCTTACTGTTTCGTGATTATCGTATGTTACTGTTCTCCAAGTAAATGCCGCTATTAAAATAACCAACATGACGATAATTTGAACAAGCCTGCCTTTTGTTAGCTTTTGTGCCGCCATTATAATCTTTACTCCTTGTTACAAAGTTCAAAGTTTTTAAATAAAAATCCAATTCCAGACCAAGCGTAAGGTTACTACTCTGTCATTGATTTGTTAATTCAAGTATAGTGTCGCGTTGAAAATGCCACTTTTTTTTAAAATCAGCAAGTGGAAATAAAGCTCTGAATAGGCTGAATTTCCTTTTCTAATTTGGGTGGCATTACGACGTGAGTCGTGTTGGAAGTAAAGTGTAGTAAATAAGAAATTGGAAGCATGCAAATGAGCCAAGAAAAGCAGCTTGAACAAAACTACAACTATACGGTCGTCCGTCAATTTACCCTCGTTACAATTTTGTGGGGTATTGTCGGTATGGGCGTTGGTGTTTTGATTGCCGCTCAATTAGTTTGGCCACAGCTAAACTTTGATACGCCGTGGCTGACGTACAGTCGTTTACGTCCCCTGCATACTAATGCGGTTATTTTTGCGTTCGGTACAAGTGCGCTGTTTGCAACATCATATTATGTTGTGCAACGTACCTGTCAGACGCGTCTCTTTGGTGGCCCTCTCGTAGCCTTTACCTTTTGGGGTTGGCAAGCGATTATCCTGTCCGCTGCAATTACTTTACCGTTGGGTTTAACCTCTGGTAAAGAATACGCAGAACTTGAATGGCCAATCGATATTGCTATTACTCTTGTGTGGGTAGCTTATGCGGTCGTGTTCTTCGGAACCATGATTAAGCGTAAGACATCGCACATTTATGTAGCTAACTGGTTCTTCGGAGCCTTCATCATCACGGTTGCCGTGTTGCACATCGTTAACAGCCTGGCTGTTCCTGTATCTGCGTTTAAATCGTACTCGATTTATTCCGGTGCGATCGATGCAATGGTGCAATGGTGGTACGGACACAATGCGGTAGGCTTCCTATTGACAGCTGGTTTCCTAGGTATGATGTATTACTTCGTTCCTAAACAAGCTGGTCGCCCTGTTTACTCTTACCGTTTGTCGATTGTTCACTTCTGGGCTCTTGTGTCTCTGTATATTTGGGCTGGTCCTCACCACCTACACTACACAGCACTTCCAGACTGGACTCAGTCTCTAGGTATGGTTATGTCTTTGGTTCTGTTTGCTCCATCTTGGGGTGGCATGATCAACGGTATTATGACTCTATCTGGTGCGTGGCATAAGCTACGCTACGACCCTATCCTACGTTTCCTAATCGTTTCTCTATCATTCTACGGCATGTCGACTTTCGAAGGCCCAATGATGGCAATCAAAACGGTTAACGCACTGTCTCACTACACGGACTGGACTATCGGTCACGTTCACTCTGGTGCGCTAGGTTGGGTTGCGATGGTTTCTATCGGTTCGGTTTACCACTTAGTTCCTAAACTATTTGGTCAAGAGCGTATGTACTCTGTATCTCTAATCAATGTTCACTTCTGGTTAGCAACGATTGGTACGGTTTTCTACATTGTTGCAATGTGGATCTCTGGTGTGATGCAAGGCCTGATGTGGCGTGCGGTTAACTCTGACGGTACATTAACTTACAGCTTCGTTGAATCTGTAGAAGCATCTTACCCGTTCTACTTTGTACGTTTCTTAGGGGGCTTCATCTTCCTATCTGGTATGTTCTTAATGGCATACAACACGTACAAAACTGTTTCTGCACCTAAAGATAGCCTTAAAGCTATCCCTCAACCGGCTTAAGGAGATTTAGAATGAGCTCAAATTCAAATAATCGCCATGAGTTGGTAGAGAAGAACGTTGGCCTACTGGCGATCTTGATCGTTATTGCTATCAGTTTTGGTGCTTTAGTAGAAATTACCCCTCTTATTTTCCAAAAGCAGACGACTGAACCTGTAGAAAACCTACGCGTTTACTCTGCTCTGGAAATGGAAGGTCGTGATATTTATATCCGCGAAGGTTGTAACGTATGTCACAGCCAAATGATTCGTCCTTTCCGCTCTGAAACTGAACGTTACGGTCACTACTCTGTAGCTGGCGAAAGCGTTTGGGAACACCCATTCCTATGGGGTTCTAAGCGTACTGGTCCTGATCTAGCGCGTGTTGGTGATCGTTACTCTGATGAGTGGCACCGTGTTCACCTTATCGACCCTCGTGAACTTGTTCCTGAATCAAACATGCCTGGTTTCCCATGGCTTGCTGAAAATGTACTTGATGGCAAATTGACTCAACAGAAGCTTGAACTCTTCCGTAATCAGTTTGGTGTTCCTTACACAGACGAACAAATTGCTAACGCTAAACAAGATGTTGAAGGAAAAACAGAGATGGATGCAATCATCGCTTACCTTCAATCGCTTGGCCACGCAATGAAATAAGGAATAATTATGGACGTTATTACATTTCAAAGTGTTTGGACCGTTACTGTTTTTGCTTGCTTCATCGGCATCGTTTGGTGGGCATACGGCAAGAATCGTAAATCACGTTTCGACGAAGATGCGAACCTAGTGTTTGCAGACGACGAGCCGGCAACAAGTTCTAAAAATCAAGGAGTGACAAAGTAATGAGTACATTCTGGAGTATCTGGGTTAGTGCGATTACGATTGGTACCCTAATTGGTTGTGCTGTCTTGCTTCGTTGGTGTTTTAAAGATCGAACTGGCGTAGAAGAAGGTCATGATATGGGCCATGAATACGATGGTATTCGTGAGCTTAACAACCCACTACCAAAATGGTGGACATACCTTTTCATCAGTACGATTGTGTTTGCAGCGGTTTACCTTGCTCTTTACCCAGGCCTTGGCAACTTTAAAGGTCTACTAGGTTGGACAAGTTCAAACCAAGAAGTTCGTAGTATTGAAGAGTCTCGTTCTTCAATTGCTGCAGCTCAAGCGAACAAACAGTTAGACGAGTACGCGAAAGAGCTTGATGACGCAAACACCTACTTTGGTGAAGCATTCAAAAAGCTAGCTCACGACGAAAATGGTTTACGTTCTGTCCCTGACATTGCATCAGATGCTGACGCAATTAAAGTGGGCCAACGTTTATTCTTGCAAAACTGTTCTCAGTGTCACGGCTCTGATGCTCGTGGTCAAAAAGGTTTTCCTAACCTAACTGATGACGCGTGGCTATATGGTGGTGAACCACAAGCTATCGTGACAACAATCATGCATGGTCGTGTTGGCCAAATGCCTGGCTGGAAAGATGCACTTGGTGAGCAAGGCGTTAAAGAAGTGGTTAGCTACACGCTTAGCCTTTCTGGACGTAGTGTGAATGCTCGTGAAGCTGAAGCAGGTAAAGCACGCTTTGTTGTATGTGCTGCATGTCACGGTACAGACGGTAAAGGTAACCCTGCTGTAGGTGCACCTGACCTGACCGACCGCGATTGGTTGTTTGGCGATTCTCGCGCTGCTGTGACGGAAACAGTAATGTACGGACGCTCTGGCGTTATGCCTGCTTGGAAAGACATTCTAGGCGAGGATAAAGTACAACTGGTTTCATCATACGTGTGGAGCTTAAGCAACTCAGATAATAAGTAACATTTCAATAACAGCCTCTTTCTAAGAGGCTGTCTTTCCTTTATTTTATAACCCCTTCTTTTTATTCTTTTTTGAGATCTTTTTTATGGTAAAGCCTTGGTATAAACAGTTTTGGCCGTGGTTCTTAATCGCGTTGCCAGCGACAGTAGTTATTTGGACCATCATGACGGTTATTGTGTTCACACAGAACTCTGTAGACTTAGTGACTGAGGATTACTATAAAAAAGGAAAAGGCATTAATGTCGACATTTCAAAAGTAAATATTGCAAAGGAACTCGGCCTTTCAGCTTCAGTTAATGAGAAAGGTAACTCCGTTATCATTACTCTTGAGAAAGGTAAACTTGATCATTTCCCTGCGATTAACGCAATGTTTGTTCACAGAACGCTGCCTGACCGCGATTTCACTCAACTACTGACAGCAGATGCGAAAGGCAACTACACCATGACTTTGGATCACGAAATGCAAGGACCATGGTTTATTGAGCTTTCTCCGCATGATTCTGAATGGTTAGTGCAAGGTCGCATGAACTTCCCTATTGATACTCCTACTCAACTAACGAACTAAAGCTTATGTGTGAATCCTGTTATCACTGCGGTGAAGATGTACCAGCGGAAACGGATTTTAAAGTGGAAATTTTAGGATCGGTTCGTCCGATGTGTTGTCCGGGTTGCGAAACCGTAGCCCAGACAATCATAGATAGCGGTTTGGTCTCTTATTACCAATACCGTACTGCCCCGGCTGAAAAAGCCGACTTGGTGCCAGAGCAACTTCTGGCTCTTAGCCATTATGACAATGAAGATGTTCAACTTGAGTTCGTTCGTAACTCTGAAAACACCTCTGAGGTGACATTGTCACTAGAAGGCGTCTCTTGTGCGGCTTGTGCCTGGCTTATTGAGAAGCAAGTTTCTTCAAAGCTTGGCGTTGTGAGTATTCGTGTTAATACCACGACCAACCGTGCTCTGCTCAGTTGGGACAACACTCAGGTCAAACTGAGCGAATTGCTATCCGCGATTCATAGGTTGGGCTACAAAGCTGCACCATTCGAGGCTGATCAACAAGAAGCCGCTTATCATCGTTCGATGAAGAACTACCTTTATCGTCTTGGTGTAGCTGGGCTAGCAACCATGCAGGTCATGATGCTGGCTGTGGCGCTTTATCTTGAAGTCTTTGGTAACCTAGAGCCCGAATTCAAAAGCTACTTCCGTTGGGTGAGCTTAATCTTTGCAACACCGGTTCTGCTCTACTCTGCATTACCTTTCTATATTAACGCCTGGCGTAGTATCAAAGGCCGAACATTGGGTATGGATGTACCCGTGTCGATAGCTTTGTTGTTTGCCTACGTTGCAAGTTTGGTGGCGACGGTAACCGAAAAAGGCGAAGTGTTCTTTGAATCTATCTCGATGTTCACCTTCTTCCTATTACTGGGGCGTTTCCTTGAAATGCGCGCTCGTCGTAAAGCAGCCGCCGCGAGTGGTAACCTGCTTAAGCTGGTTCCAGCTATGGCGACAACATTAGACGGTGAACAAGTCCCAGTTAAAACATTGAAAGTCGGCGATCAGATTCGGGTTCTACCCGGTGAACATATCCCTGCGGATGGTAAAGTACTGTCTGGTAGAGTTCATATTGATGAATCGATGCTGACTGGCGAATCGATTCATGTGGTTAAGAATGAAGGCGATACCGTCTTTGCTGGTACATTGAATGGTGATGAATCGTTTGAATTGGAAGTGATGACCTCAAAAGCGGATTCAGTGATTTCCAATATCGTTCGTCTACAAGATGAAGCGCAGCTATCAAAACCACGCATCGCTGAAATCGCCGATGTGGTGGCTCGATACTTTGTCGCAGTTATCTTAATTATCTCATTTGGTACTTGGTTCTACTGGCATCAAACTAGACCAGAAGATGCTTTCTGGATCATGCTTTCAGTATTAGTGGCGACCTGCCCTTGTGCTCTCTCGCTTGCAACGCCAACCGCGATTACGTGTTCAACCTCTCGTATGGGTAACTTCGGCATCTTGCTGCGCAAAGGCCATGTGTTTGAAACCTTGTGTAAAGTGAATCACTTGATCATAGATAAAACAGGTACATTGACCGAGGGTGATATTCGTATCAGCCAAGTCGAAACCTTCGCCGAACTTGATAAATACACCTGTTTGAAAGTAGCGGCGAGCCTAGAGCAACATGCTAACCACCCTATTGCGAAAGCGTTCAAAACTCATACTTCAGATGATATCGAAGTCGAGTCGGTGAACAACGTGATTGGTTCGGGCATTACAGGCGAGTGGAATGGGCAAGAAGTGGCGATTGGTAGTAGTGAGTTCATTCTAGGTGAAGCTCAGCCGTCCGAAAGCAATGGTATTTACTTGTCGATGTCTGGTCGACATATCGCAACATTCACTTATGAAGACCCTATTCGTAAAGAAAGTATCGAGTTCATTAAGCAATTCAAAGAAGCGGGAATCAAAACCACGCTGCTGACTGGCGATTCTTTAATTAACGCGAAACCTGTTGCTGAAGAGATCGGCATTACTGACATTGTTGCTAACGCAAAGCCGGAAGACAAACTGGCGTATCTGAACTCTAGAGACGCAAGTGATATCACCATGATGGTTGGTGACGGTATTAACGATGCGCCTATTCTTGCAGGTGCACACCTTTCGGTTGCGATGGGTGGCGGTACCGACGTGGCAAAAGCCTCAGCGGATATGGTGTTATTGGGTGATAAACTCGATAGATTACTTAAATCTCGTACATTGGCGCTTAAAACGCGTAAGATAATCCGTGAAAACTTAGCGTGGTCGTTGGGGTATAACTTACTTATTCTTCCATTGGCCGTTGCTGGTTTGGTTGCTCCATACATTGCTGTTGTTGGCATGTCTGCTAGCTCTATTATTGTTGTGTCTAACTCGTTAAGGCTTTTAAAAGAGCAAGGTAAATAATGGAAAGTTTATACATACTTATTCCAATTGCGATCGTACTTGTGTGCATCGCTGTCGGTATCTTTCTATGGGCCGTTAAGAGCGAACAGTTTGAAGACCTTGAGCGTCAAGGCCACAATATTCTGTTTGATGAAGACACTAATGCTCATCATCATTCTGAGAGTAAACCGGTTAAGACCGAGCAAGCTAACGTAGAAAACCAAACTAACTTAGACAAAAAGAACGATGACGCCTGATTGGATCGGAGCCTTTGTTGTTGGGTTGATTGGCGCAGGTCACTGCATGGGAATGTGTGGTGGCATTGCATCGCTGCTTTCAATTGGCAACAGTAAACCTTCCCCTGTCATTCCCCTGCTTTATAACCTAGGACGCTTACTAAGCTACGCCGTGATTGGCGGTGTTATTGGTGGTGCAATCTCATCGATAGGTCAGTTGAGCGATCTCAATGCTTTGCTAGGTTGGCTGCGGTTATTTGCTGCTGGCTTTATGATCGTCTTGGGTTTGTATATCGGTAAGTGGTGGTTCGGCTTGTTGTTCTTTGAAAAGGTTGGACAGAAGCTATGGCGCTACATCTCTCCTTTAGGTAAATCATTTCTACCCTTAAAGCACCCTAGCCACGCTCTACCATTTGGTTTCATTTGGGGCTGGTTACCATGTGGCCTTGTTTATTCTATGTTGACTTGGGCAGCCGTATCAGGAAGTTGGTATAACGGAGCGGGTATCATGCTTGCTTTCGGTTTAGGAACCCTTCCTGCGATGCTCACGGTTGGAATGGGTGCAAATTTCCTCATAAAACTGCAACAAGCTGACTTATTTCGCCAGTTTGGTGCAATTTTAATCCTCATTTACGGCTTGTATACCGGTTATATGGCGCTACAGCTTATTATTTATACCGTATAGTGGCGTCTTTAATCCGGTTTTTTTACTACCCTTTAGGATTAAGGAATGCTAAAATATTGACGTATATCAAATAGTGAAAGATTGTTATGATTTCTGAAAAGCCTGTGACGAAACGTGTTCAGTCTGGCGGCTGTGCGATCCATTGCCAGGATTGTAGTATTAGCCAGCTCTGTATTCCGTTTACTTTGAATGAATCTGAACTCGATCAACTTGATCAGATCATTGAGAGAAAAAAGCCTATCCAAAAAGGCCAAGAGTTATTTAAAGCCGGTGACGAGCTTAAATCTCTATACGCTATTCGCTCTGGAACGATCAAGAGCTACACTATTACCGAGCAAGGTGATGAGCAGATTACTGCATTCCATCTAGCGGGCGATCTTGTTGGCTTCGATGCGATTACTGGTGACATGCACCCTAGTTTCGCACAAGCGTTAGAAACTTCTATGGTATGTGAAATTCCATACGAAATTCTCGACGACCTATCAGGAAAAATGCCTAAATTGCGTCAGCAAATTATGCGTCTGATGAGTAATGAGATTAAAGGTGACCAAGAAATGATTCTGCTTCTTTCTAAGAAGAACGCGGAAGAGCGTCTTGCTGCATTCCTTTACAACCTTTCTACTCGTTTCTCTCAACGTGGCTTCAGCCCACGTGAGTTTCGCCTAACGATGACTCGTGGCGATATTGGTAACTACCTTGGTTTGACTGTTGAAACAATTAGCCGTCTTTTAGGTCGCTTCCAAAAAGCAGATATCTTGAGCGTTAAAGGTAAATATATCACTATCGAAGATCACGATGCGTTGATGGAACTTGCTGGCGTTTCAAAAGAATAGTCTAGATATCAATGATGTAGTTCAATAATGAGCTACATCATGTTTCTCTCTTAAAACCTCTTATATTTCTCTTATTCTCTCCATAACTACGCTACATTATTTATATGTTCGGTCTGAAAAGTAGGCTTAGTTATGAGTATCTATAACAAAATTTTAGTTGTCGCAGACATTAATCACGATGAGCAACCTGCTCTAGTTCGTGCTATCCAACTTGCCAAGAAAAGCACATCAACAAGCCACATCACTTTCTTTTTATCGATCTACGATTTCTCGTATGACATGACGTCTATGCTCTCTGTCGATGAAAGAGACGCAATGCGTAAAGGCGTAATTCATCAACGTGAAATTTGGATGAATAAAGTGGCGGCTCCTTACCTTGATGATTCCATTGAATTTAACGTGCAAGTGGTTTGGCATAACCGCCCGTATGAAGCGATCATTGCAGAGGTTTACAGTGGCGAGCATGACATCCTAATCAAAGGTACGCGTAAGCACGATACCTTAGAATCTGTCATCTTTACTCCTACCGACTGGCACTTATTGAGAAAATGCCCTAGCCCAGTGCTATTGGTTAAAAATGATTTCTGGCCAGAACACGCGAAGATTTACGCTTCAGTTCATGTAGGCTCTGAAACCGAAGCTCACTTAGAGCTCAATGATACGATGGTCGACAGGTTACTTGAAATCACAGGTCGTTTAGATGCTGAGCCGCTATTGGTAAACGCTTATCCGGTGACACCTGCTAATATCACAATCGAGCTACCAGAGTTTGACCCAACCTCTTACACTGACGCGGTTCGTGGTCATCACTTAACAGCGATGAAAGCGTTGCGCCAGAAACACGGTATGAGTGAAGAGCAAACTGTTGTTGAGCAAGGCTTGCCAGAAGATGTTATTCCTCGTGTCGCGTCTGAAAACAACGCTGCTATGGTGATTCTTGGTACAACCGGCCGTACTGGATTGTCTGCTGTGTTTATTGGTAATACTGCGGAACATGTAATCGACAAGATTAACTGTGACGTACTTGCTCTTAAACCGTCGGGTTACGTAAGTCCACTTGATCCCAATTTGTCTATAGGTTAATACCCTATAGCTGATTTAAAATCATAAAAGAACGCCTCAAGCACTGCTTGAGGCGTTCTTATTTAGATCTTCCGCCATTCCAAATACAGAATCGCGAATATCTCGTTATACGTTAGTCACGTCGATGAACATTGATTCATCAATATTTGATGAGGAAATTTCAGCTTCTTCGAATTCGTAGGCCTTGCGATCTTCACTACGGTCTAGTGGAAGGTTTACGAAATCAAACAGTTCTCGGTCAGCCAGTTGGCTTGGACTTACGTTCTGAATTGACTTGAAGATCTTCTCAACACGACCTGGCGTCTTCTTATCCCAATCAATCAACATCGCTTTAATGTTCTGGCGCTGTAGGTTCTCTTGAGAGCCACACAGGTTACAAGGAATGATTGGGAACTCTAGGTGCTCTGCGTATTGGATTAAGTCCGTTTCACGACAATAAGTCAGTGGACGAATAACAACGTTACGGCCATCATCAGAGCGCAATTTTGGCGGCATTGCTTTCAAGCGTGCACCGTGGAACATGTTCAGGAACATCGTCTCTACAATATCGTCTAGGTGGTGGCCAAGAGCAATCTTAGTCGCCCCAATTTTCTCTGCAAACGAGTACAAAGTACCACGACGAAGACGAGAACATAGACCACAAGTTGTTTTACCCTCTGGCACTTTCTCTTTGACTACGGAGTACGTATCTTTATCTACGATGTAGTAAGGAATGTTCAGAGTTTCGAAGTATTCAGGAAGAATGTGCTCAGGAAAACCAGGTTGTTTTTGGTCTAGGTTTACGGCAACAACATCGAATTTGATAGGTGCAGCTTCACGTAAACGTAGCAAAATATCTAGCATCGCAAATGAATCTTTACCGCCACTAATGCACGCCATTACTACGTCATTCTCTTCGATCATGTTGTAGTCAACGATGGCATTTCCAACATTTCGTCTCAGACGTTTCTGAAGCTTGTTGAATTCAAGTGTTTCTTTTTTATTTTCGTTTTGGTTCATTGCGACTCTCACACCGTCGTATTACCGACTGTAGATTGCTAGTGGGACTGTTTTAGGGCGTGGATTATACGGATTTTTATTTGATGTTGAAATAGTAACGGCAGGATTAACAAGCTGAGTATTGGAAAGATTCCGCTTCTTTTGAGCTTTAAGCTCTCTAAACGGTTAGATAAACGCGTCTTAACAAATTCGAGGTTTGTATAGTAGACAAAGAAAAGCAGCCTTCTCTAAAAGATCAGACTGCTTAAGAATTACTCCCTCAAAGCGTAGGGAGTGCTTCTAGCTAGACTTATTGCGCGGGAATGTACGGTAATACGCGAACCGTTGGCTCTGGAAAAGTGATGCTGTCACTTCCATTCAACTCTTCTAAGGTGAATTTAGCACGCCCTTCTTTAATTGGGATCTGTTTACCGTTAGATAGAGCAATGTTGCCTTCAAGCTTGTCATTGAACTCCAACGTTAACCCTTGGATATCAGGAGTGAACCAACTAGAGAACATGCCGCTGACGTCTTCTAGCATCGCTTGCATCTGCGGTAACAGGCTTTCTAGCTGTGTAACTTCAACAGTTCCAGCTAAAGGCTTTTGAGTCATTACAACGAGCGAATATGCACATTCTTGTTCTTGGGTTTGTACAAAGATAAGAGGGTTTGCTGAACGTAGGTTTTGATCTACAGGTAGAAGGAGCTCATTCGCAGCAGACACTTTTAGCTCTTCATAGTGCTCTTCTTTTTCCATCCAAGCTTTGCTGATGTGACAGGTTTTCTGTGCTTGTTGGTCAACAAAGAACACCGCAACTTTGACATCATCGTGCCCTTCTTTGGTGTTGTTTTTCAGCTGAGTATAGAGTTTAGAATACGTGAACATGTATTCTTGCGCCGAAGCTGGAAGAGAAACCCCAAAACTTAAAGTGGCTAATAAAGCGATTGCTGTCTTTTTCATTATTATAATCTTGTTGAAGTTGAGCGTTTATAAATAGAAAGAGCAGCCAATGAGCTGCTCTTTTGTGATATTGCTTGGTGTCAAACTGACTAAAGAAGTCAATCAAACGGATATCCAAATGAGTTACTTTTTCCAGTATACCTTGTTGTGACGGATCATAGCTTGTAAATCAGTCACATAGTCTGAACCTCGCTCAGAATATTTTAACAAGCCATTGGTCAATTCGGTCGCCGTTTCTTTGGTTAACAGATCATAACCATTTGCTGCCAGTTGCGCACGAATGGCTCTTAAATCTGCATAGGCACGGTTACGATTAAGGTTCATGAAGTAACGATGAACTGATTCTTGGCTTGAAGAGAATGTAGCCACTTCATGCGAGCTGCCTTCGTTACGTTGTAGCGGAACAAGGCCACAACCTTTGCTGTAACACCAATGTCCGAAATAGTTGTTTGCTTTGGTGGCGAAACGTGATGTCCCCCAAGCTGATTCATTAGCAGCCTGTGTCAGTACCAGCGCCTCTGGCAGTACGTTTACGCGACTAAGCATTTCCGTAAGCCAAGCTTGGTCTAATCCTGAAGATGGCACTGGCAAGCTGTATAACTTCCCTAGCCTTTTCGCATACGACACGTCTTCTGAATCAATATTTGTAATGCCTGACTCAGAGATCTTGGTTAAAAACGCACGCTCTTTGGTAATTCGCTTGTTCTCGATGTTGATGCTAGGACGGAGGTAAGAAAAGAAGGTCTCTTTTTTCTTGTCCACATCTTCGATAGCTGCAAAATTTGGTCGATCTGAAGCTACGGTCAAATCACCAAATTCACTTGATGCATTTGAACTTTGGTCTGCCGAGCGTCGGCACTCTTCTTCTTGGTAAAGGTATGGGCCAATCAGTGAGATAGAGCCCACGAGTGCCAGTGCCGTAACTTTGAGCGCAAGAGATTTACTCGCGCTGCCTTTGTTGTTATTACGCATCAAACACCTGAGGATTCTTGTTTTTGTTACGATCGTTACTGTTACTGTCGCCGCCATTGCTTCCGTCGTTATTATCGTCATCGCTCATCGGGCGGTCTGATGCAATCACCTTCAGTTTGATGCCAAACATTTCACGGTAAACAATCCCTTTCACGTGGAAGAAGAATGGAAGAACGAAGATCAAACCAATGCCGTACATCATCGCCGCTACGATGAACATCAGCATGACGATTAGGTAGATAGACGCGACCACGAAGATCTTCTTATTTACTGCTCTCAGAGAAAGCAGCAGCGATTGCATTGGTGGTACTTTCTTATCACAAATCAGCAGAATTGAATTACTGAACGCGAGTGAGAAGTAGATAGACAGAAATGGCAGAATCATCCCTGCAATACCTTGAAGCATTAGGCTGAACAAAGTCACTAGAATAACGGGGATCGTAAATTGCAAACCTTTGCCTATGTGGCGCACTTTAGTTTGAAGACCTGCAGCATGGCTCATTGCCATTAAACAGATGCCGGCATAGATAGGTGCACTGACGACTTCATAGCTAAAATTCGCAATGAAAATCGATTCAACGATCTGGGGTGTAAAGGCCTCAGGGTCGATTACCGCATCTAAGATCACTGCAGGGTCACCAAGTTGCAGTTTTAGTGCGATATAAAAGATAGCCAATTGTACGAACATCAGCGCAACAATCGCAGGGGAAAACGAAAGAAAGTGACTTATCGTATGTTTCCAAGCCTCTTGGAATACAGCCGTTGCTTTGAGCTCATAATCGCCGGAAAGTGCACGGTCGATACTACCGCCCAAATTAAAATCTTTTTCGATGTCGTTGTTCATATTGATACCTAGGTGCGCCAACTAAACGAAGGCACCTAACTTATTGATAAAAAATTACCTTCATTATACCCATATGTCGGATGCAAACTAAAATATGAATCTGTAACAAGGCTTGCTTTTACGTCTTAATGGTTAATAATTAGACACTTATTAGGGTGTAAACCCAACAAATAACAGTATGGTAAAGGATGTTTACTTTTACCTACGAATTTTTTTGTCTTCGAAAGATAAAAAATGCTTTGAATTCACGTTTTTGGTGATTATGATGCGCGCCTTAGAGGTGTATAGCAACAGGTCTCAAATAGAACCAAGGTGGAGAAAAACAGACGTTGAACGCTAAAAAATCAGTAGGTAAGCCAGTAGTACAGCTAACTGGCATCAGTAAAAGTTTCGATGGTAAGGAAGTCATCGGCAATCTGGATTTAAACGTAAATCATGGTGAGTTTCTCACGATTTTAGGCCCATCAGGTTGTGGTAAAACAACCGTGCTAAGAATGATTGCGGGTTTTGAAACGGCGGATAGTGGCGAAATACTATTAGCTGGACAGAACGTAACCCAAGTTCCTGCTGAACAAAGGCATGTAAACACTGTTTTCCAAAGCTATGCCCTATTCCCGCATATGACCGTTTTCGACAATGTGGCATTTGGCTTACGCATGCAGAAAGTTCCAAGCAGTGAGATTGAACCTCGTGTAATGGATGCTTTGAAAATGGTGCGCTTAGAACAAATGGCACAACGAAAGCCACACCAGCTATCTGGTGGCCAACAGCAACGTATCGCAATCGCTCGTGCTGTCGTTAATAAGCCTAAAGTTCTCTTGTTGGATGAGTCTCTATCTGCTCTTGATTACAAACTACGTAAACAGATGCAAATCGAACTTAAACAACTGCAACGCCAACTTGGTATCACGTTCATTTTTGTAACGCATGACCAGGAAGAAGCATTGTCTATGTCTGATCGTATTATTGTTATGCGTGATGGTGTGATTGAACAAGATGGAACACCAAGAGAAATTTACGAAGAGCCTAAGAACTTATTTGTTGCTCGTTTCATTGGTGAAATTAACGTATTCGAAGCGACAGCGAAATCTCGTCAAGATGAAAAACGCATTGTTGCGACAATCGAAGGTGAAGAGTCCATTATCTATCACGATAAAGACGTAACACCGGGTCAAAAACTGCAAGTATTGCTTCGCCCTGAAGATCTTCGTATCGAAGAAATTAAAGAGTCTGAGCAACGCGGTATTGTTGGCCACATTGTCGAGCGAACCTATAAAGGCATGACACTAGATTCAGTCGTAGAACTTGAGTCGGGTATGCGTGTCATGGTTAGTGAATTCTTCAACGAAGATGACCCTGATGTTGATCACTCACTGGGCCAAAAAGTTGCAGTAACTTGGGTTGAGAGCTGGGAAGTGGTATTAGAAGATGAGCAAGAAGTTTAATTTACAAAACGCAATTGTTGCTTTAATCACAGGTTGGTTAGTGCTGTTCGTGATGATTCCAAACATCATGATCATCGGTACTAGTTTCTTAACTCGTGATGAAGCTAACTTGATTGAGATGACTTTTACTCTCGATAACTATGTGCGTTTGGCTGATCCGCTGTATTTTAAAGTGCTGATGCACTCTTTCTATATGGCAATCGTTGCTACCCTGCTTTGTTTAATTATTGGTTACCCGTTCGCCTATATCGTGGCAAAAATGCCTGCGAAGTGGCGTCCAATTATGCTGTTCCTAGTGATTGTACCATTCTGGACAAATTCTTTGATTCGTACTTACGGATTAAAAGTGGTTTTGGGTACTCAAGGGGTTCTGAACAAAGGTTTGTTAGCGTTAGATATTATTGATAAGCCGCTACGCATCATGTACTCAGAAACCGCAGTAATGATTGGTTTGGTGTATATCCTACTTCCATTCATGATTCTGCCGCTGTATTCAGCGATTGAAAAACTGGACGATACGTACCTAGAAGCGGCTAAAGATTTAGGTGCGAACAAACTGCAAACGCTATTGAAAGTCGTGTTACCACTGACTATGCCAGGTATTGTCGGCGGTTGTTTATTAGTGTTATTGCCCGCGTTAGGTATGTTCTACATCTCTGACCTATTAGGCGGAGCAAAGAACCTGCTGATTGGTAACGTGATTAAGAGCCAAGTACTTAATGCTCGGGACTGGCCGTTTGGCGCTGCGACGAGTATTGCACTGACCGTGGCAATGGCTGTGATGCTTTATGCCTACTACCGTGCAGGCAAGTTATTGAATAAGAAAGTGGAGCTAGACTAATGGGTCGCACAGTTAAGTTCAGCTTTATGGCGCTGGTATACGCTTTTCTATACCTACCTATTATCGTATTGATTGCAAACTCATTTAATGCCAATAAATTCGGCATGAAATGGGGTGGTTTTACCACCAAGTGGTATGACGCACTGATTAACAACGACAGCCTAATGCAGGCTGCGTGGCATTCGATCAACGTAGCGGTGTTCTCAGCGACTGCCGCAACGATTGTCGGGAGCCTGACAGCCGTTGCCCTATTCCGTTACCAATTTAAAGGTAAAGGCATCGTCAATGGCATGTTGTTCATCGTGATGATGTCACCAGATATCGTAATGGCGATTTCGCTTCTTGCGCTATTCTTGGTTATGGGTGTGCAACTTGGGTTCTTTACCCTACTTGCAGCGCACATTACTTTCTGTTTACCGTTCGTTGTGGTAACGGTTTACAGTCGCTTGAATGGCTTTGATGTGAAGATGCTAGAAGCAGCAAAAGACTTAGGTGCAAGTGAGTGGACGATTCTAAAACAGATCATCCTGCCTCTTGCTAAGCCAGCGGTTGCTGCGGGGTGGTTATTGAGCTTCACTCTGTCTTTGGACGATGTGATCATCAGCTCTTTCGTAACAGGTCCAACTTACGAAATCTTGCCACTGAAGATTTACTCGATGGTTAAAGTCGGTATATCTCCAGAGGTCAACGCCCTAGCAACAGTGATGTTAGTGGTGTCGTTAATACTGGTGATTATTTCTCAGTTGTTAGCGAGAGAGAAAATCAAGTAAGTCTCCTACTCTTTACTGAGACGGACTTGATAAGATTCAAGTTTAACAAAAGTGTTATTCATAAACAGAATGGTAAATTGCCATTCTGTTTTTCTATCTACTGCCTTTAGGCAACGTTTAGTTTGGAGCTAACGTCAATGAAAAAATGGGCTACTCTATTAGCTGGTAGTGCATGTGCGCTTTCAATGTTATCTGCACCATCGTTTGCAAAAGATGACAAAGAATTGGTATTCATGAACTGGGGACCTTACATCAACAGTGAGATCTTAGAACAGTTCACGGATGAAACGGGCATCAAAGTGATTTACTCGACTTACGAGTCTAATGAGACTTTGTATGCCAAATTGAAAACACACAACAAAGGTTACGACCTTGTGGTTCCATCGACCTACTTCGTGTCTAAAATGCGCGACGAAGGCATGCTTCAAAAGATCGACAAAACCAAGCTGAACAATTTCAAGAATCTAGATACAAACTACCTAGATAAGCCATATGACCCGAACAACGACTACTCTATTCCACACGTAGTGGCGATCACAGGTCTTGCTGTTAACACAGACATGTACGATCCAGAAGATTTCCAAAGCTGGGCTGATTTATGGAAGCCAGAGCTTGACGGTCAACTTATGATGATGGACGACACGCGAGAAGTGTTCCACATCGCACTGCGCAAGTTAGGTTACTCTGGTAACACAACTAACGAAAAAGAGATCGACGAAGCGTACGCTGAGCTAAAAAAACTAATGCCGAACGTTCTTGTATTTAACTCAGATAACCCTGGCGCGCCATACATGTCTGGTGAAGTCGGTCTTGGTATGCTTTGGAACGGCTCAGCTGCTGCTGCGCAAAATGAAGGTCTGCCGATTAAACTGGTTTTCCCTAAAGAAGGCGGCATCGGTTGGGTTGATAACTTTTCTATCAGTTCTGGCGCAGTAAACGTAGAAGCAGCTCATAAGATGATCGACTTCCTACTTCACCCAGAAATCGCTGAGCAAATCTCTCGTGACACTGGTTACCTAACAGCCGTTAAAGCGTCAAACGAGAAGTTCAAAGACAGCCCTGCTCTGTTCCCGTCGCAAGAAGACCTTGACCGTGTTGAATGGCAAGCCGCGGTTGGCGACAAGACAGTGAAGTACGAAGATTACTTCATGAAGCTTAAAGCCGGTCAGTAAGCGAGTTCGTTATCTTATTGCTCCGGTCAACAGAGGCCAATAAGTAACTGGTTTACTTAACAAAACTAGTTAGATCATCAATAAGTAAAAAATAAGAATATCAATGAATAGGCAGCTTAGGCTGCCTATTTTGTTATATCACTGCTATAATATAGCGCGATTTTTAGAAATCCATTTACTTTGGGTTCAATACCCAGCTCCAAATCAAACAAATGAACGGAACAGTAATGAAAAAAACACTGTATACCGGCGCATTGTGTGCTGCTACTTTACTTTCTACACCCTCTTTCGCAGCTGACCAAGAACTGTATTTTTACAACTGGTCTGAATATATTCCAAATGAAGTACTAGAAGACTTCACAGAAGAGACAGGCATTAAAGTCTACTACTCGACTTATGAGTCTAACGAAAGCATGTACGCTAAGTTAAAAACTCAAGGTACGGGTTACGACTTGGTCGTTCCTTCTACTTACTTCGTTTCTAAGATGCGTAAAGAAGGCATGCTTCAAGAGCTTGATAAAACTAAGCTAAGCCACTTTGCAGATTTGGATCCAAATTACTTAGATAAGCCATTTGACCCAAGCAACAACTACTCGATCCCATACATCTGGGGCGCAACGGGTATTGGTATCAACTCAGATATGCTAGACAAGTCTTCAGTTAAAAACTGGGGCGATCTGTGGGATACACAGTGGGAAGGTCAACTGATGATGATGGATGACTCTCGTGAGGTTTTCCATATAGCTCTATCTAAACTGGGTTACTCTCCAAACACGACTAACCCTGAAGAAATCAAAGAAGCCTACGAAGAACTTCGTAAACTAATGCCAAACGTATTGGTATTTAACTCAGATTTCCCAGCAAACCCTTACCTAGCGGGTGAAGTGTCTCTTGGTATGCTTTGGAATGGTTCTGCTTACATGGCACGCCAAGAAGGTGCAACGATTGACATCATCTGGCCTGAGAAAGGGACTATTTTCTGGATGGACAGTCTAGCGATTCCAGCAGGTGCTAAGAACACTGAAGCGGCACACAAGATGATCGACTTCCTTCTTCGTCCTGAAAATGCCGCTAAGATTGCTCTAGAGATCGGTTACCCTACGCCAGTTAAAACAGCTTACCCTCTTCTTCCTAAAGAGTTTGCTGAAGATAAGAACGTTTTCCCACCGCAATCCGTGATGGATAACGGCGTTTGGCAAGATGAAGTAGGTGAAGCGAGCGTTATTTATGACGAGTACTTCCAAAAACTTAAAGTAGACAACTAACTTGTTTACTAGCAACTGAATTGCTTATTAGCAATAACTTAGTTGTTGCTAATAAGTTAAATAAAGCGGCGTAAGCCGCTTTATTTTTATTCAGGATTTATATAGGATAAAGCAAACAATACGAAGTGCGATTACATATGCGAGCAAACCCTATCCTGTTAGTTGTGACTTTTATGCTTTTGGCGTCATTTTTGATGCTTGGCTTGAGCTCATTTATTCATATTGACTCAAACTATGATTTGTTTTTCGAAACAAATACCCTCGTGATCACTATGTACATCTATTATGTTGCACGTCATTCAATTCGTCCCCACAAAGCCCTTCGCTACGGCGCTCTATTGCTCATTTTTAACCTTTTTTATGACGTATCAACCGAGCTTAAGTATCTTGATGAATGGGCCGACCAAAACGAACTAATAGATACCTTCTTGGAAGATGGACTGCTACAAATAGCCTTTCTATTGATCGCTTTTGGTATTACTGAATTAACGAGCAAAATCAAAGACCAAGGTAAACAGGACGAGCTTACTGGCTTGTATAACCGCAAGAAATTCGACGCAATCAAACTTGCTGAGTTTGATCTCATTTACTTCGACTTAGATGGGCTAAAAGAGGCAAATGACCTTAAAGGCCACAACGTTGGAGACTTAATGATTGTTCGGTTCTCTCAGGCTCTGAGGCAAACTGCTTTGGAAGATGAAATGGTGTTTAGAGTGGGTGGCGATGAGTTTGTTGCAACAGCTCAACTCGGTCGTGGTGGCGAGTTTGTCAACCAAGTGACTAACCTACTGCATGGAGAGAACATCAATTTTTCTTACGGTATCGAAGTGACCAACCGAGATAATTTTAAACAGGCATTGGTTGAATCCGATAAGGCGATGTACAAAATGAAAAAAGCTCAACGGCCTGTTCAAAACTCTTGGTGCATGTCTTGCCCGAATATAGAGACACAAAGGCAAACATACGACTAGACCTTTCCTTAAGTAACGTTAGTTTGCCATTGTTGAATGTTGAATGTTGATCGCTAATTGTCACGGTATTTAAAGTTCCAAGCTTAAACGGATCAATAAGCTTATTGGCATTGGGTTCAGGCGGTTAGAGACCCCTTCTCTGAGCATAACAGCTCACCGACTAGCTTAGGTACCTCGATACTCGCCTTGCCGTAACGCTTCTCTTCAAACTCACTCTCAACCGCACTCGGTTCGAGATTTATCTCGATGGTATGCGCACCGTGCATCTTCGCATCATGTACAAATCCTGCAGCAGGATAGACTACCCCTGAAGTTCCGATAGAGATAAAGAGATCTGCTTCTTCGAGTGCTGAATAGATGTCACCCATTCTCAAAGGCATCTCGCCAAACCACACAATATGAGGTCGCATTTGCGCTGGAATTTGACAGCAGTGGCACAATTCACCGGTATGGATGTCGTCTTTGTGCTCTAGAACTTGGTTTGATTCGCTACAACGAGCCTTAAGAAGCTCACCATGCATGTGGATAATGTTGTTGCTACCCCCTCTCTCGTGCAGGTTGTCGATGTTCTGAGTGATGATTGTCACTTTGCCATCAAGTTTGTCTTCAAGCTCACCGAGCGCCTTGTGTGCTGAATTTGGAAAGATACTTTCACTCTGTAATCCATGACGACGCTTGTTGTAAAACGCTTGTACAAGATCAGGATCTTTTGCAAAACCTTCAGGTGTTGCTACATCTTCGATTTTATGGTTTTCCCATAATCCGTCTTGTGCTCGGAATGTTTGTATCCCCGACTCCGCAGAGATGCCGGCGCCAGTAAGAATTACGATATTTCGATATGGGAAATGCATATAACGTCCTTTTCAATATGTCACTTGGTAACAGCTTAGCACTGTTCAAATTCCAACAATAGTTTTAGGGATTAGACCATAGTCTTAGCCAACTGAATTCATTGGCTATTTGTGACATAACTCGCTTGATAATGGTTGCCGATCTTACTTAAACCCTCTGTTTCGCTTTTCACAGAAACAAAAAAAGCGACCGAAGCCGCTTAGTTTTGTTTCACTGATGTCTAAGTGATATAGCTTGAACTCATCAAGGCGAACAACGTTAGTCTTCGTTGATAGACGAGATCTTATGGATTGAAAGATCCGCGCCATTAAACTCGTCTTCTTCACTTAGCCTTAGACCCGTTACCTTGCTCAACACACCGTAGACAACCAATGCACCGATTAAAGCTACCGTAATGCCCGCTAGTGTCCCAATCACCTGAGCGGTAAAACTCACGCCCCCTAACCCCCAGAATGCTTGTTGACCAAAGATACCTGCTGCAATGCCACCCCAAGCACCGCACACGCCGTGTAGAGGCCATACACCCAGTACATCATCAATCTGTGTTTTGTTTTGCATGTAGGTAAATAGGTAAACGAACAAAGCGCCTGCCACGCCGCCAGTCACCAAAGCGCCTAATGGGTGCATTAAGTCAGAACCGGCACAAATTGCGACTAAGCCAGCCAAAGGACCGTTATGGATGAAGCCTGGGTCATTTTTGCCTGCGACTAAAGCCGCTAGAATGCCGCCGACCATCGCCATTAATGAGTTCATTGCAACCAAGCCACTGATGCCGTTGATTGCTTGAGCTGACATCACGTTAAAGCCAAACCAACCCACACATAAGATCCAAGAACCTAGTGCTAAGAATGGGATGTTAGATGGTGCGAAGTTAGTGTGTTTACCTGCACGAATACGGCCTTTACGCATACCTAAGAAGTAAACCGCGACCAAAGCAAT
This sequence comes from Vibrio syngnathi, assembly GCF_002119525.1. NCBI lineage: Bacteria > Pseudomonadati > Pseudomonadota > Gammaproteobacteria > Vibrionales > Vibrionaceae > Vibrio > Vibrio syngnathi. The sequence continues at coordinate 1,620,309 of NZ_CP017916.1, read as the reverse complement.
CCAACCGCCAACGCCGTGAACTACTACAGAGCCTGCGAAGTCATGGAATCCGTAACCAAACTTGCCTTCTAGCCATGCTTGGAAGCCAAAGTTACCATTCCAAATGATGCCTTCAAAAAACGGGTAGATGAAACCAACGGTAAATAGTGTCGCAATCAAGATTGGGTAGAAACGGGCGCGTTCTGCAATACCACCAGAAACAATCGCAGGAATGGCGGCTGCAAACGTCATCAAGAAGAAAAACTTCACCAGCTCGTAACCATTACCTTGCGATAAGGTTTCTGCATCTGCAAAGAAATGCGCACCGTAAGCCACCCAGTAACCGATAAAGAAATAAGCTATCGCGGAGACACCAAAGTCCGAGAGGATCTTAACCAGCGCGTTCACTTGGTTTTTCTTCCTTACTGTACCGACTTCTAAAAAAGCAAAACCAGCATGCATTAAGAAGACCATGATGGCGCCTAATAATAAAAACAGAGTATCTGAACTCTGCGTCAAGCTCTGTACTGCGCTATGAACTTGGGTAACCGTTTGACTCATTAAAGCTCTCTCCCTTAGCTTTGTCTCAATTGCACTAGAACCGTGCGAATTGATGCCGTAATTAATTAAAGACTCAACAGTAAACGCAAGATGCGTTCCAACACGCTCACGTAATTTTCGTGCAACAAGCTTTTAATTTAAATCTTTGATTTTATGAGGCTTAAATTACCAGTGCACTTTTTTGGATATTTTAGGTGATGGGATATTTAAAATTAATTGCACCAATTGAGGGAGTTGCACCATATTGGAGCGGTCAATATCAAGCTTGGTTCGGTTTTAGAACTACCCCAAACATTCTGAAGAATTCACCAAAAATCTTCTTCTCAGTTAACTAGCTTCTTGTTCTGGGAGACAAAAAAAACCCAGTGACTCGAATCACTGGGCTTTCTATACGATGGTTGTTTTGAGTAAATCGCCTCTAGATAAGTTGTTATCTAGTTCGTCTGATACTCACTACAGGTTTGGTCCTGTTGTCGGATTTTGCGGTAGGTTTTGACTTAAACGCTGCATACCTTGATACATACGAATAAACCAAACCACAATCGCAACACCACCAAACAACATGCCCACATATGGAATATAGTAAGCGATGTCATCGATAATATGGTTTTGATACCAGTAATCGTTCACACCGATCAACACGCCATTAGAGGTCGCTACCGTGACGATAAGCACGACAAAGAACGTTAAGTTCAAGAAGAATGAGCGAATCAAGCCATAGTAATGGGTATCCACTACTTCGCCGTCTTCGCCTTTATCTAATCGATAGCCCGCGTAGACGATGGCAATCACACCAGACAGAAGACAAGTAAATGGGGTAAAGCAGCTTAGGATGTAAGCAACCCAAATACCCTTATGAGGTTTGTTCATTCTTATTCACCCCTTCCGTTTTCTCTGTTGCTACGTTAGCGCTTTGTTCAACGCTGTTTTTTTCTTGTTCCATCACTTCTTTGTACCAAAGGTCATGGTGCTCTTTAGCCCAAGTTTCATCGACTTCACCGGTTACCATGCCTTCTAGTGCGCCTTCCATACCGAACAAGCCAATATAGATGTGGAACACAAAACCACAGATAAGGATCAGAGCAGCAAGCATGTGAACTAAGTTCGAAAGCTCCATATCACGACGGGTTTGACCGAAGATTGGGAAGTCCAAAACCAAGCCACTGATCGCAGCGACACTACCCATAACAATCAATAGCCAGAATAGCGCTTTCTCACCTGCGTTCGAAAACTCTGCAGATGGATGAGAACCTTTATGTTTCCCGACCATACCACCCAGTTTTATGAACCACTGGATATCGACCATTTTGAAGATCGACTTGCGCCACCACTTGATAAGTACAGCCATCAACAGCACATAGAAAATCGGGCCGATGTAGTTGTGGTATTGCTTCGCCAATAGAACGATAAAGCCCCAAAGGTCAGTTGGAATGTACGGCTTCAAAAAGTGCTTGCCGTAAACCAACATCAAACCACTGAAAGCCAGTGTTAAGAAGGTAAACGCCATACTCCAGTGCAAGGCGCGGTCCAGTCGTGACCAACGTTTGATCTTACGACCCGTTCTTGGCGCACTCAGCATTAAGGGGCCAATTACAACGTACATTAAGGTAACGAAAGCAATACTGCCAAAGATAGCGACAGCACCCGCTGGTGACATCCACTTCTCTTTCAATATGTACCACGTTTGGCCTGGTGCACTGATCAACACACCGTGCTCAGCAGACTGAGATGTGGTGTAACCTTCTTCACCGTTTCTTACTTGTCGCCAAAAATCAGCGCCAGCAAGTTGTGTGATTTCTCTTTCTGCACTACTCGATTGAGTTTGTGAAGCGTTAGTCTCTGATGCATGGCTCATAGGAGACAGCATTGTTAGTGCTGCCAACATCGGCAGCACAACAAGGAAGAGACGCTTAAACATTGTAAGCATATGTCTCTCCTACCTAGCTCTTCATCGCATCGTAAGAAAGGTCGTTGCCGTCTGTCCAGCCAGCACCCTTCGCACCGCGTTCTACAACACGCTGACGGAAGATATCAGAGACTTGCTCAGCATCACCTGCAAGCAGCGCTTTTGTCGAACAAAGCGAAGCACACATTGGTAACTTGCCTTCCGCAATACGGTTCGCACCGTACTTCTGACGCTCTTCCACAGAACCTGGCTCTGTTTCAGGGCCGCCAGCACAGAAGGTACATTTGTCCATCTTACCGCGCTCACCAAAGGCTTCCTGTTTAGGGAATTGAGGTGCGCCAAACGGACAAGCAAACAAGCAGTAACCACAACCGATACATAGATCTTTATTGTGAAGTACGATGCCGTCTTCTGTATGTTCAAAACAGTCTGCTGGGCAAACTGCCATACAAGGTGCATCAGTACAGTGCATACACGCTACTGAGATAGAGTTTTCACCCGGTTCACCATCGTTCAGTGTTACAACGCGGCGACGTTGAATACCCCATTCCAGAGCATCATCATTTTCGTTCTTACATGCAGTGACACAACCGTTACATTCGATACAACGTTTGGTGTCACAAAGAAATTTCATTCTAGCCATTTTAAGACTCCTTACGCTTTACGAATATTACAAAGGGTTACTTTCGTTTCCTGCATCAACGTGACAGGGTCGTAACCATATGTGGTTGCTGTATTGGCTGCTTCACCAATAACGTAAGGATCAGTGCCTTCTGGGTACTTAGAACGCAGATCTTCGCCTTCGAACTTACCACCGAAGTGGAACGGCAAGAACGCTAAACCCGGTTTAACACGACGAGTGACCATCGCTTTCACCTTGATTCGGCCTTTCTCTGCACCTTCAACCCAAACGTCATCACCATCTTTGAAGCCAAGGTCGTTCGCGTCTTTCGGGTTCACTTCAACGAACATCTCTTGTTGAAGTTCGGCTAGCCATGGGTTTGAACGGGTTTCTTCACCACCTCCTTCGTACTCAACCAGACGACCAGAAGTCAGAATAATCGGGTACTCACCAGACTTGTCTTGGTCTTGAATGGATTTGTACAGCGTAGGAACACGGAAGATTGCTTCCTTGTCATCCCACGTTGGGTAGTCAGCAACTAAGTCGCGACGTGGTGTGTAAAGTGGTTCACGGTGCAGTGGAACTCGGTCTGGGAATGTCCAAACAATCGCACGCGCTTTCGCATTACCAAACGGAATACAACCATGCTTGATAGCAACACGTTGGATGCCACCAGAAACGTCAGTCTTCCAGTTTTTACCTTCAGCAGAGGCTTTTTCTTCTGCTGTTAGGTCGTCCCACCAACCCAGTTGCTTCAGCAGTTTGTCACTGAACTCTGGGTAACCATCTTTGATTTCGCTGCCTTTCGAGTAGCTGTCTTCAGCCAATAGGTTTTGACCTTCAAATTCCACACCGAAACGCGTACGGAAGTTACCGCCACCCTCTGCAACAGGTTTAGACGTATCGTAAAGGATATGCGTACCTGGGTGTTTCATTTCTGGGTTGCCCCAACATGGCCAAGGCAGACCGTAAGTCTCGCCATTTGCTGGGCCACCTTCTGCAGCAAGCGTTGTTTTGTGGAACGTGTGCCAATTTTGTTGGTGTTCTTTCAAACGCTCTGGGCTTTGACCTGTGTAACCGATCGTCCACATACCTTTGTTGAATTCACGAGTGATGTCTTCAATCAATGGTTGGTTGTTCTCAACACGGATGTTTTTGAACAGCTGATCAGAGAAACCAAGCTTCTTAGAAAGAAGGTACATGATTTCATGGTCAGGCTTTGATTCGAACAGAGGATCAACAACCTTGTCACGCCACTGTAGAGAACGGTTTGATGCCGTTACACTGCCGTAGGTTTCAAATTGAGTGGTTGCTGGAAGCAAGTAAACGCCATCAGTACGATCGTTCATTACTGCCGCGACTGTTGGGTATGGGTCAACGATAACCATCATATCCAGCTTCTGCATCGCCTTCTTCATCTCTGGACCACGAGTCTGAGAGTTCACCGCGTGACCCCAGTACAACATGGCGCGGATGTTTTCGCGTTGACGAATCTTGTCTTTGTCTTCAAGCACGCCATCAACCCAACGAGAGACAGGAATACCTGCACTGTTCATTGGTTTTTGACCACCGTATGCGTTGTCGTCGAAACGTCCTTTAACCCAGTCAAAGTCGATATCCCAAACTTTAGACCAATGGCGCCACGAACCTTCAGACAAGCCGTAGTAACCCGGCAACGTGTCTGATAGTACGCCAAGGTCAGTTGCGCCTTGTACGTTATCGTGACCACGGAAAATATTTGCACCGCCACCTGATTTACCGATGTTACCTAGCGCAAGCTCAAGGACACAGTAAGCACGTGTGTTGTTGTTACCCGTAGTATGTTGAGTACCACCCATACACCAAACGATACAACCCGGACGGTTTTCTGAAAGCAGTTTTGCTGTGTGGTAAACGTCTTCTTCGCTAACGCCTGTTACACGCTCAACTTCTGCTGGGTTCCACTTCGCAACTTCTTCACGGATCTCGTCCATGCCGAATACCCGTTGGCGGATGAATTCTTGGTCTTCCCACTTGTTAGCAAAGACATGCCATAACAGACCCCAGATAAACGCAACATCTGACCCCGGGCGCAGAGAAACATAGTGATCAGATTTCGCAGCAGTACGCGTACGACGAGGATCCGCAACAACGATCTTACAGTTGTTCTTCTCTTTCGCGATTAGGATGTGTTGCATCGCAACCGGGTGAGCTTCTGCAGGGTTTGAACCAATGAACAGCATCGACTTACAGTTGTGCATGTCATTGAACGAGTTGGTCATCGCACCGTAACCCCAAGTGTTTGCAACACCGGCTACTGTGGTTGAGTGACAAATACGCGCTTGGTGGTCAACGTTATTGGTGCCCCAAAGCGACGCCATCTTACGGAATGCGTAAGCTTGCTCGTTACTGTGTTTCGCACTACCTAGGAAGTAAACGGAATCAGGACCAGACTCTTTACGAAGTTCTAGCGCTTTGTTACCGATCTCTTCAATCGCTTGTTCCCAAGAAAGTTTCTTCCACTTACCGCCTTCCAATTTCATTGGGTACTTAAGACGACGTTCACCGTGGCCGTGCTCACGCAGTGCAGCACCTTTCGCGCAGTGTCCACCAGCATTAAATGGGTGATCGAAAGCAGGCTCTTGACCTGTCCAAACACCGTTTTGAACTTCAGCGTAGATACCACAACCCACAGAACAGTGAGAACAGATAGTACGTTTCACTTCTGTTTTCGCTTCTGGATCGACTGATTTAGCTTGTGCTTTCTTCATCATGCCCGGAGCGAATAGACTTGCGCCTACAACCGCGCCACCAGCAGCAAGTGAAGTGTTTTTCATGAAGGCGCGACGAGACACACCTAGTTGATTGGTTTCTTTGCTCACACTATCGGAGCGTTTGACAAGTTTCATCCGTTATCTCCTAAAGTGTGTCGTAGTAATCGCGAATATGTTGCGTTTCACGATAGCCCGTCTTCTTCACGTCTTTTTCAGGCATTTCAACCGTTTCTGAAGCAGTTGCCACTTTGGTTGTTCCAGCGACAACGGCTCCAGCGACGGCTGCAGTCGTTAAACCTTTGAGTAAGTCTCTACGGCTTGTGTTTATCTCTTTATTATCTTTCATCATTGCTTCCTTACCTTACGGTAGATCTTTTTGGAGGCTTAATGCCCCTCTATCGATATAATCGCGTACTGCTCGATTACTCGTAATCAGTGACGTTTTTCACATCAATCTTTAATTTGTGTTTACTGCTTTTTGTGTTCACGCTGAAACAAACTTGCTCCAACGTTAAGAATGCTTCACACAGCTGAGCTGCCGATTTGTAGAAGTTCGCACTTTCTGCACTTTCAAGCTGACGTGTAAAAGAGTTAAACCAAGGGCCAAGATGCTTATTGAAAACGGCTTGTTGAAGCGCTTCTTCTTCGCCGGTTAGCATCGCCATTACTTCACACAATGCAGCAATATGATCTTCTGGTTCTTTCACTTGATCATCACGTTCAATGCCTAAAAGCTCTAGGTCATGACGAATCTCTGCTAATGGTTTTTCCATCATGGCGCCAGTTCTATGCCAAGAGCCAAATGGAACAATCTCTCCGCGGCCAATGCCAATGAAAAGATTTTGATACTCATCTTCTAGTGCTTCGCGGTTTGATTCGGTTGCGGCTTGTTGAATCGCAATCCAAGCCTTTTGCATCGCACTCTCAGACGCTTCAATGTCTAGCGTCTTGAGAAAGTCGATCACCTCTTCAGAAGGTGCGCTACGAAACAATGCAGAAAGAACCAGATAGATTTCAGTTCTTAGTGTCTGTTCTTGCTTTAATTCTTTTGCGAGCTCAGGCTCTTGTGCCTGATCCAAATTAGTATCCAAGGCCAACTCCTAGTATTTCAATTGTTTCAATGGGTCTTGAGCCATTGAATCGAACATGTCTACCACACGGCAGTCTTCACACATCGCAATACGATTAATTGCTGTCTCATCTGAGAAATGAGAGTGACCGCGTAACTTATTTTGTAACATGTCAATCATAGACTGCGGTGCGAATGGTTTATGACAACGTAAACATTCCGCGGCTTTCTCTTCATGAATCACAACAGCGTTCTGACGTTCCTCTTTCACCCAATTCATACGAGGAGTCAGAGTAAGAACATTCTCAGGACATGCCTTTTCACACAGACCACATTGAATACAGTCTTGTTCGACAAACTTAAGGGATGGAGAGGCGCCATCGGTATGAAGAGCACGTGTAGGACACACCGCCACACAACTCATACACAAAGTACAATCTTTGCTTTCACACGAAACCGTGCCGTATGGTGCATTCGAAGGAAGTTCAACAATGTTTTCAACTGGGATACGAGACGAAGACATCGCATCGAGTGCTGTGAACAGACGTTGACGTTTATTGCCTTGAAGATCGCCAAGTGCAAGGTCGAAAGAATCAACGCACAGTGTTGGAGGCCCTTCACGTAGAGATTCTAAATACAGGATATCGATGGTTTCTTTTGGAACACCGATTTGGTCTAGTAGCTCTTGAGCAATCCCTACTTCGTTATTCAGAACACGAATGATCGTCTCTGGCATAAAACGAGAAGCAGCAAACAGAACCTGAGTTGCGCCATTCACTAGCGCTGCAAACCAAGTATCAATACCAATAGAAGGCAGTTCTTCAACCACGATTGGAATAACGTTATCTGGTAGTGCTTTTAGCGCCATTACATTGTAAGTCTCATGACGAGAGCTACAGATAAGTACGATTGGATCCAGACCGCCCGCATGTTCATAGTTAGCTAGCGTACGTTCAATGAACTTTTGAGTATCGTCAGGGCTTGGAAGCGCATAGGTAATCGCTTCTGTAGGACAGCTTGTTGCACAAGTTCCTACGCCTTGACATAGATAAGGGTTAATCTCGATCTTGTGACCTGTTTTGTCTGAGCCTTCACTTGATAGTGCGCCAGCAGGACAAGCGTCAACACAGCGTTCACACCCTTTTACGCCACGAGAACTGTGCGCACAAAGGTCAGTGTCTAAACGGAAGAACTTAGGCTTATCAAATGTACCCATTAGCGTTGGAATCTCTTCCAGTGCTTCGGCCAGTTTTGGATAGCCTCGGCCCACTGGGTAATAACCCGGTACAGGCACTTCTTCTGTCATGCAGCTATTCAGACATAGGTCTAGAACAACATCGAAACAATCGTGATTAATCGCGATTTTCGCCAAGTTGCTTGATGTGCCTTTACTCTCAATCACAACTTCAAACGTGCCAAGGAAACCGGATACTTGAACCGAATTCGCGAAGTACAGTTCTGGGTTTTTGCCCTTTTCGCCGTCTGTCGACAATAAGGTTAAGCTCGTCAATTGAGGTAATTGAGCCGCAGCACTTTCGATGATCGCAGTTGGACCAATAATAAGAGTATTACCGCCGCTTTCGTAGCTAACAGTAGGTGGAATCAGATTTGTTAACTCAACTGTATTTTCAAATGCATACAGTCTTGCTTTAGCGTTATTTGAAGTTGCTTGTTCTAATAATTGTTTAAGCATTGCTCAGTTCCATCTTTGGACATGGATAATCTGTTCAACCTTCATTGTAGTAAGCGATAGAGAACTTGCTGAGTAATCCGTTAACAACTAACCCTTTAGCCAGTATCCCGCTCGTCAGACTATGAATTCGTCTATCTACAAAAAAGTTGATAATAAACGTTATTTAGCAAATGCCATGCCAATTCAATAAGCCTTATATATCAATAATTTAATTCTTTATAGCGTTTATTGTGCGTATAAAAAAACCGCTTGGGACATTTTGTCTCAAGCGGTTCATTGAGTATTTAGTCAAAATGTACCTATTCTTTGTGTGGTATATTTTGTCCCATCTCTTTCAGGTCAGCCTCGTCTGACATTGTAGCGTTATCATCTGATACTGTGTTTTTATACAGATCTCTTTCTTGTTCGGTTATTTCGGCACTTTCTGACGTTTCAAATTCATTATCAGATACCTCAAGATCGCTTTCAGTACCTTCTAAAACGTCACCCTCATCTTTATTATCAATGACTTGCTCTTCTTCTGGTGTGGTTTCTTCTTCCGTCTTATCTTTAACCCAATCTCGTAAGGTTTCCGCAACCCCTTCAGAAAGAGACTTCAAATTACTGTAATCGTCGTCGTAATCATCTAAACCATCACGAACGTTGAATTCTTCTGAGAGGAATAATTTACGCAATGCCGCTTTTTTTACGCTTTCTGATGCTTCTGAAACCAATAATTGAGCTACAGACAAATCTTCAGTGGCTTCTGGTACGGAACCTTGAGTGTCAGCAGCGTGAACTTCTTCATTGGTTTCTAAAGTTTCACTCTCTAAAGACTGAGGCGTTGCTGATTCCATTTCAGACGAAAGATCAGCAGGTGAAATCTCAGAAGATGAAGAATCAGAGGGAGTGAGTGCTGTTGCTTCCAGTGTTTGCTCTACTTCCCAAGGTTCGTCAGTGGATTCATCAAGCTTTCGTTGAGACCAACGACTAAAGAAGTTAGTTGCCATTTGATCTTCCCGCGCCTTTGCGTTTCTTACGTCTTGTTTCTAATAACTCGCCATGACGACCGATGAACGCTTCCATCCAAGCTTGTACTGGTAATGGAATGTCGTAGGAAAGCACTTGGTTGTCACCGTCCATGTATTGCCCTGCAACGGTTTGTGAGGCAGTAAGTAACTGAATGACGGGCTTAACATCAGAATCGACATTATCCATTACTAAGAAAAGCTTAGGTTGCTGAGAGCTTAGGTTGAATCGATAGTCTGTACGCTCGTCTTTATGTAATTGGAGTAAACAAACGTCTTGGGCATCGTCTTCTGGCGACAGTTCAAACCCGGTCAATTCCCATTGCGTCGTTACCCAGATACCTGTTTTGATCTCTTTTTCTATTCTTTGGACACCGATTGGCCAAGCTGCTTCTGTTTTTTCATATTGTTCTTTGAATTCTTTTATCTCAGACATACTTCACCCAATTGATTTTCTTCGGCCTGAATGCACTTAGGACATTTTGTACTGTGCGCAATCATATACACCCCATAAAGCAATAAACACGCCAATACGGATTAACTGCGAGAGCGTATCTATAGCGTTCGTTATCAAGTTGTCACTATAACGTTAGTCGATACTGGTTATTTCAGACAACTCCACTCGGTGAACTCCCATATTTTGCGCTATTTTAATCAAATGCTTCATGTTTTCCTGAATACCCGTTATTTTGGAATGAGATTTGCTTTAAGCATGAGCTAAAGAATCGATGAACAAGAACGGCGTTAGACCCTCTTGTTAACTTCTTATCTCTTAAAATCGCTATCTCATTAAGTAGGATGTGACTGTGGTAAAACCAAACATAATAAAGACCAGCGAAAACCCACTTCAGACAATCGAAGTTGAAGTGTTCGACGAATATGGTGAGAAACTAACTAAACAGATCGCTTGCGAACGCCCTCTTACCGTTATGTTGAACTGGAAAGAGATCGTAACCCTGATGACACTCGGCTCGCGCCCTGAATCTTTAGTCTTGGGTTATTTGAAGAACCAAAGCTTCCTTTCAGATCCAGAAGCGGTTGAATCTATCATCATCGATTGGGAAACCAGTTCTGCTGCAGTCATCACCAAAGAAGACACGAGCCAACTTGAGCAAGCGCTTAAGAAGAAGACAGTGACCTCGGGCTGCGGTCAGGGAACCATGTATGGCAACGTAATGAAGCAGTTGGAAGATTACCAAGTGCCTCAAAACAAGATTAAGCAATCTGAAATCTACACTGCGCTTGAAGCATTGACTCATTACAACGATACCTACAAGAAAGCTGGCGCAGTCCATGGTTGCGCGGTTTGTAAAGACGACAAAGTTCTATCGTTTGTTGAAGATGTTGGCCGACACAATGCCGTTGATACATTGGCTGGTGAGATGTGGCTTAACAAAGAGTCAGGTGATGATAAGATCTTCTATACAACAGGTCGTTTGACGTCAGAAATGGTTATCAAGGTCGCACAGATGGGTATCCCAGTTCTGCTATCACGTTCTGGCGTAACGCAAATGGGCTTAGATTTGGCTCAGAAATTTGGTATCACGACTATTGCCCGCGCTAAAGGCCTGCGTTTCCAAGTGTTCACTGGCGCAGAGAAGATTGATTTTGATGTGAAAGGTGAATAATCAGCAGTCGGAAAAAAAGCGTAAGTTTGATTGGTGATTCACTAACCGCTTCTAATTGTAAAGTTCTGATGTAAAGAGTTAGTGATTCGTCAAGGATAGATACATAGAAACTTAGTTAGATACAAAAACGCCGTCATGCTTTTCAGTATGACGGCGTTTTTAATTTTCAGTTTATAGCTTTTGGCTTTTGGCTTAGTTTCCAACGTATTGAGTTGAAAGCTAAGGCTAACTTAAAGCTTAGCCGCGTGCTTTCAATAATTCTGCGTAAGTACCGCGGAAATCGTTGATCTTGCCATCTTTGATTTCAAGGATACGAGTTGCAAGCGAGTCTACGAATACACGGTCGTGAGATACGAAGAACAATGTGCCTTTGTAGTTCTCAAGAGCCAAGTTAAGCGCTTCGATAGATTCCATATCCATGTGGTTTGTTGGCTCATCCATTAGCAGGATGTTTGGTTTATGCATCATGATCTTACCAAGAAGCATACGACCTTGCTCACCACCAGAGATAACCTTTACAGATTTCTTAATGTCGTCTTGACCAAACAACATACGACCTAGGAAACCACGAACAACCTGCTCGTCTTCGCCTTCTTGGCGCCATTGGCTCATCCAGTCAAACAGGTTCATGTCTGTTTCGAAATCGTGAGCGTGATCTTGAGCGTAGTAACCGATGTTTGAGTTTTCAGACCACTTGTACTCACCAGTGCGTGGCTCAAGAGCGCCAGCTAGTGTGTTAAGTAGTGTTGTTTTACCTACACCGTTTTCACCGATGATAGCAACACGCTCACCTACTTCGAAAATACCGTCGAACTTGTTGTATAGGTCTTCTTCAAAACCTTGAGATAGGTTTTCAACCACAAGTGCGTTACGGAATAGCTCTTTAGACTGTTCAAAACGGATGAATGGGTTTTGACGGCTAGATGCTTTAACTTCGTCTAGTTGGATCTTATCGATCTGCTTAGCACGAGACGTTGCTTGCTTCGCTTTAGATGCGTTAGCAGAGAAGCGAGATACGAACGTTTGAAGTTCAGCAATTTGTGCTTTCTTCTTAGCGTTGTCAGACAGTAGACGTTCACGAGCTTGAGTCGCAGCCGTCATGTACTCATCGTAGTTACCAGGGAATAGACGAAGTTCGCCGTAATCAAGGTCAGCCATGTGTGTACAAACAGAGTTTAGGAAGTGACGGTCGTGCGAAATGATGATCATTGTGCAGTTACGTTGGTTTAGCGTATCTTCCAACCACTTAATAGTGTCCATATCCAGGTTGTTCGTTGGTTCGTCAAGAAGCATGATATGCGGGTCTGCAAACAGTACTTGAGACAATAGAACACGAAGTTTCCAACCTGGTGCGACTTCGCTCATCAGACCGAAATGCATTGATTCTTCAATACCTACCGCAAGAAGAAGCTCACCGGCTTTAGCTTCTGCCATGTAGCCGTCCATTTCAGCGAACTGAACTTCAAGGTCAGCCACTTTCATGCCATCTTCTTCGCTCATTTCTGGAAGCGAGTAAATACGGTCACGTTCTTGTTTTATAGCCCAAAGCTCTTTGTGACCCATGATAACCGTGTCGATTACCGTGAATTCTTCGTAAGCAAATTGGTCTTGGTTTAGCTTTGCAACGCGCTCGTTTGGATCGTAGCTTACGTTACCAGCACTTGGCTCAAGTTCACCCGATAGGATCTTCATGAACGTCGATTTACCACAGCCATTCGCGCCGATTAAACCGTAGCGGTTGCCTTCGCCGAACTTAACTGAAATATTTTCGAAAAGTGGCTTAGCGCCGAATTGTTGGGTGATATTTGCTGTGGAGATCAATGCCGTTACCTTTTTAATGTGAAAAACGCCGCAACGTTACTTCTTCGGGGCTTTAACTGCAAGTCTTGATTGCAATTACCCGCGATTAAGTAGTGATAACCCAACCAAATCATAGTTTGAGCTGACTCACACTTTTGATTTTCTATTTATCGACGAAAAGCCGCTGATTTTCAGGGAAAACAAAATATCAAACAGCGCCCTAAAATGGGAGAGATATAACGTCCCAAATCATGCCGACCATTGAATATATCGTATGCTAATCAGTTACAGTAAAACCAACCCGATCAAAGCAGCAACAGACATAGCCAAGACTAGCCTAATCCCTGACAATTTCATGAAAAAATCGGTTGAAACAGGAATAAAGTACTCGCCCCCGATACAGGGTTGGATTTCACAAAGTCAGATTATCTAACTATAGTAATCCTAACCTCATAATTCTAAGAGACTTTTATGCGTTCACTATCGCGCTTGTTAATCCTCACTTTGACCATTCTCTCTTGGCCTAGTCATGCCAACTTGGAATATGACTTACAATCTCAACCGCAGGTATCCAATATAGCGATTGATCTGGATAAGCGTATTGATTCTCTACCCGATCCCCTTTTCATGGAACAATCGGACAAACGCCAAGTTAATATTTTGCTTGCCGAAGTTCTGCGTGTTCAGAAATTGGAAATCAAAACCTTCGAGCAACAGATAAAAGCTTATAGAGATAACAACGACGCTGATCAATGGTTTGCCGTTCAAACTAGCTACGTCACATTGAATAACTTAAACGTCAGTAAACAGCATCTTCTAGAACAGACGAACTCTGCGAACAAAGAACGCTTAACCGGCTTTGGCCCTTATGGTGTCACCCAGTTCAAGCAAGAGTGGGAATTAACTAAGCTCAATATTGAGTATCTTGCATACTTCCAAATCCGAAGCTTCAAGGCGTTAGTTAACGATATCTTTATTTCGCCCGTACCTGTGATTGGTGCGTCGTTAAAAGTGTTATTCATCTATTTCGGTTTAGTGTGGTGGCTTGCTAACAGCACTCGCTTAATTGAGTTGTTTCGAATTAACTTTCTTGAAGCGAAAACGACCCCTCCTTTCTTGGTTCGTGTCATTTGGTACATCAGCCGCGCTGAACGTGCGATTGCTTGGCTAATTGCCATCACGCTTTCATTGAGAGTGCTTTCAAACATCCCTAGCTTGCAACACCTGATTTTCCTCGAAATATTCACATGGTGGATTCTCGGTGGTTCGATTGCCATCAGCTTTATTTTGGAATTTGCCTACCGTTTAGGTCGTACATCCAATCAAGAAGTGATCGCGCTGCGCCTATCAACTATTCGCCGTTATGTGTGGAGCTTCATTGTTGCGGGGGTGATTCTACAGATATCGAGCATTACGCTAGGTAAAGGCACGATTTATAGTTGGATATATAGCGCCCTGTTTTTCTGGTTTGTATTGGTTACGGTGTCAGTGCTCAGGTTATGGAGAGCGAAGGTCTTTGATACACTTCAACACATTTCTGATCGTCCGGTATGGGTGAATTGGGCGGTAAACCGTAAAGATACCTTGTTACTTAATATACTGGCGACGGCCATTGGTATCGTGTGGCTGAGCGTTTACAACTTCCAACACCGCATCATGGCCTTGCTGTCTAACTACACGCTATTTAGTCAAGCTTTAGCGTATCTGTTTAGAATCGAAGTGGCTAAGCAGTCTGACCTTGATAAGAATCAGCAAAACTTGGTTCGAATCAAAGGGGATCAAACGTATGAATACATTCTGCCGGGTAATATAGACAGTACGTTGATTGACTATGCCGGTGACGAGGTTAAGCAATTGTCTCGATATTTGATGTCAGACAGCCCAGCTATCTGTATTGTTTCAGGCGAGCGTGGTGTGGGCGCGACAACGCTGCTTTATACCTTGCTGCACAAAGTATCTAACGCTGAGCCCGTATATGTAAGTTGCCCTTACGCGGGTTATCAAGAGCTCTTAGCGCATTTAGCCGTGAGCATCGGCTTGGAAGAAGAAGCGACTGAGATTCAGATCTTAGCGCACCTGCGTAAGAGCAATACCACTTACTTGATTGCGATAGACAACGCACAACGACTGGTGAAACCAATGGTCGGTGGCCTGTCTGATTTGATTCGTCTGACCAACCTTCTGCGTCGTTCTAAAAAGAATCACCGTGTCGTGATATCGATTGCCAAATCAAGCTGGCGATTTGTTGATCGAGCGCGTGGCGAGCGTCTGCTGTTTGATTTGGTGTGCTTCCTTCCGCGTTGGACAGAGAAACAAGTGGGTGAACTTCTAAATAGCCGTATCAATACAGAGCTTGAGAAGCCGTTGTCTTTTGATGGCTTAGTTGTCCCTAAGCAATGGGACCAAGATGACATGAGCGAGGAAGATCGTGCACGCCAAGGCTTCTATCGAATCTTGTGGCACTACTCTGATGGCAACCCTACCGTTGCGCTGCGTTTCTTTAGGCTCTCTTTGAACCGCAATAAAGAGACAGATCAAGCCGTGGTACGTTTGTTCCACGTTCCTGAAGCGCAGGAACTGGAGAATATGCCGAAACCTATGTTGGCTGTACTGCGTTCTATTGTGCAACTGGAAATCGCTTCTCCAGAAGTGTTGTCTGAATGTACACAGCTGAGCACGGCAGAGATAACGGGGATTCTGCGTTACTTTGAAAGCCGTGGTTATATTGGTTGGCATGAAGAAAAGGCTCGAATTTCCGAGCACTGGTTCCGCCACATTACTAACGTTCTTGATCGTCAACATCTACTGGTGAAGTAAAATGAAGAAGTTATTTATCCTACTATTTGTTGGCTTGGCAAGTGCTGTCAGTTTCCCGACCTTTGCGACGGAAGAGTTAGCTAACGTAGAAAACATATCTAAGATAGCGAGCTTGGTGCGATGGAGCGGCGTGTTCTTCTCCATGATCGTTATTGCCGCAATGTGGTTGTTGCTCAAGTTCATCAATTCGTTGGTGACCAGTTTTGGTAGTCAGTTCGTGCAATATCGAATGCTGCTACAAAAGCTGCAATCGTTTACTCAGTTCTTTATCTACGTCAGCACCGGTCTTATCGTGTTCATGATGAGCTTTAGAATCAACGACCAAATCTTAGCTTTGATTGGTGGTACCCTCGCCGTGTCGGTCGGCTTTGCGCTTAAAGACTTGGCAGCATCGTTTATCGCTGGCATCACTGTGATGATTGACAGACCCTTTCAAGTTGGTGACCGCGTCACGTTTGAAGGTAACTATGGTGACATCATTACCATTGGTTTACGTTCTGTTCGAATGAGAACCCTAAATGACGACATCATTACGATCCCGAATAACAAGTTCTTAAATGAAGTGACCACCAGTGGTAACTATGGCGCATTGGACATGCAAGTGGTGATTCCGTTTTACGTCGGTATGAATGAAGACATCACCCTAGCCCGCGACCTGATTCAAGAAGCCGCGTCTTCAAGTCGTTACATACACTTACCAAAGCCTGTAACGGTTCTGGTTAAACAGACGATTACCGACAACTACCTAGCGATACAGTTGACGTGTAAGGCTTATGTGGTGGACACCGCGTATGAGAAATTGTTTGAAACCGACATTACCCTGCGTGTGATGAAAGAGTTTAAGAAGCACAACATCAACCCACCGAAGATTTCAGTGGCAGCGCATTAGGCTTAACGCTTTTCATGTTTTGGGCGCTCGTAATCGTTTGAAATGGCTTGTATTCATTTCAAATGATTAGCCATAAATAAAAACACCTCCGAACTTACCTTAAGTGCGGAGGTGTTTTTTTATGTCTTTGTGGTTCAAACTTTGATTAAAGGTTAGACACCAACAACTGCGGTGTGGCTTTTTGCTGAAGATAGATACTAAAGCGACTTCCTTTACCTACTTCGGATTCAACTCGTATTTCGCCACCCGTTTGGCTCAAAATACTTTGAGAAACGGACAAACCTAAGCCTGTGCCGTCTCTTTTGGTGGTATAGAAAGGCGAGAAAATACGTTTCAGTTGTTCTTCCTTAATACCACAGCCCTCATCTTCAACATGAACGATCGCACCATGAGACACACCATTTTCAACCCAGTCTTCACTTGAGATAGTCAATGTGCCCTGTCCGTCCATCGCGTGAATCGCGTTCATTTGCAGGTTCACTAGAATTTGCAGCAATTGGTTGCGGTTAACTTCGACAGACGTTTTAGCATGCAGTTGTGATACGTAGACAATGCCTTTCTTTTTCGCGCCTGTTTTTACGAGCGTAATACTTTCATCCACTATTGGATTGATATGTTGCCACGTAATTTCGTCTTGTACACCGCCGTGTCGACTGTATTGAAGCAAGCTTCGTGTGATATTTCGGATTCGGTCAATCTGCTCCATAATGGCGTGGACTTCTTCGTCTACACGGCTCATTTCATCGCCGAGTTCAAACTTCATTAGTTCAACGTTGCCAAGAATTACGGCTGTCGGGTTATTGATTTCATGAGCAATACCTGCGGTTAACTCACCTAACGCGGCTAATTTTTCGTTGACTACCAGCTTATCTCTAGCTTGGTTGAGAAGCTGGATGTGCAGTTCGAGTTCTTCAGTTTTCTCTTTCAAACTGGCGGTACGAGAGTGAACCTTACATTCGAGTTCAGACGCCGCTTGTTGAATCTCTTGATTACGCTCGTGGAGCAGATCTAACATTTTGTCGAACTGTTTCGCAAGCAACGTAAGTTCGTGTTGATCATCCAAACCCAACGTTCCGATTCGCTTGTCTTGCCCCATTTGGACGAGCTTTACAACTTTATGGATTCGTTCAATTGGGTTGAAAAGATCGCGTGCACCACGGTGTACGATCAAACCTGAAGCTAACAGCAGTAATATGATGGTGATGCTGATTTCACCAAGGTTAGTCAGATACGTCTCTACGAGTGGCCAGATTAGATAGCCGGTATAAAGCATGCCGATGACGTTATCGAATTGGTCATGAATTGGTTGATACGCGGTGATGTACCAAGCGTCGTAAACGTAAGCACGATCCAACCACTCTTTGCCCTCGTTTAACACTTTTGAGTGAACCTCATGCGAAACGCGAGTGCCTATTGCGCGCCCCGCACTTTCTTCACTGCTTAATGGCACATTAGTGCTAACGCGCAGATCATCAAGGAATACGGTAACCGTACCAATACGGCGGTTAAAACCATCACGTTGCGGATAGATCAAGTTGCTGATCTGATCAACTAACTGAGTACTGTTGTTGAGTAGGATACCACCGTCTAGAAAGCCAATTACTTGGTCATTCTCATCTCGAATCGACACAACGGTGCGGCTAACCAAACCCCGAGTTTCAACGTTTTGGCTATTGAGCATTGGAACTTCGGCTTGCCTTGCTAGGTTTTGGTCTAGATCGTTGAGTTCATTTTTGCTCAATACACTAAAGAATGACTCTTTGTGTGTTAGGTTGAGGTATTCAAGCTTTTTTTTCATACTCTCAACGCTTCGCCAACGCAAAAAATCGAGTTCATAGCGAGATTTGTTTTCAGAGACCCAACGAGTGAGCTCTTTTTGAGGAATATCACTCGTGAGCTTTAGTCGGAAGTTATAAGACTCAGCAAATGCTTGAACGTTGTAGGCCTGTTGGTTTTGAATGAGATGGATACTGTTGTCGGCAACATCCAAACGCTCATCAACATCGATCAATGCCCCCTGCCACGTATAATGAACCGACCAATACAAAGTGATCGCAACCAGAGCACATAACGTTAAGATGATCGGCGCTGACGTCAAAAATAACAGACGATAACGCACCATGGTTTTGAACCGGAACGCCCACTTAGTCCACCAATGACGTCTAATCGGCATATTCAGAGCCTTCTGTGTTCCAATCTTTGTACTTACGCTCTAGTGTTTTACGCGCCACACCGAGATCTCTCGCTGCTGCAGATTTGTTACCATCATGGAAACTCACCAGTTGTTCGATGTGAGATTTTTCTACTTCCTTGAGTGTCCAAGTGTTTGGGTAACCCTCAGCAGCGTCTACGTTATTCAAGTTTGGTATTTCCGCACCATGTGACACCGTCACTGAAATGCAGGTGGGCGCAGGATCGCCATTAATTTCGCGCCAATAGTGCGCTGGTGGCTTGTCTAAAAGAATGCATCTTTCAACTAAGTTCTTTAGTTCACGGATATTGCCTGGCCATTCGTATTCATTCATCGCCAAAATATCTTCATGCGCCCAGTTTGGGATGGGCACACCCAGCTCAGTAGATAACAAACGAGTGAAATATGGAACTAGCTCAATCAGATCCGATGGACGTTCTCTTAATGGCACAACATCGATTTTAAGCACATTGAGTCGGTAGAACAGATCGCGACGGAAGTGCCCTTTTTCGACCTCTTCTTGAAGGTTTCGGTTAGTCGCTGCCACTACTCGTACGTCAACAGCAATTTCTTTCTCGCTACCGACAGGACGAATAGTGCGTTGCTCTAACACACGCAACAGCGCTGCTTGCATTGGCAGTGGCATTTCACCGATTTCATCGAGGAACAAGGTACCGCCACTTGCGACTCTGAATAGACCTTCACGGTTTTTCTTAGCGCCGGTAAATGCGCCAGAGGTATGCCCGAATAGCTCACTTTCTAGAAGTTCAGGCGCAATTGCGCCACAGTTGATTGGCACGAATGGCCCTGTTCTTTTGCTGGCTTCATGTACACCACGAGCAACTAACTCTTTACCTGTACCCGACTCACCTTCTATAAGCACTGATGCTCGAGACGGTGCGAATTGACTGATCAGCAATTTAAGCTGCTTAGTTTTGTCTGAATTACCAATCAACTCCGTCTTGATATGACGGCTAACATCACGCTTCAACGCGTATTGCATTCTTTGATCAAGTCGCTTATCCATACAACGTAGAACAGCTTGTATCATCTGTTCTAAGTTGAACGGCTTAAGAATGAAATCTGAAGCGCCAAGCTTAAGCGCGGATATGGTCATCTCTAGATCGGCATAGCCAGTCATGAAAATAACATCGGCACGTTTGTCGTTGTCGTTAAACGCTTCTTCCCACTCAATACCAGAACGTCCTGGCAGGTTGATATCAAGAACGATCAGATCAAAGTGCTCGCTCGAACGCAGTATTTCTGCTTCTTCAACGGATCCGGCACTCGATACCTTGCCAAAGAACTTACCCAGAGCTTTCTTTAGAATAGCCTGCATCCCAACTTCATCGTCCACGACCAAGACGGAAAATGCTTGATATTGAGTCAATGTGCTGGGGTTTAGGTTCGATGCAGGTGAACTAGGTAAAGACATAATGATTAGCCGCTGGGGAAAGTTGGGACAGAGTGTACCAATTAACCTTTTGTACGACAGGGGCAATGTGCGACATTTTGTCCTAGCTCATGTTTTGATTTATTTTAACGGGGTAAATGACGCAGTTTCGTTTGAAATAACAGCAATTTAATGAAATCTGATGCACTATTTATTGGCATTAAGATTGCTTATAAGGTGTAGATTCCTAATTACAGCAATTAGCGTCTTATGCACATGCCCTTCTTCGAGCCCTTTAAAAATGGAGGCATGTCATTCATTTATAACAAAATGGACATAGTAATAATGAAAGCAATTCCTCTAACTATTGCAGCTCTATCTATCGTCAGTTACACGGCTAGTAGCGCAGAAGACATCACTCATATCAAATTGGCAACAACCACAAGTACCTACCACTCAGGCTTACTGGACTACTTGTTACCTGAGTTCGAAAAAGACTCTGGTATTAAGGTCGATGTTCTCGCAGCAGGTACAGGTAAATCACTTCGCATGGGTGAAAACGGCGATGTTGATTTGGTTATGACCCATGCACCAAAGGCAGAAGCGAATTTCGTTGAAAAGGGTTACGGCGTTTTACCTCGTAAGCTGATGTACAACGATTTTGTTATCGTTGGCCCACAAAGCGATCCTGCGAAGATTGAATCTCAAAAAGCAGTGGCTGATGTGTTTAAAGCAATCGCGAACAACAACGTGACGTTTGTTTCTCGTGGGGACGACTCTGGTACTCATAAGAAAGAGATGGGTATTTGGGCGCAAACTAATATGGAGCCAAACTTCGGCGGCTATCGCAGCGTTGGTCAAGGAATGGGCCCAACTCTGAATATGGCGTCTGAAATGCAAGGCTACACCATGACAGACCGTGGTACTTGGTTGGCTTACCAAAACAAACTTGACCTTAAAGTGTTGTTCCAAGGCGACAAAAACCTATTTAACCCTTACCAAGTGATTCTTGTTAACCCAGAACGCTACCCAAGCATCAACTACCAAGCAGCGAAAGTATTCAGTGATTGGCTGGTTAACCCTAAAGGTCAGAAGCTGATTAACGACTTTAAACTTCACGGTAAACAACTGTTTGTTGCTAGCGCAGAGTAGTCGTCATTGCACTATTCTTACAGGGTGAATAGTGAACTCGAAAACAATGAATAGCTGACTCACCCCGTATCATTAATCCAGTGTCAGCTATTACCCAAATATCAGCATTACTTTTTAAGACTTATTGTCGCTTTAAACGAGATACATCATGACCCTATGGCAAACAACGATTGATGCAATGAACCTACTCGTGAGTTTTGACCACGAATTGTGGCAAATCGTCGCGGTATCCTTCAGCGTATCTTTGTCCGCCATCTCATTAGTGATTGTTCCTGCAATCCTTTTGGCTTTCTTATTGGCTTATACTGAGTTCCCCGGGAAATGGGCATTGTTATCGGTGATCAACACCCTACAAGCGATACCGACTGTGGTTATTGGTTTGTTGATGTACATGATGCTTTCTCGTTCCGGCCCGCTCGGTGATTGGCAATTGCTGTTTACCCAAAAGGCGATGATTTTAGGTCAGATGCTGATCTGTTTTCCTATCCTAGTTGCGATGATGCACGGTGCTCTGCAGGCCAGTGACCGCCGAGCGGTTGAAACGGCGCGCACGCTTGGCGTATCAACAACACGTGTGGCATGTACCTTAATTTGGGAAACGCGCTTCCCTCTTTTAGCTGCAACTATCGCTGCCTTTTCTCGTATCGTCACTGAGGTTGGTTGTTCAATGATGGTTGGTGGCAACATTATGGGGATGACAAGAAATATCCCAACAGCTATCGCAATGGAAAGCCACAAAGGCGCATTCGCTCAAGGTGTGGCACTTGGTATGGTTTTATTAGCATTGGCATTAGCCCTTAACTTTTTCCTTTCCAGTGTGAGAGGAAAAGGCTACTTGAGAACTTAGGAACGCTGTCATGAGTATAAAAATAACAACGCAGCAGATTTCAATGCGCTACAAAGAGCGTGTTTTGTTCCATATCCCTGAATTGTCAATCGGCCCTAACGATGCCATTTACCTCAAAGGGGATAATGGCGTGGGTAAAACGACTCTACTTAAAATATTATCTGGATTGATTCAGCCAAGTTCTGGCCGCATTCAGTCTCCGACACAAAACTGGCAGCAGAGCCTATTCCCTAGGCTCAAATTCAAAGACATCATTTATCTGCATCAAACCCCTTATCTTTTTGATGGTTCGGTGTACCAAAATGTCGCTTATGGCATTCGCTTTAATAAAGAGAGTCAAAAAGATAAGCGAGCTCAAATAATTAATGCGTTGAGAATGGTAGGTTTAGAAACCCTGGCAGATGAGCACATTTCTGTGTTGTCTGGTGGTGAGCGCCAACGCGTTGCAATGGCACGAGCTTGGATTCTTAAGCCTTCAATTTTACTTATGGATGAACCAAGTGCTTCTTTAGACAAAGAATCTATTGAAAGATTGGTGATTATGGCCGAAGATCTTCTTCAGAGAGGCGCAAGTTTAGTCATTACTAGTCACCAAACTAACGCGTTAACCGACTTATGTAAGAAGCAATGGTGGATCAAAGACAATACTTTGACCGAATCGCCGCTTCTGCAAGTTATTCAGAAAGATAAAGCACAAGAGAATATTTATGCTGCTTCCAACGCAAACTAGTTGGGTTATTTTGGCTGGCGGACAAGCCAGCCGTATGGGCGGAAAAGATAAAGGACTCGTTGAGCTCAACGGTTCTCCGCTTATTCAATACGTTATAAACAAGCTGTCTCAACAAGATGTCAGCATTAGCATCAATGCCAACCGTAACTTAGACAGTTACCAAGCATTTGCACCGGTTGTGTCCGATTCTTTCCCTGACTACCCAGGCCCTTTGGGTGGGATTCACGCTGGCCTTAAAAACGCGACCACAGATTGGGTAGGCTTTGTTCCTTGCGACAGCCCTCAAATCAGTGACGACCTTGTTGAGCGTTTTTGTGCAGCAGTAAAAGAAGACAGCGACATTCTTGTCGCGCATGATGGCGAATTTAAGCAACCAGTATTCACCCTATTCCACAAACGTGTTCTACCAAAGTTAGAAGCGTTTTTGGAACGTGGTGATCGTAAAATTATCTTGCTATACAAAGAGTGTGTCACCGAATACGTTGATTTTAGCGATTCTCCTAACTGCTTTGTGAATCTAAACACGCCAGAAGAACTCACCCAATTCGGAACGCTTCAATAATGAAAGATTCTAAACAACGCCCTAACCTTCCTCTATTGGGGTTTGCTGCTTACAGTGGCACAGGCAAAACAACCGTACTTGAAGCGTTGCTGCCTCTGCTGACTAATGCGGGTTTAAAAGTCGGTGTTCTTAAGCACGCCCACCACGATTTCGATGTCGATAAGCCGGGTAAAGACAGCTACCGTTTACGCAAAGCGGGCGCAAATCAAATGCTGATAGCTTCTCGAAACCGTCACGTGATGATGACTGAGACTCCAGAAGCGGAAGCCGATTTTGATTACCTGTTGACTCGCTTTGATACCAACACACTTGATCTAATTTTGGTTGAAGGCTGTAAGAACATTGCTTTCCCTAAAATCGAGCTTCACCGTGATGAAGTGGGTAAACCTTGGTTGTACCAAAACGATGACAACATCATTGCTATTGCTGCTGATAGCCACGTTGAATCTGACCTGCCTCAAATGGCGATCAATGACTTAGAAGCGATTCGTGATTTTATTATCAAATATGCTCACTCATTCGCCTCTTCATCGACAAGAAACAAAACAGCGTCGTGTTCAGAGTCAAAAGACAACACGCCTGCCGTGTGTTGTGATTCGTTCTCTCCTGCAGGTTTAACCGTAACTCAGGGCCAACAAAAGATTGTTGATAGCATTGACGCGCTTGATCTCACAGAGAGTGTTGAATTACTGCAAGGCTACGGTCGTGTGTTGGCTGAAGATGTGATCTCGCCAATCAACGTCCCACAGAATACTAATTCTGCAATGGATGGCTACGCGATTCGTAGTGAAGATCTTGAATTGGATAGCTACAACATTGTTGCTGAAGTTATGGCTGGTCACAGCTACGACAAAACCGTTCAACAAGGTGAAGCTGTTAAGATCATGACGGGTGCACCAATGCCAGATGGCGTTGATGTTGTTGTGATGCGTGAGCAAGCCGTGCAAGATGGCGCCAAAGTTCGCTTCCCTGATGCTAAAATTTCTGTTGGACAAAATGTCCGTATGGCAGGTGAAGATTTAGAGATCGGCCAACCCGTCTTTACACGAGGCACCCGCATTGAAGCACCTGAAATGGGCATGATGGCGTCGTTAGGTTTTGGCACCTGCCCTGTTCTGCGTAAAGTTAAAGTGGGCGTGTTCTCTACGGGCGATGAAGTTCAGGCGCCGGGTAGCGAGCAAAAACCAAACTCTATCTACGACTCGAACCGTTTTACGATTATTGGCATGCTTCAAAAGCTCGGCTGTGACATCGTCGATTACGGCATCATTGAAGATGACGAACAAAAGATGATGGATGTACTGCATTCTGCTTCTTTAGAAACTGATATGGTTCTGACGTCTGGTGGCGTGTCTGTTGGTGATGCTGACTACATCAAACTCGCGTTAGATAAGCTGGGCGAGATTAACTTCTGGCGTATCAACATGCGTCCAGGTCGCCCTCTTGCTTACGGAAAAATTGAAGACAAACCTTTCTTCGGTTTACCGGGCAACCCAGTAGCCGTGATGGTGTCGTTCATTAACTTTGTAGAACCTGCAATCCGCAAGCTACAAGGTCAAACTAACTGGACACCAGTGAAAGCGAACGCGATAGCAACTGAGCAATTACGTTCTCGTCAAGGTCGTACTGAGTTCAGCCGTGGTGTGTTCTCAATGAACGAATCAGGCGTGCTTGAAGTAAAAACAACCGGTAAGCAAGGTTCAGGTATTCTACGTTCAATGAGCGAAGCGAACTGCTTAATCGAAATCTCGCCAGCGGTTGATACCGTGAAAGTCGGCGAAACAGTGACGATCATTCCTCTTCAAGGGCGTGTTTAATTTAAGGTTCAATGAGACCTAAATTGACTTACCAGATCTTTAATTAACTTAGCTGCTTTTTAATTGCTTTGGAAGATCTTCGCCAAGACATAGATGAAGCCCCTTCTATCGAGCTTTCGATGTTGAGGGGCTTTCTTTTGTGTTTGTTTCGTGAAAAACAACCTGTTCGTTTCCTTAAAGACAAAAGCTTAAATGACGCCAAACGTTTAGAACGATAATCTTAAGATTTTTTATCATAACCTTGAGCCACGTACTGTTTTTATGTAGAGTGCGCGCAAAGTAATAATTCTATTGGAGAGCACCATGGCTCGTACCATTCTGTACACTTACAAAGACGAAGACAAAGAGTTACTGTTTTCAAAACAAGAACACCGCACGATCCAAGAAGCTGTCGCTGCAGCCGAAGGTATCGACATCACTGAGTACCTAAAAACTGAGCAACAGCTTGAGTTTATTTCTGATACTAAAGCGGTTCGTAACTACCAAGATAACTATTTCCGCAAGCTTGGCTTTACTAAGCTTACGTTGAAGCAAAAAGACAACCTTGGTGTTGGTAAAAAGAAGAAGTAAGCCCTCTGGCTTATTTTTCTCGATCTGTAGCTTCTAGCTTTTCGTTTTCACTTTAGAGTTAAGAGTTAAAAGCTAAGAAGTTAAGAGCTAAAGAAACGAAAACACCGAACAATAAAAAATGCCGCAACCTCTTTCGAGATTGCGGCATTTTTATTTATGCTTTTGACTATCTAACCTTAACTATCTTAACGTAAGTAACGATTACTTAATGTTAAGGAATGCAGCGCCACGAACACCGCCTGAATCACCGTGTTTCGCTTTGATGATCTTCGGACATTTCGCTACAGACAACAGATATTTAGGAATACGCTTTGGCATTTCTTCGTAGATAAGTTCGAAGTTTGAAAGACCACCACCCAGAGCAACTACATGTGGGTCAAGACCCGTAAACAGGTTCGCAAAACATATAGCCAGTAGTTCCATGAAACGGTCTACGTGTTCAGCGGCTTGTGCTTCACCTTCATTGTAAGCCTGGATGATCTCAATCGCTTTCTTCTTCTCACCGAAGTAGTGCTCGTAAATCAGTTCGAAGCCACGACCTGATAAATAGCTGTCTAAACAACCTTTCTTGCCACAACCACAACCTAACAGAGGTGCGTTGTCGCCAAGGTGGAACCAAGCATCAAGAGGAAGACGCATATGGCCTAACTCACCTGCAACGTGATTACGGCCAGAGAATACTTTGCCTTCGTAAACTAAACCGCCACCAAAGCCAGTACCTAAAATTAGGCCTGCTACTGATGGTTCATCTTTAAGCTCATCATCCCACGCTTCTGAAAGCGCAAAACAGTTCGCATCATTTTCAATTTTCACGCTACGACCAATCAGTGCTTCTAAGTCTTTGCGTAGTGGTTTCCCTGTTGAAGCTGGTACGTTAACAACCAACATTGTGCCGTCGTCAGCATCTTCCATTCCAGGAAGCCCAAGACCAATTTTGCCTTCGCAAGAAAATTCGTTGTCGTACTTCTTTACCAAACCGGCAATTGTATCAAGTAGCAGTTGATAATCTTCAGTGGGCGTTGGTACGCGTTCTGTCGCTACTCGCTCAAGTTTTTCATTGAACGCACCAAACTCAATCTTTGTGCCGCCAACATCGAAGCCGTAATACATGAAATCTCTCCAATTTTTCCCTAAATTCGGGCAAATAAATTTTTGTAAATAAACAACTAAAGAGCATTATCCATAACACTCCCCCTACAAACCGTGATAGATGACAAACTTATCCCGTGTTTGAGTTTGTTTGAACAACAAGTCAGCACAAAGCGGTTAAAGGTTAGAGTGACGTCTCACTTTTAGTATGATCTATGAAAGCATTCAGGCTTGGTTTGGTTGGATCCGACTTATAACGTGTCTTACTTAACATGTAACTTTCCCGAAATGTCTCAAACCATAGTTGTAAAGTCTTGGCACCCTGCTCTTCACCAGCCTGTTTCAAAACCAAGCTCGCCACTTCGGCTGTCGAAAGATGTTGTTCGTTGTCTGACTTTCGCATCATGTATTGAGAAACTGACTCAGGCTCAATCGATAACACAGGTAAATCTTGCAGATATTCTGAGCGACGAAAAATTCGACGAGCCTCGCGCCAGCTACCATCAATAAAGATCAGCAATAGTGTTTTGTTTGGGTCACGCATTTGTGGCAGGTTTTGAACCACGCGCGATTTGTCATCTGTATAGTCTTCGGGGAACACTACAACAGCTTGATAGTTGTCATCTTTTAAGACATCCAACATTTCTTGATTTGGCTCTGTGCGATGCCATAGGTAAGCGTAACTGTCTTTTACTGTATCGAGAATCAATCGACCAGTGTTACTTGGTTTTAATATTTCGTTGTCTGACAAGATCAACATAGTCGCGACGTTCGTATTTACGTCTGGTTGATGTGCACAGATACAGCTGTCTTGTTTGATTTTACAGAACTCACATCGAACCACTTTACACCCGCGCGCGTTAAACGGTTTGGTAGCAATGGACAAACGATGTTGATATAAACGGTGAAAAGCGTGGATTCTCATGGACAATAACGATAGATCTAGAAAAGTGGCACGATTGTACTTACAGTGTCCTTAGAATGATAGAAGGAATCCCCATGCAAGACCCATCCCTGCTTCGCCTTGTTTGTTTTATTGTCGTTTTTGGATTGTGTGCGCTTTGGGAGTACCGATTTCCCCGGAAAACACTGACTCAAAGCAAATGGTTTCGCTGGGGTAACAACTTTGCGTTGGTTGCTTTGAACAGCTTTCTATTAGCCACTCTAATTCCAATCGCAGCATTTCAAGCGGCGGTTATCGCACAAGAACACCAATGGGGTCTGTTCAATACCCTGTCACTTCCGAAAGAACTCACCATTCTGATCTGTGTTTTACTGTTAGATTGCGCTATTTACCTGCAACACTTGGTGTTTCATCGTGTTTCATGGCTATGGAAATTACACCGAGTTCATCATGCGGATCTCGATATTGATGTCACAACCGGAACTCGTTTTCATCCAATTGAAATGATCCTTTCAATGCTGATTAAAGTGAGTTTGGTGATCGTGCTTGGTGTACCTGTCATCGCGGTCGTTATCTTTGAAATTGTTCTTAATGCCAGTGCGATGTTTAACCACAGCAATGCGCGTCTGCCACTGTGGATTGATAAGCGATTGAGAAAAGTGATTGTGACACCAGACATGCACCGCGTTCATCACTCGGTCATCGTGAAAGAAACACACTCAAACTTTGGCTTCTTTTTATCGGTGTGGGATGTTTGGTTTAAGACTTACCGCGCTCAACCCAAGCTTGGTCATGATAACGTTCATATCGGCGTGCCAGAGATACAAGATGGTAAAGAACAACGGTTAGATCTGATGCTACGTCAGCCATTTGCACGATTCCCTGCAACGAAAGACTAGGTTCTAATACACCTGAGTTTCAAGCTTGTATTGAGATCGAACTTACTTAATTCCCCAAAAACGCCCTTAGATTCTTGTGAAAACTTAAGGGCGTTTTTGTATCAATAGGAGTTTAGGCGTAGCTAGTGCTTCAACCCTTGTGCTGTCCGGCTTAACTCAGCCCACTCATTTACTCAAACACGATCATTTATTTCAGGATGTACTTGTGAAGCATAGCTTGTTGGTGCCCTGCTATCTCACCGACTTGCTCTGAACTTTCAATCATGGATTCAAGTTGTAACTTCGTATTTTCACCTTGTTCAGATACTCGGGTGATTGAATGCGTTACGTCGACTGTCGCACGAGCTTGTTGCTCGGTAGCCACCATGATTTGCTCAACACGTCCTTTGATCTGGGTAACCGCGAATTCGATTTTCTCAAAGGCTTGTTTTACATCGCCACTGGTTTCCAGAGCATTCGCCATTTCATTTCTCGATTCCGTTACAGACGCCCGTGAGCGATCAGCTGCAGCCACCAATTCATTCATCATATCTCGAATATTAGTGGTTTGCTGAGAAGTATCGCTGGCTAGTTTTCTGACTTCATCGGCAACCACTGCAAAGCCTCGGCCTTGATCTCCTGCTCGAGCGGCTTCTATTGCTGCATTCAATGCGAGTAAGTTAGTGTTGTCAGCAATGCCACTGATCATGTCGACCATTTCGCGAATCTGTTTAACACGTCCGTCTAAGTCGGCCATCGATTCTTCATTCATGCTTAGAGAGTGTTCTAGTGCATGCAGTCGCTGTTGGTTAAGTCCAATAACTTGGCTCCCTGTCACTGACTCATTTTCAGCAAGTTGGGCGTCATCATTCGAGGCGTTAGAGATACGAGCAATTTCACCAATCGATGCTTCAAGCTCTGTAATGGTGGTAATCATGTTCTGTAGTGATTCATTTTGCTCGTGTAAGCTTGAGTTAGTTTGCTCTGCAGCGTCGTGGCTTACTTCCGCTGTTTGATAAAGCGTTTCACAGTTTCGTGTTACCAAACGCACCGAATCAGCGGTTGAGTCGACAACACAATTAAGTTTTGATGCGATAACTTGCAATTCCAATGGGCCAACTAATTGACTTTGTGTTGAAAAATCGTGTTCCGCGAGTAAGCTCATTTGGTGAGTAATGTTTCTGAGTCCTTTGTTCACCCAGCGACGCAATACGAACCATGAAATAGAAATGATGGCCGTTATCACTAATCCACTTATAAATAGTACTTTGTCTATCGTTGCTATTGTCTGATTGACCACAAACTCGCTTTCATCAATCAAAATGGAAGCGGTGTTCGACAGTTGATTTAAGGTACCTATCACTGTGTTAGCCAGATGAATGACTTTATCTAAGTCGGCTTCTTGTTGCTCGACAAGTTTTAGCTTTTGCAGGATTTGTCTTAATACGCCGTTGTCAGCGAAGCCAGCTTGAACCATCTCATAAGGCGCCGTTAAGCTTGCGAACTCTACAATGTCAGGGTGCCATTCAGAAAAGTCGTCATACGCTAGGTTAATGCCTGCGATTCGATTTCTAAGCTCTCTGTATTCGTCTTCTGCTTTTTCTAAGTCCGATTGCATCATTAGCATTAAGAAAGTATTCGCCATTGCAGAAGCACTCGCTGTGAATCGGTTTGCCGCATCGTACGCTTCAGGATTGTTCTGAACGAGGAAAGAGCTGATGCGATTCATTTCTGGACCAATAGAACTCACGCCATAACGAAACGCGGTGACTTGGCTATCTATGAGGTTTTGCTTATTCTGAATTTCAATTTGAGACGACAACACTTGGCTAGCCATCAATTGTAAGGTCACCATGTTCTCAGTTAGATTTTGTTTTTGTTCAACAGAAATTACGTCAGCAAAAGATTGGGATAAAAAAAGGAGTTCCTCTAACGTTTGGTTACTTTCGGCGACTAACTCGTCGATTGCGCTGCGAGTCGAGTTAAGCGTATTGAGATCGGTAGACTGGGTGCTATAAGTAAGAAGTTTTACCTGCTCCAACACGCTTTGTGTTAATTCAGCGTTATGTAATGCGAGAGGTAATGCTTGTTCTGACAGTGCTTCAAAATGTCCCCCGACCCGATCGACGCCTCGGATACTGACCATAGATAAAAAGATAACGAGCAAAAGAATGGAAATAAATACAGCAGTGACGGTTTGAATGAGCGAGAATGTATAACGTGAGGGTTTTATTGATAAATTTGTGTCGGGCATATGAAATCCAGTTTGACTGCGAAAAGAGATATCCTTAACTTAGTCCGTATACTAGAAGTCCTTGATGACGTTTATATTTCAGTTTTTTGTCAGAAGAGTTACATATGAAAATCATAAAAATGGCTTTGGTTACAATAACTTTTACGACATTGGTCGCTTGTAGCGCGTCTCCATCGCCTTCTCAGCTTCGTCAAACTGCACAGAAACCGCTGTCAAAGTCCGAGCAATCGACGACCAATGCGTATATGAGAGTGTATGAGCAGTGGAAAGGTGTGCCATACCATTTTGGTGGGACATCATTTCGAGGCGTTGATTGCTCCGCATTTGTTCAAATCGCCGTGCAGAAAGCGACCCAGCAAGCTCTACCAAGAACCACAAAAGATCAAAGTAAGAAGGGACAAGAAGTAGATTACGGGGAGGCAACAAGCGGTGATTTGGTATTTTTCAAGACTTCGATGACGGTACGACACGTCGGTGTATATTTAGGAAACAATCAATTCCTACATGCTTCTACATCGAAAGGTGTCATTATATCGAGGTTGGATAACCCTTACTGGGCTTCTAAGTTTTGGCACTTTAGGCGTTTATAGCGATTTAAACGCCTATCACTGTTTACTAAGGCAAATGTACAAATAAATAGTTAGTCGTATTTAGCGACAGCACTATCAAACAGATTTTTCACTAATGCGATGTATTCATCTAGGAATACTATTTGTTCGTTAGTCGCTTTCTTTGCCCATACACCAGCTAACACTTCACCTAAATCAGCTACCACTGAATCCGCTTCTTTCAAAAGTTGAAATCTAACGCTCGAATGTAACTCTGGGTTTTGCTCGAAAATAGCCATGATGTTCGTGGATATCATGTCAGTGATGATGTCTTCTACACTTTCATTGCCTGTATCGCCATTAGTATTAGTAAAGACATTCAAGTTAAATGATAAGTGTTCGATTAAAGCTAAATAGCCATCGGTTTCTACAACCACAATAAATCTCCGTTTAAGCTCAAGAGCAGATTAATATGTACCTACCTAATACTATGTATATGAGTCTGTTTGTCATCTCTTTATTACTAAAAACTGTATTAAAGTGATCCGAGTTAGCATTTAAGCTTAAATTTCAATCAAAACACCCTAACTTCACCAAACACACCTAAAATATAGTGAAAAATAATCTCAACCTATTTCTGCGATTCTATTGTATGAAAATCATCATGCCGTGAGATTAGTTCCAAACTATTTCACTACGTTGTTCTTGATTTCTGTTTGTATTTCAAAGGGCTTGAATCAGTTCGAGTTCACAAATCAGCCAATTGATTCTACATACGGTGCAGAAGAGATAAGAACATTGACGAGTACGTCTATAAATTGCTCAGATTTATCCTAAACTATTGCTAATAAACAAACAGTATTCATAACCTTCAATCTTTTTAACTTTCAGTCTTTGAGGATTTCCTATGTGGCAGGCCATTTCTCAACAACTTTCAGATACTCTTCTATTTAACTTTCAGATTACTGAACGTAACAAGGTTTCTGGTGGTGACATTAACGATTGCTATATGATCAGCGATGGTAATGAACGCTACTTTGTAAAAGTGAATCAGCGAGAATTTTTACCTAAGTTTGAAATCGAAGCTGAGAACTTGCGCTTGTTAAGAGAAACCTCCACCGTTTATGTGCCTGAGTTGGTACTGATTGGCAAAACCAAAGAATGCTCATTCATTATTCTAAATTACTTGCCAACTAAGCCGCTTGAAACAAGCAATAATAGCTATGACTTTGGCGTTCAACTTGCCCAATTACATCAATGGGGTGAACAGAAAGAGTTTGGTTGTGACCAAGACAATTATATTGGTAGCACCCTTCAACCCAACCCTTGGCACAAGAAATGGGGGCGCTTTTTCTCTGAGCAACGCATTGGCTTCCAACTTCAATTGTTAAAAGAAAAAGGCATCGAATTCGGTGATATCGATGACATTGTTGATGTAGTTAATATGCGTCTAGCTGGCCACAACCCTCGCCCTTCTTTGCTTCATGGCGACCTTTGGAACGGTAATGTTGCTAACTCAGCCTTTGGGCCAATCTGTTACGACCCCGCATGTTATTGGGGCGATCATGAATGTGACTTAGCGTTGACCGAATTGTTTGCAGGTTTTCCGAAAGAGTTTTATGAAGGTTACCAGAGCGTCAATCCCCTCGACGTTGGCTATACTGATCGGAAAGACATTTACAACTTGTACCATCTTCTTAACCACTGCAATCAATTTGGCGGCGAATATTTAGCACAAACTGAGGCGTGTATTCAGAAGATACAGGCCGTTTAATACCAATCACAGCTAGCTACTACGATCGATATAAGTTGCAACGTTAGATATCGCTTCTATATAAGCTACTACGATTGGTACAAGTTACAGTGAGGAGAGTTCGCGATGCATAAATACACAGAAAAACATGTTTCCTGCCCCCATTGTGGGCATGCAATCAGCATAACACTTGATGCTTCTAATGGGAGCCAAGATTTTTATGACGATTGTCCAGCATGTTGCAACGCCATTCATCTCGACATGCAGGTAGATGAATTGAGAGATAGAATCCATCTGTCAATTGATGCAGACGATGAACAAGTTTTCTAAGTGTTGCCTTTGCTTGTTGAGACAAAATGAAAGCTATTCATAGACCAAGCCAAAACGCAAAAAAGAGCACCTGATGTGATCTTTTTAATATTTTCGGCTTTTACTTAGTGTCGCTCTGGGGGCAAATGCTATTGATAAACCGTCACTACGACTTCTGGTTTGCTAATACACGTTCAACAGTATCAACAATCGCCTGCGTTTGCGGATCAAATTCAATGTTGACTTGGTCACCCACTTCACGGCCACCAAACAAAGTACGATTTAGCGTTTCAGGGATAAGGTGAACAGAGAAACGGTTCTCTTCCACTTCACCAATCGTCAATGAACAACCATCGACGCCAATGTAACCCTTGCTTAACACATACTTCATTGACTCTTGCGGTAGCTCGAACCAAAGCGTGCGATTGTTTTCTGTCTTAACTACGTCCACTAGGTTCGCCATCAACGTAATGTGACCAGACATACTATGCCCGCCAATTTCGTCACCAAACTTTGCTGCACGCTCAACATTCACTTTGTCACCAACATTCAGTTGGCCTAAGTTCGTCAATCGCAATGTCGCTTGCATTAAATCAAAAGCAATCTGATTGCCCGAAATTTCCGTTACCGTTAAGCAACAACCGTTATGAGCTACTGAAGCACCAATGGCTAATCCTTCAATCATTTCATCGCTTAGCTCAATGGTATGAGTTTGAAACGACTCTTTTTTGTTCATAGCAACCAGTGTTGCCATGCCTTGAACGATACCTGTAAACATAAGATTCCTTTAGTAACAGTTTTTCATAGCAGTTATTGTGACATTTCTTTATGATTCGTCCAGTGGAAGCTTAAGATCATTGTCTCTGATTCCTTCAGAATGTCCTTTCCTACACTATTATTCTAATTTTCCCTCTTATTTGGAGTTGTTTGTGCATCGTTACAAAGAAGAATCCTCGAATCTAATCAAACTTGCGACCCCAGTATTGATCGCATCTGTGGCACAAACTGGAATGGGGTTTGTCGATACTGTTATGGCCGGTGGCGTAAGTGCTATTGATATGGCGGCGGTGTCGATTGCTGCAAGTATCTGGCTACCATCAATACTATTTGGTGTGGGTCTTTTGATGGCGTTGGTTCCTGTTGTTGCACAACTGAATGGTTCAGGCCGCCAAGTAAAAATTCCATTTGAGATTCAGCAAGGTGTATTTTTGGCTCTCGTCATCTCGTTACCTATCATTGGCGTGCTTTTCCAAACGCAGCTGATATTGGAGTGGATGGACATTGAGCAACTTATGGCGGAAAAGACCATCGGCTATATGAACGCGGTGATGTTTGCTGTGCCTGCGTTTTTGCTGTTCCAAACATTGAGAAGTTTTACTGATGGTATGTCTTTAACTAAGCCTGCAATGGTGATTGGTTTTATTGGCTTGCTATTAAACATCCCGCTTAACTGGATGTTCGTATACGGAAAACTTGGCGCTCCCGCTCTGGGTGGCGTTGGCTGTGGCGTTGCAACGGCTATCGTATATTGGGTGATGTTTGCTCTGCTGTTCGCTTACGTTTTAACATCAAAGCGTTTGGCTAGAATCAATATCTTCGGTACGTTCCACAAGCCTCAGCTCAAAGCACAAATTCGTTTGTTTAAACTTGGCTTTCCAGTTGCTGCTGCTATCTTCTTTGAGGTAACGCTATTCGCTGTTGTTTCTTTGTTGGTTGCCCCTCTTGGGTCTTTGGTTGTCGCCGCACACCAGGTTGCAATTAACTTCTCGTCACTGATATTTATGATACCAATGAGTATTGGTGCCGCCGTGAGTATTCGTGTTGGCCATAAGCTTGGTGAAAACAACACTGAAGGTGCGAAAATTGCAACACACGTGGGTATCATCGTCGGCTTGGTAACCGCCTTTATGACAGCGGCATTAACTGTATTGTTCAGAGAGCAAGTTTCGTTACTGTACACAGAGAATACGGCGGTAATTACTGTTGCAATGCAATTACTATTGTTCGCTGCAGTTTATCAATGTACTGACGCAATCCAAGTTATCGCTGCAGGGGCTTTGCGTGGATACAAAGACATGCGTTCGATCTTCAACATTACTTTCGTTGCTTACTGGTTGCTTGGTCTGCCTATTGGCTACATTTTAGGAATGAAAAATTGGATTGTTGAGCCTATGGGCGCGCACGGCTTCTGGGTTGGGTTCATTGTCGGTCTAACGTCAGCAGCTATTATGCTAGGTATGCGTCTACACTGGATGCACAAACAAGACGACGATGTGCAGTTAGAATTTAGCTCTCGCTGAGTTCTAACTCACTCAACCGATATCCCAGATATTGAATACTAAAAAGAGCTCTGATTTTCAGAGCTCTTTTAGTTTATGGGTGTAAAATTTAGGGTGCGATCGTTTGTTTTCGCAGACAAATTAGTATGCCTTAATACTCACTCTTTTCTCGAACAAAGCGCGCAAACTTGGGTTTTCCATTTTGAGTAAAGCCATTGTAGCGAAAGGTAATACGGCTGCCGATCTCAGGCGGTGCGAGTCTCATTTTATCACTGAACCCGCTTCCAATATAAAATTCCACACCCTCTTCCGTGTGAACCAAAATCGAACCCATCATCCCTTTATACTTACCTGTCCCGCCTTTGTAGCCAATAACTGTGGCTTCGGCATCGTGATGCCTTTTCAGTTTTAACAGGTCATTACTTCGACCTGCTTGATAACGACTGGTAATTTTTCTGAGCATCAAACCTTCGCCATTACGTTCATCGACATTGTCTAATTGATAAAACAGAGCTTCTTCATTTTGAATCGGTACATGTTCGATGTAGCTGACATGACGTTCTCCAATCACGCTTACCCAATGTAATATGTTGTAATAGCGCTTTTGATAATTGCCAGTAGCCTCTGGCATATCAAACAACATGAAATCTATTTGGCGCCACGCTACGTCACTGGGCGTATGGTCGAGAACAGTCGATTGGACTAGATGGAACTTACCTCTACCTGCCCACAACTCCCCTTCAAGGTGCACCTTTGGCAATTTTTTTGTAAACCACTTCGGTGAGTAAATGCGATTTCCGTTTCGAGTATAAAGGTGTTGTCCGTCCCAAAGAGCACGAATCCCATCAAGCTTTTCACTTTTCCAGTATTCAGAAACATCAATGCCTTGTTGGTATGTATTGGCCAGTACCAAATGGTCGGGAGGTAAATAGGATGAATGAGAAGAAAGCGAACACGCCCATAGAGTTGCTATCGCCAATTTAGTTAATCTCATCACCTGCTCCGTATTGATAACTGTTGTGGTCAACAAATTCCTTTAATCCTAAGTGTTCTAACACGCTGTTAGACAACCTTTCATAGAAGATGCGATCGACACGCCAACCTTATTTAGCTTTCATTTTCATTCACATAACTAATGACTTATGAGTCTCAAATGTTCACCCATTTTTAGTTCTCAAATTGAGAAACGCCTTTTCTCAATTTGAGATGGGAATTAGTGGTAAATATAAGTCGCTGAAAAATAACAATATAAAAGTTGGCACATTCAGTGCAATTGTTCAAACATACTCAAAAGGAGATATCGCTATGGAACTACGTAAGATTGATTTAAATACAACGACACTGACGCTTTCTATCTTCGGTGATCTTGATGCAGCAGGCAGTCGAGATGCTCAGACCGACATTGATGATGTAATTTCCAACGATAGCCATCCTGAAATCGAAGTTGATTTTAGCCAAGTTGAGTTTTTAGATTCATCTGGTGTTGGCGCGATTGTTTACATGTTTAAACGTTTAACTGAGCGTGAACGCAACATGCGACTTGAAAATGTGACTGGCCAGCCTCTTGAAATTATGAACCTGTTACGCATAGGTCACGCTATCCCAGTAAATTCAAAAAATCCTACAAATTCATGAAGATCCACTAAGCTAGAAGTAACAAAACATAATAATAAAAAGTAAAAACATAGGACGTTGGCATGAAAATACTGAAAAACTACATAGCCCTTTCTCTGTCCGCTCTCGTTCTGGGTGGCTGTACTAGCTATCCTGAACAAGGCTCAGGGGGTTTGGCTGAAAGTTATGATTCTATCAACTATCAAAATTCCGACTTTTCTCCTGTCATGCCAGACGAACCTCTTGGTCCTGAACACGGACTACGTTTTGATTGGCAACTGGCTAAATTACATCTTGATGCCTTGATTCAAGAAGGCGCACGTTGGTGCTTCCCCGCTGCTGTTGTGCAAGCGATAGAGAAGCAAAATCGTATCGCTCGTGAACTGCAAGGTGGCTTGCTTCTAGATGCAGCCAACGACCTAGTCATTCAAAGAAAACGCTTAAATGAACTTGAAGTCCAACTGGACTATGTGACCTCACAAGCCCGCTGTGAACCACCAAAAAATGAAAACCAATTTAGAATGCAATTGTCGGTTATCGAACAGTTGTATGACCTGCTTAATGTTGACAACCAATTTGCAGAGAACTCTACCGAAGTTAACCCAAAGTACATGGGGCGACTTGCCGAGGCGACCACACTACTAAAAGAACATAAATCTCTAGACCTTGTTGTTACCGGCCACGCTGATGCAACGGGTGCCGAAGAATACAACGATAAGTTAGCACTTGGACGAGCGAAACAAGTCGAACGCTACCTAACTATTTTTGGCTTAGGTGCTCAACGAATCAAAGCGGTATCTGTTGGTGAAACCGTTCCTCTTTTTGAAGGTGAATCGGACGGTACGCGATTAACTAACCGTCGAGTCAGCATCGAAGTTATCTCCCCTAAAAATGCCGAGAAAATGGGAGGTGGATTATGAAATTATTGATCGCTTTTATCATCACCCTATCGCTAAGCTTTACGAATGTCGTGAATGCGAGCGAAGAGTTTTCAGACGCAGTTCAGGTCGGTGATCTTATCCAAGTTAACGTCCCCGGAGAAAGCACGTTAAACACAGGATTCCAAGTCGATAAACGTGGCCGCATTACCCTTCCTGAAGTGGGCGCCGTATTTGTGGCCGGTTATGATAGTGAGCAACTTAATACAGTTGTTTTAGAGTCGTTGGCAACCGCTTATAAAGATCTTTCTAACGCTTCGGTGTACGTCAAAGAACAACAAATCATTATTTACGTTCAGGGTTATGTAGAACAGCCTGGCGAATACACACTGGCATTGGGTTCTAGCATCCAAATGGCGCTTTACGCAGCGGGTGGATTACGCCCAGGCGCGCAACTGGACAAATTGATTCTTAAGCGAGGCGCCGATAAGAAAGAGTTTAACTACAAACGTTTCCTTGATTCAGGTGACGAATCAACGCTACCTACTCTGCAATCATTGGATTCGCTTTTTGTTCCTGCTTCTCCACTAGTCGGTAACATCGAGCAAGAGTTTGACGCCGCAAAGCTGGCTAACTCTGGCGACAGTGCAGATTCTCGTAATTCCATTAAAGTATTTGGCGAGGTAAATGCACCGGGGTCATTCACTTATAAAGAGAACACCGACCTTGTCGACGTACTAATGCGTTCGGGCGGCGTAACTCGCTATGCCAGTGTTGAGCAAATTCGTGTGATTTCAAATAACACACCGACGCTGTTCAATCTTAAACGTTATTTAGATTCTGGTGACGAAAGCCTGCTTCCAATCTTACGCCCGGGTGCGACCATTTTCGTGCCTAAGCAAGAAGAAGAGATCAAGTCCGGCGCAAACATGGTTTACGTTATGGGTGAAGTAGCCGCTCCCGGTGCTTTTGAAGGAAAAAGAGACGCTACCTTCATGGATATCCTTGCCAATGCTGGCGGTCCGACTCGATTTGCTGAGTCACGACAAATACGTGTGATCAAAGCAGATGGTCAAGTGCTTAAGTTCGATTTAGCGGCTTACACAGAAGGCCTACCTAACTCTAATCCTCCAAGCATTAAAGCCGGTGACGCTATTTTCGTTCCAGAGAAAACTGACATGAACGAGAAGTCTTGGTTGAAGATCGCGCCAGACAGAGCGGTTAACGTTATTGGTGAAGTGAATCGACCTGGCCGTATTGAATGGTCAGATGAAATGAACTTCATGGGATTATTAGCTCACGTCGGCGGCCCTACGCTACGCGCTGATACATCAAAAATTGAAGTTGTGACCGGTAGAAAGCTAGTTGTGTTTAATCTTGATGATTTCATCAGAAATGGCGCACCACGAGATTTGATGCCGCAAATTCGTGCAGGCTCTATCGTTCGCGTTCACGACTTACCACAAGACCCTTCAGACAATAAGTCACAGTGGGTTCGCCAAAGTTCTGATGCTTCGATTTACATTTTTGGACAAGTTAATGCTCCCGGTCGTTATCGCTTCACCAAAGACATGCACTTTCTTGACATTTTGTCTGCAGCTGACGGGCCTACTAAGGACGCCGATATACACAACGTGCGTGTAACGCACCGCGATAAAACCTACTCTAAAGTAAGCAAACTCAATCTATCGCTGTACTTTGAAACGGGTGATGAATCATTACTGCCAAACGTAACCACCGGTGACACCATTTACATCCCAGAGAAAGGGAAGAACTGGTTGGATACACCCAAAGAAGAAACAGTTCGTGTTCTTGGCGCGATCAACAATCCAGGTCGTTATGTATTCAACGACAACATGACCATTTTAGACATTTTGGCTGAGGCATCTGGCCCGACTGAAAATGCTTTTGTAGAGAAGATTACCATTGTCAATATGTCTTGCTGCCAAGGTCAAGCTCGTACCTTCGACCTTGTTGAGTTCAGCAAAACGGCCAATATTTACAATCTACCTGTACTTCGTGCAGGCGACACAATTTACATCCCAGATCGACGTGAAAGCTTTATGGAAAAGGCTCGAGTAGGTCTAGAAGACATACTTCGTCTAACTACCACGATTGTTTTAATAGGAGCTTTATAATGACTATTTCAGCGACCCATGCCGAAGTTGAGCAACTGTATTTGGCTTCTGAACTAAACGGACAGAAATCGATTTGTGTGACCGCTTGTCATTCAGGTGACGGGGTAACGTCCATTGCCACTGCATTAGCCGAGCGCTTTCTTCTTGCCGGTCATTCAACACTTTATGTTGACCTTAATTTATATAACCCAGCTTTCAAAGATTTGAACATGTTGGAAGACAATCAACAGGGACAGTTAATTGAACATGTTGAGTCTCATCGTACGTTTATCGGTGTCCCAGCACCTCAAATTGCATCAACACAGCTTGCTTATAAAGATCCGACAACGTTACAAAAAGTGGTGAATAAATGGCTAGAGAAATACGATCGAGTCATCATTGATACCTCACCGCTTCTCAACATAAACAAAGGCAACATTCCTGCGCAGTCTGTTGCGAGTGCCTGTGACAGCACATTGATGGTTGTCGCCTATGGTGAAACGTCAAGTCACCACCTAGAACAAGCGAAAAAGCTGCTTGATGCACAGAGTATTAATCTAATGGGCAGTGTGATGAACATGAAACAAACACCTAGCTTTGCACAAGAGTTGGTAAGACAAATCAATCGAATGAAATTCCTTCCCACTAAACTTCGCGATAGCTTGGCAAATAAGCTGTATCAAAATGAGTTTTTAAATCTGCCGATGTAACTTTTCTGTGCCAAGATAGCTTTTTTGTACAACGATAGTTTTCTTGTACAACTATAGGTTTCTTACGCAACTGTATAGCTGTCATTGATACCATGACAGCCACATACCTATTAAATTTCATGCAGCGACAGCTCTAAATACCCCAAAACCAAATTTGGTGTTTTTGGCGAAATTATTATTGAAAATAAGATTTTAAAAACAATTCAACGCATTTCACACACGCCAACCATGGTCTTACCACCTTTAAATCCCTTCAGAAATCAACAGCCCCATGCCTAACTTTAGCGGTAATGTGACACAGACGGTTAAAGTGCCATGTAAATCGCATCAAAGATGGAATTCGTACGATTATTCCCTAAGATTATAAATAGAGGTGGTTTTTGACGAATTTGTAATAGTTTGACAAAGTTATCCGATGGCTGTTGAAACGCAGTGGATGAATTGGCAAATCACACTTCACTTACTTTGCACGTTTATCTATTCAAACTTCCCCCATCCCTCCTTCTGCTCAAATGGTTCAAATACACGGAAAGGATCACCATCGAGCAATTTAGATAATCAATTTACCTTGGTTACCTTAGTTGTATTATTAAAGAGAAAGGAAACTCAATATGAAATACAAGTTAAGCTCCGTATTTTTGTTAGTAGCAGCAGCCAGCGGTAATGCTAACGCTGGAGAATGTGGCAGCGTAACAATCGCAGATATGAACTGGAACTCTGCAACATTGATCGCCAATATTGACCAATTCATCCTAGAACATGGTTACGGCTGTGATGCCGAACTTATCCCTGGCGACACCATGCCAACAGGCACATCCATGATTGAAAAAGGCCAGCCTGATGTAGCACCTGAACTTTGGAGCAACAGCTTAAAAGATGCATTGGATAAGGGTGTCCAAGAAAAACGTCTTCGCTACGCAGGTAAAGCACTTGTGAATGGCGGTGAAGAAGGCTTTTGGGTTCCAGCTTACTTAGTTAAACAATACCCAGAGATCGCAACCATCGAAGGTGTACGTAAAAACGCTAGCTTGTTTAAGCACCCTGAAGACCCAGATGCATCAGCATTCTACAGTTGCCCAGCGGGCTGGAACTGTCAGATCAGCGCCGGAAACTTGTTTAACGCTCTTGAGCTCGAAGACAGCGGTTTCACGATTGTTGATCCGGGCTCGAGTGCCGGCTTATCTGGCTCTATCGCAAAAGCTTACGAGCGCGAAGAAGCTTGGTTTGGTTACTACTGGGCGCCAACGGCCGTTCTAGGTAAATACGACATGGTTAAAGTTGACTTTGGCAGTGGTGTTAATGAACAAGAGTTCCTAACTTGTACCACTAAAGAAGACTGTGATTCACCTAAAGCGACCATGTACCCGCCTTCACCAGTGCACACCGTCACTACAGAAGACTTCGCATCGAGAGCACCAGAGGCTTACGACTACTTCACTAAACGTGGTTTCACTAACGACAAAATGAACTCACTTCTTGCTTGGATGGAAGACAACCAAGCGGATGGTGAAGAAGTGAGTATCCATTTCTTGAGTGAGTTCCCGGAAATATGGCACCCATGGGTTTCTCAAGAAGTGGCTAAGAAAGTTGAAGCAGAGCTGTAAGAGCTTGGTTTAATAACAAGCAATTACGCTTCAATAATACGGAAATAACGTCGCTATACTTGATGTTATTCATGATTCGGAGCCCTTTTCATAGGCGATACCTCATCGCATGAACAAGTGGCTCCGAACTATAAGGATATAAAATGGCTGACACCAATTGGTTATCAAGCTTTCCAGAGATGGAACGCGCTGATTTACGAACCATAAAAAAGACGCTAGATGGCGCATACCGTGAATTCTCTCGTGAATACGGTGAAATGATTGAATCTCTATTTGACCCTCTTCTTTCATTCCTTGTTTGGTTTGAAAAACTTCTTATCTCAACCCCTTGGATTATAGTCCTCGCCGTTTGTACTAGCCTTGTCTATGCTGCAAGTCGTTCTTGGAAACTGGCGTTAGGTTGTGTCGTTTCTCTGCTCCTTATTGGTTACTTTGGAATGTGGGAAGACACCATGCGGACGCTCAGTATCATCACTGT
This sequence comes from Vibrio syngnathi, assembly GCF_002119525.1. Lineage (NCBI taxonomy): Bacteria > Pseudomonadati > Pseudomonadota > Gammaproteobacteria > Vibrionales > Vibrionaceae > Vibrio > Vibrio syngnathi. The sequence continues at coordinate 1,576,908 of NZ_CP017916.1, read as the reverse complement.
TTGTACCTTGGTTTCGATATTCTTAGGCATTCCGATTGGTATTGCGATGGCTCGTTCAAATCGAGCTCAGTCAATCGTTACGCCGATGCTTGATATTATGCAAACCATGCCGGCATTCGTTTACTTGATCCCAGTGGTGATGTTACTCGGCATCGGTAAAATTCCAGGGCTGATCGCCGTGGTTATCTACGCTATCCCACCCGTGATTCGTTTAACCAACCTAGGCATACGCTTGGTCGACAAAGAAGTTCTTGAAGCAGCTACCGCTTTTGGTGCGAGCAAAAAACAACGTTTATGGGGCGTTCAACTCCCTCTAGCGATGCCAACGATCATGGCGGGTATCAACCAAACCATCATGATGGCACTGTCTATGGTTGTTATCGCATCCATGATTGGTGTGAAAGGCCTAGGACAACCGGTTCTTAAATCCATCACCAACCAATACTTCACATTAGGCTTGATGAATGGTTTCGCCATTGTTGCCCTAGCAATCCTTTTTGACCGAGCTTCACAGGCGTACGCAAGAAGAACTAATGCGCATTTAGGAGGATTCAAGCATGACTAAACCATTGATTGAGATTAGTGGCCTATACAAAGTGTTTGGACCGAAACCAATGTCTGTAATGAACCGAGTCCATAACGGTGAACATAAAGATGAAATCCTTGCCGATACAGGTCATACCGTTGGTTTAAAAGAGATTAACCTCGAGATTAACCGCGGAGAAATCTTCGTTATCATGGGGCTTTCTGGTTCAGGTAAATCGACTCTAATTCGCCACTTCAACCGTTTAATTGACCCAACGCAGGGTAAAATCATGGTTGAAGGCATTGATGTAATGAGCCTCAACACCAAGCAATTAGAAGAGTTCCGCCGTCATAAAATGTCGATGGTATTCCAACGCTTTGGCTTAATGCCTCATCGCACCGTGGTTGAAAACGTTGCGTACGGGTTGGAAGTACAAGGCATCAAAAAAGAAGACCGTTTAGCGAAAGCCAATGAATGGTTAGAAACGGTGGGGTTGAAAGGTTACGGCAAGCAGTACCCTGCCCAGCTTTCTGGCGGTCAACAACAACGTGTTGGGCTTTCGCGAGCACTGTGTACTAACGCTGAAATCTTATTAATGGACGAAGCCTTTTCGGCACTCGATCCTTTGATTCGAAGTGAAATGCAAGATCAGCTCATTGAACTGCAAGAGAAGCTTCATAAGACGATTGTTTTCATCACCCACGATTTGGATGAAGCACTCCGTCTCGGCGATCGAATCGCAATTTTGAAAGATGGCGAGTTGGTACAACAAGGTACGCCACATGAGATTTTGCTTAATCCTGCCGATGACTATGTCGAGGCGTTCGTTAAAGATGTAAACCGTGCTCGTGCGTTGACGGTTGAAACCGTTATGCAGCCTCCTCTGTATCGAATCACTTCAGAAACGATTGAAGGTGCTCTGGCACAAATGAAGATGCTGAAAAATGATTACGCTTATCACGTAACGGATGAAGGCTATCAAGGCTTGGTGACTCAAGAGAGCTTACAAGACGCGGTTGAAGATGCCTCTGTTCATGACTTCAGCGATGAGATTTACGAAGAGGTTCCTGCTGTTTTACCTGATGCGGTCATTGAAGAAGTACTTCCAGACACTATGTCTTGTGACTACTCCCTTCCAGTTGTCGACGAAGATGGAAATCTGAAGGGCGAATTAGAGAGAAGCGCTGTTGCTGACATCTTCTCTGAAAGTAGCGAGGAAGAAGTAGAAGCTGACCCAAAGCCAAAGATTGATAAAGCTTCGTAGTACTATTTTTCGTTATTTAGAGTAGCCTACTCTACTTAACCCCCTCCAAGACCACTGTTGTTAATTCACTGCAGTGGTCTTTTTATTTGTATCGGCCTCGTTTTCTTCTGTTCTCTATCCGCACCTTACACTTTATAGGCACCTAAGTTTATATTTAATAAGTAAAAACAGAATTAAATCAGTCCGTTAGGTTTGTCACAAACCCAGTAGCAATATGAACGAGATGGTAATTAATTGCTCTGTTTATACGGCAAGCAGTTGAAATTATTCTAGAAAATGACTAGAACTTATTAGTACGCTCAACAAAAGGACTTAGTTTGATGAATACCACTGTAACGTCAGACACACCCGCAGATCCAAACTCACAAGAAGTTAGCGAGCTTGTTGATGAAAGCGTTCTAGAGCAAATGATTCGAGATACCAGTGCGGACATTATCCCGATCTTGATCGACCATTATGTCGAAGAATCACAAACACGCTTGGTCGCCATAAAAGAGGTTGCCATTCAGAACGACGCTCAAACACTAGAGTTCGAGGTCCACACTCTCGGCAGCACCGCACTCTCATTAGGTAATCGCCCTTTGGGTGAGTTAGCTCGCGCCTTAGAGAAGCAATGTTTAGAACAGAATCATGATGCGGCATTTCGACAAGTTGACGAATTATTAGAACTCGCAGAGCGCTCAATCAAAGCCTTACTAGAAAGAAAAGAGGCAGGCTTCAGTTAACTTTGGATGTTCATCATAGGCATAAGATAAAAACTCAACATAGTCGTTATCAATATAGTGGTTATCAATATAGTAACCATTAACATGCACTCCGTCGTGACCAACAACGCGAGAAGTACACCTATAGTTTGTTAAGAGATTGCATGCGGTAGATAACAATTACACAAAACTCGTATTGATGGATACATATCACTATGTTATTGATTGGTTAGGATAAAGTTTCAAAAGGAATACACAATGCGCCCTAAGGTATTGTTAGTTGAAGACTCCACATCACTCGCCGTACTCTACAAGCAGTACGTAAAAGACGAGCCCTACGATATTTTCCACGTCGAAACCGGCGCGGAAGCTAAGATCTTCATTGAAAGGCACTCACCACAGCTTGTTATTCTCGATCTTAAGCTGCCCGACATGCCAGGTGAAGAAGTACTAGATTGGATTAGCGAAAGTGAAATACCAACCGCCGTCATTATCGCGACAGCACATGGCTCAGTTAATATTGCTGTAGACCTCATCCAGCGCGGTGCGGAAGACTTCTTGGAAAAGCCAATTCAAGCCGATCGACTTAAGACCTCTGTCCGCTTGCATTTGAAACGAGCTAAGCTAGAGAACCTCGTTGATGACATGCAAAGCAAGTTCGATCGTGACCGTTTTCATAATTTCATCGGCTCTTGCCTACCTATGCAGGCGGTTTACAAGATCATAGATTCGGTAGCACCAACCACTGCTAGCGTGTTTATTAACGGCGAAAGTGGTACGGGTAAAGAAGTGTGTGCGGAAGCTATTCATCAGGAGAGCCAGCGTAACGGCAAGCCCTTCGTTGCTATTAACTGTGGTGCTATCCCTCGAGACCTAATGGAGAGTGAAATCTTTGGTCACGTTAAAGGTGCATTTACCGGAGCAACTGCCGACCGTAAAGGTGCAGCGATGCAAGCACACGGCGGTACCCTATTTCTCGATGAGCTTTGTGAAATGGAACTGGAGATGCAGAAGAAGCTCCTACGATTTTTACAAACCGGTACGTTTACCCCACTCGGTGGCAACCGCGAGATTAAAGTGGATGTCAGAATTATCTGTGCAACCAACCGCGACCCACTGGTTGAGGTCGAAGAAGGACGCTTTAGAGAAGACCTTTACTATCGTGTTCACGTTGTGCCTATCGAGATGCCACCGCTTCGTGAACGAGGAAGTGACATTGTGACTTTAGCTAATCACTTTTTGAAGCTGTATGCGAAGCAAGACAAGAAGAAGTTCAAATCCATAGACAAAGAAACGCAGAATCTATTTAAACGTTATGTGTGGCCAGGCAACGTGCGTCAGTTGCAAAACATCATCCGTAACATCGTGGTGTTGAACAATGAAACGAGCGTGACCAAAGACATGTTACCGCCTCCGATTAATAAAATAGAGGCAGCACCAACCTCGAAATCAGTGACACCAATTAGAGTAGCGGCGCCCCAACCTGCTGTTGTTGAACCACCAGAAGCTAAGTTGCCACCTATTACCCCTGAAGAGTTGGAGTCATCGTCAGTTGTTCCCTCTAACAACGACCCGATGACGCCCACATTTACAACAAGCGAAGGTGCTATTCGTCCAATGTGGCAAATAGAGCGCGAAGCCATTCAACACGCCATCAATCATTGCGATGGGAATGTGTTAAACGCTGCTGTGTTGTTAGAGCTTAGCCCTTCTACCGTTTATCGTAAGAAACAGGCTTGGGAATCGGAAGATGAGTACAATCAAGCCTAGCCAAGGTGTACTCAACATAAACCTTCACGAGATTTGGCTGTTAATCGACAGCCAAACCTTCGGAGGTATAGAGACGCATGTTTTAGAATTAGCACAAGGCCTGATATCTGAAAGCGCTCAGTATTCAGAAGCCGTTAGAATTGTTCTTTTGACTAAGTTTAATCCTGAAGCGATCATCGTTGACAAGTTGAATACGCTGAACATCCCTTATAGTTACCTCTCCGATTTAGCCTCTGGCTGTGCGGATTCAAGCAGTAATAGCGCGACACAGCTTAAGCGTGCAGTTCAACATTATCAGCCAAGGCTTATCCATGCTCATGGCTACAAAGCCAGTTTGGTCAGCAAGCTCATAAAACTCTCACCTCGTTTAAGCAATACCAAACAAATCACTACTTATCATGCAGGTGAAACCCCAACTGGCAAAGTATGGCTTTATGACTGGCTCGATCGTTACAGCAGCTTTCTTTCTGATCAGTCGCTTGTGGTCAGTGAGAAGATTAAAGCAAAAGTACCGAGTAAAACCCATCAATTGAATAACTTTGTTAAAGTCCCAACCAGGTTAACAAACTCCCCTTCATCAGCCCCATTCCATGTTGGTTTTGTGGGCCGATTAAGCCACGAAAAAGCACCGGATAGATTTGTCGCATTAGCTAAACAGTTTCCTGAGGTCCAGTTTGAGCTATTTGGGGACGGGCCAGAAATGGACGTCTTAGTTAAATCGCAGCCTGATAATGTTACCTTTCATGGGCATCAAACCAATATGGATGACGTTTGGAGCCAAATCGATCTATTAATCATCCCTTCCCGTTTCGAAGGCTTGCCGATGGCAGCATTAGAAGCCATGATTCGCGGCATTCCCGTTCTCGCCACCTCCGTTGGTAACTTGCCTCAACTCATCGAGCATCAAGTTAATGGCTACCTCGCCAATTCAGAATCTGATTCAGAAACCGCGTTAGTTCTAGAACAGCATTTATCCTCATGGATGTCATTGACTCACGAACAACGTGACTCCCTCAAGAATAACGCGATAGAAACCGTCAAAAACCAATACTCGCCACAAGCCGTTGTCCCGCAGTTATTGGAAATCTATCAACTCGTCCGTTAATACTCGTCTTAGTACTTAACTGGTTATTTTAGCTGGATAACTTAGCCGTTCTAGTCAGTCTTATACTGATTCTCAAAATGAAAAACTCACCTCAATGCTAATTCCTCACTTAACAATCCATCAACAAATCAAAGCGTTAAACAAAAATCATAGCTGGCACTCGCTTTGCAATCTTTAACATCAGGCGTCAATGCGACTTTCAAATATATAACGATAGCGAGCTGCCATGAATAGTTTACTCAGCAATAGAGATGACAATGATCACCCCTCAAGCAAATAGATTGCCAGTCATCATCACGATCAGCGCCTTGTGTGTCGGGCTTGGAATTGTCTGGTACTTTGTGCCACATCCAGCAGTTATTGTTGCGCTAGCCCTTGTTCCTTTGGCTGGAATGTTTGTCATTAATAAGACCTTTTGGATGGTGATACTGTTCGTCGTCTTTTCATTTTTTCGAATCCACGAAGCGATCCCCCAGCTCTATTCGTTAAAAATACCTCTGTTACTCTCGCTTGGCGCGCTTTCCGCTTTACTCTGGCACGCCTTCATCAGCAAAGAGCTTAAAATATTCTGGCACCCTACATTGAGCTGGCTCGCCATATTTTGGACTCTCGTCTTTATCGGTCTGATCTTTGCGTCTAACCGTCCAATAGCGATAGCTGAATTCAAAGGCGTGTATTGGAAAATAATGGTGATGACACTCGCTATTGTGTGGCTGGTCAACAGCGTCGAAAATTTAGCAAAGACATCGACAATCATCATGATGGCTGGTTCATTAGTCGCACTTATTGCCATCAATAACTCAATCAATGGTATCGGATTAGTAGAAGGATCACGTGTCACTATTGGCCGTGATTTTGGCTCAATGTTAGGAGACCCTAATGATTTAGCACTGGTTCTCTTGTTTCCACTTGCGTTTGCGCTCAGTCAGACAACCACCCATGGCATTCATGCTCTCAAACGTGTATTGAGTATTGGTGTCGCTGTATTATTACTTGCCGCTATCGTTGCAACCCAAAGCCGTGGTGGATTACTTGGTGCGCTAGCTGTGGTCGGGATTTTTGCGTTCAAGGTAATCCGTTCAAAATCACTGTTGATTACTTTGGGCGCTATCGGTGCGATTGGCCTTTACTTTGTTGCTGGGATTTCAGACAGAGCATCAGGCGGCGCTGCTGAGCAAGGGGTCGATGAATCAGCAATGGGTCGGATTTACGCATGGGAAGCCGCGTTCAAAATGGCATTGGATAACCCTTTAACCGGGGTCGGCCTAGACAATTTCTTTTCTAACTACTTCTTTTATAGTTCGCACTGGGATGGATTAAACCATGCGGTTCACAGTACTTGGTTTGGCGTGCTTGCTGAAACTGGATTTCTAGGGTTGATTATCTTTCTGATATTGATTGGTTCACTAATCAAAACAATACGCTCGACACTCAAACAGCTTTCAGAGACGACTAACGCAATCGACCCAAATCTGAATGCCGCAGCTTACGCCGTATATGCTGGACTGATTGGCACCATCGTCTCGGGCACCTTCCTAACACAAGGCTTCAACTGGCCTATCTATATCCTCTCCGCATTGATTGTCGCGGTTGCGAACGTATCTCATACTGCCTGTCAAAATGAGAAAAGCTAAAAGACACTTTGTAACCAATTGAAAATAAAGAATTTATTAAATGGCACAATATATGAAAGTACTTCTATATAACAAAAAAGAGGATTTTCATTATGACGTCAGTAACTATTCATCAATTCAAACATTGGCTTAAATTTCATCCTAATTCTCGAATTAGAAATGTGTTTATCATTTTGAAAAACATCAGAAGCGCAGAGCTACCTACCCCCCAACTACTTAATCGTTGCCTATACCAAGCACACAAGCTTGTGGTGAATTTGGTTGCTGGTTTTACGCGATTCTTCTACTGGACGCCAGCGTTCAAAGGTCGTGTCGCTCAATGTGGCAAACGCCTGTATTTATATGGTGGCCTCCCTTTCGTCAGCGGTCCGGTACAAATCTCAATTGGCGATAACTGCCGCATCTCTGGCCACACCACGTTTTCAGGTTGCACACAGCCATTAGAAGGCTTGGAACACCCACTACTGTCAATTGGTAATAATGTCGACATCGGTTGGCAGTCGACTATCGCAGTTGGAGGTAGAGTCGTTATCTCTGACAACGTACGTATCGCTGGCGGTGCATTTCTGTTTGGATATTCTGGTCACCCGCTAGATGCAAAGCGTCGCGCTCAAGGTGAAGGCGATGATCCTCAGCAAATTGGCAACATCATTCTTGAACAAGATGTGTGGCTAGGCACCAATGTGACCGTTAAAGGCGGCGTGACTATCGGCGAAGGTGCCGTAATAGCCGCAGGTAGCGTGGTAACAAAGAACATCCCTGCTTTTGCAATCGCAGGCGGTAACCCAGCTCGAGTTGTCGGTCATATTAAATCCGTTGAAGTGACTGAATCCGATGTATTCGATTCGTTAGAGACTCATGGAGGTGACCATGCGTGATTTAATCGTATTTGGTGAAGACTTTGGCGGCCTACCTTCATCGACTCAACATTTAGTTCGTCATCTTGCTAAGCAGCACAAAGTCTTATGGGTCAACTCTATTGGTCTAAGACAACCTAAGCTGTCCGCTAAAGATGCAACCCGAGCGTTCAACAAATTGTTTGGCAAAACCAAAGCCGTGACTCAAAACATGCTCGACTCTGAGGGACACGACAACATTACCATCGTGAACTTGAAGACCATTCCTGCGCCTGCTTCTAAGTTTTCTAGAAAGTTGGCTCAGCAAATGATGTTACACCAACTAAAACCGGTTATTGCTGGACTTAATCTTAATTCGCCTATCCTGTGGACTTCACTTCCGACCGCTGTTGATTTGTGCGGACACTTAGGTGAGTCATCTGTGGTTTATTACTGCGGCGACGATTTCAGTGCCTTGGCAGGTGTTGATCATGACACGGTAGCGCAACACGAATTGGAGTTGATCGACAAAGCGACTCTTATATTCGCGGCCAGCAAAAAGTTGATGGATAAGTTTCCAAAGCATAAAGCACACTTGCTACCACATGGTGTCGATGTAAACCTATTTTCAACACCAGCACCAAGAGCAAAAGATTTACCAAGTAACCACCGCCCTATTGCTGGTTTTTATGGCAGCCTTTCTAAGTGGCTTGATTATGAAATGATTGATCATGTTGCGAATGCAATGCCGGAATGGGATTTTGTTTTCATTGGCCCAAACGAGCTTGATACGCTCATGCTGCCTAAGTTGAGTAACGTACACTACCTAGGTCCACGTCCACACCACACATTACCGAGCTATTCTCAACACTGGGATGTGAGCTTATTGCCGTTTGTTGATAACGAGCAGATCCGAGCTTGCAGCCCACTTAAACTAATGGAATACCTTGCGGCCGGCACGCCAATTATCACAACGCCATTCCCTGCTTTAGTTCCATACCAAGAGCACGTAACGACTGTAGGCAGTGCAAATCAAATGATTTGGGCGCTTGACCATGCGCGCCAACTGAGCAATTCACCTATCTCTGTCGTCGAACAAGAGAGTTGGCAGAACCGTGGTAACTTCGTACATTGGATGTTGGAGCTATTATGAATAATCTGAAATTGCGGTTATTGGCCATCATCAATGCCATGTGGCGCCAACGCTACGTTATCGTTCTACCAATGCTTATTTTGCCATTTGTAGGCTTTGGTGTGAGTAAGTTGGCTCCAACTAAATATGACGCGCATACCAGTATGTTGATTCAAGAAACGGCCAAGATGAATCCATTCTTGGAAGACATCGCCGTTTCGACCATGCTCAAAGACCGACTTAACGCATTGAGAACACTGCTTCACAGTCGACATGTACTTTACTCAGTCGCTGATGAACTGCAACTAACCACGCCAGATATGCCTGAAATTAAGAAACAAGAGATCATTACAGACCTGTCTCAGCGTTTATCGGTGACTCAGCTTGGAAAAGATTTTCTAAAGATAAGCTTAACCTCCAACACACCAAATGAAATGGAAGCGACGCTGCGCTCAGTAAGTGAACATTTCATTGAACAATTGTTAGCGCCGGAACGTTCGTCGATTGAAGACTCCAGTAATTTCTTGAAAATTCACATAGACAAGCGTCGTATCGAACTCGAAAAAGCGGAAGAAGCATTAGCCTTGTACATAAATGAAAACGTGCAATCGACACCTGAGGTACAAAGCCAAAGCTTGAATCGCTTAGCTTCACTCAAACAAACACTGGCGGAAAAAGAAGCTGAGTTATCCGGTGTTGAAAAAAGCTTAGGGTCAATCGACCAACAACTATCACGAACCAACCCTGTGATTGGTAAATTAGAAGACCAGATCATCGACATTCGAAGCGACCTAACCTTGTTACAAGCAAAATACACGGACAAGCACAGTGCTGTGCAAGCTAAAGTGCGTGAGTTAGACAGACTAGAGAATGAACGTAAGAGTTTGCTCGAGGTAACCCAGCCAACGATGAACAGCGACCAGCTTTGGGACATCGCAAGTAGCACGACACTGAACAAACTTTCTGATACCCAACCTCTTCTGGTCACTCAATTACACAGCCTGCAACTGGTTCGTGCTCGCTTTGAGTCTTTAACTGAAGAGACCAAAAGCCTTCGCACTATGATTTTCGAATTAGAACACAAGGCGAATAACTTCGGTGAAAATGCCAAAGAGATGTACCGCCTTAAACGTCAAGTTGAAATCAAGCGTCAACTATACGATGAACTGACAGAGCGCTATGAAATGGCTCAGCTAACGGGTTCGCTTGGTGTATTCGAGCAAAACAAACGTGTGAAGATTATCGATTTGCCTTTCACGCCTAGCATGAAATCTAACATGCCGACTTTTATCTTTATTCTGGCTGGATTTGTTGCGGGCATCGGATTGGGCATTGGTCTGGCGGTATTGTTCGAGCTGTTTGACTCTTCAATCAAGCGTAAAGACGAAATCGAAGAGATCTTAGGCGTCCCAGTGATTACGGTGATCCCTAAAATGAGCTAGTAACTTCAAAGCCATTTTTAACTCGCTAGCTTCCTAGCTTACAAACTTCTTAGCTTCGAGACTTCAAAACACTCAACGCCAGCACTTGTTTGGCGTTTTTTTTGTCTAAAGATCCAAGTTCTAACGCCGCTTGAGGTTTCCCCAGACCTTTCCTCTGATTTAACACCACGATTCAAACAGCCATTCATTCGAATTCTGTTTTGATTCCCATTTTGAGAAATGAAAACCGCCCTAGAACAATTAGTCATAAATCATTGGAATATAACAATTATTTAATTGGCACAACTCCTGCAATCTCCTTTGTAGTCAAACGTTTTAAAGAAGTTACTTCAAGAAAAATGTCAGAAAGGCGAAACAAGAATTATAAAGGCAGGGTCCAAATTATGAATACGCATTTAACGAAGCATGGTAAAAAGATCATACACGTTGTTCAGCACCTCGCTCCCGGCGGATTAGAAACCCTAACGTTAGATTTGCTGCGCCTTGCTAAACCAACAGACCAAGTGTTGATTGTCAGTTTAGAAGGAACAAAACAAGACTCTATAAACAACTGGCCAAAATTGAAGCAGTACCAAAATCAAATCGTCTTTTTGGATAAAGCGCCAGGCGTACAATTCAATATCATCATCAAATTGATTAAAGCATTTAATGGGATTAGACCCGATGTGGTTCATACCCACCATATTGGCCCACTGCTCTACGCGGGTTACGCTGCCCGTGTAACTGGGGTTCCTAATCGAATTCATACCGAGCATGATGCTTGGCATTTGAAAAATAACAAACGTCGTCGCTTACAAGCCCTTGCATTGAAAGCGGCTCAACCAACGTTAGTGGCTGATGCAACCCGTGTTTACAACCAACTTCGCTCTGCCTTTTCATACAGCAATATCATCACGATTAAAAACGGCGTAGATTGTGAGAAATTTAAACCGATGTCAAAAGCAGACGCGAGAGCAAAGCACAACCTACCAACCGACAAATACATCATTGGTTGTGCGGGGCGATTAGAGCACGTGAAAGGTCAAGACCAGCTGATTAAGGCACTTGCTCTACTGCCATCAAACACCGTTGTCGCACTGGCTGGTGATGGTTCAAAACGCAATCAACTAGAACAACTCACTGACCGCTTGAATCTCAGCGAACGTGTGATCTTTCTTGGCTTAGTGGATGACATGACCACCTTTTACGGAGCGCTGGATACCTTCTGCCTACCTTCACGCCACGAAGGGCTTCCTCTTTCTACACTCGAAGCCCAAGCATGTAACATTCCAACCGTCGCGATGAATGTCGGTGCGGTTGACGAAACCTTATGTCCCATCAGCAGTTCCCTCGTCAAAAGTGGCAGCATTGCCGGATTAGCCAGTGCGCTATTAGAAAAACAAAATGAACGCTTTTTATCACCTCGTCGTTACGTTCTCGACAACTTCGATATCATCAAAATGGTTTCGTCTTACAACGACATCTCAGAAGGAGCATACGCATGATCGACTGGTTACTAGCGGGACTTTGTCTGTTTTCAGGTGCGTTGATTGTCTATCATCACGCTGCCTATCCTTTACTACTACGCTGGTACGCGAAAAGCCAGCCATCGCGTCAAATTGAAGAAAGCCATCGTTGTTACAAAGATGAACAACAAGATTGCACATTACCGAGCATCACCGTTCTTGTTCCTGCATTTAACGAAGAACAGTGGATCGCAGATAAAATTCGTAACCTTGCCTCACTCGATTACCCAAAAAAGAAACTGCAGGTCATTATCGCTTGTGATGGTTGTACTGATGACACGGTCGAAATTGCTCAAATGACAATCCAAGAAGCGATGTGCAGTGATGTTTATTTTGAGATACATGACCATCAATTAAACCGCGGTAAAGTCGCGGTTATCAATGAAGAAGTGACGAACATAAATAGCGACATCACGGCGCTAAGTGATGTATCAGCCCTGATTTCATTGGACGCACTGCTTATTGCAGCTGCTCATTTTGAAAGTGACAAGGTTGGTGTGGTAAACGCAACGTACCAACTTTGCCCAACCGGTAACGAAGGTGAAAACACCTATTGGCAGTATCAAACCGCGGTTAAAGAGTCAGAGGCTTCATTAGGTTCGAGCCTAGGTTCTCATGGCGCTTTCTACTTGTTCAGAACACACCTATTTGAACTACTGCCACTCAACACCATCAATGATGATTTCATTCTACCGATGCAAATCGTTAAACAAGGTTACATTGCAGAATACGAAACACAAATGGTCGCACTGGAACTAGAAGAATCAAATTTAGAAACAGATTTCAAAAGAAGACTTCGTATTTCAGCGGGTAACATGCAACAAGCGATTCGATTGTTTGGCTTGTTTAGCCCGAAGTTCAAAGGCATCGCGTTTGCGTTCTTCTCAGGAAAAGGACTTCGTCTACTCACTCCATATTTAATGATTGTGTGCTTGGTGTGCTCAATCTTACTTAACAACTACTTGGTATTTGAAGCGCTGTTATGGGCTCAAGTTGCCGTTTATACCATTGGCGTACTTGGCTGCATCTTGCCAAAACGTCTCGTAAACAAACCTATTTCATTAATCTCTTATTTGATAGTTGGACACTATGCCAACTTCATTGGTGGCATTCGTTACCTAATCGGACTAGAAAACTCACCTTGGACACGAGCGAATCATTAAGGACTTATTATGATGAACATTGAACAGCTATCTACCCAAAACCTATACCAATACAAAATCTCACGTGCTAAACGTACTTTCGATTTCGTGAGCTCACTGATTGCTTTGATTTTCCTAGCGCCCGTATTTCCACTGATTGCGATGGCGATTGCACTCACTTCTCGTGGCCCGATTTTCTACCGTCAACTGCGTGTTGGTAAATCGACACCGGAGAAAATGGAAATCTTTGAGATCATGAAATTCCGTAGTATGTACGAAGATGCAGAAACGCGTTCTGGTGCTGTTTGGGCTACAGCGAATGACCCACGCATCACACCCGTTGGCCGCTTTTTAAGAAAAACCCGACTTGATGAACTGCCACAACTGATCAATGTATTGAAAGGTGAAATGTCTCTAATTGGCCCACGCCCTGAACGCCCTACTTTTTACACCAAATTAGAGAACGAAATCCCTTACTTTGCTGACCGTACCTACGGCGTAATGCCCGGTATTACGGGGCTTGCACAAGTGAACCAAGGCTATGATACCTGTATTGATGATGTACGTCGTAAAGTCGGTTTTGACCACAGTTACGCATTAAGTCTATGTTCTGTTAAGTCTTGGATTGCTGCTGATCTCGCCATCATTTCTAAAACAATCATAGTAATGGTCGATGGACGTGGGCAATAGGTGGGATGTGTTCGCGGTGAAGTGAAGGCTGTTATTTTTATAGACTACTTTAGGATATTTAGTTCTTGGTTTTAGGTTCTAGCTTATAGGATAGAAAGTGGCGACCAAATTGCTTAACAATCGGTCGCCACTCTTAATTTATACTGGAGTGTTTATGCTTATTTAGTATCTAAAGCTTAAATTGACCAACAAGTTGGCTTAGTTGCCCACCAGCCTGTTTAAGTTCATCCACAGCGGTACTTGATGTTTCACTCGATATCAGCAGTGAACTAACAATGTCACGTATAGTCACCAAGTTACGGTTTATCTCTTCCGTTACTGAGCTCTGCTCTGTTGCCGCAGTTGCTATATGGTCGGTCATTGCATTGATTGAGGCTACAGCGGTACTAACATTATTTAAACCAGCAGAAATATCATTTGATGAAGTTACAACGTCCTGACATGTATTGCTACTTTCACCCATCGAAGATACTGCTTGTTCAACCAACTTATGAAGTTCATCAAGCATGGTCTTAATCTCTAACGTACTACCTTGAGTTCTACTTGCAAGGTTACGTACTTCATCAGCTACTACAGCAAAACCTCGACCTTGCTCACCTGCTCGTGCAGCTTCGATTGCGGCGTTTAGCGCTAGTAAGTTAGTTTGTTCTGCAATCTCGCCAATCACCTGTAACACACCGTCTATCTTTTTAGACTGGTCGTGAAGTGAATTCATGTGTTGACTCGTGGTTACGACATTCTGTTCTAAAGAGCCAATAGATTGCGTCGACTTTTGCACAAGGTTTTGTGCATTATGAGCGTCATTGTTAGCTTCATTCGTTGCGCTAGCCACTTGATGAGCACTTTGTGCCACTTCGTTTGCTGTACTACTCATCTCTGTAACCGCTGTCACCACCTGTTCTGTCTCGTGGTTGTGCTCTTGAAGTTGATTACTTAGATGAACCGTCTGGCTACTTATTTGATCAGTGGCCGTCGTAACATTATTTGTAGCTTTCGAAACCTCAGTAATAATATTGTGAAGCTTGCCGACAAACTGGTTAAACGCTTTACCTAATTGACCAATTTCATCTGTACCCGACACATTAATTCTATGGGTAAGATCACCTTCACCATTCGCAATGTCGATAAAGGTATTTAGCATATCTTTGATTGGGGCAATCATGCGTGATGCGACATAAGACATGATAAGACAAGTTAGGGCAACTAACCCAAGTGCCGTAATGACAATTGTTGCTATTTGCTGTTCCATACGCTCACTGGCTTCTTGACGGTAAACCTCTGTAGCCTTAGCAATATCATCAATATAAAGACCCGTTCCTAAGAACCAACCTGTTCCGGAAATAGGCGCAGCGTACGCAATTTTAGGTTGAGGGACAGACGATCCTGGCTTGTCATAAATGTATTCGATGAAACCACCACCTCTAGTTGCCTGTTCATGTAGGCGAACCGTGATTTTGATACCATTAGGATCTTTTAAACCACCGCCATTCTTACCTTCAAGTTGTGGCTTTAGGCTGTGAACAATGTAGTGGTCATTTTCGTCGAATACAAAGAAGTAGCCGCTGCCATTAGAAAAACGTGCTTCTTTTAAAGCAAATCTAACGGCTTCTTGTGCTTCTTGCCCTGTACCAAAACGTCGTACTACATCTTCAACTACAGATTGAGCAATAGTAGCTGCATCTCAATATTGTTCTTACGCTCATCAGTTAGAACAGTTTGGTAATCTTGTACTTCGTATTCAAGTGCCGATAGTTGGGAGTTAACAACAATCACTAGAGTCACAATCGCAACCAATATCGCAGGTACAATCGCGGACAAAAGCATCTTCATTTTCATAGATAAATTATACATAAGTAGTCTCAAACATTTTATTCGCGAAGATATTACATCATGAAAATTTTTAAATAAACGCCATACTTATTGATTGGATCTATTAGGAGAACGACTCAAATTTACACGCTATATGCTCACGACTTAGCTAAGTATTATTTATTGTTTTTTAAGGCAATATTTATTCACTCGCCTGATTTACCTGAACAAAAACAGTTCACAGCAACCTGTTGATTAAAAACACTATTAAACTAGGCGCACTCTGTTCCTTTTCCATAACTCTGTACTACGGTGTTTTACTTTCTATGCAACCGTCGCTCATGCATGTCTTCAAAAGTTGGTTATTCTCTGGTTTTAGCAAAATGTAAGCATAAGTAAGGTCGTTCTTGAATGGTGGAGCACACTGCCATTTGAACATTACGTTAAAACTTCTGATACAGCGCTAATAAATACTTAATCATGGTTTGTTGTTTTCGATTTAATGTGCAGTTTGATATACGATATCGGTTAGACACTCAACCTCATATTCGAACCTATCATTATGAAAATCGTAGATCTTAAGTTATTTACCACTGTCGTCGAGCTGGGTAGTTTTACTGCCGCCGCCAATGCACTTGACCTTCCCCGAGCTAACGTTAGCCGTAGAATTAATGACCTTGAGAAGTCTCTCGGCATTCAACTGTTCTTTAGAACCACACGAAGCCTATCCTTAACCAAATCTGGCGAGTTGTATTACAAAGAACTCCTCAATGCATTAAGTGCGCTCGACAAAGCGAATTATGTCGCTTCCAACCTTTCAGAAGTTGCACACGGGCAAATTAAGATTGGTCTATTACCTGAAACCAGCGACATCATGCAGTCGACTCTGTTTAAATTCCAAGATATGTACCCTAAGGTTGAGCTCGATATTCGCAACATTAGCAACGGCTTTGTCGACATGTACCGTCAAGGGTTAGACCTCGCGATGCATGGTGGTACGTTGAGCGACGCTAACGTGGTTGCTCGTAAAGTGATGGTTCTGCAACGTATTTTTGTCGCAAGCCCTGAGTTTCTAGAGAAACAAGGTAAGCCCTCAAACCTAAGAGAGCTCACCAATTACCCATTTGTTTGCTTCAGGTGGCCAAGTAGCGACATCGATAAACAATGGGAGATCAAAGATCACACCATCAAAGTTGAACCTTCGGTCGTCAGCGACAGCATTGGCTTCGTGAAAGGCGGCGTAATTCGACATAGAGGCATCGCGTTGTTACCAGAACTCTTGGTAAGACAACAACTCAAAGACGGCACCTTGATTAACCTATTCCCCGACGAGAATCTTCAAAGAGAAGAAGCATGGCTGCTCTACCCTCAGCGGAAAGCGTTAAGCCATTCCGCGCAGCTTTTGATTGATTTTTTATTACAAGAACTTCCAAAACTATAGCTATTGTAACGAGTAATGTGACAGTGTTTCGCGTGTAGACTAGATTATCTAAACAAGACTGAAAGATAGAATTACTCCATAAATTGACAGGAGTAATCCATGAAGCCTATATCTCAACATTCATCTATTTTTCAGCGTTCGTCGATATTTCAACAGACGCCTATTTTCAAATATACAGTCATCGCACTAAGCCTAACCGCCCTGTTTGGTTGTAATACCTCAGAGGCGACAGCGCCTCAAAAACAAACACGACCGATTCAAGTGATCCAACTTGAGCCTCTTTCTCATCAGGTTGAAAAATCCTTCACCGGTAAATTGCAATCATCACAAACGGCTGGCGTCGCATTTCGTGTGCCTGGCACGATTCAAACAATGATGGTCTCGGTTGGTGAGTCAGTAAAGAAAGGCCAACCACTTGCGCAGTTAGACCCTCATGATTACCAAGTCGCGTTGGAAGAGTTACAAGCTCGCTCTCTTGAAGCAAAATCCGCACACAAGCTAGCTAAGGCTGAACTTGCTCGAGTGAAACAAGCCATTGCTGACAACGCGATTGCCGATGTTAATCTGGATCGTGCAATCAGCGGTTACGAAAGAAGTGAAGCGGCGGTTAAAGTCGTGGAACAGAACATACGCCATGCGAAAGATTCGATTCGTTATACCCAACTACTCGCCCCCTTTGATGGTGTGGTTGCGGCATCGAACTTCGATCAGTTTGAACAAGTCCTGCCGGGCATTTCGGCTTTCACTATTCACAATCCTGATCAGCTCGAAGTTAAAATCCAAGTCCCAGAAAACTTGATTCATGAATTCAAGCCGAATCAAACCGCTGTTATCAATTGGTATGGCTCAGAGGAAAAATTGATTGGGTACACCGCTGAAATTGCAACGTCACCTCACCCTATTAAACAAACCTACGCGGTTACTTACCATGTAGAGACAACCAATATGTCAGTATTGCCAGGAAAAGCCGTCACACTGACAACTCAACTTGGCGACGCTAGCAGTAATTTCTGTTTACCGTATTCAGCGTTGGTGAATCAATCTGGCATCGAGCAAGTGTTCACGGTTAAGAACGAACAAGCTCATGGCGTGACTGTGGACGTGGTTTCGATGTCCCAAAATACCGTATGTGTTGAATCAACGCTCAACGATGGCGATTTCGTCGTGGTGAGTGGTGCTCAGTACGTCATGGAAGGCCAACACTTCTCCGATATTCAAGTTAAGAGTCTGTAGGTAAATCATGATGAATCTAGCTGATTTAGCCATCAAACAACGTACCTTCATCCTGTTTTTCACTGCATTGAGTGTCATCGCAGGCCTATTTTCTTACTTTGATCTTGGCAAGCTCGAAGATCCAAGCTTTACCATCAAAACGGCCGTCGTAGTAACACTCTATCCCGGCGCTTCCGCTGAAGAAGTGGAACAGCAAGTTACGGATACCGTCGAAACTAAACTGCAGGAGATGGGATCATTAAACCGACTTCGTTCACTGTCTCGGCCTGGCATGTCGATGGTGTTTGTCGATCTCAAAGAATCTCTTAATTCAAAGGCACTTCCTCAAGAGTGGGACTTATTGCGCCGCAAAGTATCTGACATGAAGCTGTTACTGCCTTCGACTGCACAGATCAGTGTCGTACAAGATGAGTTTTCTGAAGTCTACGGCATGCTTTTCTCTATCCACAGTAAAGATGCATCCCCTGCTGAACTAAGACGTTACGCAGAAGAGTTGCAACGTCGAATTAAAACCGTCGATGGTATTAAGAAGATCGAATTACACGGCGTTCAGCCACGCGTTGTTCATATCGACATCCCAGATGAAAGGTTAGCGCAATACGGCCTATCTATCACACAAGTTTGGTCGCAGCTGAATACGCAAAACATGGCCTTCGATGCCGGTAAGTTTTCAGCAGGAACTGAACGAATCCGAGTTCAACAGTCGAGTGAGTTTGGTTCATTAGACGACATCAAAAACCTGATGATCAAAGGCGGCGTGAGTGAATTAGGAACCAGCTTAATCCGCTTAGGCGATATTGCAGACGTCACAATGGGCTACCAAGAGCCAATGATGACAGAGAACCGCTACAACGGCGTACCTGCAGTCACATTAGCGATGAGCCCAGTCACCGGCGTAAACGTGGTATCACTTGGTGATGAAATCAATCAAATCGTCAGCGATTTTCAAGCAACCCTGCCGTTAGGTGTTGATATTGCGACAGTTGCTAACCAGCCGGAAGAAGTTCAAAAATCGATCGACAACTTCGTAAGCAACTTGCTAGAGAGTGTCGCGATTGTATTCATCGTCCTGTCTATATTCATGGGGCTAAAAAGCGCAACTATTGTCGGCTCAAGCTTACTGCTGACTATCTTGCTGACCCTTACCTACATGAACATGACTTCAATTGATTTACACCGAGTTTCGCTAGGTACCTTCATTCTTGCCCTCGGCATGCTGGTGGATAACGCCATTGTCATCACCGATATGATGATCGTGAAAATCAACAAAGGCATCGACCGCACCAAAGCCGCAATTGACTCTGTTAAAGAGACAGCAACACCACTCTTTGGCGCAACAGTTATCGCTATCATGGGTGCGAGCCCTGTTATCTTTTCAAAAACAGATGCCGCTGAGTTCGCTAGTTCAGTATTCCTTATCATCGCCTCTTCACTGTTGCTGTCTTGGCTAGTCGCGATGACGTTCACAGCCTTGATGTGTTGGTTCTTTATCAAGCCAACTAAGCAAGCTGACGACACCAAAGTGAGCTTATACCGTAAAAGCGTAAACTGGACAGTAGACAACCCACTCAAAGCACTGACGGGGCTTATTCCGCTGATTTTAGTGACGGCACTGGCTATCCCGAACATTGCCGTTAACTTTATTCCACAAGCCGACAGACCTATTCTGTTCTTGGATTACTGGCTTCCAAATGGTGCCAAGGTTGAACAAACCTCAGAGGATATGAAGCGCATCGAGCAATGGTTGTTAGAACAGCCGGAAGTCGACAGTATTTCAACCTATGTTGGCGCAGGTGCTCCTCGCTTCTCAGTGACTATAGAGCCAGAACCGTTTGACCCGGCTTACGGTCAGATATTGATTAACGCGACCGATTTCCTTTCACTCAGCCCGTTGATTGCACGTGGTGATAAATGGTTAATGGAGGAGTTTCCAAATGCCGATCCTCGCTTTATAAGCTTAAAATTGGCGACGGCGGATAAATTCAGTGTTGAAGCGCGCTTCTCCGGCCCAGATGTCGAGGTGCTTCATGGATTAGCAGAGCAAGCGAAAGCTATATTCGCTCAACACCCAGACACCAAGTACGTTCGTGACGACTGGCGTCAAAAGAGCAAAGTGTTAGAACCTGTCATCAACCAAGACAAGATGCGCCTTGCAGGTATTAACCGCGCAGACATTGCATTCGCGATGAAACGTGCGTCAGAAGGCATGCCGCTGGGTCGTATGAACTTAAACGACGAACTGGTGACGATTCAACTGCGTGGTACAGAAAGCTCTATTCAATCGCTAGAAACTTTGCCGGTTCGCTCTTTGTTGGGCATCCACAGCGTTCCACTTGGTCAAGTCATCGATGGATTTGAGCTTACCAGTGAAGAGACCATGATCTGGCGTCGTGACCGAGTAAAAACCATCACTGCACAAGCTGGCGTTGGTCGTTACACCACACCAGCAGCAGTAAGAAATGCCGTTAAAGCGCAAATTGAATCCATCCACCTTCCACACGGTTACCACTTGGAATGGGGTGGCGAATATTACGACGAGCACAAAGCCGTCAGCGATATTCTTAAGCAGCTACCTAAAGCGATGTTGTTAATGGTAATTATCCTGGTTGCGATGTTTAACGGCTTCAAACAACCAGTGATCATCTTCACCACCCTACCGCTTGCGGCGACGGGTGCAACATTCAGCTTGTTACTGCTGGATAAACCGTTCGGCTTCATGGCGCTGATTGGCGCGGTAACCTTGACCGGTATGATCATCAAGAACGGTATTGTATTGATGGACCAAATTGAACTTGAACGTAAAAATGGTCGCTCACTATCTGATGCCATCAAAGAAGCAACCGTTAACCGTACTATGGCTATCTCAATGGGCGCACTCACCACAGCACTAGGCATGATCCCGCTGCTCAGTGACCTACTGTTTGACCAGATGGCGGCAACCATTATCGGTGGCTTGGCTGCAGCAACGGTATTGTCTTTGTTCATAATGCCTGTGCTGTACAAGCTTTTCTATCGAACCGAAGAAAAGAAGACGGTAGCAGAAGCCATCAAAGACGCTGTGATCGTGCTCGATGCAACACCTCAATCTACAAACAGCGGCACTCCAACCTCATTCAACAAGGAGCAATAAACATGTATCCATTAACGAAGTTTAAAGTGGCTCCTATTGCCCTCGCGTTGTTGCTGACAGGTTGTGCGGTTGGCCCCGATTACGAAGAACCACAAACGACCATGGCTGAGACCTTCTTATATAGCCAAGGTGATGTAAACCAAGACGGCGTGAGCCAAAATGAACAGCACAATCATTGGTGGATGCAGTTCAATGATCCAACGCTCAATCAATTAGTGGCCGATGTTCAAAGCCAGAACATCCCACTTAAACTGGCCGCCGAACGCATCAGCATGGCTAACTCATATAAAAGCGTTGTGGAGTCATTCAAAGTCCCGACCATCAATGTCGGAGGCGGTTATTACAACTACCAGTTAAGTGAGAACGACTCCCTACTCGGCCCGGTATTTGGCGCCTCTGATGCGGTTGAATCGGCTACGGGGATGTCTTTGCTGGAAGCGCAACATGATGGCGGATTCTTAGGTGCAAGCATCGCATGGGAAATGGACTTGTTTGGACGTATCGATAAGCAATCCAACGCCGCGACCATTCGAGTGGAACAAGCCGAGATATTCCAATCGGGTTTGAATACCTTGATCACTGCCGATGTCATTCACAACTACCTGCAATATCGCGGCGCTCAAGAGCGAAAAGCGATCGCACTAGAGAACATTGCCGACCAAAAGCAGACTTTAGAACTGGTCACCAAAGTTGTTCGCAGCGGCTACGGCTCGGAGTTAGATCTTGCTCAAGCCAAAGCCATGCTTGCGGCGACTGAATCTATTGTTCCTCAACTTGAAATAGCAGAGCAAGTTCACAAACAACGTATGGCGGTGTTGTTAGGCGAATCACTCACGAGCGTAAACCAACGTTTAGTCGGTGAATTCACCCTTTCGCGAATGAACGATGTAATTCCGACAGGCTTACCTTCTGAATTATTAGAACGACGCCCAGATATCCGAATTGCAGAACGCGAAATGGCAGCCATTAACGAAGAACTTGGTGCAAGCATTGCCAATCGCTATCCAAAATTCTTCCTAACGGGTACGCCAGGAGTGACAGCCGGAAGTTTTGATGATCTGTTCAGTAGCGACTCATTCGGTTGGGCGGCATCTGCAGGCATAAGTTGGAATGTATTCGATGGTGGCCGAGGCGAAGCCATGGTGGAAATGAACGAAGCAAGGTTCCGTTCTGCAGCGCTTAATTATCAACACTCAGTTGATAGCGCCTTTGCGGAAGTCGATTCAAGCTTGTTTGCCTATGGCCGTAGCCAAGAAAACCAAAAGCGCATCGATGAAGCCACCCTCGCCGTCGATAATGCAGTGAGCAAAGCAAAGTCACTCTATAAAGCCGGCCTAGTCGATTACTTGTCGGTGTTAGACGCACAAAGACAACAAAAAGCGATGCAAGATCGCCAAGTGGCTGCCAAACTGCAAACCGCCAACACCACGATTGCGGTGTATAAAGCCTTAGGTGGAGATTGGAAAGTAGCTAATGAGCAAAAAGGTGAGATTGACACAGTCGATTTAGCTTCAATCAACTAGGGCAATTGCCCTAAGAACATGAACGATAAGCTCAATAAAAAATACCGCCGATATTATCGGCGGTATTTTTGTGGGTAGGTATTTTACTGTATTCTCGTAAAGCTTAACTATCGACTTGATTACGCTTCGCCCACTCTTGCAAGGCATCACCCATAGTCAACCCTGTCGCATTATTCATCCACTGCATAAAATCACGGTCGAATTTAAACTGCTCACCAAGCTTGGACTTAAAATATCGACGCACGTTCTGAGTCGTTTTGTAGCTGTCCGTTATGACGGTACTGTCATCAATCTGATTCTTGTGCCAATCAACCTTTTTCATGGTTTAATCTCTTCCTGTCATCTCAATGCATGCACTACGCGTTTCGAGGGCCAAACATAATAATCGCCATACCGAGTAGTGCAACTGAGCCACCAACCAGATCCCACGTTGTTGGCTTTTCGCCATCAACAAGCCACAGCCATATCAGGGCAACAGAAATATACACACCGCCATAGGCCGCATAAACACGCCCTGTCGCGGTAGGATGAAGCGTCAATAACCAAGCAAATAACGCCAGGCTTATCGCAGCAGGAATCAATAACCAAATGCTCTTGTCTTCTCTCAACCAAAGATAAGGTAGATAACACCCTACAATCTCGGCGACCGCCGTAAGTACAAAAAGCCCGACCGTTTTAAATTCAATCACAACTTACCTTTACCGATTTACTAATCAAGCTAACAGAAATAAGAATTGCCTTAAAACAGAGACTCAGAATCAAAGCTAGATATTCATAACTAAAGAACCGTCACGCCTTCAACTTCAATCACTGAGTTAACATTTGCGCGCTCGATTATCTTGAGTAACGTTGTTTGGATTAGCTCATTATCTCGAATTTCTGTTTCGCAAGAGAAACGCTCTTCTTGAACACCATCGCTCTCACCCAACATAAATTGAACCGCAACTTCCGTAGCGAGATCTTTGGTTGCTCCGTAATACGCTAACGTGATTTTTGGGTATCCGTTGTCGCCTTTTTTGACCTGCTTTGCGATGCGTTTTTTAGCTTTATCTAAATTCATACAACTTCCTTTTTAAGCTGAAACTCAAGATGACACTAACGTCTTGTTATGTCGTTGCTTCACTATAAAGTATTACCACATTCACTACATGATTTTATGGATGATAATCCGCTTTTTCTTACGTTAGTTTTTCCACAAGAACCACAAAATTTCAAAGAGTGGACATTGTAAATAGACATTAAAGTAACAAGCGGAATCCAGACCAACAATTCTGGCCCATTACCACCTGAACAATAGATAAAACCAATCGCGAAGATACCAAACATAACAGACTCCAAAGTCCACAATGTTTGTTTGTACTTTGCATCTTTGATAATAAAAAACGTAAAAAATCCGATTAAACTACTGATAACCCCATAGACCGCAAATCCTATAAAGGCTTCTTGTTGATTCATAACTTTCCCTGTCCACATACCACTTTACGGTCCGAGCAACGCCACTAACCTAAACCGTAAGACGTTAAACACTAACCTACATTAAACGAGAAGTGCCAAGCCTTGTAAATCAGTGGCAGGCGTACTTTTCAAATTCTAATCACATTCAGTTAAGCACGTGACAGCACGTAAGAATTACGCGCCAAGAAGCGGTAGATGTTTTCGTTGTTGATAAGTTAAGGCTAGCTCTAAGCACTGCTTAATCGGTGCCTTGGGAAGTGGTTCAGTTAGGTTCAAGACGATTGCCCTATTACCCTGAAATGTCAGCGTGCCATCGTGCAATTCTCTGAATGTGTCGATTAGCTTTGTTTGACAGTTAAAGAACAAGTAATAGTTGTTTGGTGATTTCAATTTCCAGTCAATTCGGATTGGGCTGCCCGTCTTAACGCTGTAACTCGGCTCGCCCCATTTCAGAGACTCTTCGACTTCACCTAACTCCAAATCAGAGGAAAGTTCAAAAATTAACGCTCGTAACTCTTCGAGCCGAACTCGAACATCATCGGGGTACTCGTCGAAATGTATTTTGATTGCTTTGTCCATCGAACCTCCGATTGACTTGTTGCGATATTAAAGTGCCGCTAACTTAAACCATACGACCTTAAACATTAGTCCAACTTTAAACGAAAAGTGCCAAGCCTCGTAAATCACTTTTGAGTTATCTGTTCGTTAGCAGCTTTTAAGGCCGCCTTTAAACCGTCAGCATCCTTACAACCAATGTAAACATGCTTTCCATTGCTTAAACTTAACTTCAGCGCTGAACCTACCGATGCATTATACAACCAACCATCGCTCAACATGCGGATGCCAATACCTTGATACCACTTGCTTTGATAAAACGATGTCTCCGTTATGTCTGACACTTCAACATTCTTACGCCAAAAACCAAAGCCGAAGTACCAGCTCAATACATTGCCTTTGACCTCAATTGTCATGGAGAAAAAGAGCAAAGCAATTAACCCGTTGATGGCGTGAGCGATGAATGTTCCGGAGTTATTATCAGACGTAACGACAATGAAAGCACTTATCGAAACAAGGATCAGCAGCAACCCCTTGTTGTATTCCTTACTATAAAACACAGTTATAACTCCTATAGACAACGAACAACCAATTACCTAGCCAACCGTTATCTTACTGCGGCCTTTTTAAATAATCGAGGCAAGTAATGAAGGCAGACTCCCCCAAACCAAGTAGCATCACCTTGATACTACCGAACCAAAGTATCACAGTATCAAAGCAGAATAACCTCGTTCTGAATCGGAGCCTTGTTTGTAAAACACATCGATTCTACATTAACCACTTGGCAATGCCTTGACCCATTCGGTTCGCAGGACAGCCAGAACGACGGTATCCCACCACCGCCCTTTGAAAAAACGATGCTCTCTAAAATGTGCTTCTTGGCGCATACCTAAAGACTTACAGAGCTTAATGGCAGGTAAATTCTTACTGATTGTCTCTGCATAAATGCGGTGTACGCCCAATGTTGAAAAACCAAAACCAGCCAAAGCGAGAGCCGCTTCATGGCTTAACTTATTACCTTGAGATAATCTTGAAAACGCACATCCCATTGAAGCTTGTTGATTATCTTCTAGACGCAAACAAACAGTGCCAATGAACTGGCCAGTGCTCTTGTCTTCAACAGCGAGTTGATATGATTTCCTTGGTTCTTCAGAAGCCTGAGCTATAAACAAGTTGGTTAACTCTTTATATTTACCAGGGTCACAGTCACTTTCATCATAAAAACGCTGATATTTAGCGTCTTGAGACATCGCCACGAAGGCTCTTTCATCGCTAGGGTTCATATCCCTAATAATCAGCCGCTTTGTCTCAATTTTAAACATCGAAAATTCCTTTTTCATCGTGAAGTAAAACCATAGTGCCCAATAATCCATATTGATCATGAATCTGACTCATCGAATCGCTGGTGTTCCCTCTAAGAGTTTACGTGACCAAACAGTCGAACAATTTGTTAGGTGATGGCTACGATAGCAGGCAATAAAGTAGTGGAAACAAACTAGCGATCAATAAGCTGTTCCCAACAGACGTACTCTCTAATTTTGTCACAATGGTTGATTTAGGAGACTCGTTTTCAATTAGCGAACTAGCAGAAACGCCAGCCATGTTACTAGGGTCACTATATCCGACCTTATGACCGGAAAAAGACAAAAGCGAACCCAAAGCAAGAAGGATTAGCATTGAATAGAACGCATAATC
The DNA here is from genome assembly GCF_002119525.1 of Vibrio syngnathi. Classification (NCBI taxonomy): domain Bacteria; kingdom Pseudomonadati; phylum Pseudomonadota; class Gammaproteobacteria; order Vibrionales; family Vibrionaceae; genus Vibrio; species Vibrio syngnathi. The sequence continues at coordinate 1,550,317 of NZ_CP017916.1, read as the reverse complement.
ACTTGAAAATGATAGTTTCAAATAGCCTGTGAAATACTCGAAAGTAACCACTATAAGTAGTGCTAATAAATTTGATAGCACTATCAACCTTACGAATTTAAACATATTCCCTCTGAGACCTATAGAACAGCTAACGTCCCAATAAACGGTGAGTGTACGTGTGCCATAATGAAGCGAAACGGAATCGGCACACGCTTATGAATCCGACTTAACTGCTTTGTGAACTGGCTTTTCTAGCGATCACTAAACCATGATTACTTGATCCCAAAAGGCTTGCTTCGTCGCAAGTTGCCAAATGATAATCTAACCATGTCTGATATTGAGATGGCGCAAAGTTATTAACACCGTTAGATATGTAACGTCCAAATCCATCTGTTGCTGCGTGTCCAATTACATTAAACCCATTTTTGTTTACAAGATTTTCAATTTCACTAGGCGTTGCGAAATACCCGACCTTGAAAAAACTATCGGCTTTAGAGTTTGAAACCGTGCCATGGTTATTTAACTCTAAAAGCACCTCCGGAGTGACTAGTTCTGGAAATTGTTGGGCAAACATACCAGCGACAAAGAAACGTGAAATATAAGCTATGGCTAGTACACCATTTGGCTTTAAAATCCTTAGTGCTTCATTAACCGCAAGCTCTCTTTCATGCAGAGTTTTTAGGTGGTACAAAGGCCCAAGAATTACACAAACGTCTTGAGAACTACTTTCGATAAATGACACATCACAAGCATTACCCTCAAACACTTTCAACTCAATACCTTCAGATTTTGCTTTAGTATTTAAAATCTTCACTTGGTCAGGCACAAGTTCTACTGCTGTAACATCACAACCTAATTTCGCAAAATGTAAGGAATAGCGCCCCGTTGCTGCTCCTAACTCACATACTGATTTCCCTTTAAGTAAATAAGGTGTGAGTTTATGTATCGTAGTATCAAACTCTAACTGAGCAATATATTGCCGAGTTAACCTTTCATCTTCGTTTGCACCTGTATATTGGGCTATCAATTCTTCCATTGGTCACATCCCCTTTCACCCAATTAAGTAGCTGACAACGCTACCACTACACAGTCGACTTAAATTTGTTATTAGAACGATACTTAAAGGCATCGCTCTAACTAAAAACGACTTTAGTCTTCATGCCGTAGACCCAGATGGTAAAGTTATACTTCAGAAGTCAGTAACTCGCTATAAACTACTGACTACAATAGCAAATATGCAACTCGTACGTATAGACGTCGAAGCGTGTGGTGGTGCACATTATTGAGTAAGAATACTCAATCAACGGGGGACATGACGCTAGTATCGTCACCGACGACACAGCAACCTTTAGCTATAAAAAAGTAAGACCAATACACGCCGTGTTTCGGAACGAGCCCACCCACTTAGCTGAAAGGCATCGATAATAAGAATAATGGCATTAGAGAAAACAGAAGAGATGTGACGAAGAAAGAAACGAAAAATAGCTAACTAGTTGATAAAATTGCTATCGCAACCTTATCTTGGCCTCACTCGTCTTAAGAAAAGAATCAAGGCGATATGCCCTTCAAACTCAATTACACAATTTACTTAGTAAAGTGGCTTCGGGCTTGTTCAACATTCGGTATTTAGTGTTGGCTGCGCAACACCTTAATCCTTATTCGTTATATTGATTACTCACAGCTCAAATATTACTCTTAATAGCCAATGTAATTAATGCTGATGAAACACCAACGATGATACTAATTAGTGCCGTAAACATCCTTTCAACTCGCTTCGCTCGAAGCTCATCAAAATACAATTGAGTTTTTGCTGTCATTGTAAATAACTTACTTCCATAACCTTTACGGCCACTGCTATTATGATAATTGTTAACCTGTTCCTCGCCAGATACTTTTGAATAAAATATAGAGGCAAGTAATTTTTCGTCATATGGCTTACCTGATGAATTACGCAGATCACAACTAATGTAACCACTAACTACAAGACAAGCTAAAGGAAAATAATCTTTGTAATCATTATGTTTTACGTCAATAGCTTTGCTTAAATCCTCTAAACTAGCCTCTCGATTGGCTAATATGAGTTTAAGCAGTTTATGATGATGTAATTTCAATTATTACCCCTAAATTAAAAAACAATATAACGCCGCGTTAAGGTGTGAGTAACGCAATACCGAAGCCTCTGCATTGCACCTTAAACACAGGAATTAATGCAAAGTAAAAATGCCACGCGTTACGAATCACTCTTAAACGCCTTGTTAAATTTATATTTATCAGCGACGTAGCGGGCTGAGTTTTCAATGTATGGGAATACTGTACTTTCATTAATATTTAGTAGATCCAGCTCCTTCAATAGTACAGTTTTGTTAGTTATTGTAATCCTTAATACTTCAATTTCTTCTGTACCTTTTTCGTCAAATATCACTTCGTGACCGAACAATAAAAAAGCTCCTGATTGAGAGGTTATTCTGTCATTGCTCTTTTTCCCTTTTACACAAATGACTTTTCTCATATCTTTTGGATCTATAATTGGTTCAAAAAATGGCTTTTCTTCTTTTATAAAGTGTAAGAGCCTTCTAACCGATTTCTGCTCATTAAAGTCTTCAATATCCAAATTGAAATCAATCTTATCCTTCTCAGACTTGGGTAGCCTTGAAAGATTAGATATACAACTAGCAACATCAGAGTCAAAATACTTTACGCTCTCCCTTTTAACGGAAAATATTATAACTTCACCAGACTCTTCAGAGGATCCTTTACATGCGAAATACAGTGCAATCAGAGGGTTAGATGTTATATCTAACAACCTTGTCGGTAACGAATAATGCTGCATTCTAACTAGTCGATCTAAGGTGTAGATATCTGACGAAAAATCAGCTGAGTTTGATACCAAAAGCTCTCGGAAAATAATGTGTTCTACATCACGATATAGATAGTTACCCTCTTTGTCTTTCCTGAACAGTGATGGCTCAAGTTTGTATTGATCTTTACTCGAATGACCGCGATAGAAAATCTCACGATCTTTTTCATGTTGATAAGACAACACTTTTTTTATAAAACCCTGTAGCTTTGTAATTGTAGGAGACTGTGACTTTTCCGCTGTAGGTTTACCCGATTTAGAAATGTCTTGAACATTGTTTAAAGGGATACCTTGATTTTTTAATCTTGCGAAAAGATCCTCATCTTTTACCGCCCAATGAGTTCGATTCATTTCCCAACCGCGTATATCTAGAAGATCTGCAATTGGCTCAATTTGGGCGAATGGTATAGGTTCAATATCTTGAGAAATTTGAAATTCAATTAATACTGTTCTATTTCGCTCTTTGATCGACGTTAAGTATCCAATGTAAACGTCGCTTCTCGCCCCTTCGTAGGCAAAGAGGCATGGATAGCTTTTTAGTAAATCAATATTTGATTCATTAAGATTTTTAAGTGCTTCAGATAGATTTTGGTTTGTGTATTCAAGAAATCGACTTCGATCGTATTGATAATGATTCCGCTCCCAGGCTCCATCTTCAGCTGTCACAAACAAATTATACATCCAATGTTGAACTCCAATAAATTTAACGCCGCGTTAAGCGGACAAAAATTGTGGGTTATAATGTGTAGCGAAGCGAAACGTAACCCACTGTTTTTGTTCCGTTTAAACGCCTTGTTAGAACTCTATATAGCCTTGTTTTTCTGATGTAATTTCCTTTCCAACTCCACCATAGACAAAGAAATCCCAATCAGGTGCAAAATGATAAAATAATCTAAAATCACTTTCACTGCCTGGTGGGAAGCTAGGGTTAAAATTAAAACCATCTTTTCTATAGCGATTTTCACTTAACTTCTCCCAGCCTTCAATACTCTGTGGGCAAATTTTATTCTTATTACATTTATCAGTAATCATCTCAGCAATAATTAATGTTTCATCTTCCATTCTAGAGATGTGATTAGTGCAGTAACCAAACCCTAGTATTGGTAAAATAATACAAACCAAAATGAATAGTTTTAAATTAGACAACACTTATCTCCGCGAGAGTTCTAACGCCCAATTAAGGTGTGAAGCACGCAACCACGACACTCAGTTTGACCACCATAATCACTGAACTCGACTCAAACCAAAAATGCCAAGCGTGCTGAATCACTCTTAAATTGTTTGTTAGCTTTGTAGTGATTTTTTTAACTGTTCAACTAGACCTTTATCTGGTTTTACTGCAAAGGTCTGCCCTTGTGTCGTATGAACCCACAGTTTCAATGAGTAAAGATTAAACTTAGAAGTTTCAGTAACTGATTTAGGAAAACGAACAATCCAGTCTTCGTCATTTCCTTTATAGCGAAACGGGACTGCAAATGTTGCGTCCTCTCCCTCAGCTAAAACTTTTGGTAAATCGTCAAAACCAGGTAGCTTGAACATTTGAATGAAACTAACCTTGTTTTTCCAAAAGCCAGCTCTCCATCCTATGCTTTCAATCTTAGCTGGCTTATTACTCAGATTAACAATTTTAATCACACAGTGATCTGGGGCGTTTTCCTCGGTTCGGCTTACTAATTGCATATGTCGAACTGTAATGCGTAGTTTAATTTTGTTCTGATTATAAGCAAACCACAAAGATGTGATCACAGCAGAAACTGTACCAACACTTGCAACCCACGTACCGATCATTGACCAGAATTGAATATCTATCGAACTCATTTAATTCCTCTGAAAAGCTAACGCCGCACTAAGCGGACTAAAATTGTTGGTTATAATGTGTAGCGAAGCGGAACCTAACCAACTGTTTTAGTTCCGTTTAAGTGCCTTGTTAGCCCTTTTCACAAAGGTTCATCCAAAGCTTTAATTTTAATGGTTCGGTCATTGACCAAGTATTTGCAAGTAACCAAGTAAACATTTTTTCCTGAGACAAACAAATTACGTCTTTTACACATTCTCCAGGGTAAGCACTCGGATTAGTAGAAAATAGAATAATTGTTTTATTTAATGACGTAAATTGTTCGTAATTAGTAGGAGGCAACGGATCCGGATACTTACCCGATTTCACTTGAACATAACAGACTTTAGATTTCTTATTTACCATAGAGAATTCGAACATTGGCTTACTTCTAAAGCAAGTCGACTTGACTAGAATCCAACCTTCATCTTGCAGGTATGACGAAACCATATCTTCAATTTCATCTGGAGTCATAATTGAGAACAAGTCTTGCTTATCCATTAAACCTAGCTTTTGGGTTAATAATGATTCATCAATGTCAGGAAGCCAATTATTGTTTATTATTAGCTTTTCAAAAATAACGTCATGGCACTTTTTTTCATTTTCACTTATATAAATTCGCTGAATCATTTTTGGAGCTATTGTTCCACGCTGGACTACTCCAGAAACAAATATTTCGGGAACTTCGACCCAGTCAGCTTTTCTTGCATGACCTAAATCGTAATCAACAAACTTTTCATCTATCTCATTGCCAAAAACAATTTCGTCTTTGGCTCTACACAGATAATAACTTCCCTGCTGATGTAACCAGACATGATCACCATTTTTTACTTCTTCAAGTAATTTCTTTAAAGCATATGGCCAATTATCAAAGTGATCCTTAACGAGTTTTTTTGCTTCTGATAGGGATGATGCTTGCTCACTCTTGTATGCACCTGACCAGCCAACACCAAGAAGTGATTTCTCTTTACATAAATTGAATGGATTAAATCCTGATTCACTATCAGGCTTAATGGATAACTTCCATGTGCTCATGAATACTCCTTGAGGGCTAACACTTAAGTATTTATCCGTTGTCGTAGCACAATGGATAAATACCTGTTGGACTTGGCCGCTTCTATCTATGGAATTTGCTTTTTAGGACTGACTTACGTTCCACTATTATCATTAAGACCGGTACCCCGTCAGCCGTCCATTTTTCACTTCTAGCCACCAATTTATCTACTGCGACTATACCCGTTGCATAATCTTTTTAAAAGCGAACAATGCCCCTCTCTCGCCATAACACAACGATAATTTTATTCATTACAATCAGACAACTAGGTCAGTCGGTGCTCTGAAACAACTATCCTAGGTCTAATATTGATGCACACGAGTACCATGCTGTTGCTATGGCAGTTCGGACAACAAGCTTTCTCTTTCAGCACTTCCGATTTCTCTGCGGGTCGCTTTCGTAAGCTTTGCCTAATTTCCGCTATCGCTTTTACCCGCACAGCATTAGCTAGAAAGCCATAGTAGCGTATTCGCATTAGCCCTTTAGGCAACACATGTAAAAGTAAGCGTCGAAGTAACTCACCCGCATTACAACACATTCTTTGCGTCCCATTGGTTCGGTAGTCTTTGTAACTCATCGTGATACGGCCATCCACGTTATAACTTAATTGGTTGGGATTTAACCCGATACGATTGCAATACCGAGATAGATAACCCACTACCGCTGTAGGCTCGTGGAGTACAGGTTTACTGTACACAACCCATCTCTTACTAGCGGCTTCCTCTAATAAATTACTGTGCGTTGCTATTAACTCGCTTACTCGACATAACATCTCTTTCTTAAAGCGAACGGATAAGGCTTTAACCGGGAGCAGGTAACTCTCTTTTCTTGTCGGTTGCCATTGCCGATCTTTTGTAAGCACCCCACTCGGTAGTAGGCAATGAATATGAGTATGTTGACTCAGATTTCTTCCCCAAGTATGAAGAACCATTAATGCTCCAAGTTGACCGACAAGGTGATGCCGCTCATTAGCAAACGCGCATAATGTTGCCCACACTGAATGAAACAAGCATTGATAAACCACCTTAGGATGCGCTTTAACCAGAGCATTGAACTCGTGAGGTAAGGTAAAAACCATATGATGGTAGGCCACAGGTAAAATATCTTGGCTTCGCTTTGTTAGCCATTGCTGTCTCATCTGCTCTTGGCAATTGGGGCAATGACGATCTCGACAAGAACAGTACCAACGAGTTTCATGGCCACATTGCTGACAACGCCAGTCGTAACTGCCCATACGCTCCGTTCGGCAGTCTCTTAAATGGTTAAGCACTTGCCACTGTCTCGGTGTGACTTTGCTTTTATCAAGCTCTTCTAAGCCTTGTGTTAATACGGCTTGGTAAGGAGATAATGCGTTCATTCGCTCTCCTCCCATAGTTGAGCAACTAAGTCGAACTTACTTCCGTCCGAGCTTTCGTTGTGATGACCTATCCAATGGGTGTACCTCAATGTCGTTTTGATATTCGAATGTCCGAGGTAACGCTGCAGAACATTCAAAGGCATGCCCGATTCGAGCTGATGAGTCGCATAAGCGTGCCTCAAGGCGTGTATTCCTCCTAATTTTCTGACGTTTGCCTCAACTTTTGCTGCTTTGAAGCACTTCTGCAAAGAGCTAATACCCAATGGCTTTTCGGGCTCTAGGCTGGGAAACAGCACTACGGTTGGGTGATAATGACGCCAGTAATTTCGAAGATGATTCAGTTGGCTATCACCCAGTGGAACAAAGCGATCTTTTTTACCTTTACCACAATGAATGTGCAGTCGTTTCGCCGCACCATCGATGTCTTTCACGTACAAGCCGACGACCTCACTGACACGTAGGCCACACCCGTAACACATTTCAAGTGCGGTCTGATATTTAAGACTTCGACAATGACTAATGATACTTCTTACTTCCTCGCGATTAAGCAGCTCCGGTATTTTACTGGCACGTTTAATCGGGGGAACCAGTCGCTCTTCAAATTCCCTATTCAAAACGGCACGATAAAAGAACAAGATGGCATTCAACGCTTGAGCACAAGTACTGCTACTTAAGTTCCGCTCTTTAATGAGCGTGCGCAAATACGCACTAATCTGTTGATCGGTAAGTAAATCGGGAGATAGATCGTAAGTAGTAGATAGATCTTTAACCCAACGTAAATAGCTAGCATGGGTTTTCGGAGAAAAACGGCGAACCGCCATTTCATCGATAAGTTGTTGTCTTAATGGGCTCATGATGTATTCCTTAATCTATGGATACATCATAAGTTTGGTCTATCGGATAAGTGAGAGGAAAGTCCTCCGCGAAGCGGCTTAGTTCAACAGTTCTTAAACAGAAAAATTCTGCATTTAAATACAGAATTATTCTATCTAGTCTCATATGCGCGGTAATCTATCACGACTAATCACAGTATTTCAGTGACTTAAAACATAGATAGGCTCATTGAATGACAAAATGCAGAATATTTCCATATAGTATGAATTGCGCAAAAATCCCTCCTGCTGGATATAAACACAGTTCCCATGAGCATGCCGCAAAACACAAAAAAGCCTGCCTTTTATGCGAACATAAATGGCAGGCTTTATACGTTAGTTAAGCTTGTGAGTGGCTAGCTTACGCGGCTTCGAATGCGAGGGCTTTCTTCTCTACCTGACGGAAGATTAGCGTTAATACGCCGTTTACTGCTAAGTAAAATGCACCAGCAATGCCGAACACGGTGAGCGTGTCGTAGGTTTGGCCGTTAATACGCTGAGCGTAGCCCATCAAGTCCATGATGGTGATGGTGCTTGCCAGTGACGTACCTTTGAAAACTAGAATCACTTCGTTCGAGTAAGCTGGAACCGCGCGACGTAGTGCGTATGGCAGTAACACTTTAAGCGTCGCAATTTTGTCCATGCCTAATGCGCGACATGCTTCCCACTGCCCTGCTGGAATCGCGTTAAATGCACCTCTGAACAGTAGCGTGCTGTATGCCGCGGTGTTCAATGCGAGTGCTAACATTGCACAGAACCAAGGTTGTCTTAACCAAGTCCATAGGAAGCTATCACGAATCCAATCGAATTGACCCGGGCCGTAATACACCAAGAAGATCTGAACCAACAATGGTGTGCCGGTAAACAGCGTGATGACGCCACGAGTGAACCAGTGAATCGCCGGTACTCTTAGGATTAGCGTTACCGTCATCAGCAACGACAAGATACAACCAACAAGCAATGAAGCGCCTGTGAGTTGAAGACTGGTCACTAAGCCTTCAAGCATTTGAGAGAGGTATTGTTGATTCATGCCATTGCCCCTTTGTTACCCAAACCTTGAATAGAAAACTTACCATCAATCACTTTTACCAATCTTTGTGTGATTAAAGTGATGACCAAGTAGATTGCTGCTGCTGTCGCGTACCAAGTAAATGCTTCGTGCGTTGCAGCGGATGTCAGTTGTGCTTGTTTCAACAAATCCGTTACGCCAATCAGCGATACTAATGCAGTGTCTTTTAGTAACACTAACCATTGGTTGGTTAACCCTGGTAGCGCGTGTCTTACCGCTTGAGGTAAAACTATACGAAAGAATGAACGCGATTGAGAGATACCAAGCGCGCTTGCTGCTTCTCTCTGCCCTTTGCTTACTGCTTTCAAAGCACCACGGATGGTTTGCGAAGCGTAAGAAGCAAAGATAAGTGACAGTGCAACAACACCAGATAAGAACGGGCTCACTTCTATGAAGTCGCCAGTGATCATGAACAGAACTTGTGTCGAACCAAAATAGATAAACAGCACGACCAGAATTTCTGGTAAACCACGAACAATCGTCACAAATGCAGTCGTTGGCCATTTGATTGCAATACGACGAGACATCTCGCCACTTGCAAACAAAACTGCTAGAACCAATCCAACCAATAGGCTTACGAATGCAAGCTGAACAGTCATCCAGCTTGCTTCGACGAGCCCTAAAGAGTAACCCGTTAATTCCATAAATTACTTACCGAAGTACTTGTTGAAGATCTTGTCGTATTCGCCGTTCGCTTTCACTGCTGCAAGTGCAACGTTAAGCTGATCTACAAGTTCTTGGTTGCTCTTGTTTACTGCGATGCCAAAGCCGTTACCGAAGTACTCTTGGTTCGTTACTTGGTCGCCAACGTACGTTAGGTTGTCTTCTTTCTTGAACCATTCTGCTACAACGGCTGTGTCACCGAATACAGAATCAATACGACCGTTTTTCATGTCGATGAATGCATCTTGGTAGCTTGAGTAAGGAACCGCTGTTACGCCAGCCATTTGCTCAAGTAGGAAGCTTTGGTGAGTTGAACCGTTTTGAACACCAACACGCTTACCTTCTAGTGCTGCTTGGTCTGCAACTTTACCTTCAATAGAGATGAATGCTGCTGAGTTGTCGTAGTAAGCGTTAGAGAAGTTCACTTGTTTAAGACGCGCTTCTGTGATGTCCATTGCCGAGATAGCGGCATCGTAACGTTTGAATTTAAGTGCAGGGATCAAGCTATCGAATGCTTGGTTGTGGAAAGTACACGTTGCTTTCATCTCTTCACAAAGTGCGTTTGCTAGGTCTACGTCAAAACCTTGGATTTGGTTGTTCTCGTCCATGTATTCGAATGGTGCGTAAGTTGCTTCCATTGCGAATTTGATTTCGTCTTGTGCCGATGCATTAACAGCCATGCCTGCAGAAGAAAGGCCGATAAGTGAAGCTAGTAGAATCTTTTTCATTTTGTTACTCCGAATCTGTGTGATTTTGACCTGTGGCCATTTTTATAATTTGATTTGTTTTAACTGAATCTATGTTTGACTAAATTGTGTTGTGATTAGCCGAATCAAGTAAATTAGCTGAATCTTGTGGGTTATGTGAATCCAATGCGTTAACTCAGGTTTAATGACCCACTAATCTAGTGACTTAACTTGGTCTTAATGAGCCTACTTTTGATGAGTAAGCTAATCTAGTGAGTCAAATACTCGGCAAACTCAGGTGTCTGCGGATTAACGAATGAATCGCTGGTGCCGTGTTCAACGATGTACCCTTTCTCTAGATACAGAACGTGGCTAGCAATCTTCTTCGCGAAATCAACTTCGTGCGTCACAACCACTTGAGTAATGCCCGTTACGCTTAATTCTTTAATAATGCTCACAACTTGGTTGGTGATCTCAGGATCAAGCGCCGCTGTTGGTTCATCAAACAACAACACATCCGGTTTCATCATCAGCGCACGTGCAATCGCAACACGCTGTTGTTGACCACCAGACAGTTGAAGTGGCCAAGCGTCTGCTTTGTCGGCAAGTTGAAGTGTCTTTAGTACTTCTTGAGCTTGCTTAATCGCTTCTTGCTTATCTAAACCCGCGACTTTGGTGGGAGCTTCAATTAAGTTTTCCATCACCGTCATATGTGGCCACAAGTTGTATTGTTGGAACACCATGCCAACTTTACGACGAAGTTTAAGCCCCTGCTTTTCTTGGATCTGGCTTGAAAAATCGAATTGCTCGTTCGCAATGTCCAATTCGCCGTTGTCCGCGATTTCTAACAGGTTCAATACACGCAGTAATGAACTCTTGCCCGCGCCGCTTGGGCCAAGCAATACCAAGGTTTCGCCACTTTCACAGTCAAAGCTGATGTCATGAAGAACTTGGGTATTACCGTATGATTTGTTGATGCTCTTTACTTGAATATTCATGCCACAATACTGCATTAATTGTCATTTGTTGGTTATTCTATTCAATTCGAGGTTTTATGCAAGAAAAATGTATAAAAAACTATTTTGTTGAATTTTTGTAACGAGAGTTGAACAAAAAACAGTCGCTATAACTGGTCTTACAACTAAAAACCACAAGTTACTGATAATCTTGATATCGACATCAAAGCAAACGTTTATCTTCAAATTATAAAATCAGTATTCGATCTAAAAACCAGTGGAACCCATTCGCTATTGGCTCATGCCTGCCTGCATAAAAATCAAAGTTAAACAGTTCATGTTATCTGTGTTTTTAAGCCTCATTAAATGCTTAATGTTCCTTGTCAACAGTGTCGACTTCCTCACTTGCTAGGCATCAAAGTCCGAAAATTGAGTATCCTAAGAAGCATCAGTCAGCGATGCGTGCTTTAATGGTTTCTCTTGTAAGCAACAAACGTTTACGAACGACTAGCACTTAATTCGTTACAAGTACATACAACAAGTCTTCTATTCTTAAAGCGACAACACATTAAGGCAGTCATATGCAAAACGATGTCTCTTCTACGCTCGACTCGAACCAGCGACAGACTCAGCGATCGACTCAAAAAGCGCCAGAACCCAAACCTGAGAAAAAAAGCCTCAGTATTCTGTTCGAGCTCAGCAAATTTATTCAGCCCTATAAAGGCCGTGTGATTGCTGCTTTGATCGCGTTGATCTTCACGGCGAGCTTAACCCTTTCAGTCGGACACGGTATTCGCCTTCTTATCGACCAAGGTTTTAGCCAACAATCACTCTCAGATTTAGGCAGCGCAATTCAGTTCATCATGGTCGTAGTCGTGTTGATCTCGATTGGTACTTTCTTCCGCTTCTATTTGGTTTCTTCTGTTGGAGAGCGCGTGAGTGCGGATATTCGTTTGTCGGTTTTCAATCATGTCGTGACGCTGCACCCGAGTTACTTCGAAACCAATGGCAGTGGCGACATCATGTCGCGAATCACCACGGATACCACTCTGCTTCAAAGCATCATAGGTTCGTCGTTCTCGATGGCGATGCGCAGCGCGTTGATGTGTATTGGTGCGATCATCATGCTGTTTGCGACCAATATTAAGCTGACATTGATTGTATTGGCCTCGGTGCCATTTATCCTGATTCCTATTTTGGTATACGGTCGACGTGTAAGAGCCTTATCTCGCCAAAGCCAAGATTCCATGTCTGATGTTGGTTCTTATGCGGGCGAAGCGATTGAACACATCAAGACAGTTCAAAGTTACAGCCGAGAAGCGCAAGAGAAAGCGTCATTCGCTGTTGAAGTGGAAAAGGCTTATGAGATTGGTCGCCAGCGCGTAAAACAACGCGCGATTCTTATCTCTGGTGTGATTGTTATCGTGTTCAGTGCGATTGCAGGCATGCTTTGGGTTGGCGGCAGCGATGTCATCAACGGCACTATGTCTGCGGGTGACTTAGCGGCGTTTGTCTTCTATGCCATTATGGTCGCTTCGTCATTAGGTACGATTTCTGAAGTGATGGGTGAATTGCAACGTGCGGCAGGTGCGACAGAACGATTAATTGAAATTCTACAAGTTGAAAGCCATATTGTTGCGCCAGTTACGAACCCAACCTCGCTTGCTAACGTAACGCCAGAAGTCGCTTTTGATGATGTGACCTTCTGTTACCCATCAAGACCCGACCAGCCCGCAACAAGCAACCTCACGCTTACTGCCCATGAAGGCAGAGTATTGGCACTGGTTGGCCCGTCTGGCGCAGGTAAAACCACCCTATTTGAACTGCTACAACGTTTCTACGACCCACAATTGGGCAAAGTAACGTTAGGCGGTGTTGAACTGAATCAGTTTGATCCGAATGAATTAAGAAAGCAGATGGCGCTTGTACCTCAGCAACCCGCCCTGTTCAGTAACGATGTGTTCCATAACATCCGATACGGAAACCCAGAAGCAACGGACGAGCAAGTTATCGAAGCGGCGAAAAAAGCGCACGCACACGAGTTCATTCAAAACCTACCTGAAGGCTATCACAGCTTTCTTGGTGAACGTGGCGTGAGATTGTCTGGCGGTCAGCGTCAGCGTATTGCCATCGCACGAGCCATCTTAAAAGACCCGAATATTCTATTATTGGATGAAGCAACCAGTGCGCTAGACAGCGAAAGTGAACATCATGTTCAACAAGCTTTGGAAGAATTAATGCGTGGCAGAACAACCATCATTATCGCGCACCGTTTATCAACAATTAAACACGCCGACCAAATTGCAGTACTCGATAAAGGACAGCTAGTAGACATCGGAGACCACCAGTCGCTCATCAATAGCTGTGAACTGTACCAACGATTGGTTGAACTGCAATTCAAACACCTCAGTAGTTAAGTTACAGAGCAAAAGCGTTCGAGTCATTGGTTCACGACAGACTAAGTCCCTGACATTGTGTGGTTTCAAGCTTCAAAAACTTAAATCACACGTGTTGCAGTTTTGTTAATTTAACGGTAGGGTTTTTATTCCAATAACAACTTATCCCGATGAAGGGTAAGTAAATAACAATAAGAGAGTTCGCATGGAAGCACTATTATCTGACTACCCGGTAGTAACAGAAATCCCTGTCGCTTGGGGAGAAATGGACGCACTCAATCACGTTAATAACGCCGTATATTTTCGCTATTTCGAAACCGCTCGCTTAGACTTTTTCAAGCACGTCGAGCTGATGGAAGAGATGGCGATTACCAAAGTTGGCCCTGTTCTTGGCGACACTTATTGTAAATATTTCCGCCCGGTCACTTATCCAGACACGCTGATGATTGGTTCTCGTGTTACAGACATTCAAGACGACCGATTCACCATGGAATACGCGATTGTCAGTAAGGCTCAACAGAAACTGACGACCATAGGCACCGCGACTATCGTGATGTTTGATTTTGCTTCAAACCAAAAAGCCCTGCTCTCGCTGCGCTTAACCAACGAAATTGAAAAGATGAACACGTTGAAAAGCCCATGCTTCAAACAAGAAGCCGTGACGGAATAAACGTCATACGTCAACTAAATTCCGATCTCGTTTATGCTTCTTAAAAGGCCTAAGCATAAAAGAGACCTAAACATAAAGAGGCCACTCAATTGAGTGGCCTCTTTTTTTCTATTTATTGGTTCGTATTACTTTAAACCTTGAGGTCTATAAACCTAGAAGCTTGCAGACTTTGCAGACTGCAAATCTTGAACCCTATAGACCTTAAACCCTATAAACCTTGCACGTATTGAGCGTTAGTACGAACTTCAACCATTTGCTCTAGGTTCTGTTGTGAACCATCAACACCGTTAATCAAACCTTGGAAATGCTTGATTAGCTCAGCTTTGTCTTGTACTTCTTTCGAACCCGCACCGATGTTAGTTAGGTCGATGAAAAATTCGTCGAACAGACCAGAGAAATCCGTTACAGCGTCATGGTTTAAGAACTGCTCGTGGTTGTAAATGCTTGGGTAGCCACCCTTTTGTTTATCTACCGCAAAAGAGATGCCTTTCACGTTAGTAATCGTGGTCGCTTTCTCACACTTCAACATACAACCCGCTTCAATGCTTGGCTTGTTACAACCCACGGTTCTTTGGAAGAAACACTGGCGGCTGGTCATCATCAAGATTGGGTGGTAGATGCTGTAGAACAGTTTGAAGTTCTCTGGGCGGCGAATATGACGAATCTGACCTTTGTTGATCTCGTTCGAAATGAAAGCACCAGCACAGTTCAGCTCTTCTTTCAGCGTAACCAGTGCGTGAGAGTTCGTGGTGTTCATGAAAGGGCCTGCAACCCACTCGATACCCATCTCGTAAGCTTTGTAAGCAATACCCGTGTTGTTGGTCACGATGCGAGCTGGCTTGATCTCTTCAAGAATACGAACCGCTTCGTCGTAATCTTTGCCGATTAATACTGCAGGGAACCAAGGAATCAAACGTGGGTTGGCTGCCAAGATGTCGATGTACTTGTTACAACGCTTCTTGAAGCTTTCCGGCAGTTTGAAGTAAACATCCGCGTCAGTTACGTCACACAGGTGCAAGTCTTCCACATCAGCGATAAGCATCGACATGGTTGGCTTCTCGTTAACCTTTGGTTGCTGAGGCAGTGCTGGCACTTCAACGTGCTTAATCACTTTCACAGAACCGTTTAAGATGAAATCGATTTCGTCTTTTAAGACCGACACTTCTTTCAAAGGAAGAATCAGACCTTCATCTAAGTTGTCGTAGTTACAGTTTTCAAGCGTATGAACAGCACTCTTCACTGATTTGAAACGCTTCTCAAGTAACGCCTGAGTAATCGCAGTCTCTTTAGCTGTTGCCAATAATGATTGAGATTGAACCGTAAAGTTTTCTTTTGGTGTGTTCACTGTCACCGTAAATGGTTGACCCACCTTAGCGTTAAACGACAATGACACGGGGGTTTTACGAATATCAAGGAACTCGATCTTGTCGCGCATTTCACTGCCTAGGGCATTTTTCGCTTCATAAAGATCGCTGGTCACTTCTTGAATTTGTACCACTGAGATTTCATTGTTCTCTTTCGTCGCTTTATCAACGGCGTAGTTCATGCTGTTGTCACGAGGATTATCAATGAACATGTCTTTCGTTAGGTTGCCCTTAAGGAAAGAGTTGGTGAAATCACGGTTGAATACTTTGTGCAGGTTTGAATCGTCTTCGATCAACAAACCACTTTCTACAAAGCTATCAATCTGTTTGCGCCACGTATCAACCACTGTGTATACGTAATGTGCGCCTTTGATACGGCCTTCAACTTTCAATGAGTCGACTTTCGCATCAACCAATTCAGGTAGGTCGTAGTACGCTGAATTATCTTTCAGGTTCAGTGGAAACTTGTTTCCTGCATCAGTGATTTCGTATTCATCACGACATGCTTGGCTACAACGGCCACGGTTACCTGAGTTACCCACACTTACTGAGCTTGAGTAACATTGGCCAGAGAATGCGATACACAAAGCGCCATGTACAAACACTTCAGTCAATACATCGTGGTCGTGTGCTACTTCCGTCAGCATTTTGATTTCTGGCAGATTCAATTCACGAGACAAGTTAACGCGTGTTGCGCCAATTTTAGACAAGAACTTAATCTGGCCTTCGTTGTGTGTCGTTAACTGAGTCGATGCGTGAACATCTAACGATGGGAAATGCTTTTTCACCAAATCGAACAAACCAAGATCTTGGACGATGATGCCATCAAGCTTAGTGTTCACAAGCTGGTTCAACAGTTTAGTGATGCTCTTAATTTCATGCTCCAGCAGCACAACGTTAAGAGTCAGAAACACTTCACAACCATATTCATGAGCAAGGCGAATCACACCATTCAACTCATCTAACGAAAGGTTAGAGGCTCTGTTACGAGCGTTGAAGGTGTCTAAACCGCAATAAACCGCATTAGCACCCGCTACGATAGCTGCTTTAATCGCCTCTACATCGCCACCTGGGGCTAATAACTCAATCTTTCTGCTCATTTTTGAAGTCGCTCACTTACTTATAATTTTTAAGGCGCGTATTCTACCTACAACACGATCTCTTTACCACCTAACAACACTTTCCAAACTAAATGACCTCAATAATGCCAAACGAATTCGATTTACCTATCCTTTATTCTTTAAGACGCTGCCCTTACGCTATGCGAGGAAGGATGGGCATCGCACTATCACAGCAGAAAGTGTTACTTCGAGAAATTGTTACCAAAGATAAGCCTAGCGAACTATTGGCCAGTTCGCCAAAAGGCACTGTTCCAGTATTGGTATTGCCTGATGGTCAAATCATCGAACAGAGCTTAGATGTGATGAACTGGGCGCTTCAACAAAACGATCCTCAAGATCTTCTGCGTTCAAGTAACCCAACACTTGGCCAACAAGTCCACCAGCTCATTAAAGTTAACGATGATGAGTTTATTGGTCACTTAGAAAAGTATCGTGCGTCTGTTCGTTACCGAAACATCGATACGGAACAACGTCGACAAGCCTGCGAAGCGTTCATTCGTCAGTTAGAAGCGCTACTCACCGATCAGCCCTACTTTTTTGGAGAAACCCCAAGCTTAGCCGATTTTGCCGTGATGCCGTTTGTTAGCCAGTTCGTAAGAGTCGAGAAGAAGTGGTTTGTGCAATCTGAATATCAAAACGTAGGACGTTGGTTAAGAGCGCACTTGGAAAGTAAGCTCTACACTCAAGTCATGAAGCAATACCCTTTGTGGAATGAAACCAAGCAAGATTGTGTTTTTGGGTGACTTAAGGGAATTTTGGGTGAGCTAGGGAAATTCAGGGTTAGATAAGGCGTGGGTATTAAGGTAATTACGTGACACTGTATCTTATTTGTAATAACAGATATTCAAAGGCTTAGCTGTCTCTTTACCGGTAACTACTGTCTCTTAACTGGATACTGCAGTCCTTTAACCGGATGTTAGAGTCTAAGTTAAGCCTTTTGTTTATTTTAAACTGATCACTGAATCGCTATCGAAATCTCGACTGCCGTTTCGCCTTTGTAAAATTCAAAGTCTGTCGTGTAAGTTCGAACATGTGGGCAATCTGCTGCGTTGAAGTACGCCCACACTTCGCCCCATAAATCGATGACCGCTTGAGGAAGTTCACCTTCAGCAGAAAACGTTAGGTACTTACCTGCTTCAATTTCGGTTTCGACTAGGTCATCTAAATTGTTATCGGTAAGTGCATTGGTACATGCAATAACATCAAACTCACCAGTAAAATCCGATTGGTAATTGGTGTAGACACCATACACTTTTGAATCTGGTGTCAGCTTAGGAAAAGCTTGATCGAAAAAACCTTGCCATAATTGGCCTATCTTCGCTTTTTCTGGGTCAATCTCATCGGTATTAGTGGTTCTTACTGAAAACCCGTACGCCTTTACGGCTTCAATCGTTTCTACTTTCATTCGTTTTATTCCTAAGCCAATCGACGTTTTAACTGTATTGAATCCAATGTTTTGTAAAATAACACGACTAATCTTGTATCTCTTTGTGGCCACACTTTTCACAGATAAGGTGACGAGAAAACTCATCCATCGACGCGATAAATGGGCCAAGGAACCAACCTTTTATCATGCCTGCCCAAAACTCGCTTCGCTTTTGGTTAGGTTTGTCTGCAAATGCACTCGTCTTTCTGACCAACACAACGACGTGTTGTGTGTCTTCTCGGCACGCGGTGCAATAGCATTGCTCTATGGTGTTATTCATTTGAAAGCCTATGACGTTTTGAATGAAATTTGCTGAAAATGAGGGTTGTCGACACAGACTTCTAGTGTGGCAAGATCAGTGAGTACGACAAGTTGTTCCACACCTTGAATACTGACCTTAATGCACTCTTCACGGCTATCATTGCGTTGAGTATCTAATCCGACACATTCAATCCGATCGCCAGACTTCAGCGTTAATTTGATTGGGTATCGGTGCATACACACAATCTCAATATAATCGTAATCGTTGCAACTAATCATAATACCCCTCCAATTCATCCACCACGCTAATGCGACACGCCATACTATGCAACATGCATATAATCAATCATTTATCCAAATCACATTGATGCTTTTACAGTAAAGTTATTGAGTAATTTGTTAACTTAAAACTGATTTTTCACTCTTCACGAATTGCCTGTAATCTGTAATCTGTAATCTGTAATCTACAAACTACAAACTACAAACTACAAACTACAAACTACAAACTAAAGCTTAGACAACGCTTTCCAATATTGATAAAGCCCATCGATATCTGAAGAGCACATCAACGACATTGCGCCTTTGACTTGTTCTTCGCTCCACTCCCACCATTTCATTTCTAGCAACTGAGCGATTTCAGTCTCATTGAAACGATAACGGATGTGACGCGCTGGGTTTGAACCCACAATCGAGTATGGCGCGACGTCTTTAGTCACAACCGCTCGACTTGCGATGATGGCTCCATCACCGACCTTAACACCACTCATGATCATGGCTTCTGTGCCAATCCACACATCGTTACCAATCACGGTATCACCAGAGCGTTCGAAGCCGTCTATCGCATCTTCAAACTTCTCGTCGTCTTGGTAGAAGAACGGGAAGGTACTCACCCACTGATTTTGGTGGCCTTGGTTGCCCGCCATCATAAACACAGCGCCAGATCCAATCGAGCAATAGCTACCGATGATCAGCTTATCGATGTCGGTTCTATCCGGTAATAGGTAACGTGCACAGTCATCAAAGCTGTGGTTATGGTAGTAACCCGAGTAATAGCTGTGCTCGCCCACGATGATGTTTGGGTTGGTCACTTGTTCTTTGAGTGACTTTCCGACAAACGGACTTTCAAAATAGTTTTTCATGTTTGTACTCTTAGTTTCGTTCTTTTAGTTAGGTACTTTTGTCGCGTGTTTATGGTTTTAACTGGTTTATCTTAGTGTAAAGGCCAACGTGCCCTATCGACCGCCAGCAATATCAATGAATGATCCCGTTACATAAGAAGCTTCGTCTGACAGTAACCACGCGATAGAGTTCGCCACCTCTTCTGGCGTGCCACCTCGTTGTAATGGTAACTGCGAAGCTAGTCTGTCTACGCGATCAGGCTCTCCGCCATCTGCGTGCATCTCAGTATAAATACAGCCTGGCCTTACGCCATTCACTCGGATATTGCGTGAAGCCAATTCAAGCGATAAGCCTTTGGTGAGTGAATCCATCGCACCTTTCGATGCTGCGTAATCCACATATTCAAACGGCGCACCTGTTCTAGAAGCCGCAGACGATACATTCACAATAGAACCTGCACCATCAGCTTGTTTGATAAAGGCTTTACTGCACAAGAAGCAGCTTGATACGTTCGATTTCATCACCTTTTCAAAGCGATCCAATTCGATGTCAACTAATGGTGACTGGGTAAACAAGATCCCGGCATTATTGACCAAATGAGTCACTGGGCCTAGCTTGTTACGAGCAATCTCAAACAAAGATTTCACATCCGATTCAACAGAAACATCCGCACGCACGCTTATCGCGGTTCCGCCCTGCTCGCGAATCTCGTTCACTAGCTCTTCAGCTCGTGACTCATTGTGTATGAAGTTAACGCATACAGCATAGCCTTTACTGGCCAATAATTTAGACGTCGCTGCGCCAATACCTCGGCTTCCGCCTGTTACAATCACAACCTTGCTCAATGAAACCTCCTAATGCCACTTGTTTGTTATAACCTGATTTTTCGATGCACCTGATTGTTCGATATAACCTGATTACTCGTTACAAACTGATCGTATCGATACAAACTAATTGCTCGATACAACCTCAACCCACTGCGATCGCCACGCCGGCGCTTCGAATGGGTCTGGCCAAAACTCAGTTTGCTTTTGAATTAAACCATCAACAACCGTGTGAAAGGTGATCACCCGAGCTTTCAATACACTGTCTGTAACCGAAACGTCCGTTACTACGGAATCTCCTTCACAGACAATCGAATTGAGGGTGAATTCCCAAACACCATTGGCTGGGTATTCAGCGTTAATTGCCGTGAAGTTGTCGCGCCCTACCGTCAATTCAGATGACTGAGGCCAATAGCCTTCAAAATCTGCGGCTAGCCATTCGCTTGCCTTGGCAAAATCATTACTGCGCATTGCATCCCAAAAACCTAATACCACGTCTTTCGGTCTCATCTCTCATCCCTAAATCATTACGTTTAAGCCAAAAACCAAACAAGTTCCTGACTACTCAATCATTGTTTGGTAAAAACCAAATAGACTTTGCTCACATCACTGCTTTATCAATTGGAATATATGCGTATAATCCCCCGCTCTATAACGCTACCTAGCATAGGAATAGCGTCATCCCAAATTTTGTGAGTACCCAATGTCGAAACTATTTTTCAAAGGCCGTATCGAAACAAGACAGAACCACGTTCTTGCTGGCTACAATGTAAACCGCGATGTTAAAGTGGGTACTGAAGAGTCACCAGTTGCGGTAATGGTTCAAACTGAAGCTCGTAAAGCAGAAGTTGAAGCAATCGCGGCTGAGCATTCTATCTTTGTTACTGTATCTGTTGATGCAACTAAAGAAGAAAACACGCTTGAGTTCGACACGTTGCTAAACAAGCCAAAAACAATGACGTTCGAAAAGACACCTAACCGTAACGACCCATGTTCTTGCGGTAGCGGTAAGAAATACAAGAAGTGTTGTGCATAAGGCTTCTCACTCAAACTGCCAATAGCACGATGAGTTAAGTAATACCTAACGGGAAGATCATTGAGGTCTTCCCGTTTTTATTTGCCTAAGCCAAACTCACAAACTCAGTCTAGGTTGTCTGGTGTATTCAGATATGTTCCACATTGGGTACATTTGTAATCACCTGTCGCACCCGAACCTGTTACACCAAAAGATAGAAACTCCGATAAAATTCGTTGGAGTAAGCTCGGTTCTTTATCTTCAGCTTGTGGTGCCTTTTGCACTTGGCTACTGAACATCGTGTACCTATGCAGTGTAAGTTCCTTACAGTTACAGCAGAACGCTCTCGTCTTCTCACTTCCATACATAATATCTATAGCCTTAACTCAAAGCACAAATTAAACACATGGCAAATATGCCACATGTTGAATTAAATCTAAATATTTTCATGAAGTTATGAGCAAATTAAAGCGTTTCAAAGAAAGGTAAGCTCTCACCTGCTAAGTGACGTGTTGGCGGACAAAGTTATTCAATTCACTCACGCTTCTGATGATATGAACCTCTTTCTCTTTTGCGCGTAATTCTAACTGCGCTCTAAAGTCGTCATTCCAAAATTTCGGGCATAGTTTTAGTGTCTTATAACTTTGTATCGTGCCTTTTATCACTGAGCTTCCATCAGGCCAACCTTCAGGTTTAACGAACAACCCTTTGAGCATTCGCTTGGTAACAAACCAGTAGTTAATTGGATAAGGAAGGTCGATATAAACCAAAGTATCTGCGGCTTCTAAACGTGTGTTGAATGAGCTTAGAGGGCCAAAACCATCGATGATCCAGCTTTCAGAATTGATTATGTTGTCGTGTGCTAGGTCGAACACTTCACGCTCAACAAACTCTCCGTTGGCCTTATAAACAATAGAGTCCAACTGGTGAAGCTCTATCCCTGTAGCTAGTGCTAACGCTTTGCTGATTGTGGACTTTTCGCTCCCAGGCTTGCCAAAAACCGCGATCTTTTTCATATGACTTCCTCTATTCAGATAAAACCCATAAGACAGCGACAAAAAACCCACCTTACGGGTGGGTTCGATAAACAAAGCGCATCAACAATCCCACCATTCCTATGGAATAATGATAATTCGTTGGTTAGATGACGCTAAATTCAGTTTCATAACACTACTTTTATATATTGTTGCTTAGTTGTCAATGCAGCCAAACGTTGATTAGGAAGCTATATCATCGTCAAGTCGCACCCATTAATGGTCTAAATGAGTGCTTATTGGCTCGGTTATTCAGCTTTCGCCACTGTCGCTTCTGAAAGCTTGCTTAGTACACCCGAGATCTTCTTAACCACTTCGTCACAGCCATTGATTGCGTGACGCTCTACCAAGTAATTAGGATCGTTGTAAGATAGCCATACTTCTTTATTAGAATCCTCAGTGACTAACACCTTCTGCGGTAAATCTATCGCGACATCTTGAGCGCATTGCATTAATGGTGTCCCTACTTTTGGGTTACCAAAGATGATGACTTCCGTTGGTCTCAATTCAAGATCGACCTTACTCGCATTTTTCTGATGGTCGATTCTCGCAAACAACGTCAACCCTTTGCTTTTGGCGATGTCTTCAAAACGGTCAGCGGTCTCTTTCACTGAGTAATTACTTTGGTATTTAATCAAACCATCAGAAGCCGCAGCTGAAAATGATGCCGAGAGTAAAATGGCGCATAGTGGTAGTGATTTTTTCATCGTCACCTCTGATATTTAACCGAATCAAACTTACATTCATAGCGCCGCTACTAAAATCAGTGACGTTGTTAGCCTCAGTATAGACGCGTTTCTATTCTCAGTTTGCCGAAAGGTTCACCTTTCTAATCCGTCTTATTATCACTATGAGTTCAAGCTTCCTCACAGGAAGGGGGCTACTTGAGCAATCCTTGCTCCGCAGCACCTTCAAGTTGCACCTCTAACTCTTGCCATAGAGCTCGACTGCCTTTAGAAATACGCTCGCCATTGAAGGTCAGTACTTTGTCTTTGGATATGTTGTGCTTCTTCCAACTGTGGCCCCCACCATGGATATTATGAAGCAAAGGCGGCACTCTATCGATCGCCTTACCAAACCTGGCTTCCGGTGACTCACCCGCTTCGAATTCAAGCCATAATTCCAAATACTCGCTTCTTGAATGGCTCGGCAGTGATTTCAGCAAGCGCTCGACGCAGCTTCTCTCTTTGAGCTTGTTTTCTTCGGTTTCGCTGGCGTAAATGATGGTATCGCCTGCATCAATTTCCCCAAGGTCATGAATCAGCAGCATCTTCATCACTCGCGTAATATCGATTGCTTCATTGGCATAGTCTTTCAGCATAAGTGCGCTTAAACAGACGTGCCAGCTGTGTTCGGCCGAGTTTTCATATCGATCCAATCCAACCGGTTTTGTTTGTCGGTGAACATCCTTTAATTTTTCAATTTCGACCATGAATTGCAGAATGC
This sequence comes from Vibrio syngnathi, assembly GCF_002119525.1. Classification (NCBI taxonomy): domain Bacteria; kingdom Pseudomonadati; phylum Pseudomonadota; class Gammaproteobacteria; order Vibrionales; family Vibrionaceae; genus Vibrio; species Vibrio syngnathi. Next base: position 1,526,311 of record NZ_CP017916.1, on the reverse strand, counting down.
CTTTGATTTCTTCCACGATGAGCCTCCTTTAATTGAGCTGAGCAACACACGAATGAGCCTTAGCTTACCTACCTATTAGCCATAGGGTGTTCAGGGTTTAACTGGAGCAGATCCCACAAGTTACCGTAAAGGTCTTCAAACACAGCAACGGTACCGTAGGCTTGCTCTTTAGGCTCTCGGACAAAGTTAATGCCCAAAGACGTCATGCGCTCGTAATCACGCCAGAAATCATCGGTGTTTAAGAATAGGAATACGCGTCCACCAGCTTGGTTACCGATGAAATCAAGTTGCTCTGGCTTGGAAGCTCTAGCAAGTAACAGGCTCACACCAGTTGAATTTGGTGGAGAAACAACAACCCAGCGCTTGTCTTCTTCTGGTAGATACGTGTCTTCGATGAGGTCAAATTTAAGCTTGTTTACATAGAAATCAAGCGCTTCATCGTAGTCTTTTACCACGAGTGCAATGTGGACAATATTCTGTTTCATAACATACCTTGTTGGGGTTTTAGCTGCGGGAAAATTGTTTTATGTAACTAAGCGATTTGACCGCGCATGATAAATTGCGGGCCTGCTGCGCCACCTAGATACTGTTCATTGGTATCTTCGAAGCCGCCTTTCTTATAACAGTTGAATGCTGCGCGATTTTTGCAATTTACGGTTAAGTAAATCGACTCATACGCTAAGTAATTCGCTTTTAAATACGGAAACAAAGCCTTCACCGAGCCTGTTCCTAAACCTTTACCTTGCTGGTTTTTATCAAGCACAAAAGCTCTTAGCCCAATGCTTCCTTCAGGGCAAAACTCATAAGAATCTGCGTAAGCGATATCCAGCTTAAAGAAACCAACAACTTCGTTATTAGACTTAATCACGTGCAAGTGCGTCGTTTCACTGCCGTCTAATAAAAACTCCGCAGCTGTGCCAGCGAACTTGACCTGTTCATCGGCGAGTTGGATGGCCTGAACTAGAGCCACATGTGATTCTTCAAGCCTGTCGATAGTTATCATTGTTCTTCCTTTTCTATAACCCTAAGCTAAACCGACTAAAACTCATCGCTCGTATCTCGAGAACCGTAGTTTGGGAAGTTGATATTAAGAACGTTATCATCCTCAAGCGTAAATAGAACACTTCCATTCTCTACGCCGGTTTCGTTCCTATCCGAACAACCTAGAAACAGCTCCCAATCAAACGAATATTGAAGTCGGTATAGATTCGTATTGATGTGTAGAACGTCTTTGATTTTAATACCGTTCACCACATGTGCCATATCATCGATGTATGACAGATCTGGGATTAACTTTTCTTCGAAGTCACTCTTATGCTCGGTTAAGAAATTGAGTAGCTCAGAACATAACTCGGAGCCATGACCCAATGGTTTAGACAGACTAGAAAACAACATTTCTAAATACTCCAAGGATTGTTTTGATATTGGCCGGATGCCTCATCCAAGGGCTCGATATCGAGTTTAAATGTCGTTGACACCCGATCCCAGAATTAGCAGCTTATCTCGCAATAAATAAATGACCAATAAAATTCATGCGTTAACGAATATCTTGGCAGAACCTAAAGAGATAACCATCTGGGGTTTGAACGATGAACTGCTTCTGAGTCGCGATCGAATCCCCACATTGATAAGACTTTGACTCTAACGCTAAGTAAATAGAATCAGCGGCGCTTTCGTTAACTCTCTGATATAGAGGTGCGATGTCGATAACATCCCATTGAAAATTAATGCCACGCCCTAAAGGTAACTCCAGATCACCTGAAAGCCATTTTCGACTTTTGCCCGCAATCCCTTCAAGCATCACATCAACACCATCAAGCGTTAGATAAACAAACTCTTCATCTGGGCTCTCGTATTTCACATCAAATCCTAACACATCGACAAAGAAGGATTTACTCACACTAATATCGAAACAATAAAGCTCGGGAACTACTCGTAACGTCATCATTGATCCTTTAGTCATTCAATTAAAGATATGAGGAGAATCTGTTTTACTGCGCTAGCTTCCCAAGGATGACCGGATCGCTCAACAGATTCGTCAGAGGAAGAAACAGTGGCTCAGGTAACTCATCTAGCTTAAACCATTTCCATTGCTTACATTTATCATGTTCTGTCACCTGCGGTTCGCCGCTAGTGTCAGAAGCAACAACAAACAGCGTTATATAGTGCTTGTTCTCTTTTTCAAAAATATCATTGGTAAAAGTCAGCTTCTCAAATGCACTAACAACTAAGCCAGTCTCTTCGAGTGTTTCGCGTTTGGCACACTCTTCAATGCTCTCACCCCATTCAAGGTGTCCGCCCGGCGTTGCCCACGTATGAGCCCCATGAGAACCAATTCGCTCTCCAAGTAGTACTCGTCCTTCACGTAGAATAACCGCAGCGACACCTACTCTTACTTCCTGACTCACTTAAAACTCCTGAATACTCTATCAATCAACCCCAAGGGAGCACTTTTACTTGTTTCCATCGGGCCTTATAACCAGCGGTCATTTTGTTGTAGTTTACTTCTGTCATTGCTCGCTTATTCGGTTGAATCAGCATATCAAACGCGTCCTCTACACCGTATGGGGCAAACAACTTTATATCGTCTGAATCATCCAGAGTAAACCCGATAGCAAACGCAGAAAGCCAAGACTCGATACCTTGTTCAACACGATCGTATGGTTGAATGAAGCAACCGAACTTCTTAGCGTAACGCTCATGAATGGTCGCTTGGTTCTTAACGTCCACGTCGACACAATGACTTAACCGCGAACGAATGCGGTTTTTGAACTCATCTTCGGTGATAGCTGAGGTACTATTGAAATAGACAACATCGAAGTCTTTGACTTGGTCTAGAAGCGGTTTGTTTTCGATATCATTCCAGATGATTTGAGTGATAGCACCGCCTGCAATATAGAAGTTTGGCAAGCCCACCTCACGACATACGTTGGCTGTTTCGATTAGCCCAGGAACTTGTTGAATGAGGTTCTTTAGTTTTTGTTTATTCATCGCGACCTAAACACCCGGTAATGGTGCGTTTTGACAAAACGTATCGCCACTGCCCATATCAAACAAGATCTTTAGCGATTCAGTTTCAATATACAGTGATAGTCCGCGCTCAACGGCTAAATCTTTCCTGTTATCCAGTCGAGAGTCATCAACCAACGTCGTTATTGTCATAGTTCCCTTTTGATTCATTTACGAATCGTACATTGTCCAACGGAAATAAGGCCTTTGACCATCCATTCGCTCAACCTCTGCACCTAACCTTTTATAGAACTCATGCGCTTTCTTATTGTGCGGACTTGCCGTCCATGAGATGTGAGAGGCGAATGATGACTCCGCTTGTGACTTTAAAGCCAGCATAAGCTCACGACCATACCCTTTTGATCTTTGATTTCCTGTAACCAATAGGTCGTCAAGCCAGATTGACGGCTCTCCACTGAAGGATGAATATCGATAGTGATACAGTGCGAAGCCAAATGGCTCACTATTCCGTTCCAATATTAACGCATGGGCAAATGCGTAATCACCAAATAGTGTGTGTTCGATTTTCTCTATAGTTGTCGAGATTTCACCGCTAAACCCTTTCATACTTCGGTCAAAGTCGGCTTTTTGTTCAATAAACTCTAACAAAACACTTGAGTCTTCTTTCGTCGCAGTCCTTACGCTCACTCTCTTCTCCATGTTTGAATTGATTCGTTATTGTCTAACGCTTGTTAATCGGCAAAAATGCCGCGTATCACGAATCAGCTTAAAGAACTTTCTGAATTTTGTTTCGCAGAAGTTATTGCTTGGGCTATTTTAGCCCTATGGTTTATTTCCCACTCAGCAAGTGTTAGTGAAGCTTCGTCGTTTGCTTTCTTTGAAGCCTTTAAGAACACCTCATCTTTTCTTGATTTAGGAATAACGACAATACCCTCTACATCAGCAACAATGATATCTCCCGTAGAGACCTTTGCTCCCCCGCAAGTGATTGGAGCACCCAATTCAGAATAAATTTCCTTCTTTCCCGGTACTGGATGAACACCTTTCGCAAAAACTGGAAACTTCATATCTGAAATTTCACTCAAATCTCGAATGACACCATCAATAATAAAGCCTTTGATGCCACGACTCTTAGCGACTGCACATACATTTCCGCCAGCTACTGCATATTCGCAATCAACTCCATCCACTACAAGAATGGACCCTTTGGGTGCTTCGTATATTGCCGAATGAAGCATTAAATTATCACCAGACGTTAACTGAACAGTAAACGCTTCCCCACAAATTCGCGGTATATTCTGCCAAAGAGGACGAATGCTAAAGTTAATAAAATGGTCGTTACTTAATATGTTCCCGTAATCGGTTGTCGCTAATTTAGAAAAATCTGACTTCATATTTTCACTCCATGTTTGAACTAATCATCACGCCATATAAAGGTGTGACGCACGCTTGTCGTTCAATGACATAAACCTAACTCAAAGATAACGTTGACCTCGAGTTCAAGTTCTAAAAAAAGACCTATTCCTGCGGATCGTTAGAATTAACTTCACGCCGGTTGCTAAAGAAATTGACGTGACGCTGCCGACTAACTGAAGCTAAGACGCCGAAAAAGACTAAACTCAACTATATGTGATTTCCAATATATTCACTAATAGACTCAGTCGCTTCAAAGGAATAACTAATTGGTAGTTTGAGGTTAAGTTGTTCGATACTAGCGGCTATCGAACCATTTGCTGACTCAAACTCTTCCCAACTGATCTTACTTACTTTTGTTACAGCTTTCGCAGCCAGTAAGAGTTGTGCAAACTCTACAGGGCTATAGCCTTGAGTCTCTGCAATAAAATGCTGCTTTTCTAAGGTTCGTCCTTGCGCCAAAAGTAAATAGAACTTCGCAATGTCGTAGACATGAACATATTGGTTATAGCCTTTAGACGGCATACCTACTTGAATCGTTTGGCTAGCGAAAGATTCTACAATTCGTTTTAGCTGACAATCCTCACCGCCATAAACCAAACTAGGACAGTAAACGATGTGCCACCTATTTCTAGTAGCGCTATGTATTGTTTCTACATCTAATCTAACGGCTTCCAAGGGTTTCAGCCTAAATTGACTCAAATCAGCGCTAGAGGCATTACCAAAGAGCCAAACACCTGATGTATGTATCTTTGTTGCACCTTTAGCGGCAAGTCGATCTAACTCAGAGAGCAACCTTTGCTCCACATCGGCAATTTCATGTGCTGAGAATTGTGACCAATGTGGACGCGCGCAATTCACAACCACATCAAAGTAGTCTTCAAAATCGTCCCTATCTAGGGGCGAAGCAACGGAAAGAGGCGTGACGATTTTGTCCCTGCCATATGTGAAAACTTCAAAGCCACTTTTTTCGAATAATAATGTAACGTGACGGCCAATGTATCCACTAGCCCCCGCAATTAATACTTTCGTTATTCCCTTATTCTCTCCATTACACATATATCTCCCTTTGAAGAAACATTCTTCAATATACGAACAGCCATTACACTCTTGGCATTTATGGGTTGTTCGCGTTAACAAGCCCCTTTGATTCCAAAAAGTATTGTGAGGTGAATAGTTAGATATCAACCTTTTCTGTGAGCCTTGCTTTCAATTTTATGCCCAACTTGATATGGGCTTTCGGTTGAACTAAAGGCTCTAAGCCAAACTGCTTCCTGGTATTATTCAATAACAAAGCCGGTAACTTTTCTTCACAGTACATAGCGTATTTTTCAAAGTACAATCTCGAGTAAGCACCATCAGCGATATCAAAGGGTTCATCAAGTTGAAGTCGCTTATGTTTGACCCAGCCTTCGAGTGAATACCAACATGATAGATATAACGGGCCCCAAAGATTCAGAAAGTGTTTTTTTGATACCAAATCATGAGTAGCAAAGTACCCCATTCTCTGCAACGCGACACTTACGGCTTGAGCGGCTTGTAATTCTTCTTTACTCCATGTCGATAAATAATCCACACTAATTTCACTCGTTACCTGACTATAAGGATCTCTTTTGTGAGCGTCAGTCACCAACCTAATCGCAGGTTTTAATGCTGACATCTCTTCCATTGCCCAATTCAACAACTCGGCATTACGACTTCGGGTCGATTCCTCAATAGACTTCGAACCTTGTTTCAGTCCAACCAGTAAGACGAAAGTTAAAATAACCATGACCATGTCCATTACACCGGAGACACCACTCCAATCAAACTCATGGAGCTTTACTGTCACTTCTTTTGAAATGTCTATTGCTGATGAAATTGTTAGAAATAAAGACGCAACAAACACCGATAGTAAGACAATGTTTAATACTATTTTTCTCATAACCTTCGTCCAAAAATTTTGTATATGGAATCAATACTGAGCTAAATGGTAACCTAAGTAATAACCAACATTAAGTAACTCTTTTAACCAGTCAAAAAAACCGTACGTATATGCTGATAAGCACTTGTTATGAGCTTTCTACTGAGGTCTATCTTCTGGATTATTACGATACCAAGCTTCGAGCAGTTCCCGACCATAGATGACTTCTGTCTGCATATGCATGTAAAGAAGGAATGCAGCCAATAGGAAAGTAACTCGATTCAACCACCTTAATGCTTGTTTACGCTCTGCATCATAGAAAAACATACTGACACCAACAAGCAAGAAAGGATAACAACCGATAAGAAGTAGCAACCAGCCAAGGTAGCTTGATATTGCCATATCTGCCATTTCCGCCCCCTAAGAGCCATTAGAAAACTCATTGTATATTAGAGTAACTATTCAGTTATTAGGAGTTCACATAATCGAGTTCCGAGGCACTTCAAATTGGGGGTTGATGCTGGGATGTTAGGCGTGAGCACCACCTAACCGAAACCATTACACCGCAAACACAAAACTCGACCGAAACTAAAAAATGCCGAGCGGTGTGAATTAGTCTTAAGCTAATAAAAACTAAGTGCTACTCTCCACTTTCAAAGTGGGCAAATACTTCTGCACCAGTCATATTTTGCGTTTCATTTTTAAATTCGTAGTATTCGGGCTTTTCATCAATGAATATTTGATGAGTTAATTTGTAGTCATCCCCAGACATCAATAAACCGACAGGAAGATGATACTGATTATTTGGCACCAAAAAGTAAAACAAATGGGTACCACATTTACTGCAGAACCCCCTCTCAGCCCAATCGGACGACTTATATCTCACTACATTTGATTCACCTGATATTTTGACGGAATCAGAGCAATCAATGACTAACATCGGACCGCCAGACCAATTTCTACACATATTACAATGACAAGCCCCCAATTCATTACTGGCGTACTCTACTTCCAACTTAACCGAGCCACATAGGCACTTTCCTTTACCTTTCATGAATCCTCCAATCTCTGCAATGTGTGTAAATGAATAGCCGATAACGCTTTTTATACCGATGACTTAATAAGAAAGGCTATTTTTTGTTCCCCTTCTCCGACAGATACGCGGCGTACTTTTTAGAGATCCATTTATGAATATGAAGCCCTGTTTTACGAACAAGATACCAATCTATCGCAACTAGAATCACCAAACCGATTACAGTACCCATTATAGAACCTCCATGCTCATTGAAATGTCACTCTAGCAACTGGTTAAGAAAATCACCGTGAACCTAGACATACTATCAATGCAAGTTGGATGAATTAGCGCGGTCTAATGTTTTCGGCCACACGCCACAACACACCACTTGGGTCAGTGATACAAAACTCAAGCATTCCCCAAGGCTGCTCAACAACCTCGGAAACGGTAACTTCAAATTCCGACACTACATTAGAGTTTTGGATGTGTTGATACCAACTTTTTACGTCTTCAACCAGCAAGTGCATCATGTAATTGTGACAGTGCGCAGGTTCATAAAAGTTTTGCAGAAGGAAGGCACAACTGCCGTGACGCAGATAGGCGATATCGTGAAATTCAGACATCACTTCGAAGCCGATTGACTGGTAAAAACGCTTAGATAAATCGAAGTCTTTCGCGGGTACGAAAGACTTAATCTCTGAGACTTTGAGGTTTTCCATCCTACATCCTTATAGTGTTGATGTTCTGGTGCTGACACGCTTAACGCTTTAAGTAGTTACGGCGTTTATTCAGAGCCTTGCTGAAATGAGTCGACTTCGGCTTTGGTTAAATAACGCCACTGGCCTGCTTCAACATCTAAACGAACATCACCAATCTGTTCACGGTGTAGGCCAACAACTCGATTCCCTACCGCAGCAAACATTCGTTTCACTTGATGAAACTTACCTTCTGTAATGGTCAACAGCACTTCTTTACTGGTAATTACTTCGAGTTCTGCCGGACGCGTCAGATTTTGTTCGCCCTGCAATTTAACGCCCGCTTTGAACTTGCCAGCGACATCATCTTTGATATCTCGTGACAATGTCACGCGATACACCTTCTTACATGACTTAGTAGGTAGCGTGATGTTGAATGACCATCGCCCATCATCGGTAATCAAGACTAAGCCTGTTGTGTCTGCATCTAAGCGTCCTGCGATGTGCAGTTCTGATGCTTTGTCTATCTCGATGTAGTTGAACAGAGAAGGATAAACTTCGTCGATATTTGAACAGATTGTACCCGCAGGCTTGTGCATTAAGAGGTAACGAAATTCCCGTAACTGAAGAGGCGTGCCACTTAACAATATGTTGTTGCTTTCATGAACCTGAGTCGATTCATCGGTAACAGTCTCACTGTTTACGTTCACCTCGCCATTATGAATTCGTTCAATCGCTTCTGGCTTAGTGAGGTCTGTGCTTTTACAAAGGTATTTATCGAGGCGCATTAATTGTCTGCACCACATTTTGCGCATGGCTTGTAGGTACGTTCGCCTTGAGCAATCACCACATAGTCTCGAACGCAGTGATCACATAGCGCCAACTTTGGGTAAGCGTCTTTCTGTTTCTTTGCGTTAATGTCGCCTTCGGTGGTGTATATGGTTCTCATTTTTATGCCTTTGTTTTAATAACTTGCTAGGCGCAAATTGTATCACTGTTTACAGCCTTGTTTGGAGTAGTGTTAGGTAGTTAAAGCAATATTAAGTACTTCTATTTTAGGCTTCTTTCCCGAAGCAGTTTAACCATGAACAACAAAGTCAACGTGCCACGCCTATCAGTGGTAAAATGATAAAAGCTCACCAACCAATGAAGTCACTAATGAAAAATTGTAATCAATGCGGAAAATGCTGTATCAAATATGGAGATGGTGACCTTGCCGCGACTCAAGAAGAGATTGATTTGTGGGAGCTGTTCAACCCAGACATCTTTGAATATGTTCGCGGTAGTGAGATCTGGTTTGATCCTAAATCTGGCGAACGTTTAAGTCGTTGCCCTTTCCTAGAAGTTGTTCCAACAAAAGATAAAAATGCCCAGGCGAAATATACGTGCAGCATTTACTTAGACCGACCTGAAGATTGCCGCCACTATCCCAGCCTAATTAATGAGATGGTACGAGATGAGTGTGAAATGATTGAGGTGGTGGATTTACAAGACACGAAGAAAGCTCAAAGGAAACTCGACCTGTTGATGAAAGACAGCCGCCCTTCAAGCTATTCGTAAGCGATGATCTTTTGAAGATCAATTTTCAGCATTAGCTAATATGCACTAATACAGCTGATAGATGCTAAAACCTTAAGCCAAATACTGGTTCGCTTCTAACCAATCAAGCGCAACCAGTGCCGCCAATGAACATACCGCTCTGTCGTTGCCATCCACAAATTTAAGCTCTTCGATTTCAGCATCTGGAGACAGTTCGCCCGTATAATCAGCAAGATAACACGTCAATTGTACCGATACGCCTTCTGCTTTGCCATCAGCTTGGCCTGTAAAGGTCTCAACGTATTTGATGGAGTCTGACACTAAATCGACCGAGATCTCTTCTTTGATTTCGCGAACCAGTGCTTGTTCGTCACTTTCGCCAGCTTCACGCTTACCACCCGGTAGGTAGAACAGTTCTTTGCCTTTTGATCTCACCATCAACAACTTGCCGTCTTTAATGAATATCCAAGCCAGCTTATCAATTACCTTATGCATGTCGTTAGACCTTATTCTGTTTTAATTCTCGTTATTACTGAATCTAGCCACACCATTAGTCGCGACCAAACAAAGCCTGCGTATGTTACACGCTGCAATGAATATACTCTATTGAATCGAATAGGAAATATCATAACCAAAACGAAAAATGACAGCGTTCGAGACAATGCTCATCAACTGTCATTGGCGATGTTTACGAACTGCTCTCTAGCTGCCCGCGAATAGTCTCAATCGACTAGCCACTTAAGCGCAGAGTCATGGTCTTCGAATGATTTTATCTCACCAGACACAAACCAGTTCCCTACTTTTGAAGCGAATTCTTGCCAGCTTTTATCACCATAAATCGCGATTTTGTCTATCTTCGAATTGAGCTCTAATCCAAGTTTGAAATCATCCCAAGCAGCACGTAACTCCCAACCCGTTAAGGTGGAGATGTCAACCAGCATCTTGAGTTTCGATGAATCGAGTTCTTCTAGCGTGGTATTTAGAATTGGCATCATGGCTTGATAGTCATCATGTGTGAGTTTGCCTTTCGCTTTAAACACAACAATGATTTCACCACTAACACGTTCAATTCCAACCGATATTCCGTGACGTTCGATGCTCATAATCTAGCCCTCATAGTGGAAACTAAAGTTAGCTTAGAAGATTAAACAGCAAAGAGATGAGAGGCTTGCGTCAAAAAGGACAAGCATCCAAACAAGTTTTAGTTACTGACCATTTAACGACGCTTAATCGCAACGACCGAGTAAGTGTGCCAATGCTTCATCCTACCCAACGACGTGAGTGCTTGTTCGTCTCGCTCATGGAATCGAACTATCTCGAAATCGTTGAACAAGCCGAGTACTTTGGCTTTCGTTAACGGTGTTGTTGGGGTTCGATAGCCACGAGCCCAACTGTCATCAACGCCCATGAAATCACCCGCAAATACGCCACCCACTTCAAGACAGTTTTCAATATTGTGCCAAACCTCGTCAAAACAGGTTGGCTCAGCAAAAAACAGACTCGAATTAGCAATCACTACACCAGATTTCGGGTAATCATAGTGTTCAAATCCACTTTCAGATATCTCGACCAAAGATTTGCGACCAAAACGATCCCGACATAGTGCAATGGCATCAGGATTAACGTCGAAGCCGTACACCTGATACGCTTGCTGTTCTAAAAAGGCGATATCACTACCTGTTCCACATCCACAATCGATCGCAACATTTAAGCCTGACTCATTCAGTTTAATTGCGAACTCAGTCCTCTTTAAATGAGGTTTGCTTAGTGCCTTTTGGTAATACTGGCACCAGATCTCTGAATGATCATCCATGGCTCTTCTCCAACAATTCGCTTAGGCTTTGAACTTGTACGATATTCGGTTGCCCTGACTTAAGAGCAGTGCCTTCTGTGTTCAACCACACCGCTTTCAAACCCGCTTCAAGTGCTGGGTAAATATCTTTGTCTAAGGTGTCACCTACCATGGTGATATCTTGTGGTGCAACACCGAGTTTGGTAATGATGGCAGGATAAAAGCCCGAATCGAACTTAGAAAAACCAATGCTCGCCTTACAAAAGTAACCCAATATATATTGAGAAAGGCCAACACGCTCAAAGGCTCGAATGATGTCGTCTTCACTAGAATCACCAGCATTGGTGGCAACATAGATTTGGTGATTTTGGGAGAGTTCAGCCAGTAATGCGCGAGCACCACTCACTTCTTGTACGGTTTCCCAGTCACACATCTTCCCTTGTGCGTCTGGGAAATCGACCATCAGCGTATTGCCCCAGTCGAATAAGACTACTTTTGTTAATTCGATTAGCTTTGTCATCTTGCCTCCTGCGTTAGCCATCGCACCTTTAAAAACTATCGCGGCATTAACTGCCATCTCTTTGATAGGACAGAATGTTGTCGAAAGCGATATCGAAGTAGAGTTCGTAGCTATTTTGTTCAACATAGCCCAAATGTGGAGTTGCCGTGACGTTAGGTAAGGATAATAGAGGTTCGGCGTCTGTTGTTACTGGCTCACAATCGAACACATCAATAGCAGCTGTTTTGGTCGGCATCTCGCGTAGTTCATGATACAAGGCCATAGGTTCAACTAACTCGGCACGGCTGATGTTCACAAACAGTGAGTCCGGCTTCATCAAGCTCAGGTCGTGTGCCGTAACACATCCTCTAGTGACATCATTCAAACGCAAATGCAAAGAAAGCACATCAACCTCTCGAAAGAAGTCTTGTTTAGTTATTGCAGCTCCGAAGCCATCTGCTTGTGCTTGATCGCGTGAAGCTTGGCTTCCCCACACTACCACAGACATCCCAAATGCTTTGGCATATTGTGCAATGCATTTTCCGATTTTTCCGTAGCCCCAAATACCTAGCTTCAAGCCCTTCAAAGTTCGACCTAACCCTAACGAGCCAGAATCCTGCCACTGGTTCTGTTTAAGGTTTGAAGCATAAGTCGGAATGTGGCGCGATGCAGCCATAATCAACGCCCAGCATAATTCAGAGGGTGCGACAGGTGAACCGCGCCCTTCTAATACTTTCACGCCAAAACGCTCACACATTTGAACGTTAATATGATTACTCACTTTGCCCGTCTGGCTAATCAGCTTGATGTTTGGGAGCTGCGATAACAAAGATTCGGTGATCTCGGTTCTTTCACGAATGAGCACAATGGCTTCAAACGGGACCAACTTAGCGACGAGCTCTTGCTCTGAGTAAGTCTCGGTAAATACAGTCACATCGTGTTGTTCGAGTTTGTTGAAGCAATCGAGGTCTTTAACGACGTTCTGGTAGTCATCCAATATCGCTATTTTCACATCACTCTCCTTGTGATTGTTAATCTTCTGGCGTTAGTCAAATGGAGGCTAAAGTGCCAAGCCTTACGAATCAACATGGCACTCACTGGGGCTTCTGATAAACCACTTTGAAACGCTCCAACATAAGTAACATGTCTTCACTTGGTGATATCTTGAGTTCTTCACATTCACGTGAGAAGAAGTTCCAGTGTGCTTTTCTCCACCATTCTAGTGTTTTGTCCCCCTCGCCTTCTGCAGCAGCAAACTCCGCACTCACTTCGTTGTATTTGCACGACGACACCGACGTGATCTCAACAATACAGACGGGCTCACCATCCCAATCGGTGACGACTTGCAAGTGACCAACGATGGGTCTCGTCTCGCCTTCATGGGTATACCAGTGTTCAAGGCCGCAGGACGCCTGTTTTTCACCTTTTAAAATCAACTGCGCGCAGAGGTTGGCGTTGTACTCGTCGGCGCAGTAATAATCAGCACTAAAGGAGGTGTATTGCGAGGCAACGTCTGCTGGCAATGTGTTGAGGTAGCTATCAAGATAAGCTTGGCTTCTTTCTTCCATGATCTTTCCAAATTCAATATTAGGTTGAGCCGATAAATACTTATAGATTAAGCATCTGGCTGCATTGGGAGTAACCTATCAAGTCAGGTTATTGCTGTAAACCGAGTGAATATCAAAATGTGGGCTGAGAAAGAAGAGTATGGGTAGGATTTCGAGGCCAGTACAAGAAGAGCCAAAAAGTAAAAAGAGCTAAAAGCGCCTTTAGGCTGTGCTTTTAGCTCTTCGTATCTCGTTACTAGTACCTCGTAACTGAGAAGGAAATTAACGGTTCAAGAAGTCGACCGCTTTGTCCGGGAAGTCGGTAAACACACCATCGACTTTGACTTGGTTGTAGAAAACGTCCAACATGCCATCAAAGTTATCAGCATAAGCTGGGATTCTTCCTGGGTCAGCACGGAACGTGTACGGGTGAACATCTAAGCCCGCGTCTTTTGCTGACTTCATCAATGGTTTAATAATGATGTTATCTTTGGTTGATGCATCGTCCACCAGCATAGGTTTCCAAGGACCAATGCCATCAGCATAGCTAGCGACTTTTGCCATTCCGCCCTTCTCAAACATCCAGTCATAGCTGTACGGCGTCGCTTTATCGCCCTTGTAAGTCATGGTTTCATTCCAATCTGTATAAGCCACCAACTGAACGAGCTTAAGATCCATTTCCATCGCTGGCATAAGTTCATCATTGATGCGTTGAAGTTCATTGGCGTCGAAACACTGCAAGTACACCTTGTCGTCTTTCGATAGATACCCATATTGTTGCAAGGTGGCAAGCACAGCTTTAGAGATGTCTTTGCCTTCGTGACGATGGAACCAAGGTGCTTTAATTTCAGGATAGATGCCCACGTCATAACCGAGCGTCTTGTTTAGACCTTGGATCAATTCAATTTCTTCTGCAAATGTGGCAACACGAAAATCAGACTGCCACATAGAGAAGCGTGCTGGGAACCCAGCCACTCGATTACCTTGGTCATCTAGGTTAAAGCCTTCAGTCACTTTTAATGATTTGATCTCGGCAAGCGTAAAATCAATCGCGTAATAGCGGCCATCTGCTCGTGCACGGTCTGGAAATCGGTCAGCAACATCAGTGACGCGATCTAAATAGTGATCATGCAGTACCACCAATTGGTCATCTTTTGTCATCACGACATCTTGTTCGATGTAGTCAGGTTTCATTGCGTAAGCGAGTGCTTTAGCCGGTAATGTATGCTCGGGTAAATAACCAGAAGCACCGCGATGTGCAATCACTAAAGGGTCAGCGAACGCATTTGCAGATAAGCTAAGTGCTAATAAAGTCAGAGACAGTTACGTTGTTTTCATTATTGTTTCCCTTGATAAAACAGAAGCAGGATATACCTGCCTCTGTTGTTATTAGTATGGTGTGGTTCAGCTAATAAACTACTGAGTTAGAGCTTCTTTCTCTCGTTCGAGATCTTTTTGTTTATGGTGTGCGCGCTCACCGAGGAAGGCGTAAAGCAGACAAATTATTGAAGCAACACAAGCTCCGACCAAAATCATGAAGCCGCCATCCCAGCCGTAATGGTCAACCATGAAACCAAGCACGGCATTGGCAGCAACTGCCCCGCCTAGGTAACCAAACAAACCGGTTAAGCCAGCTGCTGTTCCCGCCGCTTTCTTAGGTGCAAGTTCAAGTGCATACAAGCCAATTAGCATTACTGGTCCATAGATAAGGAAACCAATCGCGATAAGTGCCAGCATATCAACCGTTGGGTTACCTGCCGGATTTAGCCAGTACACCAATACTGCAACAGTTACGAGAACCATAAACAGGATCCCTGCTGGAGCGCGTCGACCTTTGAACAATTTATCTGAAATCCAACCACACAATAACGTCCCAGGAATACCTGCCCACTCATACAGGAAATAGGCCCAAGAAGATTTATCTACTGAGAAGTCTTTTGCTTCTTTTAAGTAAACTGGAGCCCAATCGAGTACGCCATAGCGGATAAGGTATACAAACGCGTTAGCAATCGCGATTGACCACAGTAACTTGTTAGAGAAAACGTACTTAAAGAAGATCTCTTTCGCCGTCATTTCTTTCTCGTGAGACGTATCGTAGTCGTCTGGGTAATCGTCTTTGTGTTCTTCAATCGGTGGTAGTCCACAAGATTGAGGCGTGTCTCTTACCGTAAACCAAACGAAGATAGCAACGAGAGTGGCAAAAAATGCAGGAACATAAAAAGCGGTTCGCCAATCATCGTTAAAAGCCCACAGTCCCAATAAGAACATCGGGCCAATCAAGCCGCCGCCCACGTTGTGAGCAACGTTCCATACCGATACGATCTCGCCACGTTCTTTGCGTGACCACCAGTGAACCATGGTTCGCCCACAAGCTGGCCAGCCCATGCCCTGAAACCAACCATTCAAGAACAGCAGAATAAACATCGCAGTGATGCTGCCTGTCGCCCATGGCATGAATCCGAAGCAGAACATGACCAATGCCGACATTAACAAGCCGCCACTGAGAAAATAACGAGGATTAGAGCGATCAGAAACACTGCCCATTAAAAACTTAGATAAACCGTAAGCGATGGATACTGCAGCTAAAGCAATCCCTAGCTCTCCTCGACTGTACCCTTGTTCAATCAGGTATGGCATCGCCAAACTGAAGTTTTTGCGGACTAAATAGTACCCCGCATAACCAACAAAGATACCGAGAAAAAGCTGCCATCGTAATCGTGTGTAGGTGCTATCGATCTTATCGGTAGATAAGCGATCGATATGCGCCATAGGTTTGAATATTCCAAACATAGGAACCTCATGTGTATTGGGCGATAGAAATAAAATGCTCGAACGAAAAAAGTGTAGCGCTCATTCGAAAGCCTGGGAATTGTATGTGCTTCAGGATTATTTTCTGTGATAGAGATAGCCATTAACAAAAAATAACCTTAAATACAGCACTTTAGTTTAATTTAATTAGACTACGCTTCATGTTTTTGTTTTTGATGGGTTAATTTATCAGCAGTAATTTCGAATGTGAATCAACCCAAAACGAGCGAGCGAACATAAATCAACCAGCAGTAAGCGCATTATTCCTACGTATGCATAGTAGACGTCGACAAGTTTAATAAGCTTTGTGAAGTTATGGAGGTGGTTATTGGTTAAACAAGTTCGCCAGCATTAATGCAAACAAAAAGGGCCTAGATTTCTCTAGACCCTTTCAAGTAATAACTCTTAGTGACTTTATGTTTGCTAATTAGGCAAAACATTTGCTAACTACACGAAGCATTAGCGCGTCACACAAAGCGATTATTCTTCGATGTAAAAAGCTTCTACAGAGCCTTTTAGAGTAATAAGCATTGGCTGACCAAAGCGATCTAGCGCTTTTGGAGAAGGGATCTTAACCCAACCTTCGCTGATGCAGTATTCTTCAACATCAGTACGCTCTTTACCATTTAGACGAATGCCGATTGGGTATTCGAAACACTCAGCAACGTGGTGTGGGCTGCGTGGGTTACCTGCAAGATGATCTGGTAAAGCTGGTCTTGAATTAGTATCGCTCATGTTCATTACCTGTATGTACGTAAATAAAAAAAGTGCGTCATTCTAGTCAATATAGGCTTTGTGCTCAACAACTGCTGCAATAAATCGTCTTGATCGTTTTAATCAACAGCGAGTTGTTTGATTAAAAGGCGATATGGGCACTTTTTCAAACGAAAATTTAACAGGATTAAACTTGTTGATAAAGAGATAGGTTCAATACTCGATAGGTAGATAACCTAATAGTCGGCTTTGCTCTGAGCTTATCGAATAAGATCTATACTCATCACTTTATGGTTTGCTTCTGAGTCGATATCGACGACTGACCAACCTAACCCTTGGTAGAGTTCCATTACATTGGTGTACACGTACAGTTGAGTTTGTACTGTAGAAGAAGCCTGTTTTACACCACGATTAATCAATTCACTCGCAATGCCTTGCCCACGCCATAGAGGGTCAACAAACACTGCGTTGATCCACACCACATCCCGAACTTGATGAGGTTCCTGAAAGTGGGAATACGCCAATCCACCAATGACCACATTATCTCGCAGTACTACTATTACTGGAGGGAGTTGTACATTTTCTTTATAGGTATCCCTAAACTGGAAATCAGACCATTCACTTTGAAGCAAGCGCTCTAATTCACTCCAATATGGCGAACTTTCATCGCAATTTCTAAAGATTACTTTCTGCATGTTTCCGTCCTTTGAAAGGGAGTAATTTGGCCATCCTAGCCTTGGTTTATATCAGTGTAGGTAAAGTTACTCTTCTTCGTCGTAATCGTCTGCAGGGTCTTGATTGATTTCTTCGCCACACCCTAAGCATTCGGCTTGCAAATCTGTTGGCATGACAATAATCAAACCACAATGCGGACATAAATCGCCTTGTTGAAACATCCAGCTATTCCTTCTACTTCATGGCTATTGCTTAGGATAGTTTTGCTTACTCGCTTCTAACCAGTCATGGATGACTTGGCGAGCCGACTCGGATGGCGGTGCATTTCGTTTTCCGCAAATTTGGTCAATCTCAAACGGAAACGCTTTGCTCGGGACACGACGTAAACCTATGGTTAAACGCTGAGGTTTGAACATGCGAAATACCACATAGCGGTCGCTCATGATTCGATTGTGATAAACACCAATGCAGTGTTTTTGCTCCATGCCTTCTTTTTCAAGGTCGTAGTAATCAGTAAGCGGATGAATATTGTCGTTACCTAGCAAAGGAACCGGGTAAGGAATGTCTTTATCCATTGGGCGGTTACCCTCTAAACGGCGCAGTTGACGTTGCTCTGTCCATCGATCGTGAAGTTGTTCGAACATCGCAAAGGAGTTTTGACTTGTGATAGCACGCAGTGGATCATCCATCTCCAAATCTTGCCCCAATAGTATCGCGTCTTGGAACATCGCCATCTTTGAAGGGGCATTGAGCCTGCCCTCTTCAACCATGGCAATCCCTAATCGACTGCCAGTTAGAAATGGATGAACTTGGTCCAAACGCAGCGCTGTGTACCCAACTTTTGAGTAATGCTTAAATTTAAGTACACGTCTTTGCAATGGCTCGAGAATGCGAACAATGTGGTCAAGCTCATCACCAACGTTGTAATGAAGCTCTAACTTGTCGATAAACTTGAGCGTTGCTTTACTACTGTCTAAGCCGAGTTTAGCTAAGATCTTCTTTTGCCCTAAACGACTCAGTTGCAATGCTTTTTTGTTATCGACACTGTGTTTCATGCAGATCAAAGCCAAAATAACAGGCCTTAATTCAAGCAATTGCGCGGCTTCATAGGTGTTCGCTGCAAGCCACAGCATCTGGTATTGGTACTCTGGAAAGTCGTCAGTAATTTCACGATAACGCGCCGGCAACGAATCTAACCAACGACCATTAACATCAAACTGTTCAACAAGGTTGAGGCTCAGCCCAATCCCCCCATCAAGCGGTCGTCTACCATCTTCAAACACATGAAAGCCGACCAGCTTTTGAGACCAATCTCGGATCTCAATATCGTAGTCGAAACCTAATGTTCGAGTGGGAATGGTTAGTAGTGCTGTCATTGATGCCTCTTCGTTATGGCGTGTTAGTCTGTCGTTCGAAGCAAAGCCACTACTGAGCATATCCATAGCGACTCTTGTGAGTATCGAACGCACTCTACTATAACAACCTTTTGTAAATTTCTTATCAATCAAAGCGATATAAATACGATAGTGCTTAGAAGATCATTGAATGATGATTTTTCGTAATATGAGACATCTTCGATATCATTTGTGCTAACAGAAACTATGCTTGTTATATAATTGATAACACGAGGCTTTAATTATGGAATACCGACATATTCTGGTCGCAGTTGAAATGTCTGACGACACTAAGATTCTGATTGATCGAGCGACCTTCTTCGCAGACAAACTGGAGGCTGGCATTTCATTTGTTTATATCGACGGCACGCATGGAGAGATTTACCCAGAACTCGTCGATATTCAGGGGAATGAAGGTGACTTACCGATCAATGAAGATTCCGTTAAACATTTGAAAGAGTTTGAGGCCTACGCTAAACACCCAATCAAGCACATATTCGTAGGAACGGGGGATTTGAACGATAAGCTCAAAAACACCATCGAAGTAAACGGCGTCGACCTATTGCTATGTGGCCATCACCATGACTTTTGGCATAAAATCATTTCCCATTCGAAACAGATCATCGACACATCTCCTGTCGATATTCTAATTGTTCCAATGGATTAGCTACTGCAGTTCGAAATTTTAAAACGTCCTGTATTGCCAACCTCTATCGGTATTATTGGTTGGCTTGCCCCCCGATCCCCCCCTTCTTTACGCTTAGTTCAGTCATTACCTTTTTAAAACAATCATTTGTGATCTTGTCAGCTTATCAACTCGTAAGCGTCTAATAATTAACAAATCGCACTATTTAGACTTGGCTATTCAAACGGATATGTACGATCCAGACCATGCGTTAATCAACAAGTGGGCTGTTAGAAGCAAAGAACCTGTCTTAACCAACAATCAGGATGTGTTATGAACTTTAAAACCGTGCGCCTTATCTTAGGCGACCAACTCAATATCCAGCACTCTTGGTTTCAACAAGTTGATGACGACGTCATTTATATCATTGCCGAACTTAAGCAGGAGACTGACTACGTTGCATCGCACATCCAAAAGGTGGCTGCTTTTTTCTCTGCGATGGACTACTTTGCCGACGAGCTCAAACAACAAGGTCATCAGGTACTCCACCTCACTCTGGATGACACGACTCAATTTGAAAATCTCGATGCTCTGTTGCAACACTACGTACACGAATTCGGCGCACAGAAATTCGAATATCAAAGGCCAGATGAATATCGCCTTTTAGAGCAGATGAACAAGCTAAAGCTCACTAATACGACCAAAGGTTGTTGTGATACGGAACACTTCCTTTTTCCGTTTGACGAGATTGAAACCCAGTTTCCTAAAGACAAACACATCATGATGGAACACTTCTATCGCCGAATGAGAAAGCGCTTCGACATTTTGCTAGAAGACGGAAAGCCAGTTGGCGGCAAATGGAATTACGATGCGAGCAATCGAAAGAAACTCAAGAAACAAGACATTGAAAGCCTGCCTCAACCTCTGATGTTTGCCAACGACATTTCCGCGATTTTAGAACGCATCGAACGTCATCAAGTTAAAACCATTGGTGAAGTTGGCGACCAATTATTATGGCCAGTTAACCGCGCACAAAGCTTGTCTTTACTCGCGCACTTCTGCCAAGTTTGCTTACCGTTATTTGGGCAGTTTCAAGATGCGATGACTACAGAGCACGACTCTAAATGGAGCTTGTATCATAGCCGTCTCTCCTTTTCGTTGAACAGTAAACTGCTGAACCCTAACGAAGTGATTGATGCTGCACTGTCGACCTATCAAGCATCCAGTTCTCACGAAAAACCAACTATCGATATTGCTCAAGTCGAAGGGTTCGTGCGCCAAATTCTAGGTTGGAGAGAGTACATACGCGCCGTCTATTGGGCAAACATGCCTGCGTACGCCAATAAAAACCATTATTCAGCAACCAATAAGCTGCCTCATTACTTTTGGGACGGACAAACCAAAATGAATTGCATGAAGCACGCGATTGACCAGTCCCTTGAGTTTGCTTACGCGCATCACATCCAAAGATTAATGATCACCGGCAACTTCTGCTTAATTACGGGCATAGACCCCGACCAAGTCGATAGTTGGTACCTTGGTATTTACGTCGACGCGATTGAGTGGGTCGAAATGCCAAATACGCGAGGTATGGCACTGTTTGCGGATGGCGGGATCGTCGGAACCAAACCATACTCTGCCAGCGGTTCTTACATTAATCGCATGAGCGACTACTGCAAAGGCTGTCATTACCAAATTAAAGAACGCAGTGGCGATAGTTCTTGTCCATACAACAGCTTGTATTGGCGCTTCATGAACCAACACCGCGATGCGTTAAACCGTAACCCACGCATGGGCATGTTATATCGCTCTTGGGACAATATGGCCGAGCAAGATCAACAAGCGATTCTCGATACCGCTGAACAACGAATCACAAACTTGGAGAACTTATAATGGTGGAGCAACTCAGATTACATATATTGGTGGTCGGTGGAAGTGGCGGTATTGGTTTCGCTGTGGTTAAACACCTATTATCTGAGCTCTCTCGGTTTGATTTTCTGGATGTACATGTCGACGCAACTTACCACTCTCAACAACCTGAACTAGAAAACAGCCGCTTAAACTGGCACAAAGTCGACGCCACCGACGAAGCGGATATCAAGCGCTTGAGTTCTGAGTTTGACCAACTTGATTGGTTGATAAACTGCGTGGGTATGCTTCATACACCTGAACTTGGTCCAGAGAAGAACTTGTCGTCCATTGACCCTGAATTTTTCCTGAAAAACATCTCTGTGAATACCCTACCCAGTTTATTGCTGGCAAAACACTTCACGCCAATTCTTAAAGCCAGTGACAATCCAAAGTTTGCTGTAGTGTCAGCCAAAGTCGGTAGCATTTCAGATAACCGCTTAGGCGGCTGGTATAGCTATCGCTCATCGAAAGCAGCCCTCAACATGTTCATTAAAACCATGTCGATTGAATGGCAGCGTACCCTTAAGAAAGGCACCGTGTTGGCTCTACACCCAGGCACAACAAACACAGCTCTGTCGAAGCCTTTTCAGACCAATGTCCCTGAGGGTAAGTTGTTTGAGTCTAGCTATGTCGCCCATCAATTAGTCGATATCATTCGCACTGCGACACCGGATAACAGTGGGGACTTCTACGCTTATGATGGTGAGCAACTTAGTTGGTAGTTAATACCTGTTTCAGGAAATAAAAAACCCAACAGAGTTGAAGCTCTATCGGGTTGTTTTTTTGAAAGAACGCCTTAGTTTATTAAGGCGTTTTGACTGACATTTAACTAAAGATCAAAACTGATCATCACGATTACTCAGCCCAATTGAACTTGCTATCATCGACACCATCTTTTTCTTCTTTAACACGTTCACGTCGGTGTTGTTCTTCAACTCGCGCAGCATCTATCTCTTGCATAATGGCTTCGATATCAGCCAAATCGTCCGTTTCCGTAAACTCGCCCGTCAGCTTACTATCTGGCTTCAAGTCGCCTTTCTCGTATAAAGCCCACATTTCCTTGGCATACTCGGTTTTTGCCAATTCAGGGGCAAACTGAGCATAATAATCACGGATGTTATTGATATCACGAGCCAACATCCACTCAGCGTTGTTGTTCGCCGAAGCATCAACCGCTTGCGGTAAATCGATAATTACTGGGCCGTACTCATCCACCAATACGTTGAACTCAGACAAGTCACCATGGATCAAACCAACGCAAAGCATTTTAACCACGTAAGTCATCATTACGGCGTGATCTTCGATTGCTTGCTCTGCTGACATCACGACATCGTTCAAACGTGGCGCAACATAACCATCATCGTCAGTGACCAGTTCCATGAGCAACACGCCATCAAAACAGCCATAAGGCACAGGCACACGAACGCCCGCTTCAGCTAGTTTATATAAGGCATCAACTTCAGCGTTTTGCCACACTTTCTCTTGCTGTTCTCGACCAAATCCAGAGCCTTTTTCCATGGCTCTAGCACGGCGGCTGTTTCGGACTTTTCGGCCTTCACGATACGCGGTCGCTTTTTTGAAGCTGCGTTGGCTAATTTCCTTATATACCTTGGCACAACGGATCGTATCGCCGCAGCGTACTATGTACACTGACGCTTCTTTGCCACTCATTAATTGGCTTGTCACCTCGTCGACTAAACCATCGTCAACTAAGGGCTGTATTCTTTTAGGTATCTTCATGCCGCCTTTATACATTAGTTGTCTTACAGATAGAAATATTAACTTAAGAAATGAATGACGAAACTATTAACGTGTTCTAAAAACGAACAGAAATTACGCCAAAGTTGGCTTATGACGACGACAACGTTCAGAACAGTAGATCACGTCATCCCAACAGCGCTGCCACTTTTTACGCCATGAGAAAGGCTTTTGGCAAATAGGACATGTCTTAGTTGGTAAATGGGGTTTCTTGTGCATGTCCGTTTCCTTTTCGATGAGTCCACTTCCTGCGTTTACTAGAGATTCCCTATTACGCTCGTTCCTCACTTTAGGGAATGACGATCATTATTATGTTAGTTCCATGTGTTAGCGAGTACGAAAAATGATTGATGACGACCGCGACTCCGTCATCCTCGAAAAGGAGGAACGACTGAATAGCGGATCTGCTGTATCAATGACAAAGCTAGATTCCCTATTACGCTCCTCCCTCGCTTTATTGAATGACGATAATTATTATGTTCGTCCCATGTGTTAGCGAGTACGAGAAATGATTGATGACAGCTCCCGACTCCGTCATCCTCGAGAAGGAGGAACGACTGAATCGGGGATCTGCTGTATCACGAACAAAGCTAGATTCCCTATTACGCTCGTCCCTCGCTTTAGTGAATGACGATAATTATTATGTTCGTCCCATGTGTTAGCGAGTACGAGAAATGATTGATGACAGCTCCCGACTCCGTCATCCTCGAGAAGGAGGAACGACTGAGTCGGGGATCTGCTGTATCACGAACAAAGCTAGATTCCCTATTACGCTCGTCCCTCGCTTTAGTGAATGACGATAATTATTATGTTCGTTCCATGTGTTAGGGAGTACGAGACATGATTGATGACAGCTCCCGACTCCGTCATCCTCGAGAAGGAGGAACGACTGAATAGCGGATCTGCTGTATCAATGACAAAGCTAGATTCCCTATTACGCTCCTCCCTCGCTTTAGTGAATGACGATAATTATTATGTTAGTTCCATGTGTTAGGGAGTACGAGACATGATTGATGACAGCTCCCGACTCCGTCATCCTCGAGAAGGAGGAGCGACTGAGTCGGGGATCTGCTGTATCACGAACAAAGCTAGATTCCCTATTACGCTCGTCCCTCGCTTTAGTGAATGACGATAATTATTATGTTAGTTCCATGTGTTAGCGAGTACGAAAAATGATTGATGACGACCGCGACTCCGTCATCCTCGAAAAGGAGGAACGACTGAATAGCGGATCTGCTGTATCAATGACAAAGCTAGATTCCCTATTACGCTCGTTCCTCGCTTTAGGGAATGACGATCATTATTATTTATGAATACAGCTAAATCTAAGTCACAACCTTATACTGCTTCTCCATCTCACTCACACCTAAGCCAGAGTGTTTTGTTACTTTAAGCTGAACGGGTACTCGCTCTTTCAGCGCTTCAACGTGACTAATGACACCAATCATCTTGCCAGACGCATTCAGGTTATCGAGCGCGTTTAGGGCAATGTCCAATGTGTCACTATCGAGCGTTCCGAAACCCTCATCTAGAAACAGAGAATCAATACTGGTTTTGTAGCTCACAAGATCAGAAAGCGCTAATGCCAACGCCAAACTCACCAAGAAGCTTTCGCCGCCCGACAAAGTCTTAGTGTCACGCATCACATCGCCCTGCCATGTGTCGAGCACTTGCAGTTCTAAGCCATCATCGGCTTTACGTTTTAGCTCATAACGACCATGCAAACGCTGCAGCTGCTTGTTCGCAAGGTACACCAAATTCTCTAGTGTTAGACCTTGGGCAAACTTACGGAACTTGTCGCCGTTCTTAGAGCCGATAAGTGAGTTCAGACGTGAAATATCATCAAACTCGACCTGCTGCTCGTCGATCTGCTTGAACAGATCTTGCTGATTACTACGATTCTGACTATCCGTTTCTAGATTGGCAGAAATCGCGCCGATCTTGGTCGCATGGCTTTGTTGTGCGTTTTGACACTCAGTGGTCGCTTGTTCAACTTGCTGTTGGTCTTGCTCTTGCCATGCTTTAGCATTTTCGTGGTTTTGTAGCTCCACTTGCGCCGCTTTAGCTGTGTTCAACCTTGTATTCGCACTGACAATCGCTTCATCTAAAGACTTCTTCAGGCTTTGAAGTTGAGTTCTAACTTCTTCGTCTAACAACGCTGCTTCAAAATTAGCCTCATCTTCAAATGGGCTAATTTTCAGCGCTTCTAGCCAAGCATTTATCGCTTGTGTGTAACTTGACTGCTTACTGGTCAACGCTTCAGAGAAGCTAATGTGTTTGGTTTGCTCAGTTCGATGTTCCAGCTCGCAACGGTTAAGCACTAACTGCGCGGCATCAAATGCATTTACCGCTTCAGTGACTTTTTGCTTCATCGCATTGCTGGTGGCTTGAATGTCTTTGTCACCAAACAACTCTGTTCTTTCAGCCGTTACACGAGTGAGTTCTGACACTAAAGACTCACTCTGTTGCGTCAGTGTCGCGAGCTCTTTCTCTGCGCTACTTAGCTTGTCATCTAAGGTTTTCAGTTCGGCACTTTGAGTAATCAGTTGCTTCTCAATATCGGCCTGTTGCTGTTTAGTTTGCTGCCATGTGCTTGATGCTTGCGATTTCGCAGTAAACCAATCATCAATATGCTCAAGTTCAGGTGCTTCGATAGCCGTTTGAACAATGCTCTCTTTCAAAGCGTTCCATTGCTGTTCTTTCGCTTGAGCTATCTGAGCCACTTGTTCATTTGTGTTGTGGTTTTGCTTATTCAGATCCGCTAAGCGTTGCTCGGCCAGTTCAAGGTTAGACTGCGCCTTGTCAGCCATAACACTTACAGACAAGCGTTGTTTCTCAGCTTCGGCGTAATGCGCTTTAGCATCAGCCAACGCTTTGAGTTGCTGTGAGCTCTGACTTAGTTGAACTTCACACTGCTGAGCAAAGGTCGCGACTGTAGCTTCATTACCTAAATCATTAATCGTTAGCAGCGCCAATTCAGGAGCCGTGCCAACGAAATCCGATAAGCTCTGTTGAAGCTTGCCGATTACACCTTGCCAGTTCAGTTGAGCCTGCTGAATATCCGCTTGCGCACGTCGAATGTCATCGTTAAGCGCCGCAACCATAGGGGCAAGAGAATCTAGCTGTTGACGATGCTCTTGACCGTCTTTCTTGATGATCGCTAACTCATGCTTTTCACGCTCTTTTTGAGCAACCAAATTTGCAATGTCTTGCGACTGTTCAATCGAATGGTCAGTTGAACCACACAATGGGCACTCAGATCCCGATTCTAAAGCTGCTCGGTATTTTGCCAATTCGCCTTCTTGATCAATCAAACGCGTTAATCGTTCAAGAGACGTCTCTCTCTCTTTATATCGATCCACCAACACTTCACGCTCTTTCGAAAGCTTGTCGACTTTCTGAGTGTTCGTTTGATGAGCCTGTGTTTTTGCGTGCAGTTGTTGTTGGGCATTTAGGAAACCACGATTGATCTCAAGTAATGAGTGCGTATTGCGATTCCAAAACTCCAACAGATCTTTTTGCGCATTCAACACTTGCTCACTGGTATTGCCTTGCAAGGCTTCCCACTGTTGCTTTGCACTACTCTCTAGCACAACCAATTCAGCTAAAGTTTTATCTTGCGTGACTTTAGCTTCTTGCGCAGATTTGATGATCGTTTGCTGTGCATCAACCGCAGACAAAGCTTGCTTCGCTGAATTTAGTTGTTCTGAATGCTGACGCTCAAGGGTACGAACTTGCTCTACCTTTGCTTGCCATTGACCTAAGTATTTTTCCAGATGTTGGTCAGCTTGATGCGTATTTAAGTACTCAGTGCTGAGTTGATATTGTTGCTTCAGTGCATCAGTTTTTTGAACTAAATCGACCTGTTGATTACGCTGCTGCGTGTGTTGCTCGTTTAGCTTATTCGCTGCATTAACGGCCGCCGTTTGCTTATCTTTGAGTACGGCAATTTGGTTATCTAGAGGACGAACCTGTTCAATGATCTTCTCTTGATCTTGTTGTTCGGTTTTTATCTTCTGAACAGCGTCACTGCTTTGAGTCAGTTGAGTTTGCGCGTCTTTCTTTTCTGCATCACGAGCTTCAAGTAACTTGGTGCTGTTATCTAGGTTAGCTTGAGTGGTGTTTACCTCTTGTTCGCAACGCTTTAAATCTTTGTGCATTGGGCGCAGCTTTTCAGCCGGCTCACTGTTTGCCAAACGCTCTAGTGAAGGTTGGTTACGGTCTAGTTCATCTTGAGTGCTTTTAAGGTCGTGCTCACTGGCCGCAATAGTTTGCTCAGCTTTGGTCACGTCTTTCCACCAGCTTAGATGCGCTTGCCACTCTTTTAATTGCTCGGCTAAACGCTTCTGCTCGGCTTCTAGCGTTTCTCGTTCTGCGGTTAGCTCTTTGATTTGCTCTTCAGACAGTAAGCTCACACCTTCTGCTTTCGCTTTAAGGTGATTAAGCGACTCTTCACTCGACTTGAAATGATCGTAGATGCGCTCAGAGATCAGGCTATAGACTTCTGTACCCGTCAGCTCTTCAAGTAGCTCGGCACGGTCGTTAGCATTGGCATTTAAGAACGCCGCAAACTCACCCTGAGACAACATAATCGATTTAGTGAAGCGTGAGAAATCGAGACCGGTTACCTGCTCCACTAACTTGGTCTTCTTGGTCAGCATGGTCTCTAAGACTTTGTCGGTGTCCGCATCCGCAAATTCGCACGTTGGTGTTTGTAATGCGCCATCGTGTTTTCCACGAGCTCGCTTTTGGTGGAAGTTAGAGCGATACGTTTTGCCCTGTACTTCAAACTCCAGTTCAGCAAAACACTCACCCGTGCCACGCGTCATTAATTCGTTGTTGCCTTTGGCGATACTTTTCAAACGCGGCGTGCGGTGGAACAATGCCAAACAAATCGCGTCAAGAATGGTGGTTTTACCCGCCCCTGTTGGGCCAGTAATCGCAAACAAGCCATTTTCCGCAAACGGTGATTGGGTAAAATCGAGCTTCCAACGTCCTTTCAAAGAGTTCAGGTTTTCAAATTCTAGGCTTAAAATCTTCATACTGGTTACTCTTCTACTTTGTTTGGCGCTTGAGCGCTCTCAGACACTTCAACCATCACTTGTTTAAACTTCACCGTCATGCGCTCTAAACGCGCTTTTTCAGAATCGGTTTCAAATTCTTCTAAGGCAATACGCTTCGTAAACACGTCCATCGGGCTCAATTCTGACAGTGTTTCTGCCGACTCTTGCTCTAAAGCTTGGTTACGGCGTTCTCTTGCGCGGCGCAATTGAAGCACTTCCACATTCAAACCTTCGGTTAGTGCGCGCATACGTTCTTGAAGATCCGACAAGTAATCTTGCGCTTGCACTTCTATCGATAACCACACGCTTTGGTCGCTATCTAAGCCTATATATTGATTCAGTTGAGATTCGATCTCGCTCAAGTCGCCTTTGATTTCAGCTAGGGGTTGGAACGTTGGAACTGGCAATTGAGAAATGGTGCGCTCGCCCTCAATAAACTCAACCACACATACCTGCTTTTGAGATTTAAGTTCATCAAAGCTTAATGGAATTGGTGAGCCGCAGTAACGAATGTATTCACGCTTTGCTACCACTTGTGGGCGGTGGATATGACCAAGTGCAATATAATCTGCGTCTGGGAAGCCATCAGCGGCAAAACCATCAAGGTTACCAACATAGATGTCGCGTACCGAATCCGATTGTTGAACGCCCATCGCCGTTAAATGACCCGTAGCGATAATCGGCATGTGCTCACTGTTTTCAAACGTCGCACGTTTTTCTACAGCGGCATCATAAACACTTTGGTAGTGCTGTTTGATTGCATCGCCAAGCTGCTTCTGACGCTCAACGCCAGTGACACCCGCCTGACTAGTCAATACATCGCGAGGGCGAATAAAAGGAATGGCACAAACCAGCGCTTCTACATCGCCGTTCTTGCCTTTTAGTTCGACAACCTGAGTCGCATGATCTTCATTGGTATTAGGAATTACGTCTGCGCCCATGTATTTGAGCAGCTGTTGTGTCTCTTTTAATACAGAAACGGAATCGTGATTTCCACCTAATAACACCAATTGGCAGCCGATCTTGTTCGAATCGACCACGAACTTGTTATACATCTCACGAGCGTAACTCGGCGGTGTGCTGGTATCGAAAATGTCGCCAGCAACAATGATCGCGTCGATGTCGTGCTCTGTAACTTGCTCAAGTAACCATTGTAAGAACTGTTCATGTTCATTCTTACGGCTTTTATTGTAGAAGTTTTGGCCAAGGTGCCAATCTGACGTGTGAAGAATCTTCATTGCTGCTCACTGGAAGTCTGTAATACTTCTAATTTACCAAAATACCTATCAACTACCAAAATAGTTCTCACAATTCCCTTTTATAAGCTTGTGAAAAGCAACTAATTTCAGGTTTTGTGCCAACCTAGTTCAGAATCTGACCAATCGTTATTTTTGACATAAAAAAACCGCTCAAAGTTAGAGCGGTTTTTAGGTGTCCACGAATACTAGCGGTAAGCTATTTTGCAGAGGTCATTAGAAATTGTAAGAAGCGCCCAATGTTACTGTGCTAAACGCTACATCTCTGCTACTTGTACGGAGTTTGTTGCCATTGAAACTGTAGGTGTAAGTTTCAATATTCACAGCATCTGCTTGCGAGATCAGACGAAGTGTTAGGTTTTCTACAGGCGTGTATTCAACACCAATACCAAAATGGAAGCCTGTACCCGAATCGTCGCCATAGTAAGCGCCGTTACTAGAGTTCAGATCAACATAGCTCAAACCTGCTGTTACAAACGGACGAATTGAATTATCAAATGTGTAACCTACGTTTGCAGCAACAGAAAGAGCCGTTGGTGAAAGCTTCTTTTTGCCCAATAGTTCATAGTCAGCGTAATCCGTGTAACCAAGCTCAATACCAACAATGCGGTTAAATTGATAACCACCGTAAAGGCTGTACCCCATGCTTTCAGCATCTAAATCAGCGCCACCGTCAGTGTCTGAATCTTGATATACACCAAGGCCAGCACCAATGTATGGACCACCTTCAATATCAGCAGCGAATGTAGGGAGTGAAACCAAGCCGACTAGACCCAATAGAAATGATGATTTAAGCATGAAAATACCCTTTTTTAGTTTGTCTTACAGCACCGTTCATCAACTATTAATAGGTTTCCGACACTATTCCAACGGTTGCGATACTGTTCAATATAAATTATTCAAGCGACTCCTAACAAACAATAAAACACTGTTCATTTGCGGGGCGATAGGAAAATTAACACGACAATATTCATTCATCAAGCAAATAATTAAAGTATTTAACTGTGTCTTATTTATGAGATTTAATAAAGTAGCCAACTAAAAAACGAAGTAAACCCATAATATTTTTGATTATAAAAACCAATAAAAATCACTTATAATCAAAAGGTTAAACAACAACCAACGTTCAGAGTAGCGCTTGGACACACCAGTTATACCTTCCCCAAAAATACAAAAAACTCACGCTATCGATTAATAGTGTGAGTTTTATTTACTGTTTTCGGAATATCTTGGAGCTAAACGATCAAAGATATTGCAATAGAAGCCATAATGACCCCAACGACAAATTCCAATACCTTCCACGCTCTCGGGTTCTTAAACATTGGAGCCAAGAAGCGTGCGCCATATCCAAGCGAAAAGAAGAACACAAACGACGCCGATACGGCACCAGCGCCAAACAACATTTGATTAGGTTGATATTGAGTTGAAATAGAACCCAGCAATACCACAGTATCCAAATACACATGCGGATTAAGCCAAGTGAACGCCAAACACATTGCAATCGCTTTGGTTAACGAGTCTTTGTTTTCTGCACTGGCTTCTAATGCATGGTTTTCGGTAAATGCTGAGCGAAAACTCAAAAATGAGTAAACACCTAAAAAGGTAGCCCCACCATAACGGGCGAACTGTTCAATTTGTGGGAACTGCTTAACGATTGCACCAAAGCCTGTCACACCAAAACTAATGAGTAAGGCATCAGAAATAGCACACACAGCGCAAACTGCCAATACGTGTTGGTTCTTAAGCCCTTGCTTTAAAACAAATGCATTTTGAGATCCGATCGCGAGGATAAGCGAAAGCCCAAGAGTAAAACCTGAAAAATAAGTCGGCATCAAAGGTTAGCCTCTTAACGTAACTCAACACTCATGAACTGACTGTGAGGATCTAACACATAATCAGCAAAAGGTTCACAGTAACCGAAGCCAAATTTTTGATACAAATTACGCGCTGGCTTAAAGTAGTCTTCCGATCCTGTTTCTAGGCTAATGCGTCGATACTGGCGAGCGGTCGCCGTATCCAAAACGTGTTGCAATAGCTTGCTTGCGACACCGGACTTTCTTGCAAACTGCGAGGTTCTCATCGATTTGAGTTCAGCGTGTTGTGTATCAAGCTCTTTAATGGCGACACACCCAAGCAGTTGGCTGTCTTTCCAAGCGCTGAAAAAGGTAATCTCTGGCGACTTGAGCCCATCCAGATCTAATGCATGAACGCTTTCGGCTGGCGAAGTTGCGTACATATCGGCAAGGTGCTCTTCAAGTAGCACAATGACTTCCCCACCCGATAAATCATCAAGCCTAATTTCTATTGAAGTACTGGTTTCCAATGTTGTTCCATTTTCCATTGAATCCTGTGCATTTAATGCTGATGTCATTGTCTCAACTCTCCTTGTTCAGTGTGCTTGTTTAGCTTGAGTGATTTGGCTTTAATTATCGACCTAATTTATTGAATTAATTCCTTTTCAAAAATTCGGTTCGAACCAGTAAAACTAGCGGTTAATCATGAAATTATAAATGTCATACTTAACTTACTTAGATAGCATGTTTTTGCTATCTAGTCTCGTCATAAAAGTCTTCTACAACCCCAATGTGGTCGCTACACCGAGAGAGCAATACCTGTTTCAGTTAACGAATGAGTAGTCAGAGCAAAGTGAATAGCGATGAAATGCATACTGATGTTGTTGGAAACTTAAATGTTCCTTTAACCAGTGCCATTTAAAATCATCATAAGTTAGAAAATAAACGCTTTCATTGACCGAAAATTTGATTGCGATTTCGACATTTCGGTATATGATGCGCCACCCCAATTTTTTCAGCTCATGCTGTAGGCACTTATGTCCGCCAATATGTCAGCTACTATTTCTTCCAACGCACTTTATACCGACCTATCCGGTTACTACGATTTAATGTGTGTTGATATTGACTATCAAGCGCAAAGTAACTGCGTACGTAGGCTACATCAAATTTTCGGAAATGGTGGAAAGACTCACCTCGACTTAGCTTGTGGCACTGGTCCACACGTTCATCACTTTATCGATTTTGGTTACCAAAGCAATGGACTCGATCTCAACGCGCCAATGCTTGATATCGCTCAAGTTCGTTGTCCTGAAGCAAATTTTTCGGTTCAGAACATGAGTAACTTTGAAGTCTCGGAGCCACTCGACTTGATCACCTGTTTTTTGTATTCAATCCATTACAACGACGGTATTGAGAGGCTAAAAGAGTGCATTGCAAGCGTGCACCGAGCTTTGAAACCCGAAGGTGTCTTCTGCTTCAACGTGGTTGATAAAGAGAAGATCAGCAATGACTTGTTTGTTCGACATACTGCAAACCAAGAACACGATGACTTTACCTTTCGCTCAGGTTGGTATTACTCCGGCGAAGGTAGCAAGCAAACGTTAAAGCTAAGCATCGAAAAAACGACTGCCGGTGAAACTCAGATATGGAATGACGAACATCCGATGGTGGCATTCTCGTTTAAGGAATTGATCGAGATATTGAAGCCCTACTTCGAGGTTCATATTTTTGAGCACGATTATGACAAGCTGCTGCCTTGGGATAGCAAATCAGGTAATGCTTTGGTCACTTGTGTAAAAATCTAGGTAAACCAATTCCAAACGAATTAAACCGATACAAGCACACAAAAAAGAACCCACACTCGCCGTTCTCTTTATAGAGTACCTAGCCAATGTGGATTCTTCGTTTTTATATGTATCTTTCTAACGAATCAAACAGAGATTGATTAGAAGTCCGCTGTCATACCTACGTAGTAAGTACGTGGCTCTTCAACATAACCCATGCTCTCTAGCTCTTGAGATACAGCTTCATCAGTCAAGTTAGTAATACCAGCGCGTAGTCGAACAGAGTCATTAACGTTATACACAGTACCGATGCTCAGTGTTGTGTATGCGTCTTGCTTTAAGTCGCTTTCGATATTACGCTCGCCACGGTAGCGCGCACTAATGAACGTATTTAAGTCGAAAGTCGGGCTCCAGTTCAGTTTAACTAAACCTGAATGCTTGTAACGCTCAAGCAGTTCTTCACCCGTTGACTTATCTTCTGTGTCTAAGAAGGTGTAGTTACCAGACACGCCCCACTCATCGGTAATCTGGAATTGACCCGTAAGTTCAGCACCTTGAACCACCGCCTCAGATACATTGGTATAAGTACGCTTGCCTTTCACATAGCCAGTAGAGCTAGAACTGTCCGCGCACCCTTTACCCGATTCAAACACTCCGCCGTTCTCGCAGTAGGTTTCATCGCGATCAATAAGATCGTTGATTTCGTTGCGGAACAAGGCACCTTCAACATTCCAACGTGGTTGGTTGTATATTGCTGCAATTTCATAGTTCAAGCTCGTTTCAGGCTTCAGGTTTTCGTTGCCATATAAATCGCACGCTCCCTTGCAGCTATTAACTGTGTAGTCGGCTTGGTTTTGAGTCAACGAAGGTGCTTTGAAAGCCTTACCCACACCACCTTTGATGATGAGATCATTGGTCGTTTGGTGAACCAAGTACACACGCGGACTGAATTCTTCACCGTACCATTCGTGCTTATCTAAACGTCCACCAATGGTTGCGGTGAGTTGTTCAGTCATCAGCCACTGGTCTTGAACAAACAAGGCACCTTGGTACGCTTCTGATGTACCGTTGATCAAGTTTTCTTTGTTGGTTAATTCGCTCAACTGGTAGTCCATACCAAAAGTTACGGTGTGACTCTCACCAAGATAAGTCGTCGCTGATGCTTCTACTATTTGAGTTAGCTCTTCTACATCACTACTGTAATTGTTACCTAGATCAGCTGCATCATTATCTGTCACGTTTTCACGAGAGTAACGAACT
Source organism: Vibrio syngnathi (assembly GCF_002119525.1). NCBI lineage: Bacteria > Pseudomonadati > Pseudomonadota > Gammaproteobacteria > Vibrionales > Vibrionaceae > Vibrio > Vibrio syngnathi. Next base: position 1,491,897 of record NZ_CP017916.1, on the reverse strand, counting down.
TGTGTATCACCCCAGCTCCAAAAGCCGCTGTGTGTAATCGCTTGACTGTTACGTACCACCTTACTATCGACTAGGTTAGAACCTGTAGCGTGTTCGGCTAAACCATCACGTTTATCGTCACTATAGCCAAGATCTAAATCAATCGTTTGGTTGTCTGTAACATTCCACGCCAGGTTGGCTAGCAAACTTAAGGTGTCGCGCTCTTCAAGAGCGGTAATGTTCTCTCGACCATTACCTGTATACGGCTGCCATGCGTCACGCGAGGTTTGATTTAACGAGAAACGTGCAAACAATTCATCATCAATCAATGCACCGGACGTGGTAAAACCAACTGAATATTCTTCCCCACCATCTCCGTCTAATGGAGATGAAGTGTCCATATTAATCGTTGAGCTCCAGTCATTTTCCGGAGCTTTGGTGATGATGTTGATTGTGCCACCCATGCCATCTGAACCATAAAGTGCAGACATTGGGCCGCGGATGATTTCAACGCGTTCGATTGATTCAGCAGGAATAGTGGAAAGATCGAAATCGTTACCACGGATGATGGCACTTGCTGAACTTAAACGGCGGCCGTTAACCATGATAAGCGTGTAGTCTGAATCCATACCACGAATAGAGATCATCTGACGGCCAGCGCGTGTGCTATCAAAATCAGATTCCACACTCGTTGATTCAGCAACGATATCTGCCAAGGTGATACCAGGGCTATCTTCGATGTCTTGAGCTGTGATAACCGACATTGACGCTGGCGCTTGCTTTAGAGCCATTTCAGTACGAGTTGCCGTAACAACCATTTGTTCATCTGTAGCTTGCGGTTTTTCTTGCGCTAACACGTTAGCCGAAAGTGAGGTACAAATAACAGCTACTGCGATCGAAAGGGGTTTACGAATCAAAAGAGGCTTGCGAACTATAAGGTGTTTGCGAACCAAAAGAGACTTGCGAATCAGAAGAGATTTCTCAGACATGATATTTATTCTTATATGTAATTAGTAATGATAATGGTTTGCATTAAACAACCAGTCACCACTCCAATCAACGAAAGTTTCATGTTGAAAATTTATTATGATTATTCATTTTTCAAATAAAGGATTTAACCTATATTCATTTCATTAGCATTAGACAAATAGCATTCATCTGCCAGATGGTTTAGGAGTATGTCTCTTTAAATAGTTCACGAATCCAACGACACATAGGGTCATTGTGGAAACGTTTATGCCAGTAGAGATACACATCTTCTGATGGGCTCCTGATCGCTTTGGGTACGCGTTTACAAACAAGGTTTCTCTGTTTTGCTGCTTGTTGAGCGAAAGGAGTTGGTAGGTGAAAGATGATATCGGTCGCTTCAGCCATATCTGGTGCGACGTTAAAGTTAGACAGTTGGATAGGTATTGATAACTGACGCTGCTTATCGATCAAGCCCAAATCTTTGAAACGACTTTCAATCGAGAGCTTTTTATCCCCTTGCAGTGAGATCTGGCCGAGTTGGCTATTCAATAAATCATCAACGGTGATCTCTTTATCTGCTAACGGGTGGTCTTTGCTCATTAATAACCGATAATCGCGGCTGATCACGAACATTCGATACAGATTTTGTTCTGAGCTTAACGGCTCATGCGTCGACAGTACAAAGTGAGCATCTCCCGATAGCAAAGGTTCAAAGTGACGTTTAGGGATTGAATCTATATCAATAGTCATGTTCGGCGCTTGCTTGCGGATCTGCGTGACGACTTTTGGTAACAAATGCGACACTTGTGGAACCAAGCCAAAGAACCGAACGGTACTATTGCTCGTCTGCGGTTCAAATACGTCTCCGTGAACCAGTTTCTCTAAACGTGCGAGAACGGAGTTGAGATCTTGCTTAATGACTTCTGCTTTCGGGGTTAACTCATAACCATAGGCTGCGCGTACCAATAAATCATCGTTGAATACCGTTCGTAGTTTTTGTAGCGAACGACTCACCGTCGGTTGGCTCATATCCAGCGCCAACGCAGTGTTTGATACGTGCTTCTCTTCAAGAAGGTGTTTAAGAATGACGAGTAGGTTTAGGTCAACTTGGGCAAGATTCATTATTGGGATATTTAGAGTGCGGAAAATTCAATATAAGTATAGTGCTACTTCTTCATAATTAATACAATTGATAATCACTCTTATTTTTATCTTATGTCATGTGCAGTGCCGACTTTGACGATAAATAGGGGGTTGAAAGCCTGGTTTAGATAACTTGAGAGACAAAAAAGAGAGGCCAAATGACCTCTCTTTCCCCTATTCACTCTGGCTACTATTTTCGTTAGCGCTCAACACTCGGCGAATAATAAGCGTCCAACAGTGAAATGAAATTCCCTCTATCAAGCTCACTAAGTTGATTAATACCAGCCGCTGCTTTCCTCCCTCCGCCAGTTACAAAGCTTGAGCAAATTTCGTCTGCGCCCGTTCTATTAGATAGTGGTGCTCTTAGACTAACTGTATAAGATTCGCCATCTTGGTTTTTCGTTAATACTGCTTGTGCTCGGTTTGGATCTTGATTCACGATCTCATTGCCAAATACACCGCTGATACGCCTTGCCCAAGTCTCACCAGGCAGTTCAAACACACGTGTTACTGCACTTTCATAAATAGGGGCAAGGTTTGATAGTTGCTGGCGGTCATTTTGGTAAGCCGCTCGTAATCGATAAAACACCGAGTCTGTGTCATCCAAAAGATCAAACGGATTCGGATATTGATAAAGGGTTTGGTAGAGCTCAACTGGCGTGAAGTGCAAATCGCTCAGTGATGTACCGTAGCCGTTGTAATTAACCAAGGTACCTAGCTCTTCTAAGAACTCAATTTGTGATTGCTCGAATCCATTTTCATCTGCTAGCTGTGCGGCCACTGTTTTTAAATTGTCACCAAAGGCCGCCGCGATTGCCCAGGCTACGTGTGCACCTTTCAGCTTCTGGTTAATCAGTAAACTCGTGCAGCTCTCTGGCGCTGTATCAATCAGAGTCTCTAAATGATCAGAGATTGGTACGTCCCCTGTTCGATGGTGATCGCAATAAAACACATCGATATTGGCATCTAACAGTGAGCGCAATGCTGGCAGGTTTTTCTCCATCGACACATCAAGAACAGTAACGGAAGAGACCTCATTTGGTGTGCCAGGCTCTATGATTTGACTGGCAACTTGAGAAACTAACTTAATATCACGCTTTACACCGGTCACGAGTACGCTCTCTCTCGGTTCACTTAATCGCAGTTGTAACAAGGCGATAATACCGTCTGCGTCTCCATTGAATACGTCGTAGTGCATGCTGTTCCTCTTCCGTAAGATTTAACGTTTCTTCGATAGTTTGTCATTATTTTAGTTTTATTCCACAGATACTTAAGTCTATTTTGTAATGCCTTATTCTTATTTCTATCGATTCAGGCACTTGCCTACCCTTCAGGCATAAAAAAGGCGCGAATAATTCACGCCTTTGGTTTCTAAGAACTCACGTCTTTGGTTTGACATAATTCACGGCTTTGGTTTATAGCCGCTCTTTGATCTTACGACGTCTTGAACTGCGCTACCGCTTGATCCATATCGTTCGCTTGCTCGGCTACTTTATCGACTTCAACTAAGCAATGCTGCGCCGAAGCGTTGTTATCATTCGAGATAGTATTCAACTCAGTGATCGAGTCACTCACTTGCGCCATCACAGCACCCTGCTCCTCAATCGCTGAAGCAATGCGTTCTGAGTTGCCCTGAATGCTTTCCATATCACTCAAGATCAGTTGCAAGCTTGCATCCAGCTCTTCTGAATCTTTAAGTGTCAGCTGGCCTTGTTGGTTACACTCGCCAATCTCTGTCATAGAAGCATTCATTTGGCTCTGGATTGCAGTTACTACACTGGTGATTTCAGTGGTCGATTGATGCGTTCTGCTTGCAAGAGCTCGGACTTCATCCGCAACAACTGCGAAGCCACGACCTTGCTCACCAGCACGAGCGGCTTCGATGGCTGCGTTCAGTGCCAATAAGTTAGTTTGTTCCGCAATACCTTGGATAATGTTAACGGCACTACCAATTTGATCGACATGGTGATTCAAAGAACTAATCGAATCTTGGCTACTTGAAAGGCGTTCAGACAACTGGGTAATGTTATTGATGGTATCGACCACCACTTCACGACCTTTATCGGCATTCATTTTCGCTTGATGAACACCTTCAGCGGCAACCGATGTACTTTCTGATATCTCCCCAATAGTCAGTACCATCTCTTGCACTGAAGTTGTCATTGTTGAGGTGTGGTTTGCCTGAACTTCGAACTGTTTGATGACCGATTCCAGCTCGTCATGCATGCTCGACGTACTTTGTGTCAACTGATGTGACTTAGATTGAGACGTCGCAATCAACCCTTCAAGTTGGTCTAGCAGTTGATTGAAGTATTCGCCTAGCGTACCGAGTTCGTCTTTGCCATTCTCCGTCGCACGAATAGACACGTCGTTCGAGTCGACAATATTACGGATCACAGTAAGTAGAGATTCAATCTTACCGATGATTGAACGCACGATTAACCAGCTGAATAGAATGATCGCCACTAACAGTGTGACGCAAAGGGTGTTGTTGATCAGCGATAGCTTGTCCATCTCTTGTTGGGTTTCTTGGTCCAATACCGCTGAGAATTCTTTAAATTGAGTTTCGATAGCATGAGAACCCGAACGAGCTTGCCCAAGCAGACCTTCGTTGTGCTTTAACCCTATCACTCGTTTCTGATCCACTACTTGACGAGCTGCGTCTATCAAAGCAGCTGAGCTTCCTGTATTAGAAGTAATAGACAGTACACTTGGGTCGAACTCGCCCTTTTCAATCAGATCATTGAAGAAATACAGTTCGATTTTTTGTTCAGCGCTTGCTGAAGCACTTATGTTATCGAGTACAGCATGAAATTCTCCAAGCAAGCCTTTGTCTCGTGCTAGTCCATACACTTGGTTGGCTTTAACAAGGTTAACAAAGCTTGTGTGGTACGTTTCGATATCTTCACGCAAATGCGTACTGTTGGCCAAACCCAAATCATTCAGCACAGCATTAAGCTCAGATTCAGACGCTAAGAATTTGTTGTAGTTTACGTCAAACTTGTCGAGGTATTTCATATCACTACGCAGCAAGAAATCTTTCTCGTTACGGCGAAGATTAAGTAGTCGCACTTCAAGTTCTTTGGTGATTTGTTTGGCTTCGCTCATTTGAGCTGTGGTGTCTGCAAATTGCGATGTGGTAAACAACAATGAAATCATGCCGAAGATGGAGAACATCCCCAACGAATAGAGCTTTTTCTTTATATTCATATACGTGGCTCGTCTTTACTAAATTAACTATGAGTATCTAATTGATCGCATCAAAGCATGGATATACGGCTAGTGCGATCGAGTTATTGTTATGATTTTTTTATCATTAATGAGGTTGAGTTTTTGCAGCGGCCCTGCCCGCCAGTAGTGACATTATCAATACATTTAAACAGAGAAGGCTCATTCCCATTAACGACGAATCAATCAATAACACACTTTTGTTACATACACATTAGTTGAATTATAAAACTGAGAGACAGGTATTTGACGGAGTATAAATAGCTGAACGCCTTGCTATTAAAGCTTTGAATTAAAACACTTTGAGCAATTATTGAACTAACGGTTGTGAATGACATTTTTTTGGCTCATCAGAGGTTCAAGAACGAAGAGTAATATTGGAGATTTTGACTTGTAGTTTTTAAACAGTGAATCCGTCTATTGATGATTGTACAGTAGAGCGTAAACGGCGAAAAAATGGACCCACTCAATTCGAGTCAGGTCCATTTTTTGATTTTCTAGTCAATCGCTTTGCAGCTAAAGAGTTAGAATGCGAACTCAAGGCTGACTAAAACGCTTTCACCATCTTGGTTAGGCACTTCAATAACACCGCTTTCTCATCTTCTTCGATGTCTTGTGTTAGTCCATTAACCAAATTCAAGTGAAGCTGGTTGTGGTGAACGTGTATCTTCTGCCCTTCATCAGTCAAAGCAACCACAATCGCACGACGATCTGTTGGGTGTTCATGCCGCTCAATCAATTCAGCTTTAACCAACTTTTCGATTTGAACGGTAAGCGTACCCGTGGTGATACCCAACTTTTCAGCGAGCTCTTTCATTCTTAACGCGCCATGCATACCGAGCACTTCAATGGTGTGTACTTGAGCAAGGGAATAACCTGTCTCTTTGACAACAGACTGCTCCCACGAAGACATTTTATCGTAGAACTCAGTCAGTATTTGGTTAAGCTGTTCTATATTTCGCATGGTCGTTTGAATGCACTTCAAGAGTAAGATGATTAATCTTATCAAACTTGGCGAGCATTTGTTTATATTCAGAGACGGTTTTGTCACTGTTTGATTCAAGAGTAATCGCTGCTGAATAGTGATGTCCACTCACCTTCCACATATGGAAATCGGTTACCGACGCATAAGGCGTTAAGGTTTCGGTCACTGAGTCACGATAATCTTGGTCGATATTCTCATCCAGCAGGATTGGGCTGGTTTGTTTCATAAGGTTCATCGTCCACTTGGCAATCACGAATGCGCCAACCATTCCCATTGCTGCATCTAACCAGTTCCAACCGTAAAACTTACCAAATAGCAGCGCAACAATCGCAAGCAGAGACGTCAAAGTATCCGCCAACACATGCATGTAGGCTGCGCGTAGATTGTGATCATGATGGTGTCCGTGATGCTCAACATGTTTATGACCATGGTCGCTGTCGTGATCATGACTATGTGAATGACCGTGCGAATGGCCATGGTTCTTACTATGATCATGACCATGCTCGTGTCCGTGATCATGATGGTGATCGCCGAGTAAAAACATACTCACTACATTCACGGTTAAACCAATACAAGCAACGATGATCGCTTCATTGAACTGAATTGCTTGTGGGTTAAACAAGCGATGTACCGATTCCACCAGCATCAACAATGCCACAATCCCCAACGCAATCGCGCTGGTATAGCCCCCTAGCACGCTGACTTTGCCAGTACCAAAAGAGAAACGTTCGCTCTCGGCATGTTTCTTCGCATATCGGTATGCAAATAAGGTGATGCCAAACGCCGCAGCATGCGTCCCCATATGCCAACCATCAGCAAGTAACGCCATAGAGCCGTAAATAGTACCGGCAACGATCTCGACAACCATGGTGATGATAGTTAACAAGAGAACGTAGAAAGTACGCTTTTCACCTTGGCTGTTATGTGAAGAAAAGTTGTGTTGGTGACGTGTTGGAAAACTCAAAATGGCGTCCTTAGCTCGTGTGTTCAATGTTAGGAGTCGTTACTGATCGATCTTGCTCAAAAACTACTTTGACCAACAAGTAGTTTGACCATCAAGCCAATAAGTGAAATTTAGTTTGATTATCAAACATTGTCAACGATGAATTTTAAGGTTCTGATTTGGGGGAGTAAGATGGGGAGCTCTAATTAGCTCGATAGCCTATTGGGTGGAGAAACAGTTGCGCTTTGCAGACACAAAAAAGCCCACACGAGGTGGGCTTAGGTAGATCAGATGGAGTTATTGGTTTTGCAACTGGGTAATCTCATCATTCACCCAACCTAATAACTGCTTGGTCGCTTTAGACAAGACTTGATTCTGCCTCACGATATAACCAAGGCTCGTGCTAGAGAAATTCGTCAATGGTGTAATTTTTGAATTCAGATGCTGCTTGGTGGATATCGCAAATTCAGGAATGATGGCAACGCCAAATCCCGCTTCTGCCCAGTCGATTTGAGCGTCGACACTCCCTACTTCCATTACTCTGTGATTGGGTAAATTAAGGCTTGGTAAACCTTCATCAATGAAATCACGGGTTCTCGTATCATGGCCAAGTAGAATCAATGTGAGCTCGGTATCAACATCCGTGAGATCACTTTTTGGCAAACTATCAGAGCCTTGAATATCAAACCCATCGCCTAACGCGCACCAAGAAAGCTCTTGCAGCTTTGTGAAATACAACGACTCGTTGTGCTGTTCTTTTGCGATAACAAAACCAATATCCGCTTGAGCATTTTTAACTAAACTCGATGCCTGAGATGACGTGGTATTCAATAGCGTAAGGTCGATACCCGGATACTGTGCTTTAAACTTCTGGAATGGGCGAATCAACAAAAACCGGGAAATGATGTCACTCACGGCAATAGTTAATGTACCTATTTTGAGGTCGTTAATCGCATTGAGATCAGCCTGACAAATCTGCAGTTCGAGTAGCGTTCTTTGGCTTGTTTCCAATAGCCGTTCACCCGCTTGAGTCAATTGAAAAGGGCTTCTCTCTATCAACTTTATGCGTGTTTGTTGTTCCAGTTGTTTTAGGTGCAAACTCACATTGGGTTGTGTCATGTGCAGTGCATTGGCCGCTTTCCCAAAATGCTTATATTCCGCTAGCGTCACAAACGTCTTCAACAAATTAATATCGAGCATCATTTTCTCTCTCTAGTGTTACTCACATCGTTCCTTACAGTGAGGGGCTACCCCACCCGTCATTCCCTAAAGTGAGGGACGAACGTAATAAGGAATCTCACTTGTGACTTGGGATTCCAGATACCTCGTTCCTCGGTTCTGGAATGACGGTTGTTTTACAGTTTCTCTACCAATTATCGTCATTCCCTAAAGTGAGGGACGAACGTAATAAGGAATCTCGCTTGTGACTTGAGATTCCAGATACCTCGTTCCTCGGTTCTGGAATGACGGTTGTTTTACAGTTTCTCTACCAATTATCGTCATTCCCTAAAGTGAGGGACGAACGTAATAAGGAATCTCGCTTGTGACTTGAGATTCCAGATACCTCGTTCCTCGGTTCTGGAATGACGGTTGTTTTACAGTTTCTCTACCAATTATCGTCATTCCCTACAGTGAGGGACGAACGTAATAAGGAATCTCGCTTGTGACTTGAGATTCCAGATACCTCGTTCCTCGGTTCTGGAATGACGGTTGTTTTACAGTTTCTCTACCAATTATCGTCATTCCCTACAGTGAGGAACGAACGTGATAGGGAATCTCGCTTATGGGTTAAGACTTTAAGGATATATGGAATCCTTATCAAGATAATAAAGATAATTAATTTCTCTTATCCACATTGTAGGCATAACATGATTTCTCAATCAGTCAGGAGAAAAATTATGCCATCTATTGTTGTTGTAGGCGCAAACTGGGGCGACGAAGGCAAAGGCCGTATCGTTGATTTTTTAGCAGACCAAGCTTCTGCTAGCATTCGCTTTCAAGGCGGAAACAATGCCGGTCATACCGTAGTAAACGACTTCGGTACATTCAAACTGCACCAACTACCGAGTGGTATTTTTAATCCTGATTGTACGGCAGTTCTTGGCCCTGGCATGGTGATCAGCCCTGCTGCGCTAACTCAAGAGATTGCAGAAGTACAAGCGGCTGGCATCACAGTGAAAATGGCGATTTCAGACCGTGCAACGTTGTGTCTACCTTTACACGCGCTTGAAGACACGCTTGAAGAAGAGCGTTTAGGCGATGGTGCTTATGGCTCAACACGTCAAGGTATTGCACCAGCGTACGGTGACCGTGTAATGAAGAAAGGCATTCTTGTCGGTTGGCTGAATCAACCTGAGATTTTACAGCAGCGCATTCAATTCCTGCTTGATTGGAAGATGCCTCAACTTAAAGCGCTATACCCACAATGTGACTTCACTCAGACTGCTTCTGAAATGACAGAGTGGCTCCTTGAAGTGACTAAAGCTTGGCGCCCATTCATTTGCAACGTGACTGAGCCGCTAAAAGCACTGCAATCGCAAGACGCGAACCTACTGTTTGAAGCTCAGCTAGGCGCAGGTCGTGACCTTGTCTACGGTGAATACCCTTGGACGACGTCTTCTAATGTAACCGCAGCTTACGCGGGTATCGGTAGTGGTCTACCTGCCCTTCGCCCTGAGCGCGTTATTGCTGTTGCTAAATCGTTCAGCTCATCTGTTGGTACTGGTACGCTAGTGACTGCAATGGAAGAGCAAGACAGCTTCCGCGAAAGCTCTAACGAATATGGCGCAACAACGGGTCGCCCACGTGATATGGGCTACTTTGATGCGGTAGCAACTCGCAACGGCGTTGACCTACAAGCCGCGACTGAAATCGCACTGACTAAGATTGATTGCCTGTCTGGTTTATCTGAACTTAAGATCTGTACCGCTTACTCTGGTGAGCACACTGAAAACCCGATTTGGCCACAAACGGCTGAACTAAAGCCGGTATATGAAGATATGGCAGGTTGGGATGAAGACATCACGGGCTGCCGCACATTTGAGAGCCTTCCTCAAGCAGCACAAGATTACGTTACGCGTATCGAAGAGTTGATGGGTGTGCCAATTGTGATGGTATCAGTAGGCCCTGAGCGTGAGCAAATGATCATTCGAGGTTAGAGCTCTATCGAGTATTTCAGCTAAAGCGGTTGTTTTGGCTGAAAGGCGACAGACACAAAAAAGCCCACACTAGGTGGGCTCTTTCGTATAATGTGGTCGCTACTGGACTCGACTATCTAACCTATCCTTTTGATTAACATAAAAAATAATCAACATCGATTTTTAATATGTTACTTCTGGTGTTACTTCAGAAAACACTGATTTCAAAGGAGCTGTTCTATCAGAAAGAATCAGGGTTTTGCATCCTGCTATATCCTGATGGTTACTAGAAACCGACTATAATTCTATCAAAGCTTAATCGCATAAAATATGGAGCATCACATGGACGACATCGAACTAGACAAAAAATTAAAATCCGTTGGCAAGGCCGCTTTTGTATCCAACTATGAGCTTTTCCAAAATTTCACTACTGGAAGGATTTCACGCGCAGATGCCATTGAAACTCTTGTAAGGCAAAAAGTCAGCAATGAAGCTGGTGCAGCCATTCGAATCGGAAACGCAAAGTTGATCTTTGACAACGGTAGAGAGCTCGATGCTCTTGATTTAGTACTTCAGTCTAATCGAGTAAATAACGATATACGTAATTTAGCTCGAAAGCTTAGGCGCTGAAAACTCTAGCGGCAACTCAACACCCAACAGCTCACACTCATCGTTAATGAGATCATAAGGGATTACCCTTACCGACAGGTTCTCATCAAATCTAAATGGCGGTAGAGATTCATTAAAGTGCTCATATGCAGGGTAGATAAGATAGATCACGCCTGAGCCACCTAAATAATTTTGACCATAGGCGAACATTTGATACATGTCAGACTGGCTAACCCCATACTTCTGCTTAGCCGTTGCTTGCTTCTCGTTAATTCGCTTCCACTTGGTATCGGCTACATAAAGCGGATCATGCGAGCTTTTCTCGCTAACAACAATATCAGGCTTGAGCCTAAACCACTCTTGAGATTTTCCTGAACGGGGCGTATGTGTGACTAACGAGCAACTACTCGCTTGGGTTTTCAACCCAAGAGAATGTGGCAATGATTTCCCTAGTTTAATCGCTACATAGCGCTCAAAGAGATTCTCCATAGGGAAAAGCATCGAAATTCCATTATGTTGCCCAGAAAGGGATACTGGTGATTGGTAACTTAAAATCAACTCGCACCAAGGCTTCACAGTTCGATAATGAATTAAAGATCGTTCATTGGACCATTGACGAAAATCTAATGCATGGTTTCCTGAGTGCGGAATATCATCAAGAGCGAATTGTAATTCACTTCCTAAGCGTAAGTTGTCACTATTTTTTGACCACTTCATCACCTGACTCAGTGCAGAGCGTATCAATCTATTTTCTGCTCTGTCTGGAGAAAATTCATCGTAAGCAATGTGAAAGCTATTTAAGCAACCCGGTCGTTGGTTTATTTGCTTTGATGTTTGTAACTGACCTTTTAAGTAAGGTTTACGATCTTGAACTCTTGTGTACTGGCTTCGAATCCCTTTCTTAATGACATCCGAAACATCTTTCAAAAAATAACCAATCAATATTTCAAACAATGGTCTTTTTAACGTTTGTAGCGAAGAGTTTTCAAACCTATGCATGTTAAGTTTATGGACCGTTGAAAGCATCTTGAGGAGTACTTTCGTGGCTGTTTGGTTATCTTCCTTCTCTGATATTTTAGGAAGAATTTCAATCCGGGTGCCGCAAGGCGTTTCTAATACCCCAACATAATTGATAACTTGCAGAGCAATTGAACGACCTTGCTTTTTGACCTTGATGAGATCGACTGACTCTTGACTATTACTCTGTCCATTGACCAACAACCACTCAAACGCTTTACTCGGTATTGACTGGCAATCAATACTCGACTTATCACCACCATTGAGTAACAAGCCGAACTCACGGACAGCAATCACAGAGTCATGATTCCTACTAAACATTAAGAATAGATACCAATATATGCAGCGGCAGCGTTAAAAGCTTGATCGTTTCTAACATAAGGCTGTATACCCGTTTGATCCCAATCATCACCCATTAACTGAGCGACTTCATTCACGTCAAATTGTTCAATTACAAAACGTAAGCTCTGATCCGCTTTAAGGTGATCTCCCAACACCATCGCTACCCGTTCCCAATCCTCAAAGAAATACTCTTCTAGAAGAGGAAGAATTTCCAGCTCCATAATTTTTGACAGTTTTTCAATCGACGGCTCTTCAACTAACGATAAAAAGAAGCTATGTCCTATTGTGTGTTCACGGTCGTACAGTAACTCTATTCGTTTGTTGATGGTTTCAACCATCTGCTTAATATCAATACCATCGAATAGTGGGATAGTTGCAAGCAGTTCATAGTTCGTCATCATTTCTTCAAACTGAAAACGGCGACGCAGCGCAATGTCTAGCTGAGCCAACGACTTATCAGCCGTGTTCATCGTGCCAATGATGTGTAAGTTGTCAGGAACTGAAAAAGCCTCTTTTGAATATGGCAACTTAACCGATAGCGCTTCTTTACCACCCGCCCTCTTGCTTGGCTCAATCAAAGTGATTAACTCACCGAATATGTTGGAAATGTTACCTCGGTTGATTTCATCAATAATCAGCACCCTCTTGTCTGAAGAGGCTTGATTTGATAAGGATATTCCCTTGCTAACTATTCCTTCCACTAACGGCCCGAGAACATTAGGGTAGCCATTTACTAGGAACTTCTCCATCAAGGTGTTTACTTTATCAAACACCCTTTTATGCTTAATATCGTCAACAGAAACATCACCAGAACGAACCAAATCACAAAGCTCGTCAACAATCGATTTGGGCATTGGAAGCTCAGAACCATTAGGCTTTCTAATAGTAATCAGCTCATCAGAAATTGATTCAATCTGATACTTACCTACCGTGCGGCCAGGTGCAACGTTATCTGAATCACCACCACCTTGTAATATAGCTCGAAGTTTTTCTGTATCAATGGTCGTGTCATACAATCGATACAAAGTCATTTGAGACAGGTTTTTCTTGAATAATTCATCAACTGGTAGTGACGGTTCGTATACTCTATGCCATGTTACTTTCCTTGCTTGAGAATAACTAACATCATCAACCGAAGAGTTGTCAAAGTAGTAATCACTGGTAATTTCTGCAATAGCACGAAACTTACGATTCCCGTCCGAGACGACAATCAAATCACCAATGCTCATCTCATTCTTAAATTTATTGACCGATGTGACTTGATAGTCATAGCTCTCGTTCTCAATTTCTACCCCATTACTGCGATAGGTTTGAGCGACTTGTTTACGGTCATTGGCATGGGAGAAGTCGATATCATAGCCATAACCCAACAGAACACAGCTATTATCGATACATTGCTGATAGATAAAGGCATCATCACCAGCGATATCACCTAACGACATCTTCCAGATGTTACGGCCACTAATATCAACATGGTCTTGATCTGCTTTTATCGTCGGTTTCGCACGAGCAGATTCACATAAGCGCTTGAAGATACCGTCTTCAATTTCGTAGTTAACCTGATTATTTTCAGTCGTCGCTTTCAGGCCTTCAACAAAATCTTCGTAACTAAAACTTTGGTGAAAAGTAACAAAGCCAATGCGGTTACTGTTTAATAGCTCATCGAATCGCTTCTTGATGGCAGCTCGATCATCGTTATTTTGATGGTAAAATTCAGGGTCAACAATCTCTAAAGCTTTATTGATCGTATTGTAGGTTTTACCTGTGCCCGGAGGTCCGTACAGAATTGTATTTAGCGTTTGGTTTACGTCGTTAATTTTCACTTTATACCCCTGTCCAGGTTCTTTTATCTCATTAGGCTCTTCAGAGCTTTCTTGACCCCACCTTGAGCTTAATGGCTCAACGTAGTAATCAAGCTCTTTTGTCCCATACTCTTTTTCAAACTGAGTTCGTATATCTAACAATCGATTATCGATATCAAGAGGTGACATTCTTCTATACTGAGATGGCGTAATATTCAAAAACGTCTCAAGCAATGATTGCCTATGTCCACCACCGAAAATTCGCTCCTGCTCTTCAGGGTAAAACAGATATAAAATCATGTGGCGGAATTGTCGTTTATCATTCCCGGGGATTTCGTTTAACCAGTTTGAAAATGCTGTACGACTCGCTAGCAAAGTTGTTCTTTCACTTTTATCCAACTCGAAAAGTTTTTCTAGCAACCGAATAAAATATACCAGTTCTCGCCATCGGCCCGTTTGATATGCAGCTCCAGTATTACCTATTCCTGTCAATGCCTCATCAGACAAATATTTGTCCCTTACTCCATCTTTAAACTCAAAGCAGCTCCAGGAAAAAACACGTTCAATACTGGTTCGCTTAGAAGCAGGTCCGGCACTACTAGGACATAAAAACATCAACCACAGCATCTCTGCCGCCAATAGCTTTGCTTCAGGTGAAGCATTATCCAGTTGGGTTTCTAGCTTTGCTAAGAAGTTGCCCTCACCTTCTTCTAAATTTTCAACAAAAAACTGAATAAGTTCATTGCACGCCGCTGAATTCCATACTGCTTGATCCGTAAAAAGTGATTGTCCTTGAATAAGACACAGATCTTTAAATTTGGACGCACTTTCAATTAAATAAGAAGAATTATCGTCACCGCAAAATATTGCCATTTAAATACGTCTCCTAGCATAGGATTGACGGATCGCATCGACATACGATGAAATATCACTATCAGGCTTACTTGCTATCACCTGAAAACAAAGAGCTTTAAAATAGGCTTCTCTTTCATCTTTCTTGTCTTGACTACAGCGAATAACCTCATCATTTAATGCAGCTTTTGCCTGATGTACATCCCCAACACGATTCAACAACGGTCCTAACCAAGACCTGTTAAAGTTATTCAAACGCCTGTTGACTCGAGGTAAAACTTGAAAGGTTCTATTCCATGTGTCAGCTTTTTCTGCAAGTAGATCGTCTGTATCTTCAATATCGACGACCATCTTGTAGGTACCTTCAATGCAGTCATAAGAAGCCTGAAGTAAAACTGGAACTTGGTCGGTATATGCATCAAGCGCTAACGTTCTAACATCGTCACAATGAAGAACATCAAGCTCACCTTTTGCTTTTTCATTACACTTTTGACAGCAAGGAACAAGATTATTGAAGTCTACCGCTAAAAATGGATAGTGTTTTTTGGGTAGATAGTGGTCGTAAGATGCTCTCCACTGCTTCTCATCATCGCTGATCGCACCTTCTTCCGGTTCTACATTGCGCTCTTCCATCATCTCTTCGGTACCACAAAAACAGCAGACAAGGCCATTTAGTTCTTTGTAGCTTGCATAATGTTCATCCATGCCATGATTTCGATCACCAGCCGCAGTCTTATAGCAAGCAAGACCTAAAGTAGTGTTATACAGATAACCTCCAAGTAATTTGGATTTGCTCCATATCTCAGTCAGTTGCTCTGCAGGGCCAATTACGACATGACGAGTATTCCCCATAAATGACAAACACTGAATTTGATTTAAAAACAAGCGCTCAAATTCTTGTTGTAACTCCGCTGATAAGCCTTGATATTCATCGAATACATCAGAAAATCGCTTTTGTGTCTCTACACTTCCAGTAAGCACACCATTGAAAGTAACTGGAAAGCAGCTAGTGAAGTTATTTCCCTGAAACATCCGGCGATAAAAGCCTTTATGTACTTCATCTAACCAATACAATGATGACTGAGGTGGTTTAACTACAGGCCAAAGCATTAGTCATCACCTCTGTCGTTGTCAGCTAACTTATGCTTCAGCTGATTTCTCCTGAAGTTCACTTCAAATGAATCACCATATGACTCAAGCCACTTTAGCGTTTCCAGCTCGTCCATTAACCCTTCATCATAGGCTCGTAAAGCAGCTCTAAGCTCAGACAGCGGTTTCTTAGAAATTAACACATCCAAATCAAATACAGACGCGAGCAAAGAATCAAAGGAAGCCCCGTAAGTTTCAACATTCCCCAGAGATTGAATAGCCACACGTCCGTCAGGATTTTTCTGAAAGTGCAGCACGCGCTCAGATTTACATGCAGAAAGGACAAACGGAGAATGTGTTGAGATGATTAGCTCTAACTTTGATAAGCCAACGTACTTGTTAATGATATCGACAAACTCGATACGCCACTCAGGATTGAAATGACTTTCTGGTTCATCAAGGATAAACAAGGATTGTTGGTCACCGAATAGTATTAAGGAACCGATAATTTGAATGAGCTGATGCTCGCCATCACTGAGCCGGTCATAGAGCGTCACAGTATTTGGATTAATTAACCTAACCTTTGTATTAACGAAACGAATTGGCGCTAAACCACCTGTAATATTAGGCACATTTCGCTCGTAGCAACTCGTTTTCAATGTTCGTTTTTCGTCTCTGCTCCACCGCTTAGCCACCATTTGGTTGATAAACATCAAGTTATCTAGAAACATTGAACGCTCAAGATACAGGGTTTCTATTCTCTCGAAAAAGTCTTGGTTAACTTCAAACTTCAGAACACCGTTGAGAGTATCATCATTGAACTTCGAACTATCACAGCTAAGTTGCTGCAGTCGTATAACTTCAGCTTTAATGAAATCTAAATCTCGGTACTCCGACAGTCGCAAATCAATCTCAAATGACTCCAATGCTGCGATACTCGTGTAATCATTCAAGAATTGCTTAAATTCGGCACGTTCGTTGACCATTAGTGATATGAAGAACAACTGATTAGCAGCATGATCTGTGAACTTTCCAATAGGGAGATCAGCTTTAATTGATGCAAGGGGAAAATCTATATCAACTTCACCTTCAAATAGCACTGGTGGTTTAAACAAGTTTTGATAACGGTCAAAACTGTTACTTATGTACTCACGTAACTCAACAATTTGCTTCTCATTAAGCCCTTCTTCAAGAGCCATCAAGTTATCAAATCTTTTTGCATATTCTCGGTGAAATACGCCCTGCTTTCTAACAACGTTATAGAAACTAAGTTGAGCTTTAGCAAAAACCGAACTTAATCCTTGGTTATTACCGGATGAATAAGCAAGTACATTATCAGGAAGAAATCGTTCATGTTCATTATCGATATTTTCTGTCGCCACCATCGCCTGAAAGCGACCTTCTTGAACATTGCCAAATGAAAGAAAATCTATGTACTCAATATCTTGATAGGAGTACATTTTCGCTTTGGAACTGATGCTTTTGATTTTGATGAAAAAATCATGTCCATCTACAACAGTTTGATAATCAATTTCAAAATCATAGGTGAGGTCTTCGGCACATTCGTACTGCGGGTTAAAGTACCTATCGGCGTAGCCAAAGATATCAGCGATTAGTTCAATGAAGTTTGATTTTCCGGAACCGTTTAAGCCAACTAAGCATATAGGCGAATAGCCATCGCTATTAGGTTTAAAGGTGTAAATGAAAGGTTCTTCTTCTGTACCAACAATCGATTTGTATCGACCAACTAACTTAAGCCTATTTAATCTCATTTTTGTTCTTATTATTTAATGATGAAAGTTTCTATTCGATTCGCCTACCTAACATGCGCCCTAGTACTTCTTTCATCGACTCTTGGAAATCGGTCATCGATTTCATATCGGTGACTTGAGCTAGGTCTATGCGCCCGTTGTCTACGAGCTCGTTAAGCTTTACACGAGTAGCAGGCTCTTCCAAAAAGGCTTCTAACTCTTTCTTTAACGAGTTTGGCGAATCATCATTACCAGAACGCCCTTCAAATGCAGCGCAGTTCTGATAGCCGTTTTTCAGTGCACAGAGTAACCAAGCTTCTGACTTAGGCTGAGCGACAAAAGGCACGCCATTTTCAAACTCTTGAGCTTCAAAGCCGTGTTCCATTGAAAGACGTTTAGTATTGTAATCAGGCCATTTATTGCTGTCTGAATCGTGGAACAAAACCGCTAGGCTTGGCTGAACATCCGCGCTCTGTGCTACATAGGCTAGAGCACGGGCAGCACTGTAAAACTCACGAGTTTCGTGCTGAGTCTTTTTACCGCGCCTTGATAAAGGCTTGATTATTTTTCTATCACGTGAGATTTCTGTAATTCGAGTCTCATGAACAACGTCTAGCATTCCTGCTTCTAACAGTGAGAATCCAGAATACGGCTCAATATACTTATCAATCAGTTTACTGAGTGGACCTATCGCCTCATTGCTTTTTCCGATGTCGGTTTCGCCTTCACCACTAACAACTAAATACATGCTTTATGCTCCTATTAGCTGTCAGTATCTTGGACAATTGCGTTTTCTAATGTGGTAATTTCAGAGGCTAGATTCTCAAGCATGGTGTCTTCGTAAGCTTCGCCTGGTCCCATAAACTTCAACTTGCGTTGCATAGAGGGGATGTCAAACAGTCGAATCGCTTGGGTTGCACCTGTTTTATTCTTATACAGATAAACAACGCCTGTTTTAGCGACATCATCTTCCATGTAGTTAAGAATCATTGGGCTATGAGTGGTAACAATGACTTGGGTGTTTGCCGCCACTAAGCTGTCCACCAGCTTTTCGATCAGCTCTGGGTTCACTCCGTTTTCAATCTCATCAAGTAGTAACGCACTTTGCTTTTTGGTTAACTGAGCAAAAATAGCCATAAAGCGAAGCAAGCCATCGTTAATGTGTCTTGCTTCTGTTTTTATGGTCTTCTTTCCGAACTTTTCTTCTATCTCAAGCCTTACTGTACCTGCTGATTTTTGAACCGTTGCATCCACTTTGACTAAATTTGGATACAAACCTTTAAGAGTGGAGACTAAGTTCGATTTCTCATCTTTGGTCATGTTGCTGATAAAGCTTGAGAGCATCTTACCGCCAGCGCCTAGGGTCTTACCGCTGATGTGTTGGTCACGCAACATATCTGGGGAAAGCATGTCTAATGCATTCAACTCTTTGAAGAAGTTTTTAAACTCTTCTAATTCAAACGGTAGCTGATTTTTTCTTAGTTGAGACAGTATCGAACCTTGATAATCAAAGGTTATAGGTGCTTGAAGATCCTCTGTTGGTAATGAGAACTTACCATCAGCAACATTAAGCAGTGTTTTACCACTCCAAGTTATTTTCTCAGTCGTACAATACAACTCTTTGCGGTTGAAACTGCCTTCCCAAATAACGGGTTTACCCGAGTAAGAAAGTTCTACTGTAAAAGTAATATTGGATTGCTTAGTAAGCGTTGAATTAAGATCTTTAGCACTCCATTGACGGCTATCCAACCACTCATCAATGTCACCACTCACTTGCTGTGATAGGAAATCAATAAACTGCAATACCGTCGATTTACCCGAGCCGTTTAAACCTACAAGACAATTAAACTTACTAAACGGCAGTGAAAAATCCACCAACGACTTAAAGTTGTTGGCTTCGATGTTAATTAACGAGAGTGATTGATTCATTGCTTGTATTATCCTTTCTCTGCCGTTTTAGCTTTTGTTGTACGTTTTCGAGTCGTCTTTTTAGGTGCGACCTGCTCACGTTCTTTCAATATACGCTCTAGCAGTTGTTCTGCCGGTTCATCGGTTGGATCTTGCGGCACCAACTCACCTCGGAAGGCTTTGGCTAATATCGATTGTGTTAGACGATCTAAACGAGCTTTCGCGTCTAGGTACTGCTTCTCTACTTTATTGGCCTTATCTAAAAAAGCTTCAACTAGTTCCACTATTAACTTTTGCTCTTCTATGTTTGGTAAATGAATCTCTACCGATTTTACGTCAGTTTGATTAATACTCGCTTGATTTACTGCATGTTTCGCATTCGCCCTTAATCGCATGAGACCTATTGGGCTAGATAAGAAATGTTTAATGAATAGAGGGTTGGCAAGCGACTTGTCTAGCTCAACTCTCATAATATTACTCTCAAATACCGCATCCTCAGGCAAAGAATCTACGTGACCACATTTCCCTAAATACTCAATACTATTTACTCGATTAATCAAAATATCATCAACTTTTAGTTTCCATTTAGCTAGCTCGTCGTTTTCTAACTGCACAGATTTAATCGATTCCCATGGTGACAATTTTCCATCATAGAAACCGTCAATACGAATAATTTTAGTTCCACTTCCGTAGAGCTTTGATGGTTTGTAAATTCCATTTTGCGGGCCGTTTTTGATAAGTTTACCAAACGAAGTAACCTCCCAATGTAAGTCTTTACTTTCCCGCCACGCTTTCGTCAACTCCCCAGACGTTGCGCCTGCCAATACCGATTGACGGAAACGTTTTAGAATTGCAGGAATCTTGTCTAAACGAGCTTGGGCCTTATCGACCTTAGCAAGAATAGAATCTAACTTGTTGGCAATTCGGATTTGTTCGTTTAGCGGGGCAAGAGGTATTTTTGTTTCAAGTACTCTAGACTTACTTAACTCAACTTGATTCGTTGTGCCAGTAGAAAGAGACGAGATACCATGCTGAACCTTTGGTGAACGTATCCAGGCAAACAAATAGCGAGGTTCAATGTGGGTATTAGGTCGTACAATAGTCACGTGACTATCAACAACTTTTGCTTTATTTGCTTCAGCTTCATCTAAAAGACAAGCTCTGCCAATGGTACCAGTGCCTGTAGAGTTCCACAGAATATCACCGACCTGAATAAATCTTTCAGGAGTGTACTTATCCCAAGTATCTTCTCGAACATATTTCAAATGTTCTTCCTGAAGACCAAACCATCTAACAGCCTTCTGATTCACAACTGGAAACGAGTTTTTTTCAGCGTACTTGGGACCTTTCCCTCGTTGTACGTAATCAGTTATATCTGAAATAGTAGTGTCAGCCCACCCCTTCGGTAAGTCACTCACAGAGTCACCTCGTCTCTTTCCGCTGAATCCAAATCCACCAAAATCGCTTTTAGCTCTTCCATTGCCCCTGCCATTTCAACCAGTGCTTCATTAATCAGCACATCTGGCGCAGGCAGCTTTGAAGCGTCTTCATTGTTTTCATCACGAATCCAACTTAGATCAAGTGATTCATCTTTAGTTTTTATCTCGTCACGGCTAAAACAACGTAAGCGGCAACCATCCGCGTCGTCTTTATGGCTACTGATAAACGCTTTGCGAGCTTCCTCATCTACCTGAGTTAAATCGCTGCCTACCGCTTGGTAAAACTCTTCAAAGTGCTTTTTGGTCAGTACGGTACGTTTGCCAAATTTAGGCATGTTAGAGCGTAGGTCATACACCCATACATTCTTGGTTTGAGCTTTATCTTGTTTTACATCTTCAGATTTAGAGAAGAACAACACATTAGTTTTTACCCCTGCGGCGTAGAAGATACCAGTTGGCAAACGCAGAATGGTGTGTAGATTACACTTCTCCATCAAATCTTTACGGATGGTTTGCCCGACAGAGCCTTCAAACAAAACGTTGTCTGGCAATACCACTGCTGCACGACCACCCGGTTTAAGCATTTTGTGGTACATCAAGTGTAAGAACGCGAGCTGCTTGTTACTGGTGTAATGAACCAAATCATCGCGAGTTGGTACGCCACCACCTTGTTTAGTACCAAATGGTGGGTTAGCTAAAATTAGGCTGGCTGGTGGTAGAGCTTTACCTTCATTAGATAAAGTATCACCAAATAGAATACCTGAGTTTTCATCATCGACAGCTAGGTCATGCAACATCAGATTCATCATGGCGAGGCGTCGCGTATCTGGCACCAATTCCATACCGAAAAAAGTGTCGTGTTGATATTTGTCATATGGCAGAGTATCTAACCCGTCAATATCATTGTTCTCTTTTAGGTAGTTGTGCGCACTGATTAAGAAGCCGCCGGTACCTGCAGTTGGGTCAACAATTACATCATCTAGGTTTGGCTTCATTAGCTCAATCATCACATCGATAAGCACTCGTGGTGTGAAGTATTGCCCTGCACCGGATTTTTTCTCACCTGCGTTGATTTCTAACAAGCCTTCGTACATGTCGCCTAAACCTTCGGTTTTCGCGCTGTACCAATCAAGCTTATCAATCTCAACAACCAGTTTGTTTAGTGTGGCAGGTTTACGAATAACGGTATTGGCACTTTTAAAAATTGCTTTGGTGATCAGTGAACCATTTGAGCCCAAATGAAGAAGTAGTTGTTGGTACTCTTCTAAACGAGTGGCTGAATTATACTTTTCTAAATTTTCCCAACGATAACCTTCTGGTAGCAGTTCATCTTGGCCTGTTTCATCGACCATTTTTAAGAAAACCAGATAGGTTAACTCATTAAGGTATTCGTGATAGGTCACGCCGTCGTCACGCAGTAAGTTACATAAATTCCAAAGTTTGGCGACGAGATCTTGAGTGCTCATTAATACAATACCTTTCTGGGTTTCACAGCGTTACGCTGTTTTTGCTTGCTGCGGCGCTTCCGATTGAGGGGCTAGCCACAGTGCTTTGTTAAATTGGAGTAGAACATCCTCTATAGGCTGTTCAAAGAGTTTGTTGGCGCGTTTAATACCACCTTGTTGCTGTTTAAAAATGCCTTGGTCTAATGCGGGCAAGTCAACAATGGTGGTGGCCTTCATTTGCTTGGCAATAAGCTCTAACCACTGCTTTTGTGGTGTCTTCCATTGCTGGCTAGCTAACATGGTCGCTAATGCTTTATCGACACGCTGGTCAAATGGAATGAGAGCTTCGCCCAATGCGGCTTGACGAATAAAGCCAATGATTCTGGCGGCAATTTCTTCGTTTTTCACTTCGTTCCACGCAACTTGCAGATCTTGTTCTCTAAAGCGGTTCTTTTCAAGCTCTAGCGCCAATTCTTTTAAGCTTTTTCTTGTTAATTCCCAAGGTTTTTGCACGACTGTTTGAATAGCAATCAATCGGTTGCTATTCGCTTTAACAAAGTCGGTGAATGCTTGCAGATAATCGGCAGGTTTTTGGCCATCGCCGTAACCTGTAGTAATGCCTGTCACTTCATCATCATGCTCTGAAATAATGACTGGTGGACGGCTTCCTCCGCCTGTGACTTTGGCATCGAGTAACTCACCTAAACCTGGGTGATTGGTAAACCATTGCGCCACTTCATTTAACGGTCGTTTTTTCAAATCTTGAATAAAATCTTCTGGCGATTGACCAACAATAGTTTCAAAGTTCTCACGCTGGTTGTCGGTTAAGTGGCGACGTTTCACTTGCAGCTTAGCGATGAATTGATTTTTGGCGAGCGTTTGTAGGTCATCTTCATCCACTTGCGCCATCTCATTTTCAAGTTCAGTAAAGGTCACGTTCACGTTAGTGACGACGGGCTTCATGCTATTGACGTCTTCTAACTGGGTATAGATATCTACGGCGTCGTAGATTTTAAATGGCCCTTTACCAATTTCATCACACAAGCGGGTTGCACGGCCAAGCATCTGTTCAAATAGAATTCGACTATTCACTCGGCGGAGGAAGACCAGATTGCAAATTCTTGGTACATCGATACCTGTTGTTAATAAATCAACCGTGACGGCGATGTTGGGCAGGCGATCATTTTTAAACAGGCGGATTTTTTCTAGTGGTTTATCACTGGCTCCAGTGATCTTTTGAATGGCATCATCTTCCACTTCACCATGATAATGTTCACACGCTTCTTTTAATGCCTCGACTACCTGATCGGCATGTTTGTCGGTAACACAAAAGATTAAGGTTTTTGCTTCTGAATAAGGGCTAATGGCATCACTTTCAATCAACCACTTAGTTACTTGTTTGGTAAAGCTTGGGCTAATGACCTTACGGTTAAACTGAGATACGTCGAAATCGAGCTCATCCGGCGTGTTGTACTTCTCTACCGTGTTGTCTTCAACATTGTAAGCTTGAACTTCGTCATTCACTTCGTAATGAATGCCCTGTTCTGCTAGCTTAGTATGAATACGAACAGGTGGGAGGTGATCGTTCAAATAGCCATCTAGTACAGCTTCGGTATAACTGTAACTGAAAATAGGTTCACCAAAAATATCTACTGTGTGCAGCGCTGGTGTCGCGGTTAAACCTATTTTGAAAGCGTCAAAGTATTCTAGAACGGCACGGTACTTAGATTGGTAATCCTTTTGATCACGAAACTCTAATTCGGTATCGCTTAATATTCTGTCAAGCAGGTAGCCACGGTGGCATTCATCAACCACAATGCAGTCGTATTGGCCAACCCCCGGCTTGGTATCACCATCGTTCGGGTACAAAATACGTTTAACTAAGCCTTGTACGGTCGCAACATGCACCTTGGTATCGTCTTCGGGTTTGGCTATAGGAAGTTTATCCATTTCCATACCTAGCACAGAGAAGTCGTCATCAAATGTCAGCATTTCTTGCATTTGAACCGTTTTAAAATCAGAAGTTGCTTGCTCTCCTAGAGCCGATCTATCAACCAAAAATAAAATACGGCGAAAACGCTCTTTAGCAAGTAACCGATACGACAATGCTATACAAGTTTTTGTTTTACCCGTACCTGTTGCCATAGCAATTAATGCCCGGTCTCGCCCCTCCCTAATGGTCTTTTCAACAGATTTAATCGCATCAACCTGATAATCACGCAGCTTCAATTTAAAATCAAAACTCATATCCATCAGGTCTTTGTTAGCCTGTTGTGGTGTTTGTCTTAAGTACGTTTTGATTTCTTGCGGTGTGTACCAACCTTTTAGGGCACGACGTCGGTTGGTGCTGTCACGTACATCTAAAAACCAGATACCACTTTCTTGTTCTAACTGTTCTAAATAGGGGCGGCCATTAGTAGCAAAAACAATCGGAACTTGAAACTCTCCGTAAGTCGTTTCAATGGTGATCCCACCTTTCTCTGTTAGCCCTTTTGCATAACGCTTAGCTTGATCAATTGCACCATATACGTTCTTAGCGCTCTTTTTAGCTTCCACCACAGCAACAGGCGTTAGACCTGAGAACAACACATAGTCCGCAGGCCCAGATGAAGTTGGCCATTCAGCAATAGCACGGTTTTCG
Organism: Vibrio syngnathi; assembly: GCF_002119525.1. NCBI lineage: Bacteria > Pseudomonadati > Pseudomonadota > Gammaproteobacteria > Vibrionales > Vibrionaceae > Vibrio > Vibrio syngnathi. Next base: position 1,466,618 of record NZ_CP017916.1, on the reverse strand, counting down.
TTAGCTACAGGCCTTGCCCCTTTTGAATATCTTAAGTTAACCGTATCTGTTGTCCATTGTGCATCATTAAGTTGTTCATCGATAAGCACGCGCGTCTCTTGTTCATTTAATTCAAGACGCGACTTTTCAACAAGCTCAATAACTTTGGCTTGAGCTTGTTTGTCTTGTTGGTTGAATTCAGCCAGATAAATTAGATTGGCCTCGTCCATCTTCTTACGATATTGAGTTAACGTATCCTCATGCTCAGTCGCCACTTCCTCCCAAAGCTGGCTTTCTGCCTGCATTTGCTCGGCTCGGCTTTTCAAGGCTGCGGTTTTTTCTGCTTCAACTTGTTTGAGCTGTTCAGCAACTTTCAGACGCTCTGAGGTTCGCTGCTGGGTAACTTCTAACGCTTGTAGTTTTTCTTCTAACTTACGTACATGATCAGATGGGTCTTCAGGTTTTATAAAGGGTTGTGGTTTAAAACCTTTGGCATGAGCCCCACCAAATAGGGTGTGATACCAGGCACTAAGGGCGTGTCCTAATACTAATGCTTTTAGTGCATCACGGTGACTCGATGAAGTGAAGTCATGATTGGCCGTGTTTCCAAGCTTTCTAATAGTGTGGAAAGAGTCATTGATACGCTGGTCTAGGGTCAACTTATACTCAAGATTACGTAAGAGGTCGACTTGTCTGATATCCCGCCCACTTTCATCTTTGCCGTATTGGACACCTATGCGCGCAGCGACGTTTTGCGCTAATGCTTCACCCAGTTGGCGTATCTTAACCAGTGTGGTATTTGGATCAGGAACAAAACATTGCTCTGCACGGTTTGCTAACCGAAACAGTAATTCGTCATGATGCTTTAAAAACTCAAAATTACTTTTTTCCACTCAAAAGTTCCTTTCTCGCCAATGCTGGTCAATCTTAAATGCAACTAAGTTAGCATCTTACTACTTTTGAGACTGTTAGTTAATTCATAGAGTTAGCTAACAGCCATGAATCAAGCTTGTCATTACAATAGATATGGACTGTTTTACGATTGATCTTCTGAAGATTTTTCAACATGCAGATTAAAGAAATGTACCCCGACAGAACTTAAAAACTAGTGCTGATCTGAGTAAAAAAAAGAAAAGTTTCGAACTAACGCCATTATGTCAGTTGACTATATAACCTTCATACCACAGCTTGCTGGTTAATCAGTTTTAATATCAGCCTGTTTCATTCCAATTTAGTGGATTACTTACTAATTCTATATCATGTGCGACTAAGCTTTCTTGCGTCACCGAAAGCTCACTATTCAACAAGTTTTGGGTTGTTTGATGGATGACTTTCTCAAAATCCACATCGGAGTCGTATGTCTTAGTTAACAGTTGTGTACCTTCAATGTACTGCTTGGCATAATTAATTTTACTCGTTAAGCGTTTAAGTTGTTCGTTAGTGAAACGCGGGGTAATGATACTCGCTTGGCAATCCACATACCTCATCAATGTGTTGATGAGCTTCATTCCTGACAAGTCATAGTCGAAGTAGAACCCGACCTGAGTTTTAGAGCGAAGACTTTCTAGTAATGATTTAATTTGCTTCTGACTTTCCCCATGTCCCCGATAAACCAATAGAGTACCTGTTTGCCACTCATTAGGTAGTGTTTGCATCAATCTACTGCTTTGAACTAGAAGTTCTGAGTTTTCGATCACCACCAACTTGTCGATCTTATCAATAATAAGACTTTCAAAAGGGACGGAAATGATAGCTTTGATATCTTTAGAAATAACGCCCGAAGTTAAATGAAGTTCACAAAGCGGTACGATGGAAAGAAGTGCCTCGAAGACGCCTCCTTTTGCAGATTTCTCATCACTGGATACTTTCGAGGCATCAATCCGGTTAGATTCTTGGGTAAACAATCGTAATGAACCACCCAAATATTCATCATAATAGCGCTCTATCTCAGAGAGTTCATCTTGCGTAATCATGTACTGACCTTTGGCTCTATAATGCACGATGCCAGTTTCGCTCACGAGCTGATCAGACGCTTTAGAGACAGGAAACATTTTTAATCGTAAGGTTACGATTTTTTTAGCGAGCATAACGACTTTGATGTTCATGCTACTTCCTTACAAACTTAATGTCTGTCACTTGCAAGTTACCGTCAAGCGGCATGGAGACATGGGAATCATATTCAACATGATATTGCGGCATAGAGACTTTCCCCTGTGCACTAATGTAGGTTGCGATAAGCATTAACCACTCATCAACAGGAATATCTAGTTCTAGACGTTCTCGAATATCTACAGATGATGTCACCACGTCTTTGATAGCACCAACTCCAAGAGCTGAGAACAAATCTTCAAGAGTCTCATCAATCTCATCAATCTCAATTGACTTAGTTACCCCCCGACTGTCTTCAGTCGCGTTCGATTTCTCTATAACCGGTTCGGGCGTATTATTTTGAGATTGACTAGCGACAGACTGAACAATGTCATTTAGTTCTTCGCAGTCAAAGTTGGTGTAAATCGATGGGTACCCACCAATCTCCAAGGCCCCACCTACCCATAAATTGTCTGGTAAGTCGTCAGGATCGATAAGCGGATTTGAGAATGCACCATTATCACCGAGGAGAATTTTTGAGACGTCGATAATTCGATTTTTCTTTTTTCGATCTTCATTTCGTTGGATTTTAAGAAGCATTTCCACCAATTTACGGTTAGAAACACCAATATCGTTCAAGGCTTCATCGACACTTGCCTTTAAGCGCTTCATGATCAGGCCTTCAAGGCGCAGATCGGTTACTACCCATTCACGTAAATGTTTAACCGAGAGTTTCTCGAGAATGTCATTCAGCCGGATTACTTCGTTCTTGCATCGAGTGATCTGTTGGATCTTGCTGTCAACATCATAAACTGTCGAGAATTCATTATTAACTACATGGTGGAACATCTGTGTCGCTTCGGTTAGTGCGTCCATCATTTCTACGACAATATCACGCACTTCGTCAAACGCCTCTTCATGCATCACGTCGTTATGCTTCGTCGACCTATAATGACCAATTGCAAAATCAATGGACTCTATAAAGCCAGAGAACTCACCATGTTTTTCTCTAAATCGGATGCTAGAAGTCGCTCGGTTCAGTACCTTTTTGACCGATGAGTGAATCTGAACACCCACATCATCATCAGTGAGATAAGCAAGTTTTGAGGAAAGGAGTGCCTTAGATACAACTTCCCCCTCTTCAGTGTTAGGGATGATTCCCCCACTCTCATAACATGCCGAATCAATAGCTTCCCAGTGATTGCTGAGCGCTGAAAGTGCACGTTTCGATTCATGTTGTCGATTCATACTTAGAGCTCTAACTGTTGTTGAGATTCTTCAAGAGTTACCTTGCTTTGTTCGCTAGTGTCAATTGCGTGTCTTTGATTATAAAATTCAAGTACATCGTACAAAAATGACCATTTTGCAGTCGCCTCGTACACCGAGCCTGTAGTGTTTAACTGAACAAAATAACCCGTGTCAGTAAGGTAATTAAGAACCGAGGTCAGCTTCCTTTTGACCTCTCGAGATTTTATAGATCGGCCAAGCTTATTCGCGATGGAAGTAAGCTGTTCAGCTAGAGGTCTAGACGCTTCAATTGCAGCAAGTAGCTCTGACTCGGTTATTCTTTCTCCAGCACTGATTGGATTAGAGTTTTCATCAATGTTACGTGCAAAGCACAACCAATCCACAAGTGTTGATAGTTCACTCTCAATTTTCTTAAACTGAGCGGTGACACGTCGTTTCTTGGCGCTGTCATCTAAGTTCGAAAAGACCATTAGATAACCAAGGTTATCACTTGTTTTTTCCAATGAGCGCCCTATTTGGCGTAGATACTGATCGACCTCACTTCGCTTGATGTTGTCGGTCAAGAATGCAAATTCAGCACTGTAAGCCGTATTACAAATTACTTCCTCTTGCATAAGTAGTTCAACGGTTCTTTCAAAGCCAGACATATCAAGCCTCCTTCTCTGATTGGGTGTTAACTACCGAGAACAGTCGACTTGAATCCCGATTTTTACGAACGTCTACATAAGTCATTACCCCATAACGTCGGTCAATATGAAGTTTGTTAACGTAATACTTCAGCATTTCCCTACGGTAGTTAGGTTCTGCGGTGATAAGCGTTATGCCTTTATCCGACATCATATTGAACAGAAGGCGAGTATTGGAAAGCGAAATTTTTCCTAGTTCATCGACAGGCCAGTGGATTATGGTCTGCGGGTCTGGACATAAATAGCGGACCATCCCGCAAAAAACGACGATAACAGCTAGTTTCGAAATCCCCTCACTACTTACTCCAGCCAAATCAGAATCGTTACGTATAGTTCGTTGCGTACCGTTCTCGGTCATACGGATTTCGAGATCAACTAGTGAACTTAAGCTCGTGTTAAGCTTCAGGAGTGATAATGAGCGGTATGCAGACTCAAAAGTTTTAATAAACGCATCACTTGGGACGGTTGCTGTTGTAGCTTCAGCCCATTTTTCCCATTCGTTGTTAAATGTTCCCAATGAATCCCAGCTCTCGAATTTCTCGATTTTACTTACAACACCAAGTTGCACTTCCTCAATAGCAGGAAATGGATTTGACGTTCCTACCGACCGACCAAGCAAATTTGATACTGCGCGAATTTTCTTGTTCGTGTCTTCAAGTGTGAGATAAAAATTAGAGTACTTCATCGATACAGAACGAATAGCTTCAAGGATAATGGATTGCTTTTCAGGTATCACAACGTTGATTAATTGGTCGAGTGACGGCAACAATGCTACTTTAAAATCACTACCAAAAGCCTTTTCCGGTGAGTTCTGAGCTAATTCTTGTTTACGCTTTCGCTTTACCTCTTCCCAGAATTGTGAAATATCATTCGTTGTGCCAAGTTCACTCAAAACCTCTGTAACCTTGTCTACACTTTTAATGATTGCATCGCGATTTGAGCTAATTTGTTTGACTAAATCACTAGACTGGCTAATCACAACTTCAACACTCACTAGCTCTAATGAGGCATCTTTAGTGACATACTCTTGCAAAATGATGTCTTTCAGTCGAGTTGCCGCTTTCTCCAATTCGTCAATGTTAGTATTGCAGCAATTCTTTTCTTTATTCAATTGAGTGATCACAACGTTATGTTTTGTTTCGTCTTCAGCTTTCTTCTTAGTGTGGCCTCCAATTAGGCGAACAGCCTCTTGCTCACGATCGTTAAGGTCTTTCTCTTCACGAGTAAGCGTGTCTACACGACTCCAATCCTTAGCTAACCAAGTGTTGTACTCCGAAATAAGGTCATGTGATTTATCAATACAATCAATGCGGTATTCTAGTTGAGCAACAACTTCTCTAGCCTCTGAAATAACCGCAGGGTCAATACCATCAGACTTTAACTTATCAGCATGAACAGCCTTCAGATGAGACTTACGTTGGTTCGTTACCTTCTTGTCTTTTTTAGCGCTTTCTTCAAGGCCGTCTATCGCAGCTTCTATCTCAGACTCTTTCAGTGTTGCATCTGATTCGATTTGCAAAATAGTATTGTTGTACGTGTTAGTTACGTTAGCAATATTGTCGTCGTGCGCAGTTGAGGTTTGACTCACTCTAAGTTCACATTCATTTACGAACTTCTTTGCTTCCACAACTCGGTCTCGTGCTTCTTCTGCAAACACTTGTTTATTATTATCGAGCTGAAGTTGAAATCGCTTAACGTTCTCATTGTGTTTGTTAATAACGTCGTTTGCCACCAACACCATTTGTTTAAAACCTGAAAGTTCGCTATAGGCTTCTCGAGCTTGCCGTATATGCTCTTTTTCTGTTTTCGTAGTACTTGCGATTTTTGCTTCTAGGGTTTGTAAATCATCAATTAACTGCTCCTCTTCTCGAGAAAATTCAGAATTGACACTAGACAAATCAAGTTCAATACCGTGGATCAAATGTTGATTATATTGGTAATTATCGCCCAACTGTGGAGACAGCTTAGTGTTAGATAGCAGAGCTGGATTGATCGTTTTACCCACGGTCGACTTCCAATCTGCAACTTCATTATTCAAAAACGCTGCAAAAGTATTTGACGCAGGATTCAAGAGCTCTTGAATCTTATTGATCTTTGCTTGATAACTAGCTTTCGTTTTTACTGCCGTATCAATGTCATTAAGTAGGCTTTCATGAATTTTAGTAAGCGAAATAACCTTGTCGTTGGCAACATTGAGATTTTGATGTTCTTCATTTATGTCATCTCTAATTGAGTTGATTTTTCGTTGGTACGACTCTAGCTCATTCTTTTGTTCTAGAGTTATATTACCAGCACGCTCAACGCCAATCCTTGCATCGCTTAAGTTAGCTGCAGCCTCTAAACTTAAGTTACGGTACTTCTTGTTGATCTCTGTAATATTTTTTAGATGTTCAGATTCAGCCTGCTTCACAACTGCTTTCGTATCATCTTGAAATTTTCGAAATTCTTCTTTGTGTAAATCAACCTTTCTGTAAATTTCGTTCGCCATTTTTAAATGCTGGTTGTCTAGTTTTTGAAGTTCAGATTCCAATTGCTTTTCTTCTGATTCAAAGCCTTTACGAAGAATCTTCAAATGATCGAGCGCTTGACGATGTTGAGCTCGGATTACTTCAGATTGGTCACGCTCAGAGATCACTTTTTGAATACACTCTTTTATCTCAAATCGTTCGCGCTTCTGGTGAATAGACGTAAGGTCACGATCAATTGATTGAAGGTTTCTCCTAATGTCATTCAATGATTCATTAAGCTCTAAACGACGAATCTCTGCTTTTTCTGTGAACTCTCTTAGCCGCTTTTGTGCCACATCTAACTGTTCAGAGATTTCAGCTCTACGTTGAATTTCAGAGTCGCACTTACTCAACATCTGGTTGAGGACATTTGCGGCTTCAGTGTATAAATCATCCATACGCTGACTTAGCATTAGTGCGTTATCAAACGTCTTTTGGTGTTTTTCTAGTTCACGGATGGCTTTCAAGGCGTCTAGGTGATCGATATCCGCTTTGTTATATGGAGATTTTGAAAGTGACACTTTAGGAGCAATAAAAGCATCTGTGATCATACGGCGGAAGTTTTCGAGCATGTTGTTGTTACGCATCATCGTCGACACAAGAACATCAATGTGCAACATAGAATGTTCAGGATCACACAACGAGTAGCGTTGCGCGATGGTGAGTAATTGTCCGTTTGAGTTTCGTCGCTTACCAAGTTGAGAACGGTTATTTTGAATGATACATCGGTAGTCCTGGGTCGTCGTGATTGGTTGACTCACATGCACTTGCTTTTTAATGTGCTGCGACAACCAGTCTCTAGTACTTCCATAATCATGGTCGAGTGCACTAATGTTTTGTTTCGATAATAACTCTTCCGCAGATATATCCGCAAAACGGTAAGCAATACCATTTGATCCGTTCTTGTATATAAAGGCAACCTTAGACTGGCCCTTTTTTAAATACTCATAAGCAATGAATGACTTACTTTGAGGCAAATAATACTTAACGAAAGGAAGTTTCCCCGCATCTCTATCAACAAGCTTACTTGGCTCTGCGCCATAGAAAGCACCGTAAAGGCTTAGTGTGGTTGACTTCCCATCCCCGTTCTCACCGGTAAATAGTGTGTGGCCATCTGACTTAACTTCAACGAGTCTATCTTCAAAATGTGATTTATTCACAATGACCTTTAAGAGGGTGTTTTTCTGTTGTGACATACAAATAACCTTACTCTGTATTTTCGCGTTACCCACTATCGCAAAATATTTATTCTGCGTCGTAATAATCAAACGAGTTGAGCGGGTCATTTAACATTATTCCCAGAAAGTAACTCAACTAGTATCCACAATAAATATATGTACTTTTTTGCTACATGTATATACTGTATACATCAACATGTAACATTTATGAGCACGAACATGAGTCAAGCAGATATCAAATGGGACCAAAAAGTACGATTTCGACTAATTGAGATAATTGCTCTTTGGGAGGGTCGACTGACGACAAATCACCTATGTGATGCTTTTCACATAGGGAGACAACAAGCTTCTAGAGATATCAACAAGTACATTAGCTTAACTGAGCAAGGTCAATTGATACTGGATAGGACAATTAAAGGCTATAGGCCAGCAGACAACTTTAAGCCTTTGTTTACTCAAGGCACTGCTCATGAGTATCTACTTATGCTTCATCAGCAATATAACCAAGAAGAGACCTTTGAGTTCTTTAATTGGGGGGAAGCTCAATCGACCGTATTGAACGTCCCTGAAAGGGCTATATCACCAAGCATTGTTCGAGGGTTAATCGCGGCAGCAAGGGCTAACCTTCGCGTCGATATTGACTATGTATCACTCTCTACACCTGAGGTTCGAGGTCGAATTATTGCACCTCACAGTTTAGTCTATGATGGGATCAGGTGGCATGTAAGAGCATATTGTGAAGAGAAAAATGGATTTCGAGATTTCGTGTTAAGTCGCTTTAGGAACGAACCTGACTTAATGGATAAGTCACCAAAAATGCGAGAACATGATGACAACTGGAACCATCAAGTTAAGTTGACGATTACACCTAATCCTTACTTGTCTGAGCAACAACAAGTTGTTGTTGCTGACGACTACGCTATGAAAAACAAGAAGATGGAAATAGTAACTCGTGGAGCTTTAGTCAGTTATTACTTGCGACGCATGGGCGTCATACAAGACCAAAAGCTGCTAAAAGAACAACCAGAAGCCTATCAATTGACTGCTCACTTTGACGAAAGTCTACCTATATAAATCAAGGTTCGTTCGAGACAGCCCGATAAGATAGGTGATGTTCTAGATGGAACATCACCTATCTGTGCTAGCAATTAGAACCCGACTTTTTGGTATCACTTTCAATAAGAACACGCTAACTCACTCACCCTTCTCCCGGTCGCCCTCGCTGATGTCATAAAACCTGTCATTTTCTAAGCTAATGAGGACAAGCATACTAACCTCTATATAGACCCCAATGAGTATCTCAAATGACTCTACAGGCCATGTTGATAAATCATCCAATTTAGGGGGGTTCATTGACCATGATATCGATAACGAATAAAACAAAGAGGTCGACCATGACACACAACTCAACAAAAATTGCACAAGCGCTTAAGGAGCTTTCTACAAGCTCCTCAAAAAAAATACAGAACGGTATTAAAATGCTGAAGGCAAACTATCGAGCCGAAGACAGAAAAATAACAGCTATTCAATTAGCTAAAGCTGCAGGGTACGAAAATTACATGACGGGTAATGAGCAGTACGGCAGCTTTGCTCATGAGCTAAGCCTTGTCCTCCAGCACACACCTGAACAACAAAAAAATGGAGTACCTATTTGGACATATACCATTTGTACAGCGGCTGATGAAACAAATATCAATGGTCACTTCACGTGGGTATTAAAAGATCAGGTGGCAGAAGCTCTAGAAGAGTTAAAATGGGTCACTCCTATCGCTCCAAATAACGTAATAACAGATTTAGAAATGATGCAGGCTCAGCTCGATACTTTGTCAGAAAAAGATAGAGAGATAACCATTCAAGCGCGTATCGGGCAAGGATTATTTCGATCTCGGCTCATTCATCATTGGAAAAGTTGTTCGGTCACAGGATTCGATAACACGGATTTTCTTGTTGCATCCCACATCAAACCTTGGCGTGACTGCTCCGTATCCGAAGCGATAGATATGACAAATGGATTATTGCTTACCCCAAACTTAGATACTGCTTTTGATAAAGGCTACATATCTTTTGATCGTGATGGTCTGATTATGTTATCACCACAATTAACATCAAATGACGTCGAAAAACTGAATATTTCACCCACTATGACGCTTCGTTGGTGCTTCCCCCAACATGATCATTTTTTGCAGCATCATCGAAAACACATCTTTAGGAAATACTCCTAATAGTGGTTAGTACTTTTTGAATCACCCTCCTGACGGCCAATGCTCAAGCCATAACTAGCATTTAGTGAAATGCGCCGCAATTTATATCATTACACTTTCTTTCTAAGACAGGTCAAACAATAAATAGATATCTTGGAATTGGAAAAGTAGAGCTATGGCTAGTAATAGAAAGATAACCAACAATCTGATCCGAGGTTTTTCACTGTTCTTTTTGGTTTCAGTGATAGCTGTTTTATTTACTCTTTATATTAGTAGTTCCTATTCGACTGCAACAATAGAGGAGAAGTTATCCAGTATAACTGGACTGTGGAACCTCCTACTTGGGCTTCCAATTACAGCGGCAGGAGCAATCATTGCCATTATGCTGGCGCAAAAATCTATCGACATCAGTAAAACACAAGAGCACTTAGAAGAACAAAGTCTTCAACTCAACTCGAAGCTAGCAGAATACGAATTTAAACAAAGCCTGACCTTGAAATGGGAAGAGTCCGTACACCATTACGTAGAGTTGAACGAAGGGATTCAAGCGTTAACCGATAGCTTGAGTAAGCTAAAATATTGGCACCAGAAACCTAAGAATCACTTATCCATATATGGAGCCGAGCTATCTTCTTCTACAACAAAAAATATTCAATTAGCATTCGATAATTATCAGACCGACGAAACTTCGGCAGAGAAATTACAAACAAAGATAACAGTTGGCTTTAATTGCTTTGACTGCCCTTCTCTCTCAATATCCAACAACAAGCTAGTGTTCGACGAAGATAAAAACAAAGAGCTTGCATTTGAGCACAACAAGTCCTTCTATGAGGAAGTCGAAGAGCAAGTGATAACATCGCTGCATAAGGTAGAACTCGCACTCATAGCTATTAATAAATGTGGTTTTACTGCAGAGCTATGGAAAGAAAAATACCGTCAGCACTTGGCTAACAATAGTTTTATGCTCAACAATGCCCTCAAACATTATGACGCCTTGAATTGCCAGTTATCGAATTCTTCTGATCGTCTAAAGTTTAATAGCGAAGTTTATCAAACCCCATTAAAAGCACTCGAAAAGGTTAGAGAATACAAACGAAACCTACAAACGCCTTCTTACTCAATGAAGCTTTTTCTCTTAACTTCAAACATTCACCCAGAAGCCAACTACCATAATAATTACTTATCTCTACTCGATTTTATCCCCATCAAGAAGAAAAATCGTACATCATCTCACTTTTGCGGGTTGCCTGTTTCTGAAGATATCTGTACATCTTCAACACCTAGTCTATTTTGGGACGAGTTAGAAACAAACACTATAGTTCGAGTTGAACATTGGCACTCTACGGGGCTTTTGTTTTTCAAAGATATAGTACGAATGATGCCAAACGAAGATGATGTATTAAATTGGTCAAAACAACAATTTACGCTATCACCCCGCTCTCAGTCTTGGATTAAGCAGGACTTATCTTTTGATATAAAAAACATTTTTCTTACCAATCAGGTTTTCGTACCCGTTCTACAAGATGAGCTTCTAGACGATATAGATTTAGGAAATGAGGAACATCAAATTGAACTCAGCACCTCAGCTGAGGGGCTATTTTCACAATTTATCGCTTCTGCTGAATACGGTCACTTCCTAACCGATTCATTTTCTTCATATAGTTGCAAAAATATATCGTATAAAACTCATCAATATCGTAATCAATTAATGAAAAAGAGTTATGTCAAAAACTGGGAAGTTCGTCAGCCTAAGTCTACTGAAGACGAAATGATAATTGCTGGGTTTAAATCTCGTATTGATTTGATGTCAGAAGAAAAGAGCCAAGACAGTCCAAGCAGCTCTCCCAATGAATTAAGACACCGTCTTCGTAGCAATAGAAGAGTTGAAAAAGCCAGTCATAGTAACCACTTTGACGAATACGTGTTCGGATCTATCGTCTTATTTCCTAAGTTTAACGGCTACTGCGATATACTGGAGTTAGTTGGTAATCAAGAAAGATTGAACGACATATCTCTGGAACGAATACTGCTGTTTAAAGGCAAAACAGAAAATGACAACGGGCACCTTGTTATTGATATATCTAGCACCAATAAAGCAATATTCAATGATGTGGATGTCGACGGTGTCGTTAAATGCTTAGAAAATGAAAATGCTGTATCACTCCCCATCCAAAGTTATGAATCATTGATAGTCACCGTATAAATGTTCTCGAGTAACTACTCTCGGGTTTAAAAATTAAGTTAATCAGTTCTCGAACACAATAAATTAACGGCAGCTTCCAGAGCGACTGGGCATTACTCAGACCTTGGAAGCCGCCATAACGTCAGAGCAACACGATTTTCGTGAACAGTTACACCAGATATTCGCATTTAAATCAATCAGCTAAACGATCTAATCACATTCATTACAAAACAAACTGCTCTAATTGTATCTATAATGCCTTCTACAAATAGTCTACGCCCTCTTAACCCACCTGATTTCCAGTTAGGTTGTTTTCTATATACCGTTTCACATCACCTGCCTCGAAGTGTTCCGCGATATCTAAACAATCAATAGCTCTTTTAGAGAAAGATGTGCCAACCGGTGCCGTATACGTTTTTTTTCAATCTCCACCGTGTTCAATCATTTTTTTGAACAGTTTTAGCTCATTAAGTTCTGAAGCCAACATTAATGGCGTGTAACGCATGCCATTTTTAACAACTTCAACGTTTGGATTCGCACCAGCATTTAATAGGATTCTAGCAATGTGACGCACAGATGAAGTCTTGGGAAACCGTGCCTGAACATATTCAAATATAGCGTCCATCACAGCAAGAAACTTGGGGTCCAGCTGTTGAGCGCTCAAATGAGAACTTAATTCTGCGTTGAATGGTGAATTCATCCCTACGAATAAGGGCCTAAGTTGGTTCACTGCCTCTTCACTTGGCACCGCCATAAGTTTTTCCCTAAACTGCTTAGGATTCTTGGTCATTGCCAGCATACCCAAACATGCATACAGCGGCGTTTGATATTCAATGCTCCCCTTCAGATCGATAGTGATTTCCTTGTTCATCGATAGCAGCTTTTTCACTACGTCTGGACGACCACTCTCAACCGCGGCAAACAAAGGAAAGCTCATTTTTCGTGTAGAGACTGTATTTAGAGTTTTCTCACTGTGCGCATACTCTGAGACAAGATTGAAAATTGAGTCGTCAAGTAGAGACGTCGGCTCACTAAAATCAATATTCGCTAAAGCAATCAATAGCGGGGACTCGCCCACTTCCGAAAGAGCATTAACGCTTGCACCTGAATTAAGCAGCTCTTCAACTTTCTCAACGTCGTTATTTAAACAAGCATAGATAAGTGGTGTCGTCTTTCGCTTAGCTCCCCCTTCCAGACCAATTTCAATTTTCTTTCGCTTAGAGTCAGCGTGATCGTAAGAGTCGATATCTTCTAGAACATAACCGACTTTTTGCTTGTATACCGACCATTTAATTCCTGGGTAACAATGTTCATCAGGGAAATAGCGCTTAAATTCAGTGCGATAAGCCTCCACTTCGTTGTTAGCTAGAACCTGGTATTTTCCTGAACCTTCTTCCAGGTACCTTGCTGGCATCAGCTCATTGAAAAAGTAAATTTGTGCCGTTTTTAATCTCTTGAGAAAAACTAAATCTGGCCTAGCTTGGTGAGCGGCGACCAACAATGACTCTTTGATGATCTCTCCTAGCACTGCTTTTGAATGCTCCCGATACAAAGCCGCTGTAAACGCTTGCTGATAGTACTCGTTCGCTTCGGTTAGCTCCCCAGACCAAATCGAATGCCTAGCTTTGTACCAAAGTAGATAATGATCAGCCTCTATCTCGCTAGGAAGCCCTTCTATCGCCCGCTCCAAATTTGCTAACCGCTTTTCAAACTCGTTCTTGTGAGACACAGACTTTGATGTATAACTGACTGCCTCGTACCACTGTTTCAATGAACTGACCTGTTCACAGAACTCATGATGGTTTGTACTGTCATTCTTGTTAGCATGCAGAAAGGTTTTTGCATGTGAAAGTGATACGTTAGTAAACGTCGAACATGATTGTATATAGCGAACAAAACGCGAGCTAATGATACCCCACTTTATCATTCTCCATGATTCGTCCGATAAAGCGTGATCAGCTGCACTATCCATCCCCATCACAAAACGAAAAGAAGGTAGTTCAGTTCCATTCCACCACATTCGTAAGCGGTCCTTCATATCCTTGTCATCGAAACAGCTTTGAAGTAATGGAAGCATATCCGGATTAAATAAGGTTAGCTCCATGTCATCTGGCAGACAGAGAGCTTCCTCTTCATTCAAAAAGCAGCTCAGCACAAGGTTTTCAAAAAACTGGGTGCGCTCAAACAGTTCATTCGCCTGCTCAACAGAAAGAGAATCCAATGGATAGTTTTTCATCCAATCAGCATAACGTTTGAGTAAGTTAGACAAAAAGTTTTCAACTCTCGCTGAAATCTCGTCATCAAAGGTTTGTCTTATTGGGTTCAGAATGTTCAACGACAATATCGCGTGATACTTGTCGATGCTCAATTCTTCTACTTTGCAGCTATCATCAAGTTGCTTCGCAGCACGCCTGCTGTCATCTTCGTCACTAGCTGTTTTTACATCAAATGCAATAGCGACTTCTCGCAGTAAGCACTGAATAGTGGGATACGGCTTAGCTCGTTTTTTGTGAAGCAGCTTCATTGCTGATTATCCTTAGAATGTCTTTCTTGAAGTTAATGTAAGCCCGTCGGTCACTGGGAGTGGAAGGTATGGTTATACGTTTACCTAAAGGTGATAACAATGCAATATGTTTGGTACCACGGACAGCTGTCCAGCAGCTCAATTTCACTAATGAAAGTACAAACTTATTGATATCCTTATCTTTGCTCATTCTTCGCATATAAACTCCTTCATAGGGCCGTAAACCGACCCTATGCCAAAATTAGTTATTTAGAACGCTTATCTACGACACTCTGGGCTTTGGCTGCAAAGCTGCCTTTAGGAGTTTTGCCTCCGTTGGCTTTCGCCGTGGTTGACTGTATGCGGCGAACATCAGTTTGCGTTAAAGGTTTCTTAGATTCCGTCATGGTATAGCTCCTGGTTGATTAAGACAGTTACATCTTAGTAATCAGGACTATAAAAATCGGCGAGGTGATTGGAGAGAATATTTTTAGATTGTTATTTACTCTTAGGGCCTTCCTGTAATTCAAAATTCATCGTTGTTGTAAACACTCTTCCATCCACTCATCGACTTCACCTTCCACCCAGGCCACGGCCCTATCCCCTAAGCCAATGGATTTGGGAAACTCATCATCATTCATCTTACGGTAAATAGCTGAACGGCTAAGTGCGGTCTTTTGCATTACTTCTTTTAGTTTTAGAAATCTCATGGGACATCCTCCTATGCTGTGTGTTCCCATGGGATTGACTGACACGTAGAAAAATACCGTTTTTATCTCCAACTATTTACCTATTGAATTTTGCAGATTAAGTGAACCAACTAATTTCCAATCATCAAACACGTCCCAAGGCATTAAGATCCGATGACCACACAAAAGCAATCACTTGTTGGCTGAGCCAACAAGTGATTCATTATCGTTATAACTGGCCATTCACCACTGCGAGAGCGTATCTATAAGCGGCATTTTTTCCTGCGGAGCAAGCAGCGACTTTTCTCACCTCAACTTGCTTATCTTTACTTCGTTTATCCACTAACTCCCAAAGGTCTTGATGAGCTATCGGCTTTTTATTGGCTTTACGCCAATTTCGACGTTTCCAACCATCAAGCCAGTCATTAAAACCATCAACGCAATAGTCACTGCTTGAATAAATAGTATCGCCATCACAAGCACACTCTAGCCCAAAAGCAAGTGCTGATAACTCTGCGTAATTACGGTCTACGATGCTATCAAGGAACAACCAGTCTTCATCCGTTATTCTTTCATAGTCATCGAATACAACCAGCCCTACCCCAGCAGAGAGTCGTCCTCTTCGCTTCTCTGCGGTGGCTGCTTCTACATAAATTTCTTTGTTCATTTTTTTACTCTCCAGAGACTACAAAGCCGATACATCCTTTGCACCAGCTGATTGTGTTAATTGTTCATTCGTCGCTTTATTGCGGTTGCTACATAACAACGGCAAGAGAGTTATTTTTTACCTGTCTCTGGAAATACTCCTCCTTCACACTCCAATTCAAAATGTTCTCAGATATATTTCATCAGTACGCATAATCAAACAGATGATCCAAGGAGCTCTTATGCGTAACTCTAACAACCAACACGACTACCCATTTAAAACCTCAGAGTTGAATGAACTGCTAGAACGTGCAGCCGAAGCACTGGCTGCAAAATACAAACGAGAAGGCACCTTCACTAACCCCACCAATGTTAAAAAGTACTTAAAGCTCAAGTTAGGGGCTCACGACCGCGAAGTATTTGCTGTGATGTTTCTTGATAACCAACATCAGTTGATCAGTTTTGAAGAACTGTTCTTTGGCACCATTGATGCGGCCTCAATCTATCCACGTGAAGTACTCAAGGCTGCACTAAACCACAATGCTGCTGCGGTGGTTTTTGCTCACAACCACCCTTCAGGTATTGCCGAGCCCTCTCAGGCTGATAGACGCATTACGCGGAGGCTAGTGGATGCACTAAAGCTGGTGGATATCCGAGTATTGGACCACATCGTTGTGGGTGAGAATTGTGTGTCATTTGCAGAAAAGGGGTGGGTATGAATAAGTTTTTTATCTCAGGGCTAAATGATGAACTCGTTAGTCCCATGCATTGTTTTCTTGAAGCACTTATGTCTGAAAACGTCATCCCGAATACAGTCGAGCGGGTAGCGTTAAACATACGCTCTAAAGATATCAATAGTCGCTTTCAGCCAATCGAAATTCAATTGGAGCGAACATCAAGCAAAACACCTTGGCAACTTCGCTTTATTGCCACCTTTGATGTGATGGTTACTGGTAAGCCACAAAAAGAGTTATCGCTGTATTTCAACTTCGCGAGGTGTTGGTTCTATCACCCAGAGATTAAGCAGTGCAACTTACAACGGCCAGAAGTACAAGCCTTACTTGCTAGTTGGCTTAAAACCATCACTCACACTCTCATCACGCAACCTGCTATCTCAATCAACATCACATCCGTTCGTTAATCCTAACTTACTTCAAAGAGGTCCCTATGAATCAAGCTGCCAATCTGGCTCTATTCGCATGCAAGCGTGCCAAACCTTCACATCAATTGAAAGACCTAATCAAACGCTCTATTGATGATGTTAATTACCGAGGAAAAATGACCATCCGTTTTCAAGATTCAAGCTACCACCCAAAAGACGGCGGCTTTCACCCTGTCTCTATTACGGTGGATGTCAAAGATAGCCATATCGCGCTTATTGAAATCACTGACCTTGTTTATGTGGAAACCGGTACACCAGAGCTCGTTCCTGACTTGGCTTTTGATTTTGCTAACAACGTCGCTTTCGCTCGTTTCAGCGGATGGCTTGGTATGTACCTGCAAGAAACAACCGAGCTATATGAAATGTGGGAGTGTAACTTTCTAGCTTATGTAGAAATGAACGCCTACGACCAAGTTCAGGTTGAGTACAGTTAATCATCACTCGTAGCAACCCTATCCACTACCCGTCCCGCTCCACTTCATATCACAAACATTCAACATAACCACCAGCACAGAGCCAAAACGAGCCTGCTTCCCATATTGTTAAAACGGGAAGCTTCCATCCCTTATACAGTAAGGGTTCTTTAATATCGTCGGCTCTGTGCTTCCCAAAACACCTGACTACAGACAAAAAAGGAAGCAGACTATGGCTGAGGTCCAAGCAATCGAAGACGATGACACGATACGTATGGTTGGTCATCTATTGAGTATTCGTTGTCATCCACAAATGACCGATGCGTGGCATATCGGATTAAACTTAGCACTGCGAATTTCTGATTTGTTGTCGATTAGATTTGAAGACATTCATCAGGACCGACTCATTATTCGTGAAAGTAAAACGGGCAAAATAGCCAACATTCAACTCAATACCAAAGCGCAGCAGCACATTGCTAGATTAAGAGAGCAACATCCCGACCACATCTACTTGTTTCAATCCCACAGATGCCAACAACTGAAAAACACCCCCCCCCAGCCAATCTCGCGACGCGCTGTGTCAATGGCATTTCAGCAAGTAGGCCAAGAGCTGAATATCGCTTTAGGTACTCACTCGATGAGAAAGACGCAAGGCTACTTTCCTTTACCAATCCACAAAGGATATAGGCCGTGTCATGAAAATGCTTCGTCACACATCTGGAGGCGTGACGCTTCGCTATATCGGCATCACTCAAGATGAAGTCGATCAAGATTTTGTTTCTCTTGAACTTTAAGAATGAACATTTCGTGAGGGGGCGGGAGCGACGATCCCTTATAAACATTGAGCTCAGAGGTTATTGAAACCGCAATATTAAGTAAGTCATTCGATATTGGATTAAGAATTAACAGAAGAACTCTTCAACACCAACATTCAATAAAAAACCACGTTCATACCATAAGCCCTGAGATCAGAACTCAGGGCTTTTTTATTGCAGGCTCATAATGAATCCACTAAAAATACTAGGAGCCCTAGGGCTAACTCAATTAGGGAGAAGTCTTGCAGACAATCTCTTTCATACAACTCAGGCTCCAGAAAGAGGCAGCATTGTGTATTGCGATCTCGCATTTGGTTCTGCTGAACATTCAGGTGTCTACGTGGGAGATGGGCATATCATCCATCGCAATAGGAAAGGTCTTATCGAAGCCGTATCGATTCGTCAGTTTCTAGCAGACACTACAGCCATTTCCATTTATATCAGTTGCAATGTACAAGGTAGTGCCGTTGGGAGTGAGTCTTGTGCTCAAATAGCAGAAAGCATGTTAGGCGTACAAACAGGCTATTCCCTGCTAAATGAAAACTGCCATCAGTTCTGTAGCCACTGTCTAGACGATGACATGTTCTCAAGCACCTTCACATTGACTCAGCTTAAGCGTGACGCTCGTGTGCACATTCAAGCCAGTCAGTGGCGTGTATGGGACTTAAAACATCGTCACAAAGGTTAAGGGGATTCACTCCCCCCTTTTTCGCATTCTAAAGACCTTAGTTACATCTAACGGTTACTTCGGCCTATACAGCGATGACCTTCATCATAATGCTTCGTGGCATACTTGGCAAAATAGCTGAGCCTATGAAATAAGTCTTTAAATTCTTTAATAATATCATTGCTCTTTCGATCTAGGAGATAACAAGCATTGTCAGGGAAGTGTACAAGACGGCGGATAGTGCCAACATCACAATTCAGTGCACTGGCCCAAGCACTAGTGATAGTCCATGCTAGAGAGCCTAGTCTTGTAGTATTGCCCAGCCTCCCAAAACGATCTTCATTCAAGAATAAGACAAAGTGATAGTGGTCATGTTCCGATTTATCACGCTCTCTAACCCACACGAACCTAACGGTACAAGGATAAACTCTTACCCCTTTTCGGTGACACCTTCGTTCATGCGCCTTAATTTTGGCCTTGAACGACTGAACAAATCGAGTAGCTAAATCTGTACGTTGAATGCCTAAAGCATCATTACCCAAGATTTCATCACGGCTAAGACAGTCAATCAAATCACCTTTGGGTTGACGAAGGTCAAACCTAACAGCAAAAACCCTCGGGTACTCATCCATAGCATTGTCCATTGGCACACGGATAACTTCTAAGTAATCGTTATTAAGCTCATAGGATGAGCCTAATGTTGGTAGTCCTTGGTAGGTAGATTTCTTCATGAGATTGATTCCTGTGTTGTTCATCTACAGGATTCTCTTCTCACATATTTTTTTACCTTATAACCTAACCTACTTAAGGTAGGTATAACCCTCCGAGGTGGTTCCTTTACCTACATATACTAACCATACCGTCACTTAAAATTGGCTTGTTACTAGGTCACAAACCAGTTCTGACAACACCCCATCTGTCGCACAAAGTATGAAATTCACTCTCAAGTTATCCATTTTTATGTACATTTTTCCTGTTCAATTCCAGTTACTACAAGGATTCAAATTTGAAAATCAATGAAAATATATACAATTAATTCACTTAAAAACAACTAAAATCTCACTATTAAAACACTAATAAATCACCATAAACAACCAATAAATTACGAAAAACACTACACAGTAATAATAAAAATGCTATACATTGAGGACCATTAATATAAATAACGTCACATATCAACTATGGCTTTTTATGCACCTATAGAACCGTTAACGGCTCACTCAACCCGTGAATGCAATTTCTATATCAACTACTTGAGTAATGCGATTAAAGGTTCAAATTTTAAAACGGTAGAGAGCTTCGAAACCGTACAAGAATGCTTAAAGTCTCTGAACCAGGAAATTTCATATCAGAAGACAATAGGGAACATCAGTTATAGCCAGATAAAACAAATGCAGGCTGAGTTCCAAAAGGATCAGCTAAATAGCGAAGGTTTTTTGTGGCTAGATAAGTCAGATGAGCGTCTTTGTAACTGGGTTTGGTGCTACTTAAAGTCTAAAAGTGGTAAACGTAGAAGACGTAATAGACCTAAAGCAGGCTCCGACACAGGTGTAGGGTTTGGCTTAAACCTAGATATCATTGATTTAGACCTAGAAACAAAGCCTCGTTACGGACAGTTATGTGCACAATCCTTCAGAAACACGAGCAATAACCTTCATGATAGACGAAAGGATATCGTTGAGAGTTTTCATCATTCTGAGTTAAGTCTTCTTGAGCAAAAGAGAATAATTGAAGCACTATTAACTGAATGGAAGATTATTCTTGATGATAGACGCATTGTTAACTGGTTTAGTAAAAACAACGCCGAACAGTTCGTTTGGGCATGGTCATACATCGAAAAGTTTGATCACCAACTAGTTCAAGAAGTTTGGATTCCAACCAATGATCATGACCTTAAAAATACCGCCATCGCCTTATTTGATATGTTACACGATAGACCAGATCGAAAGGCGCTAATCATTGGGGGGATGAAACGGGCCTGGAGTCAAAAAAAATTCCGAGACAAAGACAAGAAAGAGGGAAAGAAAGCCTACAGCATTAGCATGACAGAGAAAACTAAGCAAAAACTTGATAGCTTAGCTGAACATAAAGGGCTGAAGATCAACGAAACCATAGAAATACTCATTAGAAATGAGTTTGAAAAGCTATGAGACACAAAGCTACCATATGGTGGTTAAAGTGGTGGTTATTGCTCAACACCACAACCCATTAAACAAAATAAACCATTGATTAATAATAACTTTAAATACACAGCCAACATTCAGGTCCAAAATGGAGAGTTATTCACTCTCCATCACATCACGAATCAACGACTAACTATCCTATCAAGAATCCAGTCTTGAACCTCACTTTCTCCCCAAGCGACAGCTCTGTCACCAATAGGCACCTGTGATGGAAACTGCTGTTTTTCTATAGAGCGATACATTCCCGACCTTGATAAGCCAGTCATAACTAGTACTTCATTGAGACGAATTAAACGAGCGGTTACGTTTGACATATTGATACCTTACAAGTGAATGGATTTCACTTAAATGACATATGTCTGAAATTATTTAGGTTATATGCACCATAGAAAAGCCTTACCCTATACCTATACCTATACCCAGCCTCTAAATTCAGTAAAGGCAACTTGTGACGCCGTAACATAAATTTACTGAGTTCAAATTACATACACCTGTTAACCCACAACCTTAAGGCTCTTCTTACCACTCATCGACAAGCTTCCCTTTGCAGCTTCTTCAATGTGATCACTCCACCACGCCATGAGAACTTTACGACGTTCAAGGTAATCAGTACGGTTGTATGCGCTTCTTACCTTATCTCTATCTACATGAGAAAGTGCAGCTTCAATAATGTCTGGATCAAAATTCTGTTCATTTAGAGTGGTACTGGCTAATGCGCGTAAACCGTGAGAAGTTTGCCTGCCCTTCATGCCCATTCTTACTAATGCTTTATTTGCAGTCTCTTTGTTGATGTGATTGTTGTTACTTTTGTCTGCCGGGAAAAGGAATTCACTATCCCCTGTAATGAAATCAATCGTTTCTAATAGGTCTAAAGTTTGTTTTGTTAAAGGAACAGTGTGTACTCTTCCCTTTTTCATTCGTTCAGCAGGAATGATCCAAAGCATATTTTCTCTATCAATTTCATCCCAACGTGCCCCGGCCGTTTCAGCAGGTCTTGTCATGGTGTGAAGTTGCCATTCTAGCAAGCAGCGAGTGATAGGTTTAATTGACGCGTAGTTGATTGTTTTGAGGAGTTCAGGAAGTTCATCAGGAGTTAACGAAGCTTGATTGGTCACCTTAGCTGTTTCAAAGGCTTTACCAATGCCTGCGAGCTTGTTGTGCTCAATCACACCAGTATTTACTGCAAAGGTCATTATCTCATTGAGGTTGCGACACAAGCGCCCTACTGTTTCTAATTTACCTTGGTTCGCAATGGGTTTAATTGTTTTGATCGCTTGAGGGGCTGTTATATCACCAAGAGGAAACTTACCTAGGTCAGGTAAGAGGTACTTCTCAATACGTTGCTTTAATTTCTTAGCCGTTTGCTCTTTGACGCTTGTTTTCTTAACTTCAATCCAGTCATCAAATACTGCTTGCAATGTGTTTGATAGCTCGAGCTGCTTTGTTCTAAGCGTATTATCACGATGCTCTTTAGGATCAATACCGTCTGCAAGAAGCTCTCTTGCCTCAATCGCTTTAGTTCTTGCTTTGGCTAGGGAGATATCAGGGTACTTACCTAAGGCTAGGTTCAAGCGCTTTCGTGAGATAGGGTGATAATAAGAAAAACGCCATAGTTTTGTTCCTATAGGCTTAATCTTCAATGATAATCCATCACCGTCACCCAAATTATATTCTTTCTCTTTAGGCTTTGCTTGTTTGATTTGAGTAGCCGTTAAAGGCTGTACCTTTTTCGCCATCGTAACCCCCTGAAGTAACCTCGAAATTGCTTAGATCTTAAAAGACTACTTCAGAGATTACTTTAAACGGTGGATTTTACAACACATCATGGGATCTCTTGGGACCAAGAAATAGCTAAGATTCTGATAAAACAAGGAATTACAGGCACAAAAAAGCCCACACTAGGTGGGCTTTCTTTTTGAATTTGGTGCCCGCTACTGGACTCGAACCAGTGACACCTTGCATGTCATGCAAGTACTCTAACCAACTGAGCTAAGCGGGCAATGCTGTGAAACTTAACTAACCATTTCATTAAGCGGCTAATGCTTCAGAACGAGATGGATAATAGCGAGTGATTTGGATGCGTGCAAGGATAAATTTGCACAAAACTGTTCGTTTGCTTTTAAAAACATCAATCAGAATAAAATTTAAACACAAAGTAGATCAATGGCTTGAAGTAGGTCACATTTAAGTTCAACTTCGATGATTACAGACATCAGCATGCTTCGTGTCTTTTATCCCTTTACTGAGCACTTTGGCGCGCGATATTAGTTAGAATCATCGTCCATGTCGAACACGACATTGTAGTTCTCGGTATAAGTACAGTTAGGTTGACGGCTACATGTGAAGAAGCGTCGGCCTTTATAGTCGCCATGGCTTGCCAGTTTGATGATCATAGGGCTGCTACATTTCTTACAGAATCGAACTTCTTTAGATGGCTCGATCAAATCAATGTGTGCTGCCAGTAACCTCTTCAAACGGCTCACTTGATAACTGTGCTTAATTGAAGCGCCAATAAGTGGAAGGCCTGCCGATTTACAAACGTGCATCAATAGCTTCTCGCGATCAACCTTTCCTTTATTAAGCTCTTTCCCATTGTCCAATTCGATGATTACGCGTGGCTCTAACGTTCGAGGGTCGCACACTACAAAGTCAAAATAACTACGTGATATTTTGTTGTTCGCGATAAACCAATTCTTTTTATTATTTGCCTTAGCAGGGATAACAACGTTAGACATGCTCACTTTAGCAAATACTTCCCCATGGTTACCCACAGCAGATTTAAGCGCGTTATAGAATGTCGCTTGTTGCGCCGACATTAACGAGCCTTTCTTCTGATAAGCATGATCTTTGGTGTCATCATTTTTTACTAGATAGTTTTGAATAAAGTAAAAGAACACAACTAGAACAATTACAACGATAAAGATATTAGTCATTTTCCAACACAATCACATTTGTATAGGGATTAAGAGAGTGGTTAGCGTATGTAGAAAAGCGTCACGTGGCAAGCAAAAGAAGCAGAGCTGCGAATTGGAATCATGACCTTTGAACGCTTTAATCGTCAGAGGCGGTCTCTTTATCGGCTTCGACAGTTCAAGACGCACATCTCCTATTTAATAATCAAATCATCAATTACATATTAAATTGATTCAGATCAAATCGCACCAAGTTGTGACCAACTAGCATTAAAAACGTTAGGCAAATGTTAATAGGGAAATTACTATGGAACTCAAACAAGACCCAAGATGTTATACCGATGTGTGTGTCGATGGTAAGTGGTTCCATTATGACCACTGTGGAACTCAAGCTTATATGTTAAAAGGTGGCGCTTCAGCAGTCATTGAGCTCGCTCGCGAACCAGCCACAGAAGGCGAACTGGTTGAAATGTTAGAAGGTATCGCTAAGTAAGACTCTTAACAAATAACATAAAAACTAAGCGAATAGGAGTTGATAACACTCCTATTCGCTTAGGTTCATTTAAGCTGTATTGCGTACTAAGCTGATTTCAATTGTTCGTCTGGATATTGGGTACCAGTAAGCAGTAAAACGAACTCTTCCCCACCCCATCGAGCCAACACATCGTTTATTGATAGCACTCTCCCTATACGCTTAGCAACCTTCAAGACAACCGACACATATGTAGATTAAAATTCTAAATACGAGTCGATCCGAGTAGTATTTTTCTCATGAATTAGAGTAATCAGATAATTTTCTTGATTTAACTCAGACAATGATTCTGTAAAAAGGCGTTATAGTGATTTTCCTGTTCCAGCCTCCGTCACTTCTTTAGAAACAGCGGAGCAAAATGAGAATTAACAATGACCCAAATTAATGAACAACGTCTTGTAGAACATTTCTGCGATCTAGTGAAAATTGATAGTGAATCTCGTAACGAAAAAGCGATTGCTGAAGCTTTGGCTGAGCAACTCGGTGAACTGGGTTTTGAAGTTCACAAACTGACGGTTCCTGAAGAAGTGTCTAACGGTTTCAACATCTACGCTCGTCTAGATGGCACTCTTCCAGGTAGCACAGTGTTCAGCTGCCACATGGACACAGTAACGCCAGGTATCGGCATTGAGCCAATCATCGAAGACGGTATCATACGTTCAAAAGGCAACACTATTCTAGGTGGCGACGACAAGTCTGGTATCGCAGCTATCATGGAAGCAGTTCGCGTAATTAAAGCGGAAGGCAAAGAACACAAAACTATTGAGATTGCATTTACTGTATTCGAAGAAGGCGGTCTGTTCGGTTCTTTGAACTTTGATATGTCTTACATTCAATCTGAGCACGCTATCGTTCTAGATACAGGCGGTCCAATTGGCACCATCGTCAATGCGGCACCGGGTCAGCAGAAGATTGTTGCCAACATCAAAGGTCGCCCTGCTCACGCAGGTTTAGCACCAGAAGAAGGCATCAGCGCAATTCAAGTGGCTGCAGACGCAATCACTAAGATGAATCTACTTCGTATCGATGAAGAAACTACGGCAAACGTCGGTATTGTTGAAGGCGGTCTAGCGACTAACATCGTAATGCCAGAGCTTAAAGTCGTGGCTGAAGCTCGCTCTCTAAACGGCGAAAAGCTAACAGCTCAAGTTGAGCACATGATCTCTACATTCCAAGAGAGTGCAAAACAGTTCGGCGCTGAAGTAGAAATCGAATCTACTCGTGCTTACGATGCATTCGTTATCGCAGACGATCACCCGCACATTCTTTCTATTAAATCCGCATTCGAGAAGCTTGGCGTAACGGCGAACACCAAACGCACTGGTGGCGGTAGTGATGCGAACAACTTCAACGCAAAAGGTCTAACAACGGTTAACCTTTCTACAGGTATGGCGAAAGTTCACACCACTGAAGAGTACATTGCAGTGAAAGACATGGTCGCAATCACTGAGTTTGTTGTGGCTTACGTGACGCAATAATCTAATCCATTAGTTAGGTAGTCACTTCTATCTAGCACAATGAAAAAAGCCGAGTTCACGTGTAACGTGTGACTCGGCTTTTTTGTTGTCTTAATTTAGACAGAAGTTTTAACCTAAAAACCCCTACGCTTCCAAAATTGGCCTTCGTCTTTTGCAACAAGGTCGAATGTCTTATCGGCAATGATGTTGCCTTTTAGCTCGACCGTCATGCGCCATTTACCAAGCTTATTTGAGACTGGCGCCCAGATGGTGTCACCTAAGTAGAAATCCCAGTCGTTGTTACCGACATGCTCTTCACCATCGAACGGTTCGAGCACTTCGCCAGTGTCGGTGGTGATGTTCGGGTGAT
Organism: Vibrio syngnathi; assembly: GCF_002119525.1. NCBI lineage: Bacteria > Pseudomonadati > Pseudomonadota > Gammaproteobacteria > Vibrionales > Vibrionaceae > Vibrio > Vibrio syngnathi. Next base: position 1,440,201 of record NZ_CP017916.1, on the reverse strand, counting down.
AGATGCAGTAGCGGATCTTTTCACCTTTGGCTTTTTTGATATTCAGGATATAGCCAAATTCCACGTCGATTTCAGCATCAACAATAGTGGTGAACTCTTGGATTTTTGGAAGGTCTTTAGATTTAGAATCCCATGTGGAATAAATACCATAAGAAGTCATATCGACCACAACAGAGCGCTTTGCCATTTCAATCGTTACCTTGGAGTTGTTCTATTAATTTAATTCTATTTGCCATTCAGACAACCTGGATAAACACGAGGCTATTCTTGCCAGTCTTTCGCCATACGCTTAATCACAGACGGTTCGATGTCGTGAATACTGCCATATTGCTCTCGGCACACTTCGATAATCAATTCTGCTTTGTATTTACGCGCAAGTTGGCGGTAAGCCTTCATTTCCCAATGCTTAATAAAGGTATTCGAAACAACAACATCTAGCCCTTGCTTTAGGCCATTTTCCGTCGTGTTCTGACACCACTCATGCGCTTGCTGCAATTGCCTAGGATCAAAACAGTACTCACCTTGTTCCTTCACGTAATACATATCCGCTTCGACATGTAATGCATCGTAGGTCTTTGCTTTTGTTGATTTACCCGAGCCAGGTAGCCCTCGAATGAGTATTAACTTCATCTGTCACTTTACAGGCTAATTCGAAAACATGAGTTTATCGTAAATGCGAACTGCTTGCTCTGATAACTGCCTAGTTCTACATAACAGAACCAAGCACTTATGCATTACTCGGGTAGTCGTTGAACATTATAAGACTCCCTCGACGTCGGAAGGTGGCTTCTGATAGAAAACACAAATAATTTACATCTATCCATTTTGGATATCGACAAGCGTATCAAACTACTATAGATTTAGATGTATAGACGTCTACATATCTAGCTTAGGGAGAAAGCTTTGCCTATTCGCATTCCAGACCAATTGCCAGCATCTGATGTTCTTCGTGAAGAAAACATCTTTATTATGCCGTTATCAAGAGCATCGACACAGGAAATTCGTCCACTTCGAGTCTTGATCCTCAACCTGATGCCGAAGAAGATTGAAACTGAAACTCAATTCTTACGCCTACTATCGAATAGCCCATTGCAAGTCGATGTAGAGCTGCTGCGTATTGATGACCGTCCAAGCAAAAATACACCAACAGAACACCTTGATAACTTCTATCGCCAATTTGAAATGGTCAAAGGGAGAAACTTTGATGGATTGATCATCACTGGCGCGCCACTTGGCTTGGTTCAATTTGAAGACGTTATCTACTGGGATCATCTAAAAACCATCATGGAATGGGCAAACAAGCATGTGACCTCAACCTTGTATGTGTGTTGGGCAGCTCAAGCTGGCTTAAAGCTCTTGTATGATTTACCAAAGCGTACTCGTAAAGATAAGCTTTCTGGAGTTTACAACCACGAGATCCATAACCCGTACCACCCAATTTTACGTGGCTTCGACGATACCTTCTTGGCACCGCACTCTCGCTATGCTGATTTCTCTCAGGAATACTTAGCCGAGCATACTGACCTTGATGTTCTTGCGACTTCTGATGTGGCGGGCGTATACCTAGCAGCGACTAAAGATAAGCGAAACGTGTTTGTAACCGGTCACCCGGAATACGACTCGCATACACTTCACAACGAATACATTCGTGATTTAGGTGAAGGCATGGAGCCAGTGATACCAATCAACTACTACCCGAACAACAATCCAGACAACAAGCCTGTTGCAAGCTGGCGTAGTCATGGACACTTGTTGTTCTCTAACTGGTTAAACTACTGCGTTTACCAACAAACGCCTTACGATCTGGATCATTTCAGCGAAGACAACTTTACCAAAGACGATTAAGTTCTTTCTTCCGATTCACAAATACATAAAGCCGTGTTCCATAGGTCGTTGATAAAACGCCAAATTGGACACGGTTTTTTTATGGTGTTTGGGTCGCATTCCATAATCGATCTAACACTTAAGTGTGTTCAATTTCATATCATAGGTTTGTGTTCAAAAGGAGCTGCACATGCCTAACAAGTCGCTATCACCAAAATCCACCCTGATATCTCATCTCACGCTACTCGCCTCTGTTTCTCTGGTAGGTTGTGTTTCTGTAACCGAAGGGCCACCAAAAATGGAAAGTGACCCAATTGCGATGTCTCAATCACGTATAGAATTGGGGTTGGGCTACATGGGACAAGGTAATATGGTCAAAGCACGTGAAAATCTAGAGCTCGCTATCAAACACGCTCCTAGTTATTACCGCGCCCAACTTTCGATGGCACATTACTACGAACAAGTTGGCGAAGTAGATGAAGCAAGAACCACTTACCGCAAAGCACTCAGTCTCGATTCAAGAAACGGCAATGTATTGAATAACTACGGTACGTTCTTGTGTAAACAAGGCGAATACGAGCAAGCTGATATATACTTCAACCGCGCAATTGACCAACCCTATTATTATCTAGTATCTGCCAGTTATGAGAATGCGGCTTTTTGCGCGTTTAAAGCTGGTAATACTGACCAAGCAAAATACTACTTCACACGTGCTATTGACCACGACCCGAATCGCGCAAAATCAATACTACAGCTATCAAAAATTGAAGTGAGTAACGCCGATTACAACGACGCTAGGCTTCGCTTATTCAAATTCCACCAGCGTTATGGCTACCAAATTCCATCACTTCAAATTTTAATTGAACTCGAAAGAAAAGCAGGAAATAGTGCACTAGAAAAGAAATATCAGAGTAAGTTAGATGAGTTGCTTTCTGCTTAGCGCATATGAAAAACACAAAAAACGGGCTTGTTGCGTTAACAACAAGCCCGTACGTAATTTCAACTTAATGTCTTAACTCAGTGCAGCCGCTATTTTAGCGCAATCCACTCTTGTCTTTGATCGTCGTCCATAAAGGTCCATGCGATAAAGCGACTCACCTTCTGGCCTTGCGACATCTCAACCACTTTTACTTGTTTAGCTCGTAGCTTACCCAATTCTGAACGAATCATATCAACGTTGTCTTTCTTAGAAATCAATGTCGTAAACCACAATACTTGAGTAGCAAAAAGCTGGCTCTCTCTCGCCATTTTCATAATGAAAGCAGCTTCGCCACCCGGACACCAAAGTTCAGATTTTTGGCCACCAAAGTTTAAGGTCGGTTTCTCTTGCTTAATTGGTTTATTTTGCGTAGTTGATTTATCTAACTTAACTGGCTTCTTATTCATCTCTGGCTTGAATGACTTGCCCGCTTTCTTAGCTCGGTTTGCCGCTAGATTATCTAGTTTGCGTTGTGATCCCTTTTCCGCCTCTTCTAGAGAACTATGGAATGGAGGGTTACAAATAGTGACATCGTAACGTTCATTATCCTTAATCACGCCCTTAAAGATAGATTCAGAATCCGCTTGTAGACGAGCTCGGATCTTACCTTTTAGATTAGCGTTACTTTCAGCAATGAAGTTTGCTGTTTTGATAGATACTGAATCGACATCAGTTCCCGTGCAGCGCCACTTATATTCTGTCGCACCAATAATTGGGTAGATACAGTTTGCACCCACACCGATATCTAATGCTTTCACAGACGCGTGGTTATAAGGTTCACCTTGGCCATCGCTATTAAGGATGTCTGCCACTCTGTGAATGTAGTCTGCACGGCCAGGAATTGGCGGACACAAGTAACCAGCAGGAATATCCCAATGCTTAACGCCATAGTGATGCGCCAGTAAAGCTTTGTTAAGTAACTTAACGGCCAGTGGATCAGAGAAATTAACGGTGTCTTCGCCCGCCGGGTTCTTGATCAGATGTTCTTTTAGCTCAGGCAAGGCTGCAACCAATAACTCAAAGTCGTAGCGACCTGTGTGTTGGTTTCTTGGGTGTAATCCACCTTGAGGCTTCTCAGTCGAACGTCTTTTCTGTGCTGCATTCTTGTTAAATGCAGTTTTATTGAAAGATGCCTTATTCGATGGCCCTTTATTCGCGCCCGGCTTGCCTTTGCTATCTTTTACAAAAGGTCGCTTTGCTTTGTTTTTACCAGCGCCTTTTGAAGCCGTACTCTTTCGGTTTTTATCTGATGTGTTCTTTGAAGAAATACGCTTGTCGCTGCTTGGCTTAACATCACCTTGCTTGCGGTTACCTTGCGTACTATTACCTTGAGTACGGTTACCTTCGTTAGCTTGGTTATCTTTTGTTTTTGCCGCGGAGGTACTGTTTTTCGACAGGCTTAGCGTCGTTCTATTTTGTGATTGGCTCATTGGGCTACTTCTTTAAATCTAAATACATCATGAATAAACGGGCATCCAACTCAAGTTGATGATATTCCGGTTCCATGTGACAGCATAGTTGGTAAAAGGCTTTGTCGTGCTCTTTCTCTTTGATGTGCGCCAGTTCGTGTACCACCAGCATTCTCAGCAAAGGTTCTGGTGCATTTTTAAAAACACTGGCGATACGAATCTCATTCTTCGATTTGATTTTTCCACCGTGATTCTTCGCCACGTAAGAGTGCAGACCTAATGCATTATTAATTAGGTGTATCTTGCCGTCATAAATCACTTTACTGATCGGTGGTGTTTTTTTCATATAGCGATTTTTAATCTCAATCGCATAGTCAAACAGGGCTTTCTCGCTTTTTATTTCATGATTCTTTGGGTAGCGAGCTTCAAACCACGGCACCAATTTCCCCGATTCAACAAGTTGAGTTACCGGGTCGAGTATGTGCTTCGGGTAGCCTTGGATATAGCGTAAAGAAGGATGCATGCTGAAAGACCGTACAAGTTACACCACGACATTACGTTGTGGTCTTGAAAATTGAGCCGCATAGTGTAACTGATCACACTTTTCTAATCACCTAAGATTCGTTACACTTTAGCGAGATTCACCAAGAGCTAGACTCAAAAAGAGATTGTAAAAATGAAACGTGTTGTATTGTACGTCGCAGACAAATGCCCGCACTGTAAAGATGCACAGCGCTATTTGGATTCAAAGAAAATTGTTTACCGCCTAACGAATGCAAAGATGCAGCGTGGCCGTAAAGAGTTACAAGCGATGGGGGCTCGCTCTATCCCCGTACTTAAAATCGGCGACCAGGTGATGGTCGGCTGGAATCAGAAGAACTTCGATAAGATGTATAACTCAAAGAGTACCTAAGTGCTCTAAGCCAATAATACTTCTATATAATAAAGCCCGAATGTCCAATCTAGGATATTCGGGCTTTGTTGTTCTATACCATTCTAAATCACACGTAGCGCTTAACGAAATCAATAAAGGTTCGGTCTGCCTTCGACAAGTACCCTTCCTTTCTCCAAGCCAAAGATAGATTCAGTTTTACAGGATCTTTAAATGGCACCCCCACGACGTCTTCTTCATATTCTGTGACCAAACTCAGTAGCGCAGTAATGGCAAACTCTCGTTTTACGATAGAAAGAATCATTGGCAATAAATTGGTTTCAAAGGCTATGGTCATATCGAGGTTGTATTTTTTGCAGGTCGCATCGATGAAGTCGCGGTGGAAATAACCCGATTTAAACATGACCAGCTCTTGAGCAAAGAATTCTTCAAAGGTCATCGAAGGCTGCTGTGCTAACGGATGCTCCTTACCGACAACGGCGACCATATCAGAACTCAACAAGTGGTCGGTTTCGAAAGCATCCGGGACATTTTCATGGTTGATTACGCCAATATCGAGTTCGCCGTTTAATAGCATCTCCCTAATCGATTCAGTACCCGCATCAATCAAGGTCAACTTAAGGTTTGGGTATTGGCTTTTAAATGCCATAACAACTTGCGGGAAAAAGTAGCTGCCCATCATGCTTGGAGCACCTAATCGCACCTCACCTTTTTCTAAACCCTTTAACTCATTCATCGCGAGTTGAGCATCATCGAACTGTTGGGCGATTCGCTTGGCATGCTCAAACAATACCTTTCCCTCTTCCGTTAAGGTGACGGATTTATCTCCGCGACGAAATAGAATCAACTCAAGCATTTGTTCTAGTTTTTTAATGGAGATACTCAATGCAGGCTGCGCGATATGCAGCGCTTTAGCGGCCTGAGTGAAGTTACCAAACTGCGCGACAGCCAGAAAATGTCGAAGTGGTTTTGATTCAAGCATGGCGATATACTAAATATATAGAGGCGATATTTTTAATATATTTCTTTAATCACCCTTGTGCTGATAACTTGTTCACAAATAGCTTATTAACTCGTGCAGGCACAACGTAAATGTTTGATAAAGGCAGCCCTCAATACAAACGAATCACCCAATCATTGGCGATTGGTTCGTTCATCATTTTCTGTAACCTTTATCTCTTTCAGCCTATCTTGCCGCACATGGCCGAGCACTTCCAAGTATCTGAAACTCAAATCAACTGGCTGTTTGCCGCGACAACACTTGGGCTTTCCATCAGTTTGGTGCCTTGGGCAATCGCATCTGAAACCTTTGGCCGAAAGCCCATCATTCTGTTCAGTCTGTTCGCTATTCCTTTGATTGGATTGAGCATGGTGTTCACGACCACTCTACTACAACTTGTTATTGTCAGAGCATTCATGGGGATCGCCGTTGCTGCTTTTGCAGGCGTGGCGGTTGCCTATATGGTCGAAGAGTTATCTCCCAAAGCATTCGCAGTCGCGATCGGCGGTTATATTGCGGCTAACTCATTAGGTGGCATCTTCGGTCGTGTATTGGGTGGCTTGATTACGGACTATTTCGACTGGCATGCAACAGTTCTGTTTTTCGTTGTCGGCTCTTTGCTTGGCGCACTCTATATTGCGTATAGTCTGCCTGACCAGCAAAACTTCAAACCACAGAAAGGGCTGTTCTTTCATCATAACCGCTCGGTAGTGATGCATTTAAGAAACCGTACCTTGTGGCTCGCGATGTTGATTGGTGGCGCTAACTTTGCCCTGTTCGTTAACTTGTATTCAGTAATGGGCTTCAGGCTAGTATCTGCGCCTCACTCGGTACCCGTTGGTTTAGCTTCGCTGATATTCCTATGTTACTTGGCCGGTACGGTAACCTCTAAGCTCTCCAACAAATGGACACTTCGCTTTGATCCGTTAAACGGTATATTGATGGGCGTTTGTATCAGCTTAATTGGTATGTTGGTTTCTGCCGTCGACAAAGTCCCGTTCATGCTAGCTGGGTTGTTATTGATCAGTGGCGGCGCATTCTTCGCCCATACCTTAGCCTATTCTTGGGTAAGTCAAAAAGCACCAAGCGCGAAAGCAACGGCAACCGCACTTTACTTAGTCCACTATTACATAGGCGGGAGCTTAGGTGGTTTCTTACTCTTATATTGCTGGCAGTTGTTCGGTTGGAATGGTGTTATCGCCGGTGGTTCTATCTTCTATGTTGCGATATTTGCTTGGGTCTATCAGTTGAAACAGCTTCAAGTCTCAGCCTCTAAACTTGCACAAGCATAAGTGGGATGGATTTTGTAACTCAATTATTGCTTTTGATTAACGTCCGTTCTGATATCCTACGCAAAATTTCATTTCGGAACCTGTTATGTCGAACACTCAAGGCTCAGATCTTCAAACCATCCATGACCAAGTAAAACAGTGGTTAGACGATGTCGTTATTGGCCTAAACCTGTGTCCATTCGCAGCCAAGCCACAACGTAATAAACAGATTAAGATCTTTGTGAGTGAAGCGAATACGGAAGAAGCGTTATTGGGAGACATCATGACGCATTTTGTAGAGTTAGATAACACGCCAGTCGCGGAATTAGAGACGACGTTGGTGGTTGTACCTAACATGCTGCAAGATTTCTTCGACTACAACATGTTCATTGATTGGATTGAAGCCTTGATCAAGCAAGAAGGTTGGGAAGGCGTTTACCAAGTGGCAACTTTCCACCCAGACTATTGCTTTGGTGGTGCGGATCCAGAAGACGATGAAAACCTAACAAACCGCTCTCCGTACCCGGTTTACCATTTGATTCGTGAAGCGAGTATGGAAAAGGTGTTAAAGCACTACCCTAATCCTGAAGCGATTCCTGATACCAACATCGCGAGAGTTGAATCTTTAACACCCGAAGAGCGTCGTAAGTTGTTCCCTTATCTATTCAGTTAAGAACTAACCTTTGAGCTTTAAGAGCTGACAGCTTCAACTTACGAGTCTGAGTGTTCTTGATGATATGGGCGAGATATAAACTGATCTCGTCCATTTTGTTTAGCCATGTACAGGCATTCATCGGCAACTTTGATTAGCGAGTCTAATGCCGACATTCTCTCCCCTTTGCTATCTCCAGCGCTCAACTCAAAATGACACGCACCAATTGATATGGTGATAGGCTTACTATCTAGTGTGATTTTCTTCATTTCTTGTAAAAGAGTCATGAACTTATCTTCAACACCACTTGGTGTACTATTTGGATACCAAAGAATGAACTCTTCACCACCAAAGCGAGCTACAAACTCTCCATCTTGAATATTATTGCGCAGAACGTTTGACACTTTCTTTAAAACAACGTCACCCATTTGGTGACCGTAAGTGTCATTAACGACCTTAAAGAAATCGATGTCTACGACGGCTAGTGTCCCTTTACCTAGAGAGCCTTTTAACTGCTCCACTTCTGCATTCAACGTTTTGAACAAGCAACGTCGATTCGGCAAGTGGGTCAGAGGATCGTACAAAGCTTGATATTCAAGTTTTTCATTTAACTCTGTCAATTTACGTTCTTGCTGTCTTCTCACGAGTTCCACTTCGATCCATGACGCCATTAACCGCATAACGTCGATATCGAACTCTTTAAACTCGCGATGATAGGGAGCTGGGCTTGAAAAGTTTAAGGTGCCATAAAGCTCATCATTAACAAAAATTGGGATACCAATATAAGACTCTAACCCAAAAGATTGATAGGCAGGATGTGTCGCATACTTGTCGTGTTTACCACAATATTCAATGCAAATAGGTGCTACAGATTTACAAGTTATCGCACAATAAGTCGACCCAGTATCAAAGATATCGCCACTATTGAGCTCAACCCCTTCCGGTTTGACAGAGTGTTCAACTAAGTAAGTATTACCATCAATTTTCGACAAAATACCAATGTCTAAATTAAAACGTTCAAGCCCCATGATAAGCAGCTGAGCGATCTGAATATCGAACCCTTTTCGGTAATCATTGGTGATTTGATACAAACGACGTATAACAACTTCACTTTCATTAGCTTGGTGCATAACTGTGATCCTACGACGGAGAGCTGATTGGCAATATTACGTGATGGCTTACTGTAAGTTATATAATAATCAATTAGTTTTTATGCAAGATACCTCATTAGACCAATGAATAAAAGTCGACTTTGCGTTAGCACCCTATACCCAGCTTTGATAAAATGCCCCATTAACGAAACAAAATGGATAGGAAAATGAACCTTTCTCAACTAAGCCAAGAAATCTACGATCACCTTTACCGCGACATTGAAGAGTTCCGCAGTACTTTTGATCTGCCTGTTGCTGCTCCTGAAACAATGGACGAAAAAGGCGATACGCTACATACCTCTCTAGCGATCGAAGAACTAACAGAACTTGCAGAAGCTGACTCTAAAATCGAACAAGCGGACGCTATTGTAGACAGCGTGTATGTTTTGATGGGACGTCTGGTTCATCTTGGCCAAGCTAAGGTTGAAGACAACCTAGCAATCAGCTACCTGATCGACCTACTGTTGAATGTTTCTAAAAACCGCTCAATTGACTTCTTACCTTGCTGGGACGAAGTACACTCAAGCAACATGAGCAAAGTATGTCGCAACGAAACTGAATATGCTGAAACAGAAGCTTTCTATGCTGAGCAGAACATCAAACTGATGGCGGTTCAAAAAGGCGAATACATCATCGCTAAGTGTGCGGAAGATTTCGTATCTGAAGGTAAGACAGTTCGCCAAGGTAAGGTACTAAAATCAGTACACTACCGCCCTGCGAACCTTGAGCCACTAACGGCTTAAGTTGCACTGAGTATGAAGCTGTTAAAACGAGCAGCTCACTAAAATAGCAAACGCCACGTTTAAATAACGTGGCGTTTTATTCTCTGTCAGTTAATTCTAACTGTGTTAATCGTAGCTGTGTTCTTATTGTACCCGAGTGTCAGTTGTAGCTTTGTGTTAAATGCAGCTGTGTGTTAATTGTAGCCGAGTGTTAATTGCAGCTAAATGCTATACCAGTCGAGCCATATGATAAGCCGCTACATATTCGCCATTTCTGAAAGCGAACCCTGCAGACTCTCCTTCAATCACGAAGCCAAATTTCTTATACAGGCTGATCGCTCTTTCATTATCGGTGTATACCGTTAACTCCATTCGCTTGATGTTAATCCAGTTATCGCACAAGTCGATCGCTGTCGCGAGCAGTTGACTACCAACGCCTTTGCCTAACACATCGTCTTTAACACCCATACCGAATGAAGCGACATGTCGTCTTCTTGGGTTCACACACACTTCCATTCCCAAGTTGCCAACAATCTCATCATCGATCATCGCGACATAAGAGTACACGTTGTCAGGCATATTAGAGATTCGCTTCTGCCAGCTTTCCAGAGATGGATTAGGGAGTTGCAGCGTACCGGTATAAGCATTAGTGCATTCGTAAACTTCTTTGATTCCCTTTGCATCTGACGGTTCAGACCGTCTCACTATAATACTCATCGCAACTCCTACTATTTTCATCGCTAAATATGAAACACATCCTTAATGTACACCTAGACACACTATCAAATAGTAAATATTTAACAATAGGTTAGATGGACTTATTTTATTGGGCTTAGTTGATACTGAGTAAACGACCTCGTTCGATATCTTGCTCAAGTACTTCTGGTGTCAAGTCGCCATGTCCATGGTGATCGTGATTATGGTGATGTCCATGATCGTGGCCGCGTGAATGACTTTGATGTTCATTTGATCTTTGAACTAGCTTATCTGAATCCAAATAAGTGTCAGTCAAATTAGCACAATAATCTTGAGTCCATAAGCGACGAGCCTCGTCATCACTCATGATTTGCTCAGCTTTAGGGCCCAACTTATCCATGTAGTACATCCCCAACTCCTCACCTTCTACATTGGCGTGGTTGATAAGATTCATGAAAGCAGGTTCTTGATTCTCATCTGATAGATGACCATTTTTGTAACACACGGTTAGACCAATAATGTCGTCGCCAAGTTGCTCTAATGCAGGGTTAAAATGATTGTGACTATGATTATGTTCGGCAGCGACGACAAGCATTGGAGTAAGTAAAACACATGCGATAGCCAGTAGCTTAATGGTATTTTTCATGGGATAGACCTTCTGTATTTTCGAATACAAATTTGATTAGTTGGCTGACTTAGCATCTTGTGAGGTGAGCTAAGTTAAGGGGAACTTCAAGACCATTTCAGCCTGAGTACCCCTCTGTCTCACTACAAATAATCAATATGATTGGATAACGTGGCTCGATATAACGAACGTTCTGTAGACAAAAATCACTTATCAACCACGATTCTTGCTGGAGCGATGGTGTAAGCCATCTGCTTCATCTCCCATTGCCCTTTTGCTTCCAAGGCAACCGCTAATGCTTGTGCCTCTTCGCATACCTTCGCTGGTTTTCCGTCAGCCCAGAATGAAGGACCCGAGGTGTATCCACACATAACAGAAAAAGCGTGTTGACCATCCTTTATTGTGTATTCCGTCATAATGCCTCCACCTTCACCGTGCGTTATTTTTAGTGAGCCTTCATCGGCAACATGCATTGCATCGGAAGGGTTCGGTTTGACATACGTTGTGTAGGTGCCGCCATCTGACATGTATTGATTGTCGTACATGGTGTAGCCTTCTTTTTCTGAAGGTAAGGTCAGTTCGTAGTTAGGATCAATGTCCGCTAAACGTTCTGAGTTATTCGTCGCACCAGGTTGATAGTTGTGAGCATTTGATTGTCCGTTGGCGAAAACAGACGCTGACACTAAAGATAGAATGACGACCGCTAAAATTGATTTTTTCATAATGAACTCCAGATATTCTAAGCAAAGATGTGGTAAGCAATAGTTTTTATGATTGAGTAAGAGAATGGGTTTATTTACCTAACTTTTTAGGATGTGAGGGCAATATCAGCCCTCACTACAAATACCCTATTTGTTATCGGTTCCTGCTCCTTCACCAGGCTCAGTTGGACGACTGACCGACTTGCGCTCAAGATTGTGGTGAGCACGCACTCTATCCATGTATTCTTGCTTAGTGTTCATACCTTGCTTCATTGCTTCTGGTACTTGTTCAGCTGGGATCACGATGTCACGGTCGACTGGCCACTCTGTTAACAGCTCTGGGTGGTAGCCTTCTGGGTAGTACAGCTTTGGATCCAACTCTAAATCACGAATCTCTTGTTCTTGTATGTCTTCACGGCTGTTTTTCGGTAATGGAATTCTAAAATCAGACCCATCTGCCATATCAAATTGTGGCGCTCTCGCATTCGGGAAATCAGGTAAAATACCTTCACGAACCCACGCATTATCTTTGGTCATGTTAACGACAATGCCATCAGGCGCACCGAAGTGGTAAGGTCCTTGCCAATGGTGGCGAACCTCTGCAACGGTTTCCTCATTAAGATATGGGTCGAATGTCATGTGCGTTGTCATAAACAAGCGCGGTTGTACTTCATTCGCCACATAACCCGCCGCGTACGCTGGCGTGTGGTGAGTATCAACGGTGTAACGTGCTAAGAATGGAGGCACACCTTGAATAATCGAAGACACACCAAACGTTTCGGTCTGCAGTTCAGTAATGAACAAGTCTGCGCCTTTTGCGTATTTCAAATCCAACTCTGTTGGGCGACCGTCTCCTGTCCAAACAAATGAAAGCACTCGACCGTCATCTTGAGTCCAATTCAAGCGGTAACCAGACGCGCCATCTTTTGCATGACTGCGTCGCCAGTGAATCACTTCCACATTATCTTGGTCATAGATGACGCCTCCGTCATCGCGGAAATCAAACTCGTGAACCACAATGTCGTTGCCAGATGGGAACACATCAAATGCATCGGTGTGCCAGTTCAACATTTGCTGCATGCCTTCAATCATATGACGAGTGCCATACTCTGGAGTCGCACCACTCGGGCCATAAATGTTAAGCGGTTTTTCCCAGCGACCATTCCAGCCGCCAAATTGATACAGGTAAGGTAGCGAGCCGTAATGGTCTACGTGCAAGTGAGTAATGAAGATATGGTCGAGTTCATTCATCGCGACACCCGCCGCTACATAGTTCGCAATTGATCCTTCACCTAAATCAAAGACAAAGTTAGAGCCGTTACCCAATTCTACGTATATCGAGGTGTTTGCTTGCCCCGGGCGAATCATTGGTGATGTCCCCATGAACGTGACACGCATTTCATCCGGTTGAACTTCTTCAGTCCGTGGGAACCAGTTCGCGCCCGACACCATGTGATCCCCATAAGGTGCAATGCCCTCAAACATCAGGCCTTCTTTCCAACCTGAATTGGTTTCTTTGCGATAGTCACCATTGTTTACACCGCCCATTAACACAGAAAGCACTTCTTCTTCTGAAGAGTACAAGTTCCCCTTAGGTTGAGTGCTCAGATACTCTTCAAGGGTTTCCCCCTCGTGATATTCAAATTTCTCGAGTTTTTGAATATCAGAGTTAGTCTGCTTGGTGTTGTATTGCATCATTGGGTCAGCAGCAAAAGCGGTTGTCGTGATGATCATTGCTGTAGAGATGATTGATAATTTTGCGAAAGTTCTCATAGTTTCACCTATCGGTCTGAGTATTTATTAAATGAATGAAGTTCCTTCCTCACTCCGATGCAAACAAGTTTATTAATAAACAGAACCTTGATATATAGTGTAAACTTTACTTAAAACCTCCATTTCATTTATGAATCAGCAAAGACTCCACAATGATTTGGATGAGTGGCAATAAGAATAGAGGGAACTGAATTTGGACCTTAATCTACTGACGACATTTTTGGCCGTTTACAAACACAGCTCTATCACCGTGGCATCAGAGCAGCTTGATATTTCTCAACCCGCGGTCAGCGCGGCTATTAAGAGACTCGAAGGTGTCGTGGGGAAAACTTTATTTGTGAGAGAAGGACGAGGTATCGCGCCTACTGGTGCAGCAGTATCACTCGCTAATAAGATAGAAGATCCATTGAACATCATTGGAACGGTTGAGCAGCAAAAGAATGACCTTAAAGTCTATTGCACAGAGAGCTTGCTTCATTTCGTTAGCCAGGTTGAAGGCGTAAGCTTTACGGAAGCGCCACTCGAAGAGGAAGAACTGTTTGATGCGCTTACTGCACAAAAAGTGGATATCGTCATCGATGTACTTTCGAGTAAGAAACACTCATTGATTGAAGAAACCATCGTCGATGAGGAACCCGTGTGCCTGACTCGAATCAACCACCCTCGAATTGGTGAGACACTGAGTAAAGAAGAGTATTTCCAAGAGGAACATATTGCACTTAAGATCAAACGCGCCAATATGAATACGGTCGAGTTTTTATCAGAGAACGATATCGAGCCGCGAAAAGTCAGGATTGAAACCAGCTCAATTTCAAGCATGCTGATTTTGGCAAGCACGACGGATTATATCGCCGCTTCTACTCGCTCTTTTGCAGAAATGCTTGCACCAGCGCTTGGCTTACGCGTTCACCCTATCCCCATCAGATTAAGACCGATCACGTTTCGAATGCTCTATCACCGCCGTTACGCTACCGACGAGCAACACATCAAAACCCGCGAAGCAATCAAATCGGCATTAAGAAAACATAAATGAAACTGAGGTTTTAACTAAAGTTAACCCTATTAATATAAATTTGGTTTCATCACATACTCTCCAGCAAGTTAATTCAATAGAACAACACTGGAGAATCCATGAACAAACTTAACCTCATTGCTCTACCACTTACATTACTCAGCAGCACAGCATTTGCGACTTCGACTCAAGTTTACATCGAACAAAACGTTGCCTCTAATGCTGCTGATAACGGCGTCTACACCACAGAAGCTGGTGCATTAATCGACACCTCAGAAAATGGACAAGTCTATATAGGTTTTGATGACCAGGGTTGGCTGGCAGCGGGTTACAGCCACGACTTTCACATCAGCGAGTCCTTCACGTTCAACCTATACGGTGAGCTTGGTAAATGGGACAACGGTGAAGAGTTATTAATCGAAGGTATTATCGATTACCAAGTGAACGATAATTTCAATGTATTCAGTGGATTGGGATATAACCAGTCAGGCCAAGTACTCGAGAGTGTAAGCGACACCACGATTAATACCAATAAGTTCATCGCCGGTGCAGGGTACTCACTCGCCGGTTGGGATTTAGCTTACCAATACACTCACGAAAACAGTGATGGATCCAACGGCGGGTTTACCCATGACGGTGACAATGTCTATTTTCATCAAGGTGACTACCGTACCAATGAACACGAAGTCGTTCTTTCTAAGAGCATCGACGACTGGACACCCTACGTGAAATACACCTATTTCAACACCAACGAAGGTGACCTTTACTTGAACGGCCAATCGATGGGCCCGATCGACAACGACAGCATCATCACACTTGGTTTGTCTTACGACTTCTAAACATCTCAGATTCAATTCTCATAGGCAGATGGATTTGCCCACCTTTCGAGGGCACTACTATGAAAATGACTCCTCAACGTAACAAAGTCATTAATATCGCTGCAGCGATCAGTATCGTTTTGTTTTCCGCGATTCCCACCTACGCAAGTGCTGATCACTTAGATGTCCATTATCTAGAACCGGGGTATCTAGAAACCAGCTATCTAGACTCCTCCTTCGTCGAATTCATGACACCAGGTTTTGATCAGGGATATCTTAACGATGAGATTAAACAAAACCTTATTCTGGAATAAATCGCTAACACATGACAAAACGTAAAAGACCAGAAAATCACGCTTCTGGTCTTTTTATATAGCTCTTGTTTTCTATATAACTCTCATCTTCTTATAGAGCCCTGCTCAGCGATTAAGACTCCGTTTCTGAATCATCTTTTTCTAGGCTGATGACATTCAATACCACAAATGTAAACGTTAAAAAAGACACCACACTCGTCAAAAAGTGTGGTGTCTTGATTATTACTTTAAAGCTAATTGACTAACAATAGTTAAGATTAGTTCGCTGGACGCCAAACTCCCCATTTCTCATTTTCGTAGGTCGCTTTAGGGTTTGTACCACCTTGAATCCACCACTGTGCTTTCCAAGACTGGTTTGAGTACGTTACTACTTCACCGCCTAGGTAAGTCGCTGTAGAGTCCCAAGTGCCATTGTCTGGGTCAGGAGTCGGATCAGGATCCGGCGTTGGATCTGGGTCTGGTGTTACGCCACCGTCATCAGCAATCACTTCGAATGTGAAGGTTTCTACACTTTCGCTTTCAATTGAGCTAGCAATGAACGACAGAGTTTCGTTCGCTGTAATCGCAGTCGTATCAACAACAATTGAAGCCGTTCCGTTGTTCTGAATGCTAACGGCAGAACCTTGAGTCTGTGTTAGGTTTGCTGCTTCGCTTGTCGCAATCACAACTTTGTCGCCAGCATTCACTACGTTGTCACTCTTCACTAGCTCGTAGATGTCGCCTTTCAATGGTTCAAGACCACCGTCGCCACCATCAATCAACGTTAACTGACCAGAAGCACGGCTATCCTTTGAGTTGAAGAAGTTACGTGACGGATCGTTTTGGAAATACATGTAGTGTTCCATTTCGGCATGCCAGTCACCAATGAAGATCGCGCCATCTTTAAACTCTTCGTGCCAGCCATTAATTTCTGAAGCCAACAAACGAGACCAATCGTTAACGTTTGAAGCATCGATGACGATGTCGAAGCTACGCGCTACTTCACCATACTTGTTGATGATGTCGTACTTAACTGTGTCACCAACTTTTGGCGTTCCAAATTGGTCTGAAACAAACAGATCACCACGCACGAGATCGGGCTCTGGACCCGGCTCTGGTGGAGGGGTTATGCCACCCGCGATAGTGATGTCTGAACAGTTGTAGAAGCCTTCGCCCGCAGCATCATCACGTTGCCAGCGAACGAATAGAATCGCATCGCCAGAACGGTCTGAAGGGATAGTGACGTTAATGCGGTACTTACCACCATTAACCGGAACGTTACCCTCTTCTTGGATAAGATCTAAGTCTCCCCACGCTAAGCCTTTGCTTAGGTCTGCGTTTGGTTTCGTTAGATAGAACTCCCAGAATGACGGGTTGTGTGGTGCAGTCGCGTTGAATACATATTCAAATGTACCAGTGCTTAACTCGGTGCGAGTCCAACCTGTATGAGGTGCGCCCATACCACGCTTTTGCGAATCATTGGCATAACACAAAGTGCCGTCTGGAATCGCAGCCTTTACAGCATTGATGTTGTTGAAGTCTTCAATGTTTTTGGCGTATTCGTTGCGTTGAACGAACGGGTATGACCCAGAAATCTCTTTTGCTTGAGCACACGCCGCATTTGGTGGCGTACCCGACCAAACCCCACCTTGTTCATAACACGTATTCTGACGTGCACTTGGAAATTCAGACCAGCCATGAGCGTTTGCTACTGATGGTACGCTGGATAGCATAGCCATCCCCACTGCTATTTTTAGAATATTATTATTTGCTGTTTTCACTTTCCCACTCTCTATTATTTTACCCCCGTATGCAATATTGATTGGACATTTTCTAATCAAGATTGCAGTTCGAGGGTTTATAGTTTCTGACTTTAAGAACACGGAAAATATATACGTCATAACTATCAATAAAAGTGGGATTTATTTTGAAAGGAATCAGAGTCACACAACTCAAAGAAATGCGTTAGAGATAGATGATATTGCTTCGAATTATCGATTTTTACCGACACGAATCACGCATTCCCTAAGAAAATAGTTCATTAGGAAGGTATTTTTTTATTGAATCAATCCGAGTGAAACGCTCGCATAAATAATGATATTGAGTGCTTTTGAGCTTCATTATAACGTTGTTGAGACTGTTGCAAAGTCGCTAAGTCTCTAAGTCTCTAAGTCTCTAAGTCTCTAAGTTACTAAGCTATTGAGCGTATACGTTTATAAATCGATAAATCATTAAACGTTAATTTGAACGAGCTAAACTAATAGCGGCTATTCATGCCAAATCGATTCGACATATCATCGTCCATACGACCGCCCTTCCAACCGCCACCGCCCAATAAGTTAAGTACATCACGCGCGGTATATTCCTCACCACCGAAGAAGTCGTTAGACACGTCATTACGCAGCAATTGAATGGCAGGAGCCAGTTCAACAGCAAGGTCTTGTGGATCTGCAAACAAAGCTAAAGCAACCAGTTGTTGGCGCTTACTCAGTTGACTAGAACTCGTTTCTACCTGACCAATAGAGAAAAAGTCACTGCTTCCGTACGCTTTTACCAACTTTGCTGAAAGTGATTTGATTACTTTCTTGATTCGTCGTCGTTGAATATATCTAAACATATAGGTTGCCTTGTATTGATGAGCCTAAGTTAACCAAACAAAAGATAAGTTTGATTGTCGACCGAGATGCTTTTTACTTGTGTGTTGAATACGGATTCTAGCTGTTCAGGCGCAAGTACTTGTTCTGCACTGCCTGAGGCTTGTAGTACGCCCTTGTCGAGCAGCAGTACTTGGTCGGCATGTTTCAAGGTTCGGTTCAGGTCGTGGTTAGCCATAATAACCGCAATGCCCTTCTCAGCCACTCGTTCGATAAGCTTGTACAGCAAGGCTTCTTGCGCAATATCCAATGGCGCTGCAGGTTCGTCTAGGATCAGGAGTTTTGCGTAAGGATTAAGCGTCGGCCAAATTTGCAGGCACATTCCCGCCAAGCGAACCCGTTGCCATTCACCACCAGACAGTGTCTGAATTGAACGATGAAGTTTGTCTGTGATGTCTAGCATCTGGCTTATTTCTTCCAAAGCTGCATTGATTTCAGCATCAAGGCCGTGCGACGAGCTTGGCAGTGACAACGCGAGGTATTGGAACACTTCCAAGTTGAAGGCTGGCCTTGCACTTTGACACAGGTAAGCGCGATGCAATGATAAGTCTTGTAACGACAACACTGACAAGTCTTGACCGTCGAGCTTTATATCACCTTTGTAGCCATCACCAACGCCAGATATCGCTTCTAGTAAGGTACTTTTGCCACTGCCATTGGGGCCGATAACGTGAGTCACCTGCCCTTGTTTGAGCTCAAATGATAGTGGTAATAAACGAGCGCCGACGCTCAGGCTCTTAATTTGAATCATGATTTCTAATTAACATCCAAATGAAGATTGGTGCGCCGATACTGGTGGTCATCACACCTAAAGGAAGTTCTGCTGAATCTAATAAAGTTCGAGCACAGATATCAGCAAACACCAACAAAGCAGCGCCCGCAACGGCAGACAAAGGAAGAAGATATCGGTTGTCGGTACCAATCGCTAAACGCAGTAAGTGTGGCACAACCAAACCGACAAAGCTGATTACGCCGCCTAACGCAACTGCGCAGCCGACCAAAATAGACACAGCGAAGATCAAGCGCCAACGTAATCTCGGAACGTTCACGCCTAACTGCGCAGCATGGGTCTCGCCAATCATCAATTTGTCTAGCTTGCTACCTTGCAGGCACAACCAAATAATCACAGGGATCATAACTAACGTGAGCGAGTGTTGATACCAAGTGACGCCACCTAAGCTGCCCATCAGCCAATACATCAATAAGCGTAGGCTGAGGTCATCACTAAAATAGAACGCCCACGTCACCATCGCACCAGAAAGAATGCCCAACGCGACACCGACTAGCAGTAATTTGGCGGTAGTAAGTCGCATCGTTTTTACCATGCTAACCAGAATCACGGTAAAACAGAGTGAGCCTAAAACGGCGGCAATCATAAACAATTCAGGCGTAGGAGCAAACGGTAAGAAGAACAGCGCGATCACCATCGCCAAGCTTGCGCCACCAGAAATGCCGAGCACACCGGGCTCTGCTAATACGTTACCCAATAAGACTTGTAAGCTTGCGCCAGATACAGCTAACCCAGCCCCGATAGCAATAGCCGCCAATAGTCGGGGTAAGCGTAAATCAATCAGTAATTTTTGTTCTAATGTCGACAAGATGCCCAGAGGGGAGATGAAGAGATCGCCAACCATTAGATAAATCGCACTCAGCGTGACAAGCAGTGCAGCCATCAGGTAAATGGCTCGCGTCCATTTGCGCTGTTTTTGGTGAAGAAGTTGTTGGAAATCCATATCAAGCTACTTTGAAATTGTTCGCGTAACCTTACCTGTATCCCTAAATAAACTCAAGGCTCACACCGTAATGTGAACCTTGATATTTCAACCAGTTGGGTGGTTGTTTTGGTCGATTAAATCCGACTGGAGATTAATCGTACACAAGCTGACCATGGTCGAATCGTGTTTCGACTTCGCACACCATTAAGGCCGCTCGTTGACCAATAGCAACGTTACGATTTGGGAATACCACCGCTTCATTTTCATTCTTCGCCATCAATGGCTTATCACCATCATGACCAAACACTTCACCGTGTTTGAACGCCGTAAAGTTCTCAACGGCATCTGAGAACATAAAATCAAAATCATCGTGCAAACGAACAATGGTTCGGCTTACGCGATAAGTAATGGTTTTCTTTGGTAAATGCTCTGGTTCTACTTCAGCAATCAGATTACGCATCGCCAAATCAAAAGCCGTTAACTTATCAAGTTGGTTCTCACCTATTCTTGCTACCTGCCCAAGCTCCATTGTCAGAGCTTGCGCTTCGAAGTTTTCAGCACTGTACCAACTGAAGGTGCTCGTTGGCGCATTAGATAACAACACCGCTTCAACGTGGGCACTGTTAATGAAATCGAACAAAGCTTTACTGCGAACTTCGTGACGAACCTTAGGGCTCACTGCGAAAGAGTAATGCTTAGACAAACGGATCGCACAGTGCAGATCTAAGTGCCAACGAGTCGATGGGACCGTTTCCTTGTAAAACTCAGTGACCAAGTCTTTCAAGTTATTCGCGATATCCACTTCTCGATTGCTCTCGTACTGCTTGTCATCAAACAGACGGTTCATGTTCACATCAAGAAAACGAGTATGCGCGTTGGTTGCTTCTGGGTGAGCGATGATGAACAAACATCTTGCGGTCACGACTTGGAAGCCGGTTTCAACGTCCTCAATGAGCTTATCAATCAGCTCCATTGGCGAGGTTTCATCTCCATGAACACCGGTCGAAAATATGATGTTCTTGGTTTCAGAATTGTACTCCGCGGGAATCACTTCCAATACACCGCGTTGATGAAGCTTAATTTGAACACCGTTACTTAGTACGGTCAGTCCTGCAACCACTTCTTGCTCAAGATCTAGGCTGTCAAAAAGAAATGATTGGCGAAAGAGGGTCTTCGTCATGCGCTACTCCTTAATTGCACGGCCGTATGTTAATAAATTGTACATAGAAATTGTGTTGCTAGGATCGCACTTATCAATAGAAACTCCGTTATCTCTCACAAATACTACCCATATTTTTTGTATTACCTGCTGACTTTACTAATCGACATCTGTTCCAAATAATGATTTTTTAATTCTGGTCTAAATAATCATTTTAAATTTAGTCATTTCAGCAAGATAAGAGCCACGTAAGCTAACACAGCTCTTACCTGTCATGAACAGATTGAGATCAATTAATCTTCCTGATCGAGCAATCTTTCAAATTCGTCGATTTGAACTTTGACCATGTCGATGCTTTGTTGCCAAAAATCAGCTTGAGTCAGGTCCATGCCAAGGTGTTTTTGAACCACTTCTTCCGCCATCATGCTGCCCGTATCACGAAGCAGTGAAACATAATCGCCATAGAATTGATCACCTTTCGCATCACGCTGAGCGTAAACACCTTTACTAAACAAGTAACCAAATAGGTATGGGTAGTTGTAAAAGCTCACTTGAGAGATGCTAAAGTGTAGCTTGCTCGCCCAGAAATAAGGGTCGGCTTCTGTCATTGCATCGCCGTACCACTCTTTCCAAGTCGTTTCCATCAAGTCACACAGCTGCTGAGCCGTGAGCTCACCTTTTTCACGCTGCTCGTAGAAGGCTTTCTCAAACTCAAAACGAACGGGAATGTTCACCATTAATGCCAAAGAAGAAGAAAGCTCTTCCCACAGCATTTCAAGTTTCTCATTACGTGTTTGTGCTTGCTTCAATAGATGGTCACGAACGATATTTTCAGCAAAGATCGAAGCGGTTTCTGCTAGCGTCATTGGGTAGCGTGTTTGACACAACGGCATGTCTTTCATCACCCAGTTGTGGAACGCGTGGCCTAGCTCGTGCGCCAATGTCATTAAGCCTGAGCGGCTACCACTCCATGTCATAAACACAAGCGGGGTGCGTGTCGCAGCAAATTTAGTGCAGTACGCACCTAGACGTTTATTGGCTGCTGGAGCGGCATCAATCCAACCGTTCTCAACCATTAATGCGACGAAATCAGCCATCTCTGGATTGACTTCAGCGAAGGCGGTTTTAATCACTTCGATCGCTTCATCAAATGGGTAAACCTTAGATTCGCTGTCACCCAGCGGTGGCATCGCTGCTAAATGGTTCCAAGGCTTCATTTCATCGAGCCCGTGAACTCTTGCCATTAACAGGCCTGCTTTCTGGCCTACTGCTCGATTTGCCTTTGCTACCGACATCATGGTGTCTAGCGTTTCTGGCACAATGCGGCTGCCGTGTAGGCTTGGATCAAGGAAATGCACATCGCTAATCTTCGAGCGCTTTTTGTTTTCAGTCAGTCGCCAACCCGCCAATGCATTTAGGATCGAAGCAAAAGACTCTTGATGCGTCTTCATTGCGCCTTGAACCGCGCGCCATGCCGGTTCTTGTTTGTCGAATTCGCTGCCGTACAACAAACTCGCGGCTTGTGAAAAACCTAGCGCTTCATCTTCACCGTTCAGCTTCAGCGACAGTTTTAGAGAACCGGTGAGGTTATCGTACAAACGTCCCCATCCATCACGGCCATCCACTTTCATGGCGGCTAATAACTGCTCTTCAGCCACACTGAGTCGGCTACTTGCTAATTTACGTGAGCTTTCGATAGCAAAGCGTTGCCCCGCAACATCTGCGCTCTCATGCTCTAATACGGCATCAATAAATTCTGGTTCTGCGTGGATTAGCGTGTCTTCGTAAGGGCTGAACGCTTGAGACATTTCAGAGTTCAGTTTCGCAACTCGACCAAGCAGTGCTTTGGCTTCTGTGTGTGTCGCATCGACCGATGCGTGGCAATTAGCGAAGGTGTTGATCGTGCTCAGTAACGTGCCTGCCGCTTCAGATGTTTGAATGGCGTTTTGCATCGCTAGGATAATATGACGCTTTTCAACGTGTAGGTACAACAGCTCAATGCACTGTTGGATGAGTTCAATGTCCTGTTCGATTTTTGCATCATCAAGATCGCAATAAGCAATGCTTAGATCCCAACTCGGTGTTGTCATGACTAAATTCCTTTCACGTAGGTAGTAATACCAATCTGGTATAGCGGCTGTGAACGCCGCTTTATATTTTGAATTTTATTTCTATCTCTATCTAGCAGGTCTAATAGATTATTAATTCTTAAAAGTGTGTTTTCTAAGCGCTCAGAGAACAGGTAAACCTATTGATTTTACGCTAATAAAGCTCTGCGCAAACTGAGTGATTTGAATATGCGTTATCGACGCGTTTTCTATCGATAGCTTCGAGTACAAACTCGGATTTTCCCAATCGATATCAAGGCAATGCGCTAACAATATGCGAATCACACCACCATGAGTAACCAATAATAGATTGTCACTTGGATCGTCCAAAAGTTGCGACCAAGCTTGAGTTACTCTGTCGTGGAAGCTCTGTAAACTTTCTGCGCCAGTTAATTGATGATTAGCAGGGTCTTTCCAAAAGGTTTCTAACATTCCCCACTTGTCTTCAAGCTCATCAAATGGGACACCATCAACGTCACCGAAGTTCATTTCCTGAAAGTCTGGTGTTACAGATAAAGGCACAGACATACGCTGTGCGTATCTGTTTGCGAGATCGCTGCATCGCCTTAATGGCGAGGTAACCACGCAATCAAAGGCAATATCTTGTTTTACTAGCGCCCCACATATCCGATCTTGAAGATCAGGATTAACCAACACATCGGATAAACCATTAAGTGCCGCTCCGCCTTCTACTTTGCCATGTCTTAGTAGATAGATGTTTTTGGTTGTTCCATTTTCCATCTGTTCACCTAACCTTTGATATCCGTCGAATTATGAGTCGAGCTTTGAGTCGAATAGCTAGACGGTTTTAAGCTCAATGGTAATCCTGCGGCGACCAGCGTGACCCGCTCAACAACTCGAGCTAGCGCTTGGTTCATGCGACCCGCATTGTCGACAAATAAGCGCGACACTTTACCTAACGGCACGACACCTAGACCAACTTCGTTAGACACCATGATAATTTGCGCCGGGCTTCGCTCTACACTTTTCACTAAAACTTCAACCACGGCCTCAACCTGTTTATTGGTCGCATCATCACCCAGTTCAAAGATGATGTTGTTCAGCCACAAGGTTAGGCAGTCAATCAATACCACATCGTTTTGATCAAAAGACTGCAGTTTTTCGGCTAACTCAACAGGAGCTTCATGCTCAATCCACAGCTCACCACGACGTTGTTGATGATGCACAATTCTGTCACGCATTTCGTCGTCCAAATAAGTGGCCGTCGCAATATAGTTGAGACGACCATTTGAGCATGCTGCAAGCGCACATAATGCCTGTTGTTCTGCAAAACTCGACTTACCAGAACGAGCCCCACCCAATACCAGATGGCTGTTTCGCTGACTTGCTTGATTAATTTGATTAGCTTGATTCGTATTTGTCATAAGGAGTCGTTATAGAAAACCATTGTAAAAAGCAGCAATGAACACAAGGTAAGTCAGCAACTCCATCAACTGTTGAGCCGCACCCAAACAGTCGCCAGTAAAGCCGCCAATTCGTGCCGTTAACCATTTTTTGAAACCTAATCTAAACAGATAGGCGACAACAGATAAAACCAAAGCGAATTCAAGACCAAACCACAGGCTAGGCAACACGCCAACAAGCAATAAAAAGACAAGTTCACCTTTAGTTTGCTTGTTCGCCAATGGCTTACTTTTACTGGTATCTAAATCGCTGACATAAGGCATATCATAAATAAGTGACGCCGCTATCGCGCGACTAAAGGTATAACTGGTAACGATAACCATAAACAAGGCTGTCATGTTCAAGAGCTCGTTTAATAGCACCCACTTACCAAGCAGAGCCATAACCAGTGCAGACGCGCCATAAGTACCAATTCGACTGTCTTTCATAATGGTCAAGCGGCGTTCTAAGGTCATGCCGCCGCCAATGCCATCCGCCATATCGGTTAAGCCGTCTTCGTGAAAAGCACCAGTCAACATCAAGTTAAAACTCATCATCAAAAAGATAGCAATAGCGCTCGGTAATACCGCACTCAGCGCTAGGAAGATCCCGCCACACAAAACACCAAGTAACAAACCAACCGTTGAGAAGTAACGACCAGAACGATTCATTCTCTCTTCTGAATAAGGCGTATTCTTCGGCATTGGCAAACGAGAAAAGAAGCCCATCGCCAACGAAAAAAGTTCCCATTGGTATGTGATGCTATCTTTCAACGATCTTTCTGGTGCATCACTCATTAAACCGTGACTCCAGCACTCTCAAAACTCGCCATGTTGTTGTAGAACTCTGCCGCCGCACGAATTATTGGCATAGCTAGCGCAGCACCTGTGCCCTCGCCTAATCTCAATCCAAGATCGAGCAGTGGCTCAGCGTCTAGCAGCTCTAATAGAATCTTGTGCCCCGACTCTTCAGATCGATGAGCAAAGATCATGTAATCACGGCAACTCGGTTCAATTAGAGTCGCGACATACGCCGCAACCGACACGATAAAACCATCGACCAACACAGGGGTTCTGTTTTCGTAAGCGCCAAGGAAGCCCCCCACCATTTGAACTATTTCATAACCGCCGACTTGGCTTAACACCTTTTTTGCGTCAGGATTTATGCAACGAGCAACACCTTGCTTAACCACCGCCACTTTACGTGCAAGCTGTTCATTGTTGATACCAGTGCCTAAACCAACACACTCATCTGCAGTTCGGTTTGCTAGCGCACTTAAGATGGCAGACGCGCTGCTGGTATTGCCGATGCCCATTTCACCAAACATGATGATATTCGTGCCATTCGAAATGGTTCTAGATACAAGCTCAGTTCCCAGTTCAATCCCACGTTCAACCGTTTCGAGGCTCATTGCCGCTTCATTAGCAAAGTTATTGGTTCGTGTACCTAAACGCTGAGAGATAAACATGTCACTGTCAGATTCAACAGGCAACAATATCCCCGTGTCGACTACCGTGATATCGATATCATTCACCGCACAGAAGCAATTTATCGCCGCACCACCGCTCAAGAAGTTCAACACCATCTGTTGTGTCACGGCACTTGGAGCAATACTCACACCTTCATCTGCTATGCCATGGTCGCCAGCAAAAATGATGATACGTGGCTTATTCAATTCGATGTGCTCAACCGCAGCTTCTTTGCCTTGGCTTTGAATTAATGCCAGTTGATGCGCGACTTTTTCTAGTAAGCCAAGCGCACCAAGTGGCTTGGTTTTTTGGTCAATTCGGTGTTGGATGTACTGCGAGTATTGGGTATCTAACATAAGTTTAGGAACACTTAAATTTAAGGTAATGGATTTCTAGGGCTGCGATTCTGCTTAAGCTAAATCGATAACACTATATAGGGCGTGCAACAGAGAATACATTGGAAAGCGTCGCGTATTCACCGCCACCAAGTCGAGATAAAGGGTCCAATGCCAACGCATCAATCTTAAGACGTTCACTCTCTTTATCAATCACATTTTCGGAAATGTACACGGTTTCAACTTGAGCAAAGATAAGGCTTTGAGGCACCTCTCCCACTTCTTTTACTTCGTACAAGGTGCAGCCAAAAGCGACCGCACACTCTTTCACTCTCGGTAAAGAAAAGCCTTCAAATTCAACCAGCTCAATATTATTCGCGGATACTTCAGAATCACCGTGATCGAGAGTGGCTGCTGTCGCCGTCATTGTTTCGGCAGAACTTGAAGAAGCTATGTGAATCACTAGCTTACCCGTTTCAAGGGCATTACGGGTGGTATCTTTGATTTCGCCCGACGGCTTTTTCCCAACGGATAACATCAGTAGCGGCGGATTGCTGGAAACAGGCGTGAAATAAGAGAAAGGCGCTAGGTTGTACTCTTGATCAGAAGATTCCGTCAATGCCCATGCTATCGGGCGAGGCACAACGGTTTGTGTCATCAGGTGATAAATCTGAGTGGGAGCAAGAGTATCAAGCTTGAGGTTCATAGCACGTCCTTGGTCTATGTGAATTACGGCTCAGTTTACGTGTTAAGCAATGCTGTATCTATGCTTAATCAACAGAAACGGTAGAGAGTGTTCTTAATTTAAACAGATCACACCGGTATTTTCTCAAATTGACAGTCAAATTGACGAACCCGAAACACCCACAACATTGATAATAGGTTTATCAATAACTTACATTTTGGCATCGTTTATGCTTTATCTAAAGTACTTGTTAATCTCTCCATTGATAAGTGCCCATACTGTGAATACCCACATCGCAGTTGCTTTAAAAGAAAACAATCGATTGAAAGACAAAACCAAACAATGATTTAGGAGGTGGAATGATTCCAAACTCAAGTAAAAGAAAACCAAATAAATCGAGTAAGAAAACCAGCAAAAAGGTAAGGAAAATCCCACTCTCCTTTACCTAGTAGATATCGAAGCAATATGACAACAAAGTAGCAAAGTAAATAACAAGCCCGTCGCCCAACGGGCTTTGTTATCTTTAACACCTTAATTGAGGTTTACCTAGCCAAGCACATACCTTCCGTGTAAACCCCATCTTCCTAACGCTCATTCATGAAACTTTTGTTCGCTTAAAATTCAAACACTGTTTATATTAAACAAGCACTTGTAGAGCGAGTAAGGAATAGAATGAGTATTTATGGAGATAAAACATCGGTTGTTATAGCTGGTGCGACAGGGCTAATTGGCCATCATGTCCTGAGACTGCTCATTAACGAGCCCGCTGTCGAACACATCTATGCTTTGTCACGAAGAGCATTAGGTGAACAATTTCACTCCGGCAAACTCGATACACTCATCCACAACGATCTACAAGTAACGAGCTGGGATGACACCAAAGCGACACCCAACTTAGGTATTATCTGCTTAGGAACAACCAAGAAAAAAGCAGGTTCAAAAGAAGCGCTGCGAAAGATCGATGTAGAACTGGTTAGCCAGGTGGCACAGTCGATGAAATTTCTTGGCGTTCAACGTGTCGCAGTCGTTTCTAGCTATGGCGCTTCGCCAGACTCCTATTCACACTACCTGCGCTGTAAGGGGCAAATGGAGCAAAACCTAAAACGTATTGGCTTCAAGCAGCTTTTCATCGCTCGTCCGGGTCCGCTGGTTGGTGAACGGGATGAACCAAGAGCTGATGAAAAACTCCTGCAACGTGTTTTCCCTCTCCTCTCTCCCTTAATGTTTGGAAAATTCAAAAACCTACGCCCTATCCAATCGGAAGATGTAGCTAAAGCAATATTATTCCGATTGTTCGAAAATAATTTCCAAAGTATCGAAATTTACACCTCAACTGACATGCTTAATTTATTAGCGAAATATCGATAAAACGTCTATCTATTCACCACAATGTTGAATATCCATCCAACCCATTGGGTGGATATTACTAATCGTTCTAATAAATTACTTTTCCTTATTTTACGTTTTGATACAGGTCGCTATTTTAGCTAACAGTATTTGCGCCCATATATCTAATCGCCCTATCGATTCAAGTTTATTCATAAGGAAAAACAATGTCATTTTCAGCTATCGCTGCCTTAGCGGTATTCACTGGTATCCTCTTTTTTCTCTACGGACAGCAGAAAAAAGAAAACACGCTTTCACGCCTCGTTTTACTCGGTTTAGTTTTCGGTAGTGCTTTTGGCCTTGGTCTTCAACTGCTATTTGGTGAAGGCAATCCTGTTATCAAAGAGACGCTCGACTGGGTAAACATTGTTGGTCGTGGTTACGTTGGCCTACTAAAAATGGTCATCATGCCATTAGTGTTAGTTTCAATGATTGCGGCAGTAGTGAAGCTTGAGAAAGGCGGTTCACTAGGTAAGATTTCTGGCATCACCATTTCGGTATTGCTAGCAACAACGGCAATTTCTGCGATTGTTGGTATTGTTGTAACTCAAGCGTTCGGCTTGTCTGCTGAAGGTTTAACAGAAGGCGCTCGTGAAACAGCACGTATCGCGACACTAGAAAGCCGCATGGGAAGTGTTTCAGACCTAACCATTCCACAAATGCTGGTTAGTTTCATTCCGACCAACCCGTTTGCTGATCTAACAGGGGCTCGCTCTACCTCTATCATCGCGGTAGTTATCTTTGGCGTGCTAACGGGTATTGCTGCTCGTAAGGTGATGGCAGAGAAAGAAGAATTAGAATCTCCAATCCGTACGTTCGTTGAAGCGGCTCAATCTATCGTTATGCGCTTAGTTAAGATGATCATGGCACTCACGCCATACGGCATCGCTGCGTTAATGGCGAAAGTAGTCGCAACATCAAGTGCTTCTGACATCCTAAGTCTACTGGGGTTCATCGTTGCTTCTTACGTCGCTATTATCCTGATGTTCGTCGTTCACGGTGTGTTGGTTTCTTTTGTTGGTGTAAACCCGAAAGAGTACTTCCAAAAAATCTGGCCTGTTCTAACGTTCGCTTTCACGTCTCGTAGTTCTGCAGCAACGATTCCACTGAACGTTGAAGCTCAAATCACTAAGCTAAACGTCCCACCAGCGATTGCAAACCTGTCAGCATCTTTCGGTGCAACAATTGGTCAAAATGGCTGTGCGGGTATCTACCCTGCAATGCTAGCAGTCATGGTTGCGCCAACAGTAGGCATCGACCCAATGGACATCAACTTCATTCTGTCTCTGATTGCGATTATCACAGTGAGCTCTTTCGGTATTGCTGGCGTTGGTGGCGGTGCAACGTTCGCGGCACTTATCGTACTACCCGCGATGGGTCTTCCTGTGACTATCGCAGCACTGCTTATCTCTATCGAGCCACTTATCGATATGGCACGTACAGCGCTTAACGTATCTGGCGCAATGACAGCCGGTACAATCACAAGCCGCCTATTGAGTAAAAAGGACAAGCAGCAAGATTTGGAACAAGCGAACGCTTAATAGGTTCGATTGATTCATAACTTGAGTCTCGTTAAACAAAAAACCGATGCACATGCATCGGTTTTTTATTGCTTGTTTATTTGTTTTGTTTTGTTTTGTTTAATAGCATAGAACAAGGTTTTCAATATTCGATTAAAATTAATAGAAGAACCTCGTACTCATAGAATAAAAGATGAACAAGATGTAAATGTCCTTATTATTTTCAAGCCTATATTTAGACATCAATAAACGAACAATAATAAAGCGTTTTTGTTTATTACTTTACAAGCATCCACATTCTATAACGCAAAACACCATATTTGTTCAATGCCGCAATAGGTTGACTGTTAAATATCAGTAGAACTGATATATGATGCGACGCTTCAAGCATGCCCATCATTCCGACATCCGTTCGATAACAGGACCTTCATGAGCTTTATTATATTATTACTTCTTCTGGTATTCGTTGGCGTTACACGTTTACTTCAGTGGCGAAAAACCTCTAGCTTTATCAAACTTCTTCTTATCTCTTTATTTATGTTGATTGGTTCTGGTTTAATTCCTCGCTATCTACTAAACGACTTGCAAGCCAATTATGAGCGTAAACCTGACATTCAGTGGATCTCTCACAATGCCATTGTCTTACTTGGTGCTGGTACTCAACTCATCGTAAGTACACAAGAATTTGAGCCGACCTTTTTCTCGTTTGGTCGCATCAATGAAACGGCAAGCCAATATAAAAACTGTTCGAAGGCTCAAACCATATGCAAAGTGATCGTTAGTGGTGGAGATGCACAAAATAATGGTGTTACCGAAGCGGAAGTTTATCAACAGCAGTTGCTGAGACTCGGCGTTCCACTCGCCGACATCATCCAAGAACCGAATAGTGTCAACACTTGGAAAAATGCGCAGCTCACCAGTGATCTAACGAAGCATCACCAGTTCGACAACATTGTTCTTGTTTCATCTGGGCTGCATATTCGTCGTAGTGAACTCTACTTTAATCATTTTGGATTAAACGTCGTTCCAGTGCGAGCCGACTACATGGCTGCCCAGATTTCATGGTTACCATTATGGTACAACTTCACAGTTACAGACTTTGCACTGCATGAACAATTGGGCTTTGCTCGTTACAACCTTTACAACTTTATGGGTTGGAACAGCAAACGTGAGAAGCCCGGTGACGCCTGATCGCTTCAACCATGATCTAACTAGTTATTTAGTTATTTAGTTATTTAGTTATTTAGTTATTTAGTATCTAGAAGATTCACAGCTCATAAACAAAAAATGCAGCCACAATCGAAGGATTGTCAGCTGCATTTTTAATTCGTGCTTCTACTCAGTACTAACGGGCAATTACCACATTAGGTCATCTGGGATCACGAAGTCTTTGTACGGGTCATCTTCGTCCACTTCATCAGAGCTTGAAGCTTGCGTATCAACGATAGATTCTTCGTCGCGCATAGCAATCTTGTTCGCTACTGCTGTCGGAATAACAACATAGCTTTCGCCTTGACGCGCAATACTTAGAATACCTTTACTTAGTTGCTTTTGAGTCAGCTCTTCTACGTAAAGGTATTTAACTAGCGTACCGTCGGTGAAGTTGTATTTGATTTCACCGTTTTTCTGCTCGATCTTGTTCATCTCAATCAGTTGCTTCACTTGAGCTTTAATTTCTTTGCTCAACTGCTGTTCTTTCAACTGTTGGTTTAGCTCTTTGTCTTTCGCTTGCTGCGCCAGTTTAGTTTCTTCTGCTGCCGCTTTTGCTTCACGAGACTGAACGCGAGACTTTTTAGAGCCTTTCTTCGCCTTCTTTAATTTTTTCTCATTTACCAAGCCAGCTTTAAGCATCTGCTCTTGGAGTGTTAACTTTGCCATGACTTTCCCAGTTCAGGATTAAAAACGGCACCATCATACCTGTTTTTAAGGTTTCTGTTTACTGAACAAGAACAAATTACAGAACAATCGCAAAATTTGTACTGAAAGCTCTAAGCTGCGTCCATATTCACTTCTTGTTGCTCACAACCTCCACTTTTCCACGAAATACCGTTATACGTACATCGAGCCAATTACCCAGAAGTACTCAAGCTGCCACGAAACTGCGCGGGCGTTTTATTGAGCCAACCTTTAAACGCCCTTCTGAAGTTTGCAGGGTCGCTATAACCGAGCCTGTCACCAATATCATCAATGCTCATGGTTGTGCCGAGTAGCAGTTCTTTGGCTAGTTCCACTCGAACTTCAGTCAGTAATGCTTGATAACTGGAATCATGGGTTGCCAGTTCTCGTCTTAGGGTACGAGAACTGCAACCGA
Organism: Vibrio syngnathi; assembly: GCF_002119525.1. NCBI lineage: Bacteria > Pseudomonadati > Pseudomonadota > Gammaproteobacteria > Vibrionales > Vibrionaceae > Vibrio > Vibrio syngnathi. Next base: position 1,407,637 of record NZ_CP017916.1, on the reverse strand, counting down.
ACTCTTCGGCTAACTGTTCAATATTTGGGAAACGGCCTGCGGTTTGATAAAAAATCGTTTTGATCTGGTTAGTCAGCAGATGCTCAGAGTCCAGCGTTTCCACTATCGACTGGCAAGACGCGAGATAGCGCTTCAGTGTCGCGGCATCATGAGAAAATAAGGTTTGTGATAAAACCGAGACATCAAAACGCAGTTCACAATAGTTTTGCTCAAAAATCACCGGGCACTGGAAGCGGTTGTCATAAAGCTTGGTGTAATTGGGACGAGCGTAAGGCAAAACCAAAGTGTATATATCCAACTCATGACCAGTCAGTTCTTTGAACAAAGAGACAATTGAACTTAAGAAGTACTCACTGCAGAAAGGAAGGAGATCGCCGACTTCTAAAGTGTTCTCAATCTGAATCACTGCTTGCTCGGAATCTAGAAACAATTTAACCGAGAATATAGGCCCATTCAGGCGCAAATACTTGAAGCCCGACTTGATGGCCTCTCCAACATTCTGGCTGGTCGATAGCGCATAACCCAACACACCAAAGTGGCTCAAGCTAGCATGCTCTCCTAACCAAAGCCCTAGACCATCGTGAGGAAAACTCTGATTAGCCGCGCTAAATAACGTAAGCTTATCAGCGTAAGTCAGCTTTCCATGCGGATCTCGCCAATCCATGTTGGACAGACCCACATCATTGAGTAGCCTTTCAATATCGAGACCTCGCTGCTCTAGCGTTTTCAACAGCAGCACGATATCTAATGTACCCAACTGATGCCTATGTCCGGTCGGCTTATACTCCGCGATAATATCCAATCGTATCTCCTTTACCAACGTAGTTGTCACTCGGCTATAAACTCAAAACTCAAAATTCGTTACTAAGCATTCACTACTCAGCGCTCAACATTCACCAAGCAGCATAAACAATCTATGGTTATAAAATCGTGATTGGCAACGCGCTCTTGTCCGAATATGACCTCCCAATTCTACGCTGGTCATCGCACAATGGCTTTAATTGTTAAATTTATGTGAATCGTCGCAATGATAAAAACGAACCCTGCCCCGTACAGTTTGATTGATTCTAATGGTCAGCCGGCCATTGGACATTTCGATGGCATCCCAAAACAACTGAACATCGAGAACTTTGACTATCGAAACTCGATGGATTCAAAAGCAAACTCTTGGCAGAAGCACTTCCACTACAAGCAATTCCAGTTTGTCAGCATCGTCACCGACACACACATTATTGGTGCCGCTATCGCAGATATTCGCTACTTAGGCTCGGCATTTTGCTATCTGTACGATATCGAGAGTAACAAACTAGAAGAGTGTGCATGGTTACGACCACTGGGGTTTGATAAACAAGTAACGCCTTCACCATTTGAAGGAAAGACAAGTATTGCAGGCCAAAGCATTACTTTCGATATCGAAACCGGACAATGGCGAGTTCGCTTGAATACCAAACTCATTAAGGCCGATATCGCTTTAGAGCCTGAAACCGACAGCTTGCCAATGGCGATGTGCAGCCCAACGGGGTATTCAGGTTGGACTTACACCCAAAAGCACAATGCTTTGCGTATCAGCGGCGACATCCAAATCAAGGGAACATCATTGAACCTCACGCAAGCTCGTGCAGGTTATGACTTTTCATCAGGTTACATGAGGCGTGAAACCAGTTGGCGCTGGGCAAGTATCAACACGCAATCCAATGGCACAGATATTGGCCTGAACTTAGCAGCGGGCGTGAATGAAACTGGAGGCTGCGAAAACGTATTATGGGTCAATGGAACCAGACACTTGCTTAACCCGGTACAGTTTACGTTTAGTCGCCAAGACACGAGTTTACCTTGGCAGATCTCATCACAAGATGGACGCATTAACCTCACCTTTACGCCCCTTAATAACCGCAGCGAAAAGCTCAATTTATGGCTGTTAAAGAGTAATTTTCGTCAGTTCATTGGGCACTTTTCTGGCTCGATTGAAGACAATAATGGAGTGACACATCGACTCGATGGTGTTCTTGGCCTAACAGAAGATCACTTTGCCCGCTGGTAGCGAAATTCTGCTAACTGAATCTCCAACGCTCAAGTCTAAACAAACTTTATACTAAGAACGCGTATGGCGTCTCAACAAGGATAAAACATGAATATCGACGCATTAATCAATCACCCAGAATGGCTACTGTTGGTATTAGCGCCCTTATTCGTGGTGTGCATGTTGGCTGAGTATTTTATCGGTCAGAAGCAAGGTCGACTGCCAGATAACTCCAGCTATAGACTTTCAGAAGTGATGTGTAACTTCACGCTTGCGGGAATGCATCAACTCTCCGATTTGCTCACCGGGTTATTGGTCGTTCAGTTGTATCTCTGGATGTTTGGTTGGCGTTTAATAGACATTGAAATGGGCGTGCTGAGTTTCATTGTGTTGATGGTGTTGCAAGACTTTTGCTATTACTGGTTCCATAGAGCAAGCCATCGTGTTCGCTGGATGTGGGCAGCACACGTCGCGCACCACAGCTCAGAACAGATGAACTTCAGTACGGCTTTCCGTCAAAGCTTAATGTACCCATTCGCAGGCATGTGGCTATTCTGGGTACCGTTGGTCATCATAGGTTTTGACCCTAAATGGGTCATCTTTGTGGTGCTTCTGAATCTAGGTTTGCAGTTCTTTGTCCATACACAATGGATACGAAGCTTGGGACCACTTGAATACATCTTTAACACCCCTTCGCATCATCGAGTACATCACGGCAAAAACCCGAAATACATCGATAAGAACTACGCCGGCGTTTTGATCATTTGGGATAAGTTGTTTAGTACGTTCGAACCTGAAGTTGAAACTGTACGTTACGGTGTCACTAAGCCAGTAAACAGTTTTAACCCGATAGTGGTTACCTTTCAAGAATGGAAGGTTATATTCAAAGATTTGAGGAACCGAGAGTTAACCATCAAACAGAAAGTCCAGTTGATACTCTCACCTCCATCAGATTAAACGGACGCTAGACAGATTGTATTAACTAACAAACCGCCTCAACTGGATTCAAAGGCATCCCCAACGACTCGATTGAATAGTAAAGCACCGTTTTCCGACAATTTATTTGTGATCTGGGTTGCACGTGCACCGCATACTATCAGATACTGAACAAAACTAACCTTCAGCCACAGTAAACGTCGTCCGCTTACTGTTCAGGAAATTCAATGAGTTCAGATAATCAGCCAACCTACTTCTTTTTCGATTACGAAACATGGGGCGTGAGCCCAGCGAAAGATCGTCCGAGTCAATTCGCAGGTGTTCGTACCGACCAAGATTTCAATGTTATCGGAGAGCCTTTGGTTATCTACTGCCAACCTCCTGCTGATTACCTCCCTGCGCCTGAAGCGGCACTGATCACCCGTATCACACCACAAAAAGCAGCTTCTCAAGGTCTTCCTGAGCCAGAATTTATCGCTAAGATCCATGCTGAGTTAGCTAAACCAAACACCACAAGCCTTGGCTACAACAGTATTCGATTCGATGACGAAGTAACGCGTTACACCTGCTACCGAAATTTCATCGACCCATATGCGTGGAGCTGGCAGAACGGTAACTCTCGTTGGGATCTACTCGATGTAATGCGCGCTGTTCACGCACTGCGCCCTGAAGGCATTGTTTGGCCAGAGAACGAAGAAGGTTATCCAAGCTTCAAACTGGAACACCTATCTGTGGCAAACGGCATCGAACATGAGAACGCGCACGATGCGATGGCCGATGTTATTGCGACCATCGAGTTAGCGAAGAAGCTGAAAGCAGCACAACCTAAGATGTTCGATTACCTTTACAATATGCGTCATAAGCGCAAGCTGAATGACCTGGTTGATATTGTAAACATGACGCCATTAATGCACGTTTCGGGCATGTTTGGCCGTGACTGCAACTATACAAGCTGGGTAGTGCCTATGGCTTGGCACCCAACCAATCAAAATGCGGTTATCGTGATTGATTTAGCCAAAGATCCAAGCCCACTGTTAGAACTGGACGCTGATGAACTCAGAGAAAGGCTTTACACCAAACGCAGTGAACTGGGTGAAGACGAGCTCCCCGTGCCAATCAAATTGGTCCAACTGAACAAGTGCCCTATCCTTGCTCCAGCCAAAACGCTGACGGCTGAAAACGCCGAAACCATCGGTATCGATCGCCAACAATGCTTGAAGAACTTGGCACTGCTGCGCGAACACCCAGAGATCCGCGAAAAACTGATCGGCCTGTACTCACAAGAACGAGAGTACGAGAAGAGTGATGATGTTGATACACACCTTTACGACGGTTTCTTTTCACCTGCTGATAAAGCAGCGATGAACATCATTCGCGAAACTGACCCGAACAACTTGGCCGCTTTAGATATCACCTTCAGCGACGAACGTATTAAACCGTTACTGTTCCGTTACCGTGCGCGCAACTTCCCATGGACACTCGACGAAGCTGAACAGTTGAAATGGGCGAACCATTGTCGAGAGTTTTATGAGAGCCGTTTAGAAGAGTACATGCTCAATCTTGAAAACCTCGCGCACGAACATGAAAGCGACGAGAAGAAAATGGCTATCTTGAAGGCGGTTTATCAATACGTAGAAAAGTTAGCTAGCTAATTCCATTATCAAGAGACGTAACACTTTGAAAGAAAGATTGATCCAACTGATTTACTGCTTAATCTCCTTCACCTTAATCATAGGAGCACTGACAGCAGGTAACGCGTTACAGCACTTTTTGGATACCTCAATCCCAGGCAGTATTTTTGGCATGTTGATTCTGTTTGCCGCCATGGTGATTGGTATTGTCCCTTCGCACTGGGTACAACCCGGTGCAAGCTTGATTATCCGCCTAATGATCTTACTGTTTGTTCCGATCAGTGTTGGGTTGATGGATCACTTCGACATGCTCATCGCGAACGCATTGCCAATTATGGCAAGCGCCGTTGGCGGCACGTTACTGGTGTTGGTGTCCTTATCATGGTTCTTAGACCGCTTGCTATCGAGAGGTAACTGATCATGTGGATTCTACTCACCATCGTGGTATTCCTGTTTGCTCGTTGGGTCAGTAAAAAAGCAAACTCACCGCTGTGTAATCCCCTACTAATCAGTATTGGTATCATCATTCCGATACTCACGTTCTTCAAAGTACCGTTTGAGACTTACTATGCAGACAACACATGGATTACCTACATGCTGCAGCCTGCGGTTGTTGCCCTTGCTTACCCGCTTTACGAACAACTACCTCAAATCAGAGCAAACTGGCGAATCATTACCTTCGCTTGCACGCTAGGCAGTGTGATGTCGATGACAACGACAGCATTAATCGCCGTGGCTTTTAAAGCGGACTTAAGTTTGATTGCGAGTTTATTAGGTAAGTCAGTCACCACGCCAATTGCTATGGAAGTATCGAGCCATTTAGGTGGTGAAGCAGCGATTGCGGCAATACTGGTATTGATTGTTGGTCTATTTGGGGCAATCTTTGCTTACCCAATCTACAATCTCATTGGCATTAAAAGCCCTATCGCACGTGGTTTAACCATGGGTACTGTGTCTCACGCTTTAGGTACTGCGACATGTGCTGAAAAGAATCAGGAAGATGCTGCATTCAGCTCTCTAGCGCTTGTACTTTGTGGCGTCATTACCTCAATCATTGCACCGAGCATATTTTCGCTCGTGGTTTGGTTCTATTCTTAACTAAAACCTCACCACACGATTCAGCCCAACCAGAATACTGTTGATTTCAGTGCCTGCTTGGGCTTTTTTCTCACATTTAGTTAGTAATAGCAGACTAGTTACGCTCTATTACGGGCAATAAGTGCGATATCAACTGCAAAAATAGCTATTGCAATCGATTTCAAGTGTGACCTCACTCTAACTATGCAAGCCAATGTAACAACAACAATCTAATAGTGATACTTGTCACAGAAAATTCCTGAGTATTGCATAAACTTAAAGCCTAAGGTCAATTAAGGATTCAACATGAACAGTCGTATTACCCTGGCGCTGGAAAGTGCTCCAACAGCAATCAAAGCACTTTTGAGTGACATCGTATTAGCAGACAACTTTGACGCGACATTGTCTCCAGAACAATTTGCTAGCCTACTGCAAGCAAGTGGTTTAGCGGATGACGAGCTACGTATTGCGCTACTTCCTTTTGCCGCTGCGTATTCTTACGCGCCGTTATCTGACTTTTATGTTGGTGCAATCGTACGTGGTTTGTCTGGTACTCTGTATTTTGGTGCAAACCTTGAAATCGCTGGTGCTCAACTTGGTCAAACCGTTCACGCTGAGCAATCTGCAATCAGCCATGCTTGGATGAAAGGCGAACAAGGTATCTCCGATATCACGATCAATTTCAGCCCCTGTGGTCACTGTCGTCAGTTCATGAACGAACTGACCACTGCGAAAGAGCTTAAAGTTCAGCTTCCACAACGTGATGAAATGTCTCTGCAAGAATACCTGCCAGACTCGTTCGGCCCTGCTGATTTAGGTGTGACGACTGGCCTAATGACTAAGCTTGATCATCAGCACACGACTGAAGAAACAACGCCTATTGTTGTAGAAGCACTAGCAGCACTAAACCGCAGCCACGCTCCTTACACCAGAAACCTAAGTGGTGTTTCACTACAACTGACGTCAGGTGAGATTTTCACGGGTGCTTACGCAGAAAACGCAGCGTTCAACCCTAGCCTACCACCTCTACAAGTGGCGTTGATTCAACTTAAACTGGCGGGCTTCGATTTTGAACAAATTGAAAGTGCTGCCTTGGTTGAAATCGCTGAAGGTAGCATCAGTCACTTGGCGGATACGCAGTCTACGTTGGAAGCGATTAATCCCGACATACCAGTGACTTACTTAGCAATCTAAGCACATCTAATTAACAAAATTTTAAAGAAGCAGCTCCATTTTACAGAGCTGCTTTTTTTATGCCTGTAATTAACGCAACAACCGCGCAAACGTTTGCTTTTATCATTGAAATAAGTATGATCACCCCGTTTTCAATCAATCGTTCAAAAGATCGGAAGGAATTTCTATGTTTGGTACTGCTACTCGTGAAAATGCTACTCGTGTGCTTCTATTAGGTTCAGGTGAACTCGGTAAAGAAGTTGCTATCGAGTGCCAACGTTTAGGCTTGGAAGTTATTGCATGTGACCGTTACGCAGACGCACCAGCGATGCAAGTTGCGCATCGTAGCCATGTTTTAGACATGTTAGACGGTGATGCACTTCAAGCGATCATTGAACTAGAAAAGCCAGATTATGTGGTTCCTGAAATTGAAGCTATTGCCACCAGCAAGTTGGTAGAGCTAGAAGCACAAGGCTTAAATGTCGTTCCCACTGCAAATGCGACCAAGCTAACGATGAACCGCGAAGGTATCCGTCGCCTAGCTGCTGAAGAGCTAAAATTGAGCACTTCTCCTTATCGCTTTGCAGACACCTTTGAAGACTTTGCTGCCGCTATTGAATTCGTGGGTATGCCTTGCGTTGTTAAGCCAGTAATGAGTTCTTCAGGTAAAGGCCAAAGTGTTATCAAAACACAAGAAGACATTCAGAAGTCTTGGGACTACGCACAAGAAGGTGGTCGTACTGGTGCCGGTCGTGTGATCGTTGAAGGCTTCATCGATTTTGATTACGAAATCACGCTTCTAACCGTTCGCGCAGTCGACGGCGTTCATTTCTGTGCACCAATCGGCCACCGTCAAGAAGATGGTGATTACCGTGAATCATGGCAGCCACAAGTGATGTCAGACAACGCACTTAAAGCTGCTCAATACACGGCTGAACAAGTGGTTAACGCACTAGGTGGTCACGGTATTTTCGGCGTAGAGCTGTTTGTTAAAGGCGATCACGTTATCTTCAACGAAGTGTCCCCTCGCCCACACGATACTGGCTTAGTAACATTGATGTCTCAAGATTCATCGGAATTTGCACTACACGTACGCGCGTTTACGGGTATGCCAATCAAATCAATCACGCAATACGGCCCATGTGCATCTGCGGTTATCCTTGGTCAAGGCACTTCAACCAACATTCGTTTTGAAGGCCTTACAGAGGCTCTAGACGCACCACAAACGCAAGTTCGCCTGTTTGGTAAACCTGATATCGATGGTCGCCGTCGTTTAGGTGTGACGCTTACTCGTCGTAACAGCACCGAGACAGCGATTGAAGATGCAATTGAGAGTGCTTCTAAAGTAAAAGTAATTTACTAACCAGCGATTTCATTCTGAACAATCACAACTTCAGATTTGAACAATAAAAAAGACGGGCTATCGAGCCCGTCTTTTTGTTGGTGTCTTCTTTTTTATTTGAGCGGTCTTTTCGCTTGAAAGCTCACTGAACTTAAGCGTCAGACTCAATCAAATACACTTCTTCACTGAATCGAGACAAACCTTTCTTAGCAATCTTCGGATGTTCATCGTCTGCGATATCTTGATTCAACAATGTGATTTTGTATCCCGCGAACAACTGTTCGATTTCTAACTTAGGTACGCTAAACGGAGGCCCGGCCATCTCGCTTTGGTCATAATCTAGAGTCACCAGAAGGATCTTACCACCAGGCTTTAACAGTTGCTTTAAACGCTCTACATACTGCACTCGCATCTCTTTAGGCAATGCCACTAAAGACGCGCGATCATAAATGATGTCGACTGGCTGAATGGGCGCGGTGAAATAATCACCCGTGTAAACGTTAAGCTCATCGAATTGGTACAACTCGTGCTGACCACTGATTTGAGTCACAGTCGGGGTGTAAAGGTGCTCTGCAAAAAATGCGCGAACCGCGATCTGGCTTAATTCGACACCTTGAACCTCTTCATGCTTGGTCGCTAGCCAAATCAGGTCTTCACTTTTGCCACAAAGAGGCACAAACACACTCTTCTCGTAACTAGGCTCCGTCTTTTCCCAAAATTTAATCAGAAGTGGATTTACATCTTCAAGGTGGAAACCAATTTGGTTGGCTGCCCATTTATTGTGCCAAAATTCAGGATTATTCATCTTTCGTTCATGTTAAACAGTCATAATGCAAGGGTACAGTATAGAGAGGTAAGAGCAACCTTAGCTTGGTTTAAAGTACCACATTGGTTTCGATAAAATCAGAAACTGGCTAAGTTCAAAGTTCTGATAATTGCGGAACTAACGGTTGGATTATTTGTCTATATCTTCACATTTTAAAGCAATATTAAACGTTAGAGTTGGTTTCTGTCTTAACTAGCCCCATTTAATATGTAGTGAGTTTAGTTAAGCTGTTTTTACTCTTATGCGTTACTGGTTACCCCTTTTGACTACCCGTTTTTGTAACCTTGTATTTTGGAGTTTGAATGAGTGTATTTCTCCGCACGACGGCCCTAATGCTATTGGTATTGAGCCGAGCGCCTGCATTCGCAGCAGCACCTGTTTCAACAAGTTCGACTGATCAAACGCGCACTCCTGCGCAAAACCAAGTTTCATCAAACGTATTCCGTCATAGTTTGAGCGGCCTCTACGGCATCAAAGCCTTCGACTCACGCCCGACTCAGCCTTACACCGACTTCGATATTCTGTACAGCAAGGCGCACCAAGGCCAAGCTGAACTAGAAACCATCTGTAAAAGTACTGCCCTGCTCACCAATTCTGAAGCGCTATTTGCTGGCGTTAAATCACAAGCTCGAGCAGAAGAAAAAATCGCTCTTGAGCTTGATGGTGACGTAACAAAAATTACCGACTTAGCCCGTGCAACTATCATCGCGAACGATGTAGAGAGCTTGGTTGAAGTTTACGAAGCACTAAGCCGTGAAGCGGACGTTGTTAAGCTGAAAAACAAGTTTAAATCACCAGCCGACTCTGGCTACCGTGACCTTAACTTGTTGGTTCGTTTACCAAAGACCAACATCATTGCCGAAGTTCAACTTCACTTAAAAGCGATTGCTGATGTAAAAAGTGGCCCTGAGCACGAACTGTATGAAATTATCCAAGGCATTGAGCGTCATGCCATTGCAGAACATCGTCCAATCAACGATATCGAAGCGGCACAAATAAATAGTCTAAGACGCCAATCTTTAGAGCTTTACCAACAAGCATGGCAACCGTACATTACAACGCACATTAAAGCGGCTTAATCACTGACTAAGCAATTATCATAAACAACAAAGGGCTGCATAATCGCAGCCCTTTCTTTTTACTAGCGTTCTCGCATTGCTTTCATTACTTAATTGCTTAATTGCTTAATTACTATCAGAAAGATAAATATAGGGATGTCACTAATGATGATTAAAGAGAAAGAGGACAGCTAAGAAAAGAGAGTCAGGTGATACCACTAAGAGAAACTAGTGACAAGAAAGTCAGCAAATGATGCATAACACGCAGATACAAAAAGACCACGCTTGGCGTGGTCTATTGCTTGGCTACTTCTCGATTTTAATATTTTCGACTCGGGCCTTTAATTTTTGTCCCGGTCTAAAAGTAACAACACGTCGAGCAGAAATTGGAATGTCTTCACCAGTTTTCGGGTTACGACCAGGTCGCTCGTTTTTCTCGCGAAGATCAAAGTTACCAAAACCAGACAGTTTTACCTGTTCGCCATTTTCGAGTGCTTTACGAACTTCTTCGAAAAACACTTCAACCGTTTCCTTGGCATCCCGCTTGCTGTATCCGAGTGTTTCAAACAGGTTCTCAGCCAAATCGGCTTTAGTGAGTGCCATAAAACTTTCCTCAAAGCTATGTTATACATTGCTACCATCTTCAGTAGCGCCAAAGCATTTACCCTATTCAATCAATGAGATAAGGTCATTTACAAGGAAAGTGTATGCCAAGCTTCTGATTTTCGCCAACTTTTTTATCTCATCTATTTAATTATTCTTTCAAATCAGAAAGATAACTCTCTTGTAAAGTCACATATATAGCTAAAAAACACCTAACCAACAGGTACGATGTGATATTATATTTCAACCAACTAGCTAAAGGCAGAATTTAAAACTTTAGTGTTCTAAAAGATAATTTTTGCGACATTTATCCTATACCCAATAAAATCAGCCACTTGATTTGATATCCAACTCAACAGAGGTTACTAAGTAAGCATTATTAAATATGACATTTGTATCATTTCAGAATTTAATTCGAATTTGGCTAATACAAACAATTAGAATGCTTCTCTATATACCGTGCCTTCAATGACACTTGCCACCCCATCTAACCAAACATCGTTCCTCCGCTCCCCTTAACACTTTTAATGAGAAAGTACGTTTACTCAACTTGGCGATATGTTATAACATCACGATTGTTGATAATTTAAGACAAAACTCACTACTAGATCTAAGTTTGATCCACAACGACTCTACAACCATGCATCACGATCTAGACGCCAGTTTTCGAGATTGTCCCATCCAAATTGTTACCCATAATGTAAGCGGGTCAGTCATCGCTCAAAATCAAGAACAATTAAGATAATACAAATGTAAATTAACTCATTAAAACAAGAAATCTATATGTTAAGAAGAAACCCAAGCGGCCATATGCCCAACGTGTCGGAAACTGCATTTATTGATCCGACTGCTATCATCTGCGGTAAAGTCATCATTGAAGATAACGTGTTTATCGGACCCTACGCCGTCATTCGTGCCGACGAGGTTAACGAACAAGGTGGTATGGAAGCGATTGTGATTAAGCGCGATACCAATATTCAAGATGGTGTGGTTATTCACTCAAAAGCAGGAGCAGCAGTTACCATCGGAGAGCGTTCTTCTATTGCCCATCGTTCGATCATACATGGCCCTTGTGAAGTTTGTGACGACGTATTTATTGGCTTCAACTCAGTGGTATTCAATGCTGTAATTGGTAGAGGTTGCGTCATTCGACACAACTGTGTGGTAGATGGGCTCAACTTACCGGAGCACTTCCACGTTCCACCAATGACCAATATAGGCTCAGGGTTTGATTTAAATAGCATTTCGACAGTACCACCTGAGTACTCTGCGTTTTCAGAGTCTGTGGTTTCAGCCAACCACACCCTAGTTCAAGGCTATAGGAGAATTGTCAATGAGCTCTGATAAGTCACCGATGTTAGGTATTCCAACCAATATTATTACCGGGTTCCTGGGAGTAGGAAAAACCTCTGCGATTCTCAACTTAATGACGAACAAGCCAGTAAATGAACGCTGGGCAGTGTTAGTGAATGAGTTTGGAGAAATCGGCGTTGATGGCAGTTTGATTCAAGGCAACCAGACCAAACAACAAGTGTTCATTCGTGAAGTACCCGGCGGTTGCATGTGTTGCGCGGCAGGTTTACCGATGCAAATCGCGCTCAATCAACTGCTTAGCGAAGCCAAACCAGATCGCTTGTTAATCGAACCAACAGGGCTTGGTCACCCTAAAGAAGTGCTACAAGTTTTGTGTTCTGAGCATTATCGTAAAGTACTATCACTGCAGAAAAACGTTACTTTAGTCGATGCGCGTAAGCTCTCTGATTCTCGCTACTCAGATCACGATACCTTCAATCAGCAAATCACCATTGCCGATACCGTGGTGGGTAACAAAGTCGACTTATATCAAGATGGCGACGCAGAGAAACTGGCTGAATACGTCACCGAGATTTGTCAGCCGAATACTAAGTTGATCTTTGCTCACCATGGAAAAATCCCTTTTGAAGAGTTCGAAGGAGACACTCATTTCTTCAATCAACAAGCGCACCACCACCACGCCCATAAACAAGAAAAGCTGCTCGCTTCAGAATTACCGATGCCAGAAAGCGGCATGATCAAAGCGACCAACCAAGGTGAAGGTTTTGAAAGCGTTGGTTGGCGATTCTCAGCAGAGAAACTGTTTGACCAGCAGCGTTTGAGACACTTTTTAATAGGATTAAAAGCTGAACGAATGAAAGCGGTATTCATTACCCCAAGTGGTATCTTTGGCTACAACTTAACAGAAGACGGTTTGACGGAATCGGAACTTGATGAGTGTGCAGAAACCAGAATTGAAGTGATCGCTCATGAAATAAATGAAGACCTAGAGCGCCAATTACTTACGTGTATGATTACTTGATTGATTGCTTAGTTACCTGATCGCTTAGTTAATAGAGTTCTTAATTCGAGCGAGTTAAGAGAGAGCTAGTTATTTGATTCTTAAAATAACTTCATTTCTTCGAAACAAAGTAAGACCTCGCAAGTGCGAGGCCTTATTTGTTATTCAAAGCATTTGAGCCTTATCCTTTTTATCGAATACCCTCGCTTATCCGTCACTTTTGTTGTGCGAGTTTCGCTGTAGCTTGAGTATTAGAAGCCTTAGCAGGCTTCACAATCAAACCGATACCGACTAGAAACAGTACAGATGCCACAACTTGAGCAACTGACAGCACCTCGTCATACATAAAGTAACCGCTGATCAATGCGAAAATTGGCACTAACAAGGTTAACGGCGCTGTCGTGCTTAACGGGTATTGGATTAACAGTTTATTCCACACCCAGTAACCGAATAGCGTGGTTGGGTAAGCCTGAAACAACACAGCAATCGTTGCGTTCCAATCCCATTGTTCTATCGCCTGCCAAATAATTTGGTCACCGTGCAGCATCACCGCAAACAACACTAATGGAACTGGCGCAAATAGCATGCCCCACACGTTAAACGCAAAAGCCTGAGTGGTTTTAGACGCTTTAACAATCACGCCCATTAACGTCCAACTAAACGCTGCGATCATAATAAGAATCACGCCATTAACGGTGATGTTGCCCGTTGCTGCGGAAACCAGCACCGCCAACGCGCACATGGCTAACATCGCACCCATTAACTTACGAACCGACGCACTCTCCTTAAACACCCACACGCCAACCGCCATGCCAATTAACATATTGGTTGAAAGCAAAACCGACGAAAGCCCAGAAGATAACCCAGCAGTGATTGACCATGAAGCCATGCCCCAGATGCCCACACCAAACACAAAGCCATAACTCACTAAATAACGCCACGCGACATTCGGTCTTGCTACAAAAAATATCACCGGAATCACCGCTAGCGAAAAACGCGCGGCTGTTGCTAATAATGGATGAACGTTGGTCACACCCATTTTGATCATCGAGAAATTGAATCCCCAAATTGCCATCACGAACACCGCTAACAACAAATCATTTCTTTTCATACTGACCCCTCCTTTGTTTTGAATGAGTATCCCTTGATCAATAAAACCAGTACAGATACAATTTTTACAATAAAAACCAGTACAGTTAACAACGGTCGTGACCATGAGCATCTACAGAAAGCTAGCCAATCAGTTTATTGATGAGATTGAAACGGGGAAAAGACCCGAAGGTGGACGCATGCCTTCGCTGCGTCAATTAGCTAAACAACAAGCCATCAGCATGTCGACCGTGGTGAGCTGCTACCAAGAACTGGAATCACAAGGCTGGATACACTCTCGACCGCAAGCAGGGTATTTTGTTTCTCCTCATAAACCTGCTCGTTCAACCCCAGAGTGGGCACAGTTTGAAAGTAAAGTGTCGAGCGTCAAGCTAACCTCATCGACTCACAGCTCAATCAATGGACCTTTAGGGGTGTCTAGCACCGCCAATGATGAACAGTCGATTGTTGAACTGGAACGCAGTTTTCGCCGCGCTATTCGGCGTATGAGCAGCAGGCTAAACCATTACCCAGATACACAAGGTGAGCCAATGTTACGTCAGGCATTATCCACTCACTTTGCCAAGCTCGATGTACACTTTTCACCTGAAGAGATGGTGATTACGGCAGGCTGTATGTCTGCGATTAAGGCTGCACTTGAATCGTGCACCAAAGAAGGCGACACCATCGCGATTAGTTCACCTTGTTTCAACGGCATTCTGGAGTTGCTCGGAAAGATGTCGCGACAAATCATCGAGATCCCATCTCTAGATGACGGTATCGACTTGCAACAATTAGAAGCACATTTGAAGAATAAACGAGTGGATGCCGCGATTTTTTGTACCTCTCATATGAACCCTCAAGGGATCAACATGTCGGCTAGTCAAAAACAAAAGCTTGCTGAATTAGCGAATCACTATCAAGTACCGATCATTGAAGATGATGTGTATCTGGAACTTTCTTATTCCTCACACACTCCACTCCCCGCGAAATACTACGACAAAGGCGGCTATGTACTATGGTGTGGTTCAATATCGAAAAGCTTGTCACCGAGTTACCGATTAGGATGGTGCTTACCAGGGATGTTCATTAACGAATACAAGGCTCAGTTTTCTGCTGCAAGCTATGGCGTCGCCCTGCCCACTCAGCTTGCGGTTGCTGACTTTATCGAATCTGGTCAATACGCAAAACACGTTAGAAGAAGGTGTACTCAGCTCCTCTCTTTGCGCCAGCAATACCTAAGTTATTTGGCTCAGCACCTTCCTCAAGGAGTAAAGATAAGTAACCCACAAGGTGGCATGGTACTTTGGCTACAAATACCAAATTTGAACCAATCAAGCTTTGCTAAGGCAGTTGCCGACCACAACATTGATATCAGGCTGGGGCACCTGTTTAGCACTCATGACCTTTACAGCAATTGCTTACGCATCAATATTGGTTACTCGTTAGAGGGAAAAGCCAAGCAGGAATTGAACGACTTAATCGAACTGATTCACTTTCATAGCTAATACGTTCCAGTTCATAATACGCAGCTAGGACATCAAAGCTTTTCAGAATCGACTTTTTCATGGTCATTCGAATACCTAATTTTAATAGCGTTTTATCATAAAAAAGAAGGCTATCATTCCTATCTTATCTAGGTTAAAGCCCCGCACCGTAAGGAAAATGACTCGCTTCGATACCTTTAAATACTGAGTTTGCTAGCACATACAAAATTATGCAAACTGACTAATGACACATCACTTTTTAACTTCAATATACAACCGCCGGCGCTGGCGTTTTCCCGTATTTGAAGAGAATAATTATGAGTGATACAACAAAAAACAAACCACTACCTTCCTTTATCGAAGAACGCTTGAACTTCTATATTCAAGACCTCATTACCCAGAACCAAAGCCAAAAGCACTTGGTGTTGGGTAAACGACCTCAGCGCAACGCCGTTGTAATGCAGAGCAATGATTACTTAGCACTGTCACACAACAAACCGATCCAAGAGGCTCATCAAGCGGCGATCATCGAACACGATGACAACGTAGTGATGTCTGCTATTTTCTTACAAGATGAAGAGTCTAAACCTGCATTTGAAACCGAACTCGCGAACTATGTCGGAATGGAAAGCTGTTTACTTTCTCAGTCGGGTTGGGCGGCTAATATTGGGTTACTTCAAACGATCTGCCCTCCGAGCACACCTGTGTATATCGACTTTTTTGCCCACATGTCGCTATGGGAAGGCATTCGTGCCGCTGGCGGCATTGCCCACCCGTTTATGCATAACAATATGCATCACCTGCGCAAACAGCTAGAGCGCCACGGCACAGGCGTTATTGTGGTCGATTCAGTTTACAGCACCATTGGGACCATCGCCCCACTACGCGACATCTACGAAATGGCGCAGGAGTTTGATTGTGCCGTTGTCGTTGATGAATCGCATTCATTGGGCACGCATGGGGAGAATGGTGCTGGCTTAGTTCACGCATTGGGTCTCACTAACCAAGTCGACTTCATTACCGTTAGTTTGGCTAAAACCTTTGCTTATCGTGCAGGCGCGATCCTTGGGCCAAAACTGCTTTCAGAAACCTTACCGTTTGTTGCTTATCCCGCGATTTTCAGTTCGACGGTATTACCACAAGAAGTGGTTCGTTTAGAGAAAACATTAGAGGTAATAAAAGGTGCAGAAGACAAACGACAAGCCTTATTCAATCGCTCTAAATCACTTACTACCGGCCTCAAACGAATAGGCTTTAATATCCGCAGCGAGTCTCAAATTGTGGCATTAGAGTGCGGCAGTGAAAGAAACACCGAGCGTGTTCGCGATTTCCTCGAACAGCGTGATGTGTTCGGTGCTGTTTTTTGTCGCCCCGCTACGGGTAGGAACAAAAACATCATCCGCTTTTCAGTCAATGCCGACATGACACCTAGTGATATTGATCATGTTCTCACCGTTTGTCATGAGGCATACAATCATCCGGAGTTAGAGTTCGTGTAACCTTTTGCTAGAAGCTTGTTGATAGCAGCTTGCTATTTGTAGCGTTGAACGGCAAGACTGCATGTAACTATCATGTCGCGATACAAAAAGAGCCCAGCGAATTGCTGAGCTCTTTCTTGTATATATTTAGGATAACTGGATAACAAAGCGCTGAAACCAATCAAATCCAGTGTGCAATTTTGTCGAACAATCGGGTTTTATCTGCCGGTTTCACAATAAAGTCTGACATGCCTGACGATTCCATTTTTTCCAATGTCACTGGGGAACTGTCGCCCGTGTGAGCAATAATCGGCACTGAAGAGTATTCTTTGGCAGCACTGCGGATTCGACGAGAAGCTTCAATACCATCCATAATCGGCATCTCGATATCCATCAGAATCAAATCAACATCCTCGGTATCCAAAGCATCTAACGCTTGTTGGCCATCTTCTTTCTGCACAACATCAAAGCCCTGCTTTTCTAATAACATTGCGGTAAAACGGCGCAAAGATTCGTTGTCGTCTACCACCATTATCGTGCGTTTATTAGTCGCCTCAAGTGGTTTTACAGCCACCGATGGCAACACGTAATTGGAATCGAAAAGTAAGCGCTCGATGGTCGCCTTGGTATTAAGTAGCCAAACTTGTGTTTCCACCCAAATCGGTTCAAAAGCAACGTTGCGAACACGCTTCACGGGGTGATGCTCATACAAATAGATGATTCGCGCTTGAGTGAACGATAGCAAAGATTCAACTCTATCGAGGTAATTGGCTCTTAAATCTAAGCTCTCCATATCAACGAAAATCAGATCGAACTCAAATTGATATTCCTTATTTTTAAGTGCTGATACAACGTCTAATACGGTGAGGTCAAACCCCATAAAACGTGACGTATCAGTAATTTTATTAGAGAGCACTTTCTGGTCACTGACCATCAACACTGTCTTTAGCTTAGTGAGCTCACTCTTAATTTCCTTCACAGAGTGAGAAGTCAAAGATGGGAAAGTCATAGTGAACTGCGTCCACTGTTCCACTTCAGACTGACATTTAATCTCACCACCAAACGAGCGCATGACCTTCTGACAAAATGGCAAACCTAAACCGTAGTTACCCGATTGGCCTGTCGTGTAGAAGTCTTGAAAAATACGACGAATAACATCGTTTGAAATACCGGCTCCATTATCGGTAACCATAATTTGATTGGTCACGTCATCACTGCACATGGTGACATGAATGTGAAAATCTTCAGGGCTGCGATGATGGAATGCGTTTTTGAACAAGTTATACATCACGTATTTCAACAAGGTATCACTGCCCAAGAAGTCAAAGTTACTTTGTACATCTAAAGAGATCGCCGATTTGTCGGCCGAGCGCTTATAGTTAAAGCTGTCTATTGCCCCTTCGATCACCGCTTGAGCTGAATTTTTCTTAAACGTAGAGCGAGATACTCGGTTTTCATCAATTGAAGTCAATAGCAGGTCAATCGTCTCGTTACCTGAATGAATGATCTCCATCGCTTCATCGCCCACTTCACGTAACTGTATGACTTCTTCATTACTTAAAGCGTATTGCCCTTTGTGATCACCACTTTTCGGATTTGGCAGTATGGACTGCATGACATCAATAGAGGTCAGTAAACCACTCAGAGGATTTCGCATCTCGTGCGCGATACCGGCCCCAAAAGATTTCGCCAATGACACCTTATTCTCGTGTTCCACCTGATTGCGGAAGTAAAATAAGTTACCGAACAAATAGATAAATAAGAAGATTGGTACATGCGTCCAATTCATGGTGAGCTCTAAGTAGAAGCCTTGTGCCACCCATGCACACAAGGTAGCAATCCCTATCCCGGCAAAGGTTTGTGCAAACATCACTCGGGTCACGTGAACTAGTAGAATATG
Source organism: Vibrio syngnathi (assembly GCF_002119525.1). Lineage (NCBI taxonomy): Bacteria > Pseudomonadati > Pseudomonadota > Gammaproteobacteria > Vibrionales > Vibrionaceae > Vibrio > Vibrio syngnathi. The sequence continues at coordinate 1,388,703 of NZ_CP017916.1, read as the reverse complement.
GAGGAAAATGGCCGACATGAAAGACATAACCCATACGTTGGACCAGTTATTCATCAGCAGCATGTAAAAGAAAAAACACGGTAAGCAGAGGGTGATAGCGACTTGATAATAAGCCGGAAGGTACTTTCGCCAAACAAATGAAACACGATTACGAACGACAATCCCCAGGAATAATACCGAGCAAAATAGACGCAGGGCCAAATTTTCATAGGGTTGCGGAAACAAGAATTCCCATACAATGTAGTAAGCAGGGAAACCGACAAAGCCCATCCAACCCACAAGAGTTAGGTTAGGTTCTGCGTACTGATAAACTTTACGAATAGCGTTCATACAAATACTTTATTTACTAAGCCTTGACGTTTACAAAGTCTAAAATTTAATGTTGGTTCTTATGTTTTCCGCTGAGTATATTACACATCTCCTCAGAGCAGTGAGCTTTCAATCAAATATGTATCAACGCTTTTAATTTTATTATTGATTTAGATGGATAAAGTCTCGGTTTCATACTTTGATTCAGACAATATCCCTTCGTAATTCAGATTTATACGCTCACGCCTACACCAATAACGCGCCTTAGCAAGCGGTGCGCCTCTTAGTTTGCATTATGTCACTGTAACGCGATGCATCTTTCTTGGAGTATCGCCGTAATCAATCACCGCATAATGCTGCGTTACTCTGTTATCCCATATCGCTATTGATCCCTTCTTCCATTTGAAGCGCACCTGAAACTCTGGACGTCGAGCAATTTCAAACAGATGACAGAGCAGCTCATCGCTCTCTTGACGATCAAGTTCGTTGATATAACGGGTAAACTGCTCATTGATATACAGTGTTTCTTTACCCGTTTCCGGATGGCTTTGAACAACTGGATGGATTACTGGTGGATTTTCCTGTGCGGTTTTGATTAACGACTTGTGCCAATCAAGCTCTATCTGATCCGGTTCTATGCCTTCAAAAGCCACCAGCGAATGAGTCGCAGACAACCCTCTCAACTTAGCCTTCATGATTTCATCTAATGAATCAAACACAGCGGTCATCGAACACCAAATCGTATCCCCTCCAGCACTGGGCACATGCCGAGCATGCAACAAAGAAGCTTTAGATGGCAGGCTACGCCACGTTAAGTCGGTATGCCAATAGCTTTCCATGGGTGCATTGCCACGGGTTGTTTCAATCACACTCACTTGAGGTGCGCTTTCGACGCGAGGAAAGAAAGGATGCGCAGGTTCGAGCTTTCCAAATCGCTCTGCAATCATCAAGTGTTGCTCGGGCGAAAGGATTTGCTCATCGAGAAAAACCACTTGATGTGTAATCAGTGCCTGATAAATCTCATCGAGTTCAGTCGCACTGCATGTGGCGAGATCGACACCATGGATACGTGCACCGATGTGAGGAGTATTGGGTTCTATTTTCAACATAAATTCGCTTATTGATGATGTTAGATTTCAGAGTCAATTTAGATACTTAGTATTAAACCGGACAATGGTGAGTTTTCTTTCCACATGCTTCTAATACATCAAAAAAAGAGCCCCTAAATAGGCGCTCTTTTCGTTTTTTGATACTTCCTGTATCCGTAGACAAGTCCAATCTGTAGTACCTTCACCGAAAGCCAGACCATCGATATCTCCAGTTGTGTATCAACTTAAATCTAGCACACAATCTTCAAGCTTTTCTGAGATACAACCGAGATAATGAACTTAGTGCCACTCCATCTCACCGCTTAACACTTTGGCACCCAGCTCTAGGTCGCCTTCCGTTGCCTTAAATTGCGGGTAAGCAGTCTTCATGTAATCACTGATATCTACAGACGTTGGATTGCTTGTGCTTGCTAACGCCTTTTCAATATCAGCCACGTAATCCAATGTAAATTGAACGCCATTAGTACCCGTTGGCATTTCACCTAAGTAGTGACCCGGAATGACAACTTCAGGCTCAAGTTCTTTCATACGCTCTAATGATTGTGACCACTGGCTACGAATCTCTTTCGATGCAGTATCTGCCATCCATACATGCACACCGCTATACACCGACACACCACCAAACACGGTCTTTTCAGATGGAACCCACAGGTAAGCTTGGTGTGTATTAATTTCTCTCACTTCGATAGCTTCACCTTCTATGCTCAACGTAGTGTCGTTAAGCACGGTTGGAACAATGATTTTAGACGGTGCGTTGTCTTCTAAGATTGGGCCCCAGTATTCGAGCTTTGCATCTTTAGTGCGTTTGATATGTGCAACAACCGCTTCACTAGCTACGATCTCGACGTTTGGAAACGCAGCCACAATCGGTTCTAAGCCAAAGTAGAAATCTGGGTCGCCGCTGCTGATGTAAACCATCGACAACTCTTTGCCAGTCGCTTTGATTTGATCCACCAACTTTTGCCCATCTGCGACGCTAAATTGCGCATCAAACAAAATCACTTCCTTCTCACCCGCGACCAACACAGAGCTTGCGGGGAATATCGCGTTTTCACCCGGATTGTAATGAGTGATGTTTAGCTCAGTAGCAGAGACTACACTCGATGCAGCTAGCATGGCTCCTAAATTCATTGATCCTAAAAGCGCGGTTCTTGATACAAGGATTTTAGATAACTTTTTCATAGCTTGATTCCGTTATTAAGAGCTGAACGCCTGCCAACTCATTGAGTGTGCAAACATCTTATTTGATTGGATTTAGATGAAATAGACATCAAATCAACTTTCACTGTTGCGATTTTCGGACATATAATAATTTTCCAGTAGCTATTAGATTCAAAAATCATTTGGGTAATAAGAACAATGGATAAACTCGAGGCAATGAATGTCTTTGTCACCATAGTGGAGCGTGGCAGTTTGAGTGCCGCAGCCGAACACCTTGATCTCTCTCGAACCAAAGTCACGCGCTATTTGGGTGAACTCGAAAACTGGATGGACACACGCCTGCTTCATAGAACCACTCGAAGCTTGAGCTTAACCAGTGCGGGGAAAGAGACGCTTGAAGTCGCGAGAGAGCTGCTTGCCCTTGAAGCATCGTTAGCAGGTATCAGAAACCAAAGCCGAGAACACTTGAAGGGCCAACTGCGTATTACCGCGAGTTATTCCATTGTCGACAGTTTCTTGATGGAGGTGATCAGCAGCTTCATCGCTAAATGGCCAGATATCTCGATTGATATCGTTTCTACCGATCAAACGGTCAATCTTGTTGAGTCACGTATCGATTTAGCAATTCGCATTACCAACGAACTGACGCCCAATATTGTCGCTAAGCAGCTAGGTGAATGTCGCTCGGTGATTTGCGCATCTCCTCAATATCTAAAAGAGAAAGGCGCGCCATCAAACGCACAAGATTTAGCGCACCACAACTGTCTGTCATTCAGTTACTTTGGTAAAACCGCGTGGACGTTTAATGGCCCGAACGGATTGGAATCAGTGCCGATTAAAGGGAATATCAGTGCCAACACCTCTGAGGTATTGTTGTCTGCCACACTTAAAGGCAATGGGATCAGCATATTGCCCTTCCCTTCCGTCGAAGGCTTGATACGAGATGGTCTTTTAGTGTCATTACTTCCTGAGTGGCAACCTAAAACACTCGGAGTACACGCTGTTTACGGAACCCGAAAGCAAGTCACTCCGCTGTTAAGAGCCTTTATCGATCATTTATCTAGCGAGATGGGGCAATCAACAAGCTGGTAGACAAGCTCTCTCATTAACGATGCTGATGTGGAATAAGTATTATTAATTTTACTTATGCAGAGCTAAATTCTATCTTGGCTGCATGATCCAACACCATAAACAAACGCGATTACGCAGGGAAAAAGACGATGACCGCCATTACCGATTTAAACATTCTGCTAAAGTCCATGTCACCAGAGCTCATTGAAGGTGATTACGTTTTTTGTACTGTAGACGGGGGATTGGCAGATTATGTTCAACTCGAACCAATCGCGACCTTTCGTGAAAAAGAAGGCTTAACCTTGGTGCTCACTGAGGATGCCGCACGCCAAGAGCAACTCGATTTCGATAGTGTATTTAGCCTGATCACTTTGTCGGTACACTCCAGTCTTGAAGCAGTTGGATTAACAGCGGCCTTTGCCACCAAGCTAGGCTCATACGGCATTAGCGCCAACGTGATTGCTGGTTGTTACCATGACCATATCTTCGTTCAAAAAGAGAAAGCAGACGAAGCAATGAGCGCGCTTAGAGAGTTTTCAGAAACTGATTAATAAAGAATTGTATGGTTCACAGACACAAAAAAAGCGACGTAATCTACGTCGCTTTGACTTATTGCTTAACAATCACTCACTGATCAGGCATCAGTGAGTGAAACAGTTAAGCAAGCTTAAAAGTCGCCACTTTGTCACTTAAACCAGCGGCTTGGCTTTTAAGTTCGTTCGACTCAGTTAAGCTGTCCTGTGCGCCCACAACCAAGTGGTCAGTAACATCTTTAATGGTCGTAATGTTTTGGGTAATTTCACCCGTCACATGCGTTTGCTCTTCAGCAGCCGTGGCGATTTGAGTCGCCATATCACTAATCAAAGCCACCGCTGTGTTGATCTCTTCTAGCGCATGCGAAGCTCGGTCAGCATCTTCTACGGAATGTATTGCCAGTTTAGAACTGCTCTCCATAAGATCAACCGCTTGAGCCGTTGTGCGCTGTAAAACATCAATCGTTGACTTTATCTCTTCTGTAGAAGAGTGAGTGCGTTGAGAAAGCACACGTACTTCATCTGCAACCACAGCAAAACCACGACCTTGCTCACCAGCACGCGCCGCTTCAATCGCAGCATTCAAAGCAAGCAAGTTAGTTTGTTCTGCAATACCTTGAATCGTAGCAAGTACCGTCGAGATCTCTTGAGCATGCTTGTTTAGCTCGCTGATCACATTACCCGCTTCATTCACTTCATTGGCAAGGTTATTGATCGAACCTTTGGTATCCACAACCAGAGCGTGACCGCTGTTAGTGCTTGTCGCTGAATCTTGCGCCGCTTTTGCTGTTTGCTCGGCATGCGATGCAATCTCTTGCGTTGCGCTCGCCATTTCCGTTACAGCCGTCGCCACCATGGTGATCTCTTGCTGTTGATGATTAAGCTCGTCCACCGAACGATTCGCTCGCTGAGTACTTTTCTCAGACTGGTTGTTTAGTTGCTCTGATTGCCCACGAATATGCCCAATCAACTGCTGTAAACTGCCTACAAAAGTGTTGAAGTTCTGTGCTAGTTCTCCTACTTCATCTTGGTTCTCAACATGAATACGCTGAGTTAAATCACCACTACCATTAGCGATCTGCGCTAATGCTTGAGATACGTGGTTCAACGGTCGGAATAGAATAGTACACAAAAGGTTAAACAAAATGGTACATACAATCACGACCAGTAATGTCACTAAAACTTGGCCGAGTACTGCATCAAATAACGGTGCAACCAAAGAGTCATGATTAACAACACTGATGGTAATCAGGTTGGTACCATCAATCGCTCGTGCATACAAAACATAGTCACTGCCGTTCAAATCGATAGAAGTATCTTTACCGCTCACCAACGCCTTTTGTACATCGGAGAAATTCAACCCAAGCGAGCTGATATTCTTGTTCAGTAGCTTAGTATCTGCGTGCGTGTAAACCGTGCCTTTATTGGTCGCGATGAACATGTAACCTTCGCCCGGAAGGATTACCTTTTCAAGGCTATTAAGGATGTCGGTAATTTCTACGTCTGCACCCAACACGACCTGCTGACCATGTAATTGCATTGCGGTACCCAGCGACACAACGTTAGCGCCCGTTGCCGCTGCAACCGTTGGGTTGTCCATGAACACTTTACTTGGATTCGCAACCGCATTGGTGTACCAACCCCATACGCGTGGATCATCATTGCCTGGTGGCAACACAACACCATTCGCATTCTTTTGTGAACCGTCAGGGAATGCCAGGAAGACATTATCAAAAGAGGCAGAATCACGGACCTGTTTTAGGTGAGTTACCAAGCTTTCTTGTTTGGACTCTTTCGAAAGTGAAGTGAGCGCACGCTCTTTGGATAAGATCCAATCCGATACATATTGATTGTAAGAAGCGGATGCCCCCTCTAAGCGCTGTTCAACTTCAATATCTAAACGTTGCAGTGAAGCACGAAAAGACAATACCTCGACCAAAATCCCCCCCAGGATAATGGCCATACTGGCAGAGATCGCCAGCTTATTTTTGAGCGAGAGTTTCTTTAACATAGAAAACCTATAATTTGGAAGTAAAAAACCGCGGCGACAAATTTGTCACCAACACAGTTTGCAAGCACCATTTATTTTACATGTTAAAATAAATAATTAAACGTGCTAACCTCTTGTATTATCGATAAATGCGGGCCAAAAATTAGATCCAGATCAACTCTAGCCGACGAACGACATACGCTAAGGTTGAATAACGTTAATAAGAAAATAAAATGCCGAGCCTTTTGCTTCATTTATCTTAATGTAGATGGCGTTAGTATTCTCAATCCATTAATCTTACAAACTGTTAAGTACTCAGAGTTTTCCTATGTCCCGAAGTCAACGTCTCTTCGATCTGCTCCAATTATTGCGCTGTCATAAATACCCAGTTTCCGCTGACTACTTGGCTAGCGAGCTAAACGTGAGTACTCGCACCATTTATCGCGATGTCGTGACGCTGCAAACACAAGGTGCTGAAATTGATGGTGAAGCTGGAGTGGGTTATCAATTGAAACCTACCTTCACTCTCCCACCAATGATGTTTTCAACGGAAGAATTGGAAGCGTTACGGCTTGGCGCTGAATGGGTCGCCAAGCAAGCCAATGGTGAATTCAGTGAATCGGCTAGAAATGCCATTGCTAAGATTTCTGCGGTGTTGCCTGCTGACCACCAGGCCAAACGCAGTGAAGACATTGTCCGTGTTGCTTCAATCATTGAGGTTGCAGAGTTAACTATTGAACTGTCAGACATCAAGTTGGCAATTAAGCAGCAGAACAAAGCTGAGCTCCATTACACAGACGCAAAAGCTAATGTGAGTTCAAGAATCGTTTGGCCAATGTTGATTGGCTTATTCGAACAACACTATGTCTTGGTCGCTTGGTGTGAAACGCGAAATGCGTATCGGAATTTTAGGCTAGATAGAATAGCTGAATGGAAAATGCTCAAAGAAAAATATCAGCGCCCGCGTCATGACTTGATCAAAGATTGGCAGAACATAGAAGGTATTGCAGATAAAGTGATTCACTACTGACAAAAACTGTCACTAGCACGCGTTATATCTCTCTCAAGCCGAGCGAACTCGATGAAAGTCAAGTTGCTCAGAGACGAAACGAGTTAACTCAGAAACCACATTGCAAATCAAATTGATCAGCCTAGGAGTTATTATGTTTACCATTGATTCATTTGTTCTTTATGTCGCAGACATTCATCGCAGCATGGACTTTTATGCCAAAGCATTTGATTGCGAGCCAAAGCTTTTATCACCCACCTTTGCTGCCCTAGATTTTGCAGACAACGTTAAAATCACCCTCAAGCAGGCTGACGTTCTAACACCAGCAAGTAACATCAAGGGCGGCGGTACTGAGCTTTCTATGCCTATCGCAGATAAAGAAACACTGGAAAATCTTTATCAAGCATGGAAAGAAAAAGGCATTCAGTTTGAACAAGATCCAGAAGAGTCGGTTTACGGCATCAACTTTCTTGCTGTGGATCCAGACGGACACCGTATCCGCGTCTTCGCTTAAACGAATAAGAGCAAGCTGCACTTAGTCGCTTGCTCATCTCATCTCATCTCATCTCATCTCATCTCATAAAATAGCTTATTAGCCGAAATCTAGCGTCAGCAACAATCGCGTCTCGGCAGATGAAGTGACGGGAGAACGATGTACAAGACCCGCATTTTCATTGCCACTCCAACTCTCTCCTTTCAGCAACGCCACATCACCACTCACCATTTGTTGAATATCAGATTCATGAGCATATAAGCCTGAAGCAGAATCGGGTTGCCCGTTGCTTCCACGACCTAACTTTGAACGATCGACCGAGTCATTCTGTAGCCATTGAGTCGCGACACCATGATACGTCGTCACTAAGCGGCAAGGTACTTGGTCAAAATGGAAACGGGGACACATCGCTTTATTCAGAACGGCTAGACGCAGCCCTACGTCTTCAAGTTCGAACAAGCAACAGAACATATCCACTAACTCTGCCATGTTTTCTAATAGCGCTTTAGAAGCCGTTCCGCCTGTCGCAAACTCTAATTTCTCAAAAGCGTTATCGGGTGACAGGCTAATAGACTTACTAAAGTTTGGATTCGACGCCATAAACTCACAAATGGCACTTGTTAAGTCAGCATCAAATGTACGCTGCCAAATCGCGATGTTGATATCGCTTTGGTAGATGTCAGCCAGTACCGTTGGCTGCTCAGAAGTACTAAAGCATGGATCATGATCCACCTGATCCTTGATATCCACAGCTGAACTAATGTTAAGTGGCTGATTATTATGGGCTGCCAAAGGTTTAGTTAACACAGCATTCATTACGTCATCTCCTTGATACATGCTTATCGTTTTTCTCTTACCGACAGGATCGTTATTCTCAGTAAGAGAACGCTTAAAGTTATGTTATAACATAACCAAAACATCGCAAGCAATTTGCCTATCATGTTTCCAATTATATGGAGATGCCTTTGTAGCCTTAGGTGATTTGATGATTATGGATCAAAGCAAAAAACGCGAAAAACTTGGCTATTGAGTTCATAGAAATTGACTCACCAAGCCACGGCTTTCACACAATAAGCCCCAAGTTAGTCCAGAACTCAGACACGAAATTGCTGAATTACCCATAAATAAGCTCTGGGATGTCGTTGATGTCACATGTCGTTACACAGCATGACGTCTTAAGGCTTTACATCTTGAGCGAGGTAAACAACAATCCCTGAGAATAAATCCATAACATAATGTATTTAGAAATTATGAGTAGTACAGAAAACAAAAAATCGAGTCCTCTTTTCGAAGTCGTATTTAACGTCTTTCTTCCTTCATTTATCTTAATGAAGTTCAGTGGAGAGGAACACCTAGGAACTGGCTTAGCACTACTTGTCGCCCTTGCCTTCCCTATTGCTTACGGTGGTATGGAGTTAATCCGCAACAAGAAGTTTAACTTCATTGCGGCACTTGGCTTTATCAGCGTGCTATTAACCGGCGGTATTGGCTTCTTCGAACTCGACACTCGTTGGTTAGCACTAAAAGAAGCATTAATACCCGGCCTAATTGGTTTAGCGGTTCTTGGATCAACCTTCACTCGCTACCCGTTTATCCAGAAAGTTATCTTCACACCGGCACTGTTAAACATATCTCTAATCGAAGAGCGTTTAAGACAGTTCGGTAACCAAGCAGAGTTTAATCGTTGCCTAATGAAGTCAAACTACCTATTCGCTAGTACCTTCGCGTTTTCTTCTGCGATGAACTACTTTCTAGCGACTTGGATTGTCACTAGCCCGGCTGGTACTGCAGCTTTTAATGAAGAATTGGGGAAGCTGACACTTTACAGCTACCCGGCCATCGCTATCCCGAGTATGTTGATGATGTTAGGTATCTTCTACTACATTTGGCGCCAAGTTCGTTCTATGACCTCGCTAGAAACGGAACAGATCTTTATTACTAAGTAGTTTTCGTTACGTTAGCTCCGAGTACGAAACCGCTTCAAATACTCATTTGCTTCAAACGATTGCTTCAAAAAACAGCTAGCTTCAAAAACCAATTGCTTCACAAAAAGTATGAGCCCAGCACACACGCTGGGCTTTTTCGTCTGTTCTGCATGCAGCCAAATATCAACTTTAATTGACATCATGAATTAATTAAAACAAAACGATGCTCATTTTCATGACTCACTGTCCATAACTGGCCGAAAACAGGCAATACTCAATGATTTGCATTGAATGAGGCGTGATATGTTTTTATAATCAACATCGTTTGTTACTTTACAAAGTTCAATCCTAGCAATGACATAACTTCAGTTCATATTGGTAGATTCAAACAACTAGTTTGCAAAAGCTAGACACCATACGAACTCGATAAGGAAATTAAAATATGAACAAATCTCAATTAGTTGAACACATCGCAACTTCCGCTGACATATCAAAAGAGCAAGCAGGCACAGCACTCAATGCACTCGTTGAAGGCATCTCGACTACGCTTGCAAATGGCGATGATGTATCGATCCTTGGGTTTGGTAGCTTCAAAGTAAATAGCCGCGCTGCTCGCACTGGTCGCAATCCAAGAACTGGAGAAGAGATTCAAATCTCAGCGTCAAAAACACCAGCATTTAAAGCAGGTAAAGCTCTAAAAGAGACATGCAACCTGTAAGATAAAAAATACAAGGAAGGTTACGATGACAACTAAGGAAAAAACAAAAACGAGCCGCAGCAAAAAAGCCGGCAAGTCAACCAAAGCACAAGCTGAAGGGCCTAAGGCTCGTCAACGCATTGAAGAACTTCTCGAAGAGCGTGAATTAGCCAAACTGTTAGAGCTATAGTTTGTATTAGAGCTATAGTGTGTATTAGAGCTGTAGTTAAAGATTTACATGATGGTTTGTTGTCATTCAAATGCCACTGCAGATTTGCGGTGGCATTTTAGTATGAAGAACAAGCCCTAGCGCATCAATCCCGAGCCTTGAAAGCCGTTTAACAAGAATGACCAATTTTACTGGGTCACTTCAATATAAGGCGCTTTAACGCCCTCAGCCCCGATTACAACTTCGTCCATCAATTGTTTAAACACCTCTCAAGCATATATCGTACATTCAAACTCGCCGACTTCCCTATCGCCACCCTAGATCATTCACCATACCCATCGCTATAACAGCTACTGCATATACTTTTCCAGCCTAAAAAACACCTGCTTATTCCCAAACAATGACAAAACCCGAACAATTGTAAATTTATTGTAAAAAATTCTTTAAGGGCATTATTTTTGTGTATAGGATTATCAGTAGGACTTGGCAGGCCGAATGCCATAGTCTAATTGGTGCACATACCAAAAGGATATCCATATAAAGCAAGATCAGTACTTATATTTATTTCGTTTTTCGACCTAGCTACAGCCGTTTATGTTGCCGTCGAATGAAGTAGATGAGTCACTGAAACGTAAAAAAACAAATAGAAAAAACACAACAGCAACAAACATAATTTAATAAAAAGACAGGGAAAACCATGAAAAACATACGTGAATTATTTTTTGGGTTTATATTATTATTTAGTTCCAGTGCATTTGCAGAAGAAGGATCATTTAATCAAACTATCAGTAACTTAAGTCAAAGTGTTGATGGTTTTTTCAACGAATACACAGGTTGGTTCGTTGGACTAATATTTAAAAGCGTACCGCTTGGTGAAGCAAACTTCCCGATTATTGTTGGCTGGCTATTGCTCGCTGCGATCATCTTTACTGTTTACTTTGGCTTTGTTCAATTTAAACGTGTCGGGATGGCAATAGACATTATTAAAGGTAAGTACACAGACCCTAACTCCAAACACGAAGGGGAAGTTTCTCACTTTCAAGCGTTAACAACCGCGCTTTCTGGAACTGTTGGGCTTGGTAATATTGCCGGTGTGGGTGCTGCACTCGCAATTGGTGGTCCTGGTGCGACATTCTGGATGATCTTGTGTGGTCTTCTGGGTATGGCGTCTAAGTTCTGTGAATGTACCCTAGGTGTGAAATACCGAACTATCCTACCTTCAGGTGTTGTTTCAGGTGGTCCAATGTACTACCTAAGCCAAGGCCTAAGCGAAAGAGGATTGGGTGGACTCGGTAAAGGCCTTGCTATTGGTTTTGCACTTATGTGTATTTTAGGCGCATTGGGCGGCGGCAACATGTTCCAAGCTAACCAAGCACACGCCATGTTAACTTACGCATTCGATGTACCGAGTGAATACGGTGTGATCACTGGCCTTGTACTCGCTGCTTTAGTTTTCTCTGTGATTGTTGGTGGTATGCCTTCTATCGCATCGGTAACGGAAAAAGTTGTTCCTTGGATGGCTGCTCTGTATATCGGTATGGCTCTGATTGTTATCGGTTCTAATCTTGATCAAGTAGGTCCTGCGTTCAGTGCAATCTTTACAGGTGCATTTACCGGCGAAGGTGTAGTTGGTGGATTCATAGGTGCTTTAATCCAAGGTCTAAAACGTGCGACGTTCTCGAACGAAGCAGGTGTAGGTTCAGCAGCTATCGCTCACTCAGCAGTTAAAACAAAAGAGCCAATCACTGAAGGTCTAGTATCACTATTAGAACCGTTCGTTGATACGGTAATCATTTGTACAATGACAGCATTGGTTATCACTATCGCTGGTCTAAATACGGGTCCATTCGATGGTTCTGGTTTAACGGGTGTAACGCTTACTGCTGCATCATTTACCGAAACGGCAGAAGTGTTCAAATACACACTCGCTCTCGCGGTAATCATGTTTGCGTTTTCTACCATGATCTCTTGGTCGTACTACGGTCTTAAGGCTTGGACTTACCTATTTGGTGAAGGAAAAACGACTGAACTGATTTTTAAAGTGATGTTTTGTGTGTTTGTTGTGATTGGTGCCACGATTCAATTCGGCGCGGTAATCGACTTCTCTGATGCGGCTATTTTTGCAATGTCTATCTTCAACATTCTTGGTCTGTACTTCTTGATGCCTGTTGTGAAGAAAGAACTGCAATCGTTCGTTGCTCGTGTTAAATCAGGCGAAATCAAAACTTACGAGAAGTAGTTTGTAGCAAAATGATATTGTTCTAAAACAGTCACTTCTAGGAAGTTACCCTTTTGCTTGAAAAAGCGAGAACAATAATGCTACTGATCTAGAATCCCTGCCAACTTTGTTGGTGGGGATTTTTTATGTTTGACTCAAGTGAATAGTTTACTTGGGTGCCTTAAGCAACAGCTATCACATATAGCCTATTGCTGATCGAGATCCTGAAGGATTTTGGTCACTCTCACGCTTTGTGATGTTTCTCCATCAGCTCTTTTCGCTAGCGCTTCAATGTCTATAATTTTCGCCTCTTTTTGTGGCGAATGGCAATCATCAAAGCAATAAACTATTGGGCAGTTTTCGCATTCGTATTCATGCATTATATTATCCATCCTTAGACATTTATCGAGTCACGAAGTAATAGTAAACCGCGGGCTTATCCTTGATCGCGACCATTGTGCTGCTTTCCGGTTATCTAAATATGCATGCAAAGTCACCAAGAGCCAACTAGTTGCATATGATAATAAATTTTAGGGACAATTCACAGATTGTCGCGTAGAGCAACGCAAAAACGCCCACATCATTTACATGATGTGGGCGTTTGAGTACCAACAATCAAACAAGTTAATTGCTGATGAGATTAAGTACCGGGCTTATAGACCCATCTCTTCAGTGAGAGTTTTGATCTGCTTGATATCCATGGTGTGAACTTCAATCATTTGTCTGATGTCACTCAAGCGCGAGTTAGCGTTATCCTGCTTCTCACAAGCGTCAGATTTTGCATCCCATGATGTGCCATCCAAGAAAACATCACATGCTTGTTTCAAAGAACCAAGTTTCTGTTCGATGTCATCTCTTTCTTTCTCGAGTTTTTCAAGCTCTTGAGATATCTGTAATTCTTTGCGGAAAAGCTCACGCGAACGTTCAAACAAAGTCGACTGCATATCAGCTTGACGGCTCAACTTTTGATTGTTTTGTTGAGTTTGCTCTAACGCTTGCTTCTGTTCGTTTATTTGCTGTTCTAGCGAGTAGTTCGCCTTCTCCAAAACTGCAGACTGTTTCGCTAAATCTTGAAGCTCTTTTTGATGCGCTTCTTCCTGTTTCACTAGAGCAGCTTCTACTTTCGCATCGATTTCGGTATCAACTTTTGCCACTTTCTCTTCAACTGATGTCACCAACTGCGTTTTGCTATCACGCAGTTCTTGATAACGAGTTTCTAGTACCTGATAAGTGGACTCCCACTTCGAAGCCGTGACTGTAGAACCGATTAAGCCGCCTAACGCCAAACCGATAACCGCAGCAATGCCGATATAGAGCTGACTACGTTTATCACGTTCTTCAATAACAACCACTTCATCTTGTTCGCTTTGTCCAGATTGCTGGTTCACGAGCGGGTACTCCCAAAAATTTGTTTTTACGTTACACGGTCACTGATACTGATACTGACACTGATACTGATACTGATACTGATACTGATACTGATACTGATACAATAGACTCAGTTAAATCTATTGCCCAAGCCAGAAGCACTTGAGCTTTGATAACTCGTTAATACCTACCGATCACAGCTCAAAGATAGGTTTAACGAGTTAACTCTGAAATCATCAGGCTGGCAGTATACAAAAGGAAGCTGCTAACGATAACTATCACTACCCATTTTTGCAGTTTTTCGTTCGTCCGGTAACGAAACAGTACAAATGCCAAAGCCAATAAAAAAACAATCGCTATTAATCGAGTCATAACTCCTCCTTGTTTCTCTATTTTATACCATTTAAATAAGCAAGTTACGTCAGAGACTCGTTGTTTGATCATTTAGTTGAACAACATTTAAGCAAACAGATATTTTGTAGCTGACATCACATTTTATATGATCTAGGATACGCTTACAGATTACCTAAATATTTAGGTAATTGTTCCGATGAAGACTGCAGGAGAGTGGTTTTTAACTAAATATTAACATTTAGTTAGATAAACCCGCCGAAGAAGTAAATCTTTCAGGCGCTTTGTGCTGGAGAAATCCAGAAAAGTGAGGACTGTCGTTGGAGGAACCTCTGGAGAGAACCGTACTACTTTTTTGTAGCAAGCGGTCGCCGAAGGAGCAAGCTTAGTGCCCGTTACTTATCTATAAGTGATTCGCTAAGTGAAACTCTCAGGCAAAAGGACAGAGGAGTGGAAAGCAACAGCCTTAATTAACAAAAGAATTCTATCTAGAAATTCGTATGTATTAAGTAGTGCTCCCGATCCCTGTGATCTGCACTGCCTTCCCTCTTCTCCTTAAATTTTATATTTATTAAGGGGAATCTATGAACCACCTACAAGCTACACTACAAACCATCAACCAATTCGTTTGGGGACCACCACTGCTTATTCTGCTAGTGGGTACAGGTATCTATTTTACTTTTCGCTTAGGCTTACTCCAGTTTAGACACCTTCCAACTGCGCTAAAAATGGTGTTCAGCAAAGACAAATCCGGTACGGGTGACGTATCAAGCTTCGCCGCTTTGTGTACAGCGCTTTCTGCCACTATTGGTACAGGTAACATCGTTGGTGTAGCGACCGCAATCAAGATTGGTGGCCCTGGTGCCCTATTCTGGATGTGGCTTGCCGCTGTCTTTGGTATGGCGACCAAATACGCAGAATGCCTACTTGCCGTTAAATACCGCAGAACCGATAGCAATGGAGAAATGGTTGGTGGCCCAATGTACTACCTGCAATACGGTGTCGGCTCACGAATCTTAGCGGTAATGTTCGCTGTCTTCGCGCTCGGTGTTGCTTGCTTCGGTATTGGTACCTTCCCACAAGTAAACGCTATCTTAGATGCAACTCAGATTTCATTTGGCGCCCCGCGTGAAATGTCAGCGGTTGTCCTCACGATACTCGTGGCGGTTGTAACCCTTGGTGGTATTCAATCTATCGCTAAAGTAGCAGGGAAAGTCGTTCCTACGATGGCGGTGATGTACGTCGTCGCGTGTTTAAGCGTTCTTGTTTCAAATGCAGACCAACTACTGAATGCCATTACCCTTGTTGTGACTTCTGCGTTTACCAACACAGCCGCAACCGGTGGTTTCTTTGGCGCGAGCATCATGCTTGCTATCCAATCAGGCATCGCTCGTGGCGTGTTCTCGAATGAATCAGGCCTAGGTAGCGCACCAATGGCAGCCGCTGCGGCTAAAACAGACTCATGTGTGAAACAAGGGCTTGTCTCTATGACAGGTACCTTCTTCGATACCATCATCATCTGTACGATGACAGGTCTGGCGCTTATCTTAACGGGCGCTTGGCAGACTGACCTTTCTGGCGCTGCAATGACCACTCATGCATTCGCTGTAGGTTTGAATGCTGACACCCTTGGCCCTATGTTGGTTTCTGTTGGCTTAATCTTCTTTGCGTTTACAACAATTTTAGGTTGGAACTACTACGGTGAGCGCTGTGTAGTGTTCTTACTGGGTACCAAAGCAGTATTGCCTTACAAGATCATCTTCATCGCCTTGGTTGCCTCTGGTGCATTCTTAAAGCTCGACATGATCTGGATAATGGCGGATATCGTGAACGGCCTAATGGCAATTCCGAACCTAATCGGACTGATTTTGTTACGCCACGTTGTTATCGAAGAAACAAAGCTATTCTTCAAACCGTTAACTTCTTCAAATGACTGTGAAGCAGTTAAAGCATAATTATACCAATCGTAGTAAATAACTGCTCACCCTAGCTTGTTAAAAATCTCGATAACTTCGTTAGAATTTTTGATTGTAGAATAACTACTTATCGAAGCTACTTGTCAAAAAGAGCTGCCTCGTTCTCAAGCTTTTTTTCTACGCTATTTTTGATCACTTACTTACTGTGATTGGTATTAGAATTGAGCGATCAAAAACGCCCGCAATGATGTGCGGGCGTTTTATTAGAAAACCAATGGCTATGTGCCAATGACTTAGAATTCAATACACTAGGTTACTATGACTTAGCTAGGTTCTTCCATTAAAAGCTTCACACCAAGTCCCACTAACACCATACCCGTCACGCCTTCCATCCACTTCATAAAGCTCGCATTCTTAAGCAAGTTTTTAGCGGAGTTAAGAGCCCCAGCCAAACTACATTGCCACACCATAGCAATCATAAAGTGTACCGAAGCCATCAGCATAGATTGCAATAAAGGCGAGCCTTCAGGGTTTACAAATTGAGGTAAAAAGGCCAAATAGAAAACCGCGGTTTTGGGGTTAAGAACGTTAGACAAGAAGCCTTCACGCAAAGAACGCTTTGCACTGTATGCTTGCTGAGCTTGTTCACCTACCTTCAAACCGCCACCGTTTTTCATCAACGCTCGTAAACTGCTTAAGCCGAGCCAGATCAGGTAAACCGCACCCACCATCTTAACGGCTTGAAAAAGTTCAGCGGATTGAGCGAGGATTGCAGAAATACCCACAGCAGAGAAAAACGCGTGTACATAAAGGCCGCTACAAATACCAAAGCTGGTCATCACACCGTCAGATAAGCCAGAACGGCTAGTATTGCGAATTACCAATGCCGTATCTAAACCCGGCGTTAGCGTTAAAATAGTGATGGCAATCAGAAATGCCTCAAAGTTCAAAATATCCATATCATTGTCATTCTTGTTCAGCGATCTGTCATCAATACCGTGTATCTGAACAATTCGCAAGCAACAATTGCCACCAGCTATACAACTCACTGATTTTGTGCACAATAGAACAGTTTAATTTGTTAAGAAATAGTAAATTCAAGGCATCGTACCGCCTCATGCTTTTCTCGCTCTATCTTCGACTACGAAGGTCAGCGTCTTTTAAAAGTAGAGCCATAATCAAAGTAAACGAGAGATGAACCTTAACGCTGACGCAGTCCTAAGGTTCATTTAAAGAAACCAAATTAAGAGTAGTCAAATGAGCGCATTCAAAAAACTAGTCGAACACTCTCAAAAATGTTCACGCTTTCAACACCTAGCCTCTATTTGTGGTTGGGACCAAGCTTCAATGATGCCTGCAGGTGGTAACCAAGCTCGAAGTGAAGCAATGGCCGAGCTTTCGGTTCATATTCACGGGTTGATGACGCAACCACAGCTTGGCGATTGGATTGCAGACGCTGAAAGCGAAGCGCTAAATGGCGAGCAACAATCGTCTCTGCGTGAAATTAAACGCCAATGGCAACAAGCAAACTTATTGCCAGAAAAACTGGTTGAAGCGAAATCTCTAGCGGGTTCGAAATGTGAACATGCATGGCGCAGCCAACGTGGTAACAACGACTGGGTTGGATTCGAAAAGAACTGGCGTGAAGTGGTTGAGCTATCTCGTGAAGAAGCACAGATCCGCGCCGACGCAGCAAATCTAACGCCTTACGATGCGATGCTGGATATCTATGAACCGGGCACCAGCTCAGCTTCTCTTGATATCTTGTTTGCCGACGTTAAGACATGGCTACCAAACCTGATTGACGAAGTCATCGAAAAACAGTCGAGCGAGCAATTTAATGCGCCATCTGGGATCTATTCGACCGAGAAACAGAAAGCACTTGGTTTAGAAGTCATGAAGCTGCTTCAGTTCGATTTTGAACACGGCCGACTAGATGAAAGTGTTCACCCATTCTGTGGCGGCGTGCCTTCAGACGTGCGCATCACAACCCGCTACGACGAAGCGGAATTCGTTCAAAGCTTAATGGGCATTGTGCATGAAACAGGGCACGCACGTTACGAACAAGGCTTACCAAAACACCTAGCAGGCCAACCAGCGGGTGAAGCGCGCTCTATGGGCATCCATGAATCTCAGTCTTTGTTCTTCGAGATGCAAGTCGGCCGCAGCGATCCATTCATCGGACACTTAGCAAACTTGGCTGGCCAGCAGTTCTCAGGCTCAGAGTTTGAGAAAGAGAACTTCCAGAAGATCTACACTCGCGTGAAGAAAGACTTCATCCGTGTCGATGCTGATGAACTGACCTACCCTGCACACGTTATCTTGCGCTACGAGATTGAGCGTGACTTGATCAACGGCAAGATCAAACACACCGACGTTCCAGAGTTATGGAATACCAAGATGCAGTCATACCTTGGCTTAGGCACTCAAGGCAATTTCACTAATGGCTGCATGCAAGACATCCACTGGACAGACGCCAAAGGCAAAATGTCTACTACAAAGACGCACAACTACAAAAATGGCTGTATGCAAGACATACATTGGACTGATGGCGCATTTGGTTACTTCCCATCTTACACACTAGGTGCGATGTACGCGGCGCAGTTCATGGCTTCAATGAAGAAAACGGTTGATGTGAACTCAGTGATTGAAAGCGGTGACCTATCTCCTATCTTCACTTGGTTAGAATCGAACATTTGGAGCAAAGGTAGCCTGCTGAGCACTGATGATTTGGTGAAAGGTGCAACCGGTGAAACTTTGAATGCGCAATACTTCAAAGACCATTTGAGAAGGCGTTACCTATAATTTTCTATTAGTCAGCAGAAAAAAAAAGGCTGAGCAGATTATCTGACTCAGCCTTTTTACTGTTGAAAACTAGATCATTTATCGCCAGTGAGCATATCGAAGAAGATCTGTCTCGACTCTGGGGTGTTGTCTCGATGAGTTTCGTATTTTATATGCGAATTGGCATCAACAGATTTTGATAACTTGATACTCCAAAGTGCTTTCATTTGATTCGGTACAATTGAGTATCGGACGTCGATAATACGCAACTCGTCCGTTGGGTCCTGAGCAATATAACCATTAGAGAACCAGCGGAAGCGTTCAATATCTTCGGCTTGTTGCGAATCAGGGTCAAGCCAAGGTAAGTCCCTGCTAACGTTCAGCTTAGCGACCGACTCTCCTGGATATACGTTTACCGATGTACCAACCCGCACTGCGTCTACATGATAATGAGCCTCTGTTTCGTACACCACTTTCCAAACTAAGATATTCGCAAAGCTTGGTTTTGCCTCTAATCGAATCGGCGTATGTTGTCTTTGTTCCGCTAATTGCCACCCAATCGCCTCTGCCCTATCTCGCTGAATCATCCCTAATGTTGGGTAAACCAAAGCCCAAGCAAATGCGACACGTGCTAGCCAAGGTGCTCGTTTCAACGTTGCAAACACAAGCAAAACTAAGATGGGCAGCGTATAAACAGGATCGATAATTGATATGGTATTCCAAGCAAAACGCGCATTAGTCAAAGGCCAAAGTAACTGCGTGCCATAAGTGGTACAAGCGTCTAACAGTGCATGAGTGCCATAACCCAGAGCGCAAAACAGCCAGCTTTGTTTGAAAGTAAGCCCGCGCCTTTTTGCAATCAGATGATGCAGAACCAAGGCACAGATCAAACTGCCAATGGGGATAAAGAAGAGTGAATGGGTAAATTGCCGATGGAACTCCAAAGCCAACAAAGGGTCATTTTGAGACTTAATCAGTGCATCTAAATCTGGAGCCAACCCGGAGAGCAGCCCTAATACACCAGCGACAACTAAATGCTGTTTTTTGCTTGCCGACTGTGACAAAGAAGCGCCTAGCACGCCCTGTGTTAAAGGATCCATAAATTACTCATTGATAGCGTTTTATTGAATAGAATAAACTGCAAGCTTTATCAATATACTCATATACATAGAGCTATAATCATAGACTGATAAATAGAAAAAGAGCAGTTATAAAGCTGCCCTTTTCTAATTATAGGTTGTCGATTAATTTATTCGTTTTTGCTCTCTATAATCATATTTAAACAATCTTTAATTAGCGAGCTACCATACTTACTGCGATAACAACCAACAGTACTGAGAAAATCTTCTTAATCGTTGGAACCGGTAAATGGTTGGTGGCTTTTGCGCCTAACGGAGCTGTAAACCAAGAGGTACATACGATACCCAACAGCGCAGGCAGATAAACAAAACCAGCAAAACCGTCTGTTAGAGCAAAGTGGCTGCTGCCTGAACTGATGTAACCTACCGAGCCAAACAAGGCGATGACAATGCCACAAGCCGACGCGCAACCAATGGCTTTCTTCATATCGACTGAGAAGAACGTCAATAGTGGAACCAACAATGCACCACCACCAATCCCTATCATGGCAGACAAGCCACCTGTAATGGTTGTTAGAACTGTTAGTACGCCCTTGTTTGGTAGTTTTCGTTCCTTAGGTGCGTCATTTTTGCTGCTTAAGAACATCTTGATCGCAATCAAAACCACACTCACGGCGAACACAATACGAACGACTTTTTCTGGCAACAGGGCTGCCATAAAACCACTAACCAACGCACCCAGAGCAACACCCAACATGATCCAAGGTGCCAAATCCCAAGGCACGTTTCCATTCTTGTGGTGAGCAAGCGCAGAAGAAGTGGAAGTAAATAGAATCGAGGCCAAGGAAGTCGCAATCGCAGCGACAACAACTTGGTCAGACGGTAGAACTTCTAAATAAAGTAAAATGCTGCTTAACACCGGAACAATGATCAGCCCTCCGCCAATCCCTAACAAACCAGCTAGAAACCCAACACCACTGCCTAATAATGCACAGTATAAAATCAACAACAGCAACTCACTCATTTCGTCCATCTCTTAATTAAATTAATTGTCTTAAATAACACACTATTAATGTGGTTATATTTCCATCAAGCCAATTAATATAACTGACACCACCTAATATTTTCAAACATAATAGATCATGAATATTCCTCATGTTGATTGTGAAAGAATACCATTGTTAATCATTTATCGAACCAAGTATAAAAATACCAAGCGATTAACTTAATACCGTATTAAATTTTCATACAGTATTGCCTTCAACTATTAATCCGGTCACAAGCAAAAATAAAAGCTATTTTAATTCTAAAGACCGAGAAAGTCAGACTACAGATTGGGATATCAGATCAACATGAATACAGAATTTAATTTTACAATTAAGAGCATTAGCCTCGACGAGAACTATCAACCTGCGGACAGCACACGTATCACCACCAACTTCGCTAACTTGGCGCGTGGTGACAGCCGCCAAGCAAACTTGCGCAATGCACTGCAGATGATTGACAACAGTTTCAACGCATTAGCACACTGGGACAACCCAAAGGGCGACCGTTACTCTGTAGAGCTTGAAATCATTTCTGTTGATATGGACATTGAAAGCAACGGCGAAGCATTCCCTTCCATTGAAGTACTGAAAACTAATATTCTAGACCGTAAAACTAACGAGCGTATTGAAGGCATTATCGGAAATAACTTCTCTTCTTATGTTCGAGATTATGACTTTAGCGTACGTCTATTGGATCATAATAAAGGCCAAGAGAAATTCAGCATTCCAGAAGATTTTGGGGATTTACACGGCAAGCTTTTTAAATATTTCGTTAACTCTGACGCTTACAAAAAGAACTTTAATAAACCACCGGTTATTTGCTTAAGCGTGTCAGATAATAAAACCTATTACCGCACTGAAAACCAACACCCAGTATTAGGTTTTGAATACCAACCGAATGAGTCTTCTTTAACTGAACAATATTTCAAGAAGATGGGCTTACAGGTTCGTTACTTCATGCCGCCAAACAGTGTTGCACCTCTAGCTTTCTATTTCTTTGGTGATCTACTGAACGATTACTCAAACCTAGAGCTTATCAGCACCATCAGCACCATGGGTACATTCCAAAAAATCTACCGTCCTGAGATTTACAACGCGAATGCCGTTGCGGGCAACTGTTACCAACCAAACTTGAAAAACTTGGATCACTCGCTAACTCAAATCGTGTATGACCGAGAAGAACGAAGCAAATTAGCTATCGAACAAGGTAAATTCGCAGAAGAGACTTTCATTAAGCCATACCAGTCAGTTCTAGAGAACTGGTCTGCCAACTACGCGCTTTAATCGAGCAATTACGCTCTTAAATCACCAAGGATAGGCAGTATTAATTATGAAAACATTATTACCGACTTCAACAGCAGGCAGCTTACCTAAGCCATCTTGGCTAGCACAGCCAGAGACACTTTGGTCTCCATGGAAACTGGAAGGCGACGAATTAACCGACGGCAAACAAGATGCGCTACGTGTGTCTCTTCAAGACCAGCAACAAGCTGGTATTGATATTGTGAGTGACGGCGAACAGACACGTCAGCACTTTGTAACAACCTTCATTGAACACCTGAATGGCGTGGATTTTGAAAAGCGTGAAACCGTTAAAATTCGCGACCGTTACGATGCGAGTGTACCAACAGTCGTTGGCCCTGTTTCTCGTCAAAAATCGGTTTTTGTCGAAGATGCTAAGTTCTTACGCCAGCAAACGGATCAACCAATTAAGTGGGCTCTACCGGGGCCAATGACCATGATAGATACGCTTTACGACGCGCATTACCAAAGCCGTGAAAAGCTAGCATGGGAGTTCGCAAAAATCCTTAACGAAGAGGCAAAAGAGTTAGAAGCGGCTGGTGTTGATATTATTCAGTTCGATGAGCCTGCGTTTAACGTATTTTTTGATGACGTGAATGATTGGGGTATTGCTTGTTTAGAAAGAGCCATTGAAGGGCTTAAGTGTGAAACGGCAGTTCATATTTGTTATGGCTATGGCATCAAAGCAAATACGGATTGGAAAAAGACACTAGGTACCGAATGGCGCCAATACGAAGAGGTATTTCCTAAGCTTCAGCAATCGAATATCGATATCATCTCATTAGAGTGTCATAACTCTCATGTTCCGGTTGAATTGCTTGAGCTTGTTCGAGGTAAGAAAGTGATGGTCGGTGCTATCGATGTTGCAACCAATTCTATTGAAACACCAGAAGAAGTTGCCGACACTCTACGAGAAACACTGAAGTATGTTGATGCCGATAAGCTCTACCCGTGCACCAACTGCGGCATGGCGCCCCTTCCTCGTGAAATTGCCTCAGCTAAGCTCAATGCGCTAAGCGCTGGCGCAGAGATCGTTCGTAAAGAACTTTCAGAGTAACGGTTTAAACTCAAACCAAAACTAAAACCGAATTCTTGAAGCCTAAGTATCCTATTGATGCTTAGGCTTTTTCTATATTAGTACATGATCTTTATAAGCAGCGGCTTACAAGGTTTTATCTAAGTCTTGAGCATATAAAGAGATCGCGCGTTGGTACTCTTTAATCGCCTCGCTATTAGTCGTAGATACCAAAAGCTCAAGTAACAGCGACGTCGCGTCTTTATGGCGACCCAAATTGTACAAACACATTGCGTAGAAAGGTTTCACCTCTATCGAGTCAGGATACTCAGCCATAGTCTGTTCGAAATAGCCTAAAGCCTCTGCATAAAGACCAAGGCTTCGATAAGTACTCGCCAAACCGAACAGCGCATCAAACCGCTCTACTGAAGAAAGCACGCCAGACAGAGATAGCACATAGTGCTCAATCGCCTGTCGCTCTTTACCTTGATTATCGTAAGACCACGCGATCTGCAAGTGCGCTTTCGCGGCATAATTTTCATCAGTGAGTAGCGTTGCCAACAAGTCACGTGACTCCTGGTACTTCTCTTCTTTTCGCAATTCGATTGCTTGTTTGATAATGGTGTCCATAGTTCTTCCTAAAATCAGTTCCATTTCAACGAGTCCTTTCACTTCAGACAACTGAGTAAAACCTTTTGATTGATAAAGCTTAATGGCGGGATTCTCACTGAACACGCGCAACACTAACTGAGCCGATGATTGATTGTTCGCATGTTCAATAGCTAAATCGAGACACTTAGAACCAAAGCCTCTACCTTGATACTCAGCTAATATCTGCAAGTCCCTAAGAAACGTTGTATCACTAGTGTAACTGAAGCGAATAACACCAATACGGCTATCCCCCACATAAACTTCATAGTTATCCAGTTCATCCCAGCTACGTAAAAACTGACTATGACCCCAAGCGATGCCACGCACTTGATAGTAACTGGTCATATTCGTTTTGGTGATCGATTCAGCGAACTTAGGGTCTGAGGCTTTGACTAACCTTACTTCCATACTCTGTCCTTGTTTTTAAATCACACCTGAGTACGGCATTGAGAAATGCCACATATGCTGAATCATTTTAGAAAGGTTAGTTATGTACATTCATGCCAACTGTACTCCATTTGACGCGCTACTTTCGAGGCAAATTGCAGACCGTAATGTACTGATACTAAATGTAAGCTCATATCTATACCTGCAGAAATCCCTCCAGAAGTTGTGAATTTTTCTGATGTCACCCATCGTTTATCACTGATCACATCTAAACCTGGAAACTGCAACGCTAAGTCGGAAATATCTTCCCAATGAGTCGTGACTGCTAATCCCTCAAGTAAACCAGCTTTAGCCAAAAGAAATGCACCAGTACAAACAGACACTACTTGCGAGGCTGAACCTGAAGCAGAAGCTAACCAATCGAGTACATTTCGTTTGTTCATTTCGTCAGTGTGCACACCACCAACGACCATTAATAAATCGATCTTTGGATGATTGTTTAACGAATAGTCAGCCAATACCTTGAAACCGCCACGAGCTATAACTGGTCCCGCATTTTCGGAGATTAAGAATACATTTAGATCTTCAGCACCTAAACGCTTTGCAGTGCTGAAAACTTCAAATGGGCCAGAGAAGTCGAGAACTTCTGCTTGATTATAAATATAGATTCCGATGTTCATTGCACCTCCATGTACAACTTCATTAATAACTAGAATTTACCATAAACATC
The DNA here is from genome assembly GCF_002119525.1 of Vibrio syngnathi. Classification (NCBI taxonomy): domain Bacteria; kingdom Pseudomonadati; phylum Pseudomonadota; class Gammaproteobacteria; order Vibrionales; family Vibrionaceae; genus Vibrio; species Vibrio syngnathi. The sequence continues at coordinate 1,363,390 of NZ_CP017916.1, read as the reverse complement.
TTGTTCGGCTAATTCATACAACCCATTAAGGATTCTTAACTTTACCCATTTTTAGTCAGGATGCCTTTGCCCTTCTCATAAACAAAAGATAAACCAAAGTAGACTGAAACCCACAAGACAAAATCGAGAGCAGCTAACTTGATATCAAGTGGATCTGAAAAGATGTTATAGGTGTGCCCAAACTTTGCTTCAATTGATTTAACTAAAATCACTGTAGCGATAAAAATCACAATCCTCATGGGTTTCCCTATCTATACGTTTAAACTAAATCGTACACATGCGTGTGGATATTGTTTAAGTTATTCCAAGTATATAATGCGTTTATGGCCCTACATGTCATTGGCTTTTTCTATAAACCAAGTGCCTTTACACGGGCCATTGGTTAAATGCCAACGACCATCAAATCTATTGCCACTGCCATGTGCTGAAAATCGATAATCCCACTGGCGATGCTTGGCATATAGACGTAAGTCTCCATTTTCAGAAACCCAACCTTGTAGCGGCGTTCCATTGTAAGTAAGCCTGAGCGTGGCTTTGCCATCATTAATGGTTCCGGTGATGGTTGTGCGTTCACACATATTATTGCCAGTAGTATTAATACGACGACCTAGCCACTCACCGTCGAAATCGGTAGAAGGGATAAATTGGGGACTATCAGGAAGTTTAGGAAACGACTCGGAATTACTGGACCCGAACCACTGGAGTTCACGACCAACGAGGAAGAAGACAACAAAGCCAATTGATACTGCGATGACAAATCTCTTTTTCATAATCTAGTCGCCTTCTTATAAAAACTAGAAGAACCCTAACATAATGAAAAGTAATAACTTACCATCAATTCAATTAATTTTGATATATTCCACAAATTGCATTCAAATGTTGAATATAGAGAAAGCGGCATCGTACGAAGTTCTGCTGTATGTTCAGGGAATCGTTCCTGAAGAAAACACAATGCTGGCGTTGGCGTAGCGTATGAGCTATAGACTTAAGCCAGCAACCAGTGTGTTAATAACTGAGTACTAAAACCTGAACGACTAAAAAAGATAGGTAATATATGCACCGAATGATTACGTCTTTCAAAGACAAACTCCTTCAGAAAGCTTCCTTCGGTGCATATACTTTCAAGCGACTTACATTAGTGACTCATGTAAGTCGCTAACATAAGAGACTAACGCAAGCGTCTCAATACAACCTGCTGGTCGAGCTCATTCTGATAGTCCGTGTAATCAAGTCCTTGATCAAATATGTACTCAGTGACAAGAGTGCGAATGCATTCAACTAACGTGCTTGCTTGCCAAGGCTTTTCAAAGTAACGGTCGATACCTGCTGCATTAATCGCATTGATGGTATCGGTGTGAGTGGCCTGCCCCGTAAGAAGAATTTTCTTTGTATTCGGAAAGCGGCTGTCATGGAACACTTCAGTGAGTAACTCCACGCCCGTTTTCCCTGGCATCACATGATCAGACACGATGACGGTAATGTGTTCGCCTTCTGCGTCAAGTTCATCAATGAGATCAAGCACTTCTTGCGCTGATTCACAATCTTCAATATTCAGCCAACTCGCCAGCGGCTCTAAATCTTGTATCACTGCGCTCAGTACTTCTCTCTGGTCATCGACACAGATTAAATTAAGCTTCTCCATGTTCACCCTCTATTGGTAACTTGATTCTAAATACAGTTTTAGAAGCATCACTTTTCACAATGATACTTCCGCCATAACCCGCCACAATCCGCTTAACGATTGATAAACCCAAGCCCAATCCAAACGATAAACCACCTTTTTTAGTGGTGAAGTTGGGCTGAAATACCTTTCTACGAGTCACCTCGTCTATCTCAGGGCCGTTATTCGTGATCGTAACTAATATTCTTTTCTTACTTAATCTGGTTTGAATTTCTATTGCAGCATCGTCTGAATTCGACATTGCATCGCAAGCATTCTTTACAATGTTGACCCAAATCTGAACGAGCTCTGTTTTCGAGCCTTTAAAAGTCGGCAAATCTGCAGGGCTCAATCGCACAGACACTCGTCGTAACTCACTTTGTAACAACGATAAGGCATGATTAATGGAGTCGTTAATATCAACCGCTTCTTCGGTGTCAATATCAATTCTGCCAAGTTGTTTAACCGATTTTACGATGCCGACGGTGTGTCTAGATGCCAAACGTAAATCATGTAAATCACAGCCCATCTGCCAAAAACGAATCGCTTCTTCCGGGTTTTTCAGCCAATGTTTTGAAATAACGTCTGTTGCATATGAAGCGTCAATTGGAATCGCCTTTGCAAAAGAGCGAGCAATGTTTTTGTCTAAACCATATTTTCTTTCAAATTGTCGCCCACGTGTTCGCGCTTCTGACGACGACGTTTTCTGACCATGCATTAAGCCAAAATCGAAAAATTGACTGGCTTCTGGATGCACTTCTTCAAGTAGATCCATGATGACCGTTTCAAGTCGACCAGATTTACTATTTACTACACCAATAGCGTTGTTAAGCTCATGGGCAATCCCTGCAGCCAATTGACCCAAGGTCGTCATTTGCTCAGCAGTATGTAACTTCTCTAGCGCTTTTTGTTTCGCTATCGCTTCTTGTGTTGCGCGGCGTTGACGACGCGACAACTCATTGACAATCACAGGTGTGAACTGTGCGGTAAGAGGGCCAAAGTTACGTTCATCTTCTGCAGGCGTGTCTTTATCGATCCACGCTAACTCAACATCGGTTTTAGCAACAACCGTTGAAGATGCTGTCCAATTACCTGAAAAGAAGCTATGAACGCCAATAAAAGCCCCACTACCCGCGCTAAACACGCGTACTCGCGGTGCATTCGCTTCGGTATAAAACCCTTCCAGTTCTCCACTAAACACATAATACAAACGAGTGTTTAACGCTGATTGTTCAATAATGGTGTTACCGGCACGGCACGTCACCCGACGTTCTGTCTGATTAAAATAACGATCGATAAGTGCTTCTAGCTTTTGTTGATACAAGTATCGTTATCCTATGTGACCAATTGAATGTAGCACCCACACCATAACAAAACTCAGTAGCACACCAACCACACCTAAAATAATACCGATTCTGGCCATTTGATTACTTTGCACATGACCTGTGGCATGAGCCAACGCATTCGGTGGCGTACTGATTGGCAGCGACATACCTAATGAAGCAGCAAAAGTCACAACCAGAATTAACGTTAACTCACCGCCTAGTGGCGTGAGTGAAGCCATAGACGAACCTAATGCAGCCATAATTGGCATTAACAAGTTAGCCGTTGCGGTATGAGACATAAAGTTTGCCATTACCAAACACAGGAACGCCGCTCCGAACAACACCACATAGGGTGAGTAAGCATCAAACGGAATGCTGTGTACCACGAGCCTTGCTAAGCCAGTTTTATCGAGAGCTAAACCAAGCGCAATACCACCTGATACAAGCCACAGTACGTCCCAAGAAATCTTTTTCAGGTCTTCTTTATTGATGATCCCTGTGAGTGAGAACACAGCGACAGGAATAAGAGCGACGGTATAAGAGTTCATGCCATGGCTCGAGCCCATTAACCAAAGAATAATGGTTAGCGCAAAAGTGACGTATACCGCAATGGCTTTGGGCGTTTTAAGGAATTTACCTTTGATGCTTAGCTCGATTTTCTTTTGGTCAGCTTTGTACATAAAGCCTATTAAAAACCACGCTAACGCCATCATAATAACGACAAACGGCACACCAAATGCCATCCATTCACCGAACGTAATGAGGTTGTCACCAACTAAATATTTAAGTGCGATAGCGTTCGGCGGGGTACCGATCGGCGTACCAATACCACCGATGTTAGCGGCAACAGGAATACAGAGCGCAAACGCTATACGACCAGGGTCTTTCGGGCCAAACACAGCCAGTACCGGCGTTAAAATAGAGAGCATCATTGCCGTGGTTGCCGTGTTAGACATAAACATCGAAAAGATACCAGTGATCAGCATTAAGCCGAGCATCACAAACTTCGGGTCTTGTCCAAATGGCTTCAACAACACGCGAGCTAAGTTTACGTCTAATCGATACTTAGTGGCAGCCATCGCTAAGAAGAAACCACCTAAAAACAGCATAATGATTGGGCTGGCGAATGTCGCCATGATATCGCTGTATTTTAACAACTCACCAAAATGTTCCTGCCCATGCTCAAACCTTAAAAAGATCAGCCCTTTATCCGACAACATCAATAATTGCAGAACGATAATAACAACAGACGTCGCGTAGATCGGGATAGGCTCGAACACCCAGCACAATGCCGCTAATAAAAAGATCGCGATAACGCGTTGTTGAATAATCGTAAGACCTTCAAATGGAAACGCTGATAGCGGCATTACGAGGATAATGAAAGGAATTAAAATAGGGATAATGTATTTAATATAGGGGCGCATAGCACAAAAACTCTTCCTGAGATAACAACTACTTAGAAATTAGATTTAAAGTTCTAATTTAGATCCGACAACGAATTATCGGCCTCTTATCACTATCTCACTATCGGCTAGATCAATGATTACGTAATCGCGATATCCCCTTTTTCGATTCTGTGCGCTACCTCTACGTTTGTGTGTCATTTACTGTTGCGATATAACTTGATCAATCTCGTCGTCAGGATCTTCCAAAGGGCTATTGGCCTGTCAATAAAGATTAAAAAGCATTACGTCAACTGCAAAATCTGCCTTCAAGCATTTACGTTCGTGGTTCAGATAGGTGCTCTATGCCCAACTCTCGTTGTTTACGTTTACTTAAGCCACTAGCAACAATACGATAAGACTCAGACAAGTAATACTTTAGGTCATCGTCTAATTGACCGGCAGTCTCAACTTGCTGTATCCATTTCATCCCACGGTTAGCAAAGTACGGAGCCGGTTTATAGCCTTCACAATCACTGAGAAAATCGTAATTTAAGTTGGATGTCTTAAAAGTGAATGCTGCTTTTTTGCCATCACTCCAACCACCAATGGCAAAGACTTTACCACCCACCTTCCAGACATCTGAATTGCCCCATTGAACGACATGACTCGTCCCAGTAAATGTCCCGCAAAAATGGTTAAACTCGTCATAATTCATACTCATTTCCTTATGCACAAAACCTCAAATTAAATGGCTAACGCCAGTTCTTGTATGTCAATTAGATCGACTTCCCTACCTAATATTCGCTTGTACTCTACTAAATGATGAACTGGGATAACTGGCAACTCGATTCCTTGATAGCCTTTAATGACTGACTCTGAAAAATCGATTTCGAGTTGATGCCAAGAGCCATCTAGAGCCGACTGTATCTTCGTATTATGAGATAAACCAATTTCAATTTTTTGGTCTTGGTAAACTAACTGGAAATACTCGATATCCCAACCGTATTCTGCGTAGTGAGTTAACGGTTTAGATATGAATTGCGATACGTGAGCCAAAACCTTATTTGCGTCGAAGTTGTGGATATAAAGGTCTATGTCTGCGATTTCACGACTGCCACCATGTATCGTTGCAGCTAGCCCTCCGACAATTTGATACTCAACACCCTCGGCATCCAAGAGTTCTTTGAGCCACTTCAGTGCTACTTTCACTTTTTCACTCATCTAATTCCCTTAGCTGAATTTTGCCGTGTACGGTTTATATGCCGCTATTTCAACTTAAATGGCTCTTTGAATATTCAAACAATTTGAACTCGTCTGATTGGTCTGGCTGAACTTCACCGACTTTGATATACCCTAACTTTTCGTAGAAATGGTGGTTTCTGTAGGACTGATAAGGGGTGAACAAAGTCCAGTTTGCGATATGCGAATACTGGTGTTCAATAAGGCTCATCGCTTGAGAACCAATATGTTTATTTTGATACTCAACATCAATGTAGAAATATCGGATCTCAATACTGCTCTGCTCACCACACTCTACACAAATCGCCCCAGCATAGTCGCAGTTGTACAGCACTTTATAAAAGTTGCCTTTACTAACCTCAGCTTGGAACCACTCTGTTGATTCTATGTTTGGCGGGAACGCACCGTATTTTTCCACATCGTCTGCAAATGCGCTGAGTGCCGAGCTCTGCAACTGTTGGATATCGTCAGTGCTAGCAAGTTCAAGTTGGAGGGAGATATCCGGCATAATTATCCTTAATTCATCACATACATCTATTTCATGTCAGTTCGTCGGCTCATAAAACTCATGTCACCCCTCACGAGAGGTTTCACTTATTCCTTCGACACAGAACGGGTTATGAAACTATAAAGTATAAGCCCGACAAACAACACTTGGCGTTTACCAAGCTCAATCATGGATCTCAATTTGCAACATCCCTAGGCTACAGACACAACAAAGTTGCACTTACTTCCTTGATTGAAAAGCGAAATAGGGAGCACTTTTTATACTGCCTTCTTCTAAACGTAGATTCTTGTTAGAACGCAATTTTTACTTGTACTGTGATGATACCGGAGAAACTAAAGGATAAGCCTGCAGGTAAAGTTGAGCTACAAAACAAAACAAAAACCACTGATCAACTTCAAACCTATTCAGATTACTGATAGATTAGAGCTGTAGAGTAAAAACTCTATCAATATAAGAATTCGAATAAGGGTTATATATGAGACTATCTTTTTCTATCAGTATGGCGCTTGCAACGACAGTGGTTGGCTTCCAGTCTTATGCAAATAATATCGACACAGCAAAATCAATCTCTCCCGTAGATCCACACTCTATTTCAGAGCTGCACTTTATTTCAGAGCCCACATCTATTACAAAGAGCAGTGCTGCGCAAAAACAATCTTTGGCTTTGCAAATCAGCGAGCGTTATTCCGACCTTGAGATCCAACTAAAAGATCAGATCACAGAGAAACACCCATCAACCTCACTCGACACACTTGGCGCTTCTCAAGCTTATTCTGCATTTTCTTACGAGATGGAAGAAGCTGACCTAAGCTATCGTAAAATGAAAGGTATTGAAGATTTTAGCGACTCTGTATTAGAGATTCGCATGGCTGATGAAGCGATGATCCAAGCGTGGAAAAATGGCGAGAACCCATTATTTGCATTCGAACCATCGGGCGATGATTCAAATTGGCAATACATTGAAGCGTATGATGTATACGGACAAGTTCATCAATTAGACGTGTACCAAATGCCTGACGTTCCTGTGTTTGTTGTGGACAGCAATGGTGCTGAAGAACTCAAAGCAGGCTTAATGGCGATGCAAGCTGAGATGCAAAAGCTAGGGACAACCACACAAATCAATGCCGATACTGACAGTGATAGTCGTCAATTTAATAACAAAAACAATCACGCTAGAGCTTTCGCTTTTGTCGACCAGCCTGAACCAAAACCGTTAAGCACAACTCAATTAACTCAGATTCGTTTGGAAGTAGACCAAGAACCTTGGATCTCAGGTAAAGCGGAGATCTACGCTATTGTGACAGGTGTCGATTCAAGTCGTTTAGAGCCACAAATTGATCTCGTTGATATGCCTTATCTCGATTACGACAAGCAAACATATTACCCAAATCAAACCGTCGTCTTTTGGCCTCGCTACCGTTGGGGTGCTGCGGACATGATTTTGATGGAGCAGGATGATGGTACTGACTATAAAGCGTTAGCAAAACTCTTGGTGCAAGCTGCCGAAGAGATACTCAATATGATTCCTGATCCTGAAGCTCAGGGCTATGCAATCATCCCGCAAATCACAGGTAAGATTATCGACGTAATTCCTGATGGCGTATTAGTGAATGACGATGACTTTGTAGACGTGTACTACAACTTAATGCAAAACACGCCTTATGTAGACCGCCCAGGCGCTGGCGGTAATGCTGTTGCATCGTTTGCCCCTGTGACTATCTCGCCGACAGAGTAAGTCGTTTCTCATTTAGTTAGGGCTTAGTCACACAAGCCCTAACTCTTCATTATCAAAGATGACTAAAGATAGATAGAGACGCACTGAAAAACTGATTACAGGGAGTAATCGAACACGATGATGTCATCTAACAAAGGGCGAAATACATCTTTCAACGCATCATGCTCTGGGTGCGGAAGATAGTTTTGACGCCCCGCTTCATCTGCGAACGTCATTAAAACGGAATGGGTATAACCTTGGTTCTTGTTTTCCGGACTGTCATTTAAGCCCCACTCTACCGAGGCAACACCTTCCACCTTACTGGGCATCGCTTCAAACAGTCCTTTCAGTTTCTCTATTTCAGAAGCTTCAGCATCTTGTTTAAACTTAATCAGTAAAATATGACGAATCATTCCCGTTTCTTTTCGATTCATTCCTAGTCCTTTTCGAGTCTTCGTTTGCTCGTGTGTCATGCTGAGCCCACACTTCGTCACGAATTAAAGTTAATAGGAACACAAAATGCCACACGTTACACACCATGCCAAGGCTAGACCACTAGAGTTTATAAAATACTCCATAAACCAATAACGAAAAATGCCACACCCAAGGGCGTAGCATTTTCATAACTATGTGCTGGGTGTTCAAGCCCATCCCGATCGTAAGCACGATGTGAGCGTTAGTCGCGACGACCATTCAACTGAATCGCTTGGTCTCGCGTAATGTTCGTTTGAAACTTTAAACCACCGTAAGCAGCTTCATTTCTTCCTTCAAGTGTTAAGTCAGATTCAACACGCTCAGCCTTTACTTGATTAGCTTCGCTCGTTGCCATGTCGATAGTACCGACATACGTTCCGTCAGCAGCGAAAGCTGTGTTCATTGAAAGAGCCAACAAGCCAAGTGCGATAAACTTGTTCATACATCACCTCATATTATTTTTAATTATTTGTTCGTTTGGTATCTGTGTTTCTTTGTTGAGGTAACTTTAGCGCTTGAGTGAAAGCCATTCGAGGAAAAGCAAGATTTACCAAATGGAAAATCAAGGGATTAGCGAAGTTCTGACGCTGTTCTGTCTTATCTGTTTTGTACTACCACTATGATATTAGAGTCACATAATTTCTGTACGCCTACCGCACCGAAATTACTGCCTATAAAAGGATTCATTTGGAGAGCCTGTGGACATCAATCTAGACATTCAAAATATCCTCGTCATCAAGCGTATGTATGAACTTCGCAATGTTGGACTGGTTGCGGAGTCGCTAGGAAAAACCTCTGGGGCGATCAGCAAGAACCTCTCGAAGTTAAAGTTGCAGCTCGACGATCCACTGTTCATTCAAACCAAACACGGGTTTGAACCCACGACTTTTGTTGAAACCAACATCGAAAATTTTGAGCAGATCTTGAGCAGCGTTGAAGCCATTAAACACCAAGTATTTTCGCCAGAAACTTACCAAGGTGATATCAAAATCTACGCAAATACCTTGTTCTGGGAGCGCTTTGGCTCGAAGCTCTACTTTGCTCTGAGTAAAGAAGCCCCGCATGCTCACTACTCATTCGTTCGGTGGGGAAGCAATGTGAGGAACAGGCTCATCGACGGCGAAGAATCCATAGCGGTTCATTACTTTGATGAAACCTTGCCACAGTCAATTTCTCAAATGGAATTCGGCAAAGGAAAAGTGGTGTTCTTCGTGAGAGAGGATCATCCAGCGAAAGACTTTGAGTCGCTCGCCAACTACCCAATCATTCTATTTAAAACCCCGGGATGGAATGACAATAAATACCCGATCCTTGATCGCCTTAGAAATATCGGATTTCACGTAAACCCAAGAGTGGAAGTCGATCACCCTGCGATGATTCACGATGTTGTGTTCAAATCCGACTATTTTGGTATCACCCTCAATGGCAGCGTACCAGAAGGCTGTCGTAGTATTGATTTGCCCGAAAAACTAACGATCGATGTGGGTTATGTGATGAGCTGCCGTCGTTCACAGAAAGACGCGCCTTTGAATCAATGGCTATTCCAAATGTTGAAATCCACCCTAAAAAACAAACAAGCGTAGTTCAACATCTAAAGGCCTAAATGATTAACGGGTTAAGAGCTTAAAAGCGTAAAGGCTTAAAGGCTTAAAGGCTTAAAGGCTTAAAGGATTAGCTGTTTAACGACATAACTCCCCAATCATCCAAAAAAGAAAAGGCTCCCGAGGGAGCCTTTGATTAGGGTTCTAGTGACTATTCGCTTATGTTTTTATTTTAAAATGCTTCTTCGAGCGTTTGTTCGTTCTTTTTTTCTGTTTGTTTCTCGCTGGTCTCTACCTCTTTCAAGCGCGCAGTAAAGTGTCTTAACACAGGCGGCTCGTAGGTAAAGTCGAGCCCTTTCACTTGTCCTGCATTCTCTTTCACTTTTTCAAATGCTTCGATGATGAAGTCCATGTGAGTTTGTGTGTAGGTCGCGCGAGGAATGGTAAGGCGCAATAACTCTGCAGGGCATGGGTGTTGTTCACCGGTTGCTGGGTCGCGACCTTGCAGCAATGAGCCAATCTCAACCGCTCTGATACCCGCGACTTTGTACAACTCGCACGCCAAAGCATGTGCTGGGAACTGACCTGCTGGAATGTGTGGAAGTAGTTTACCCGCATCCACAAACGCAGCGTGACCACCTGCTTGCTGGCACACGATACCCATCGCTTCTAAGCCATCAACTAAGTATTGAACCTGACCAATACGGTACTCTAACCAATCTTGGCGCATGCCGTCATAAAGGCCAACCGCAAGACGCTCCATCGCGCCGCCTTCTAAGCCACCATAGGTTGGGAAGCCTTCTTGTACGACACACAAGGTTCGACACTCTGTGTACACATCCATGAAAGAGTCGTCTTTAAAGCACAACAAGCCGCCCATTTGTACCATGGCATCTTTCTTAGCAGACATGGCTAAGCCATCCGCGTATTTGTAAGACTCACGCGTGATCTGTTCGATTGTCCAATCTTGATAACCCGCTTCTCGTTGTTGAATGAAGTAGGCATTTTCAGCGTAACGTGCCGAGTCCATGATCACAGGAATATCGTACTTCTGAGCAATTTCATAAACGGCTTTTAGATTGGCGATGGACACTGGCTGTCCACCAGCAGAGTTACAAGTAATGGTACTCACAATGTAAGGAACATTAGCCGCGCCCGCTTCTAAGATCGCTTCTTCCAGCTTCGCCACATCGAAGTTGCCTTTGAAGTCCGCATTCACAGAGGTATCGAACGCTTCTTTGGTATAAACGTTCTTTGCCACACAGCAATTCACTTGGGTGTGACCTTGTGTTGTATCGAAGAAGTAGTTCGACAGAGCGACCATTTTGCTGCGATCGAGTCCCTTTTCCATTTCACGCTTCTTGATAAGAACAGGAATGTAGATCTGCTCTGCGCCGCGCCCTTGGTGTGTTGGAATCGTCAACTCGTAACCGAAGATATCCTTAACCGCATTCGACAATGCATAGTAACTGCGGCTACCACTGTAAGCTTCATCCCCCATTAACATCGCGGCTTGCATACGTTGGGTGATAGAACCTGTACCGCTGTCTGTCAGTAAGTCGATAAACACATCATCACTATCCAGTAAGAATGGGTTCATGCCCGCGTCAACAATGGCTTGTTCACGATATGCAGAGGTTGTTCTTTTTACTGGTTCTACAACACGAATACGAAACGGTTCTGGTAGATGTTTGAAGTTTTCCATAATAGTACCTTTCTATACATTCCGATCAGGTCGAAATCTATTTTCTTTAGATGTCACGAATCCTCACCATTAATTTAATAGCTCCGCATAAAGATAGACGGAAATTAACAATGAAAATAAACAAGTTAAATAATTAGTTATTAATCGAACCTAAACAGAGGCTGAGATAATTAGCGAGAACGACAAAACAACGAATATTCTGCACGAAATAATAAGTGCGACATTCATGCGTTCAAAGGTTATCAAAGCTGCTGATAGGTAAACAAAGCGCGCTGCTTTGCTGGCGCGTGACGCCTAGAGGGTACTACTCTGAAGAAAGGCGGAACGAGAGCTGGTGATCTAAGGTATACCAAGCTAACAAGGTTAGCCATGTTGTTGATTGCCATTTCAGATACATGTTCACAATATATCCCTACGTTGAAATCAAGATGATCCGAAATTTAAATATAGTGCAATTGTTTTATAAATACAGTTTAGAAAAGTATAAATGTGATCAACATTTAGAATGATAATTAAATACGATAGCATGTTATATAAACTGTGAATCACAGCCGTTTATATACTATTAAACTAGTTCAGCGAGTTACTTAATAATATCGAATCTCTTTTAAACTCAATACCTCTCTAATAAGGGGCGAAGATGACTGTTTTCTAAAAAGCTATCTTCTAATAAAGCCAAGCACTAAAAATCGCCGATCTAGAATAGCTAAGTTCTGATGAGCCTCAAGCCCCACCAGAACCGTATTCGCAGTGAATGACTTACTTCTTCTTAACCACTTGTTTAATTGCCATTTCAGCTAACTTCGGTGTCGCAGCTTTCAGTGCACTTGGTGCGACCTTCTTACCGGCCTTCACTACTTTGTTCAGTTGACCTTTAACCGACGTTCCCCGTTTCATTGCCTCCAAACGTTGGCGGTTTCTTTGCACATTATTAGCATCAGCTATGCCTTCGATTAGCATCTGCTTGAGTGCTTCTAAGCCAAAATCCGCCTTTTCTGGCGCAATAGCGAGCGGCAACACGATATCAGACTGCAGCAATATATGGTTGTATTCGAGTGCTTGAGCAATGATCTTCGCTTTGGTCGATGTTGGATTCTCTAAGTCATACGGTGGTTGCCAATCGTCTACAGGCTTTAATCTGTCTACCTGATTCACAACCGACACCACAATCGGCTTCTTGCGTGAGATGTTCTTAGGATCGTCATAGAAAGCATCAAATCTATCTTTCAATTGCTTATCCAAATCACGTGCAGATTGATTGGCTTTAAGCACCCATAGCACCACATCTGCTTGGGTCATCTCTTTCAGCATTAAGGCTTCGGTTTTAGGATTGCCATCAAGCCCCTGAAGATCAACCACGCGAACATCATTGTCGTCGACAAACGCGTTGTATACGGTTGAAGTGTCGGTTGATGGCAGCACATCCACTTCTGCAACCAACTCTTGCTTAAGCGCATTAATCAGTGAAGATTTACCAGAGCTGGTTTGCCCCACCAGCACGATTCGCACAGGCTCTAATTCAGGAGCAAAGCGTTGTTCGTCGAGTTCAGAAACATCGGACGCTTTAAGTGCTTCATCTTCAATGCTGAAACGTCCGCTGTAGAGGTCAATCGCCACCGCCGCCACTTCATCTAATAAGGCTTGTTTAGCGGCGTATTGCATGTCATCAACCACACCTCTTGTCATTGAAGATGTCGCTTGATCTCTCCCTAAATCAGAAACAACTTTTAGCGGGTTCAAATAGAGGTTTTTGAGGTGATTCCCCCAAATAGCGGCCTTAACGATCTTCTGCCCTAGCTCGCCATATTTATCATAGGCTTCGTAGCCCGCCTTAATGTAAGAAACCTTAAGGTATTCAATGCCGGGAATGTGTTCTTTCACCACCAACTTGTAACGGCGGCTGACCTCTTCAAATAGCTTAAGCCCTTCAGGAATCGAAAAATCGAGCGATTTTTTATCAAACTTTTTGGCCACAAACTCAAGTACCTCTAAACCGGTTTGGTCTAGGTTGCCCCACTCTATGTCGACCATTAATTGTTGGCGTACATGGTGTTTTGAATCATTCCAGATCGACAGTTCTTTTTGAGACCAATCAGTCGAAGCCTTAACCAATGCATCGTTGATATCAGCTTTGTTATGTTGTGATTCAGATTCAGAAGCATCTTCGCCAAGGCCGTCGCTCTCTTTATTTGAGAAGGGCTCCGTACTTGAAGATCGGCGTGAAGAGCGGCTTGAAGAATCGCGAGAAGAACGGCTAGAAATAAACAAAGGAATGGTGAATACCAAGGTACTCACGGCAATGGCAATCGACATTTCGAGTAGGTAACCGTATTTGATCGCCAAGAAGACACCAAAACCCATCATGATAATGCTTGGGAAGATGGCCGAAATCAGGGCAATGCCCCAACGGCCGCTCGATAGCACCGCCAGTAATCGAAATAGGTTTCTAATTTTCTTCATAGCCCGACGCCGCCTTTCCTTTTTTCAGGGATTCTTTGTAGATCTTCTGCATCTCTTGTTCAGACACTTCTTCGCCTTTGTTCTTATGATAGAAGTAGAAACAAGCCGCGCGACCTAAGCCATAAGAGGTGCCGAAACTCATTGCCGCTGCAGCCACCGCCCCTACCGTTTGACCATAAACTGGAATCAGCTTTATCAGCTGTCGAGTGCCTAGCTTCATTCCGTATTGCAAAGCAAAGCTGCTTCCCAGAGTGCCTATCAGCTCACTGAAGACTCTCTTGTTCCACTCGACCCCATATTGATTCGCTAAACTATGTAGCATTTTCGCTTGAATCGCAGGTACCGACACCAAACCAACACCCGGAATCAGGTCGCTCGCTGCCGCACTTCCCGAATACCAAAGCACTTCGTTTTCTACTTGATCAAAGTTGGCTTCTTCTTGCGTGGAATGCTCTTTGTCTTGCACCATCATCCCTATAACAGGAAGAATACTGGTCAGCTTTTCTAACAAGATGTCATAGTTGTAAACCGCTTCGCTGTTAGAGGTAGCGTTGCCATCAACTTCAAAATCGACCGATACCGACTCAAACCCTTTACCCCAAACCTTTTCTACTTGGTTGGTGTTGAACTGAATCTGCCTTGCTCGGTCTGTTTCACTGGAGGACAAGACCGCAGTATGAACCAGCAACAAGTGTTTAATCTTCTTCTGTTTCTTAATCTGTTTTAGAGCCGCAAGCACAGCGGATTGTTCAGGTTCGTCGGCTTTCATTACAACGACTAACGCATTACCTGCCTGACCAATCTCTTCCAGATCCTCTTTCGCATCGTAATTCGCTTCGCTTAGTCCTCTGGTATCGAGGAATCTCATTACCGGCTTAATTTGAGGAAACTCATACGACATCGCCGTCATGGTACAAGGCGCAAAACCATTGCCAACTTCAACAGAAGAGTCACCTGTGATTGCTTGAATAAACGATGACTTGCCCGCCCCCGTTTTCCCCAACAGCCACAATGTCGGCAGATGCTGACGCTGGTATTCATGAGCCTGAGTAAGATCGGGATTCTTGCTTGGATTTATGAAGTCTTTTATTTGATCAAACATATTTAGAGTAACGCTCACTTGATGTTGAGATTCGAGTTGATGACAAAGCAATACTTACTTATATAATCACAAATCCTATTAAACTTATGTTTGTTCAGTCGCACAGGTTTACAATGCCTAAACGCTGGTTTTTATATGAGCGCTAGTTTTTATAGACGCTTTTTTATACGTGCGGGTATCATCGTATTGATTCACGCATCGAACAAACATCCACAAACACAGAGAAGTAAAAGGTAAGTATGGAACAAATTTACTTAGCTGGCGGTTGCTTGTGGGGCGTACAAGAGTTCATCAAGTATGTACCCGGCGTGATCAACACAGAAGCAGGTCGTGCTAATGGCAGCTCCCAATCAACAGAAAAGGACACATCACAAAGCGATGAAACCCAAAACGCTTATGATGGCTACGCTGAATGCGTACAAATTGAATTTGACCCAAGCGTCACGTCTGTAATGATTTTGATGAAACACTTGTTTGAGATTATCGACCCTTACAGCGTCAATAAACAAGGTGTCGATGTCGGAGAAAAATATCGCACAGGCGTTTACAGTACTAACGCAGAACACTTAACCGAAGCTAAGCACTATATTGCCTCTCGTGACGACGCCGACCGTATCGCACTCGAGATATTGCCATTGACCAGTTATGTCGCGAGTGATGATATCCACCAGCATCACCTAAGCCAGTTTCCTGAAGACCATCACTTATGCAATATCCCTTGGGATCTACTGCATAAATATAAAGCACGGTAATCACGGCGTAAGATCGAGATAGTCACGACGTAAGATCGATAAAGCCTCAACAGACATTACCCGTTGAGGCTTTTTAGGTGCTAATGACCAAGACAGCTATCGTGAACTTATTTGATAGCTCAAACCATTAAGTAGTACACATTAAATATTGGCTTTAAAAATTGACGGCCACCCATTTGGGTGGCCGTGATGTTATTTAGGATACCTACTAAATTAGCCTTCGGCTGGCGTCACTTCGTCTTGTTGCTCGACTTTGTCATCAACCGCTTTAACAAGTAACAGACCGACAGAGAACACAATCAAGCCACACAGAACGAATACCATGCGTCCCCACATTGGGTTGGGCAGTACGAACATGGTCATTACGCCCACACCCGCGACTGCGATAAGTGAACCCAACATACGACGTTGCTTGTTATCCAATTTCTTCTGTTCATTACTTTCAGCAACCAAAGGTGTCGCTAGGTTGTTGAAGAACTTGTCGACATCTTTCTCACGGTGTTCCGGTAATGGCTTGTAGAACAGTGTTGAAAGAACAAAGAAGCCAGCAGTAAATACGATGTGACCAATAAGGCCGATAGCCACTTTCAGGTCAGCCCACTCACGGCCAGTTAGTTCGTTTAGACCGAACCAGTTTTGAATCATGTCCGCTGTGATAACGAAACCAACGAAGTAAGAAACCACACCACCGACTACTAGCGTGCCCCAACCTGCCCAATCCGGTGTTTTACGGATGAAGAAGCCACAGAATGCTGGAATCGTCATTGGGAAGCCGATCAATGCGCCCACGTACATCATGGTGTCGAACAGGCTCAATCCTTTAAGAGAGTTGATGAACAGAGCAACCAAGATGATCGCGATACCGAAGAAGGTAGACGTTAACTTAGAAACAACCATTAGCTCTTTCTCTGTCGCTTTAGGGCGAAGAATCGGCTCGTAGAAGTTCTTAACAAAAATACCTGAGTTACGGTTTAGACCAGAGTCCATTGAAGACATTGTTGCTGCAAACATCGCGGCAATCAGAAGGCCAACCATACCAACCGGCATGTACTCTTGAACGAAGTATAGGTAAGCGAAATCAGCCGCTTTGCTGCCTGCTTCTGGGTAAGCTGCAGCTAAATCAACACCTTGACCCGCCATGAACCATGAAGGCATGAACCAAATGATTGGACCCAGTGTCATCAGCACACAAGCAAGCAGTGCCGCTTTACGTGCGTTGTTTGAGTCTTTCGCTGCAAGGTAACGGTAAGAGTTCAGCATGTTATTGGTGATACTGAACTGCTTCAAGAAGATGAACACCGCCCAGATGCTGAAGATACTTAGGTAGTTAAGGTTATCACCCGTGATAAATGAATCGGTTGGGAAGTCATTGATGATTTGTGTAACACCTCCACCGTGGTAGACCGCGACTACGGCACACGTTACGGTCACTGCCATAATGATAACCATCTGCATAAAGTCAGATGCGATTACCGCCCAAGAGCCGCCCGTTACTGACATCACCAATACAACCAGACCCGTTAGGACAATCGTCGTTGTCATATCAAAGCCGAAGATACCCGATGCGATGATCGCAAGACCGTTCAACCAGATACCAGCGGAGATAACGCTGTTTGGCATGCCAGACCAAGTAAACACTTGCTCATTCACCTTACCAAAACGCATACGAATCGCTTCAATAACCGTCACAACACGCAGTTGGCGGAACTTCGGAGCGAAGTAAAGGTAGTTCATTAGGTAACCGAATGCGTTAGCAATGAAGATAATCGCTACGGCAAACCCATCGGTAAAGGCTTTACCTGCTGCACCAGTAAATGTCCACGCGCTGAACTGGGTCATAAATGCGGTTGCACCTACCATCCACCACAGCATGTTACCTCCCCCGCGGAAGTAATCACTTGTCGTACTTGTAAACGTTCGGAACATCCACCCTATCGCAATTAAGAATAGGAAGTAGATGCCAACTATCAGGGTATTGAGTTCCATCGTTAGACCTTTTATTTATGTTTTTTTGTTAAGGTCACTATAGATAGATGGTAATCACATTTGTACTACAATAATTTAAATGCGTGACAGTGATCTTACAGTCCAGGACTTAAATAATCATACAAGTGACCGAGTTCAAATTTGCACTACTCTCGAGCGCAACTCATCAACTAACTGCACCTACCCGTACTACAAACTCACCAAAACCTCGAAAAACATGAAGAAAGTCACTAAAAGTACGGGCGTCACCGCTAAAAATCTGATCAGAAACGCTAAAAATAGTTAATCGTGAAAAATAGGAATTGCTGATGAGAAACCAAAACGTCGTTAGATATAGTTTATAAAAATGAATCAACACAACGTGTTTGTATTACAAGTATCACAAGGTTCAGTCTGAAAATTGCTTCTAAAGTGAATTACGTAAAAGGTAAATGGCGAATGGAAAATTGACACGCTGGAACCTTAACGGCGGCAAGGTGGAAGGACTGACCTTTAAAGACCACATAACAGGCCTTTCAGCTTGTCATCTTATAAAGCCGACTTAGAAAAATGCGACTTCAGTAGTAGAGAAATAACTCACCTTTATTAGATTTCAGATAAAAAAAACGCTCATGTTGCCTGTATCAACATGAGCGCAAGGGTAGATCTTCGACTACCATCTCCTACCTTTCTAAACGAAAGCAGAAGTTATAATTAGAATAGTTGGGAGCAATAATCAAAATGCTTTTGGAAGTACCTCAACGATTTCTTCTTTTTCACTGATTTACAGAGACGTTAACTGTCCGAGCTAAACTCATCTCTATTCTCTATTCTCTATTCTCTATATAGCAGGCTGTGTTACTGCCTTGCCCACTACATTTCAAACCCTCTCTGATTGAAGCTTTTATCACCTCAAGCAAATGCTTCGTCCTTTGAACTATCCGTTCATCTATCGACTGTACTTCACCACTTAACGCCTCTTTGTTGAATGTACATATATTCAACGCACAAAAGATAAGTGCTGCCACATAAACTCAATAAAATAATAATGTATTACAAATAAAAGTAAAATATAAAGGTTCAATTTTTTGCTGTAGCGCACATTTATTGACAAACAAGAAATTTACAAATCAAGACCCAAAAAAGCAATATCACTTAAAAACAACAGGTTATACCATTCATTGATTTTGTAACCCTTTGTAAATAAGGGTTTTGTCCTAACAACACGATCCAATTCACAGATCATACGCCTTCGAATCGTTAGTATATTTGTATTATTTAAATGCAAGAGAAATTTGAGATAACCAAGAAATAATTTCAAACACAAAATGCATTGAAGACAAGAACTACTCTATTTGGCTTGTAATTATGGCCAATACTCAACCTATAAATATGGAACTAATACCATGAATAAAACTAAAATCGTGATTGCTGTGGCATCTGTACTCGCTGCTGGCTCTGTGTCTGCTGCGTCTTTCGATATGAGACACGAATACAAAAGCCATACAGATCAACACGCTACTCGTGTAAAACTTGGCGATAGCATTGGCAACTTCCTTGTAGATATCGAAGCGAAATTCAAGGGAGAAGACGGTAAATTCATGGAAGATCTGAAGAACAATGGTTGGGAGCTTGGTCTAAACTACCGCCACGTACTTAACGACAATTGGACGATGACTTACGGTATGCCAATTGAAGGTCGCGAATCAGGTGTTACGTACAAACCTCAAGTTCGCGCGACATACAGTGTCGACAGCATTGACGGTTTAAGTCTAAGTGCTCGTTACCGTTACGATATGAGACAAAACACTAAATCAATTGCAACTGATTCGGACGGCAAGCCTATCTTAGATAACGGCTACTTAACTTATCAAAACGATGAAAACCAACGTCGCCATCGCTTAACCGCAAACATCAACTACTCAATGGAAAACTGGCGTTTCGGTTTCGAAGGCAACTACTACAAAGCAGATGATTACAATATCTACGACAACGACGATACCAACTACGAGTTGAATGCAAGTATTCGCCACATTATGGGTCAATGGGCACCGTATGTAGAATTTGGTGATGTGAGCACTTCATCAACAAAAGCAACTCGTGAACTGCGTAGCCGTGTTGGTCTAACTTACAGCTTCTAATCGATAGCTATATAAATAATCTAAGATAATTACTGTCCTAATTTTCTAAGACCTAAACAAAAGCCAGCTTAATCGCTGGCTTTTTTATGTGTTCAAATCAGGTCATTCAACAATGATTCACTTACAAGAAGCTGCTTCCTTAGTGACTGATGCGATATAAAAAGGAAAGTGTCACTTCATCGTTAGGCACCACTCGCTTCTGCTGAGCTAATAGCAATTCTGCTGTTGAGACCGCATCCGCTAACGCATTGTGGCTGTTGTACTCGGGAAGCCCATACCTGTGTCGCGTACCCGCTAGAGTTAAATCCACCTCTTCATGGTTACTGATCGCTTTCTCCATGCTCTTCTCAATACATAGTGTATCTAGCCAAAGTAAAGGCAACTGCCTTAAGCCATAGCATCTTAATAGATACTGGCTAATGAACTTCTCTTCGACCACACAAGCGTGCGCGACGATGATCTTACCTTTTGCGGCTTCGAAAAACGTCAGCATAGCATCATGAATTGAAGCGCCCTCTTCCAGCATTTGTGGTGTGATGTGGTTGATAACTGCAGTTTCAGCATTGATCTGCGAATCGTTATCAAGATAAATATGCTTGGCGGACGCTAAGTCTATTCGCCCCTTGACCACATCGACCCAACCCATAGATAGAATAAGGTCTTGCTCGCTGTCTAAGCCTGTAGTTTCAAGATCTAAAACGATATATTCGCTATCTTTGGCCAAGTCCGTCATCTCTGGGCAAGGTTGATCCACAAGAGCATGTAACGCCTCTGGCAGCTTAACCGTATTCAAATATTGCTTTCGTGTGCGCTTAATTTTCTCAAGAGGATGAAAGTAGTTCAGAATGTGCTTTAAACACTTATTTATTGAGCGTGGCTTCATTAGCGTGCTCCGAAACGGATTTTCGCGGCTTCTTGAAGGTCAGCAATGATCCTAAAGGCATCTTTCAAGTGTTTACGCTCAAAGCTACCAAAGCTATCTGGGTTGATGTTGTTGTCAGGCACATCCCCGTTCTTCAGCGCTTCAAGTTGATGACCAAATCGGAAAGAGAGAATGAACTGGTAAGAGCCCAGAATGTTCTTGAATGCGTCGTCGCTCAGCATGCCTTTTTCATTGGCAGCTGCGAAACGTTCATCGGTTGCTGACAAATCACATTCCACCGCTAATCCGTAAATACGCGCAAGATCAATAATCAAGTTAATGGCGTACTTCTTCACATTGAGTGTTTTCTTGTTCTCACCCGATTTCTCTAGAACCAAACTATTGAAAATACCCAATGGCGGGTTGGTGTTTACCGCATCTTTCACTAGTGTGCTTAAAAACTCACGGTTACTGCGAATGTTAGAATGCAACTCATCACGAAGAATGCCTTCGAACTCACTGTTGCCATAGATGGTTCGAATTTCTAGGAACACACTGATGTTGAGTAAGCGTTCGTACTCAGGGTTAGCCACCCACTTCTTGTAGTAGTGCTTCCAAACGCTGAGTGGCTGACACCATTTTGGTGTCGCAGCCATGAATTTACCCGGACACAATGGATAATCACAACTCGCTAATCCGTTAGTCACCATCATCGCTAAATGTTTGAAGTAAATACGGTCACTGTCTGTCGCATCGTCAGAGAGTACAATCGCACTATCTTGATCCGACAGCATATGGACTTCATTACGAGCGTGCGAGCCCGCAACAATCCAAGAAAAATCACAAGGTGGTGGGCCTAACTTATCAATCGCTATCTGAATCAATCGGCGTGTGTAGGCGTCCATAATCATGGTCATGACCTTACCTACGGTTTCCGGTGCAACCTTGCCTTCCACCAGCGCTTCAAAAATAGCTTGTCGCTCTGGGGTAAACGAAGACATGGTTTTCACACTGCCCGCGTATTTGATTTTCTCGATTAAGAAGATCGCTTGAACACGGTGGTTTTGAACCAAGTGAGATGTCGTAAGCAGGCCAACAACTTTGTTCTCTTTCACCACAGGCAAATTACGGATGTTGAATTGCATCATGATAGACGCGGCATGCAACACAAGATCATCCGGTTTAACCGTGAGTGGAGAATGCGTCATCACCTCGGAAATCAGGTTATCGGTACTGACACCGTGAGCAATCACTCGCTTGGTCATATCACGGTCGGTGATCAAACCAACGATCGTTTCACCCTCATAGATCACGGCACATGGTGAGCGTTGATGAAGCATTTCAACCGCGACCGACTGAATAGTTTGTTCAGACTTAACGATGGCCACCTGCCCGCTTGCCACTTCTTCAACCTTACGAATGAACAAGCCTTTCTCTTTATTTGACCACACCACATCAAGTGCTGACTTCAAACGAACCTGGGCCTGAGACGCAAAGTGTTCTGCGCAACTTGGAAATGCTTTGAACAACGCTTGAAGTGCCGAGTGTGGAATCACATAAAGTAAGGTGTTTTCGATCGCAATCGCTCTGTAGCCTTTCTCATCATTGACTTCAGAGTCTAAGAATGTAAAGCCGAACAAATCTTCACTGCCTAAACGCGCACGAAGTACACCGTCAGACTTTCTTTGTTCCATAGAGCCGGTTCGAATGATGTAGAGCGACTTTTCTTTACCCGACTCACATAGATCAACCACATCCCCCTTGCCGAGATAAGTGATCTGAACATTGGAGGCAAGTTCACGAAGTGCTTGTTTAGGGATCTTATCGAAAGGATCTATCTGACCGATAAATTGAAGAATATTTGGCAAAAGAGATTGAGGCATAACCATACTCGCATTTGTTTGATTAGTATTATTATATAATTAATATATCGAGTTGCGAGTTGATTTTTAGGTTGAATAGCAGAATTGATCAAGTTTTAGAGATCAGAATAAGAAGTGCAATGTCAGAAACATAAAAATACAGATACAAAAAAGCACGCTAAATGCGTGCTTTAAAATTTGTAAGGGCACATCAAGTGCTTTCAGTTAGCTTGTTACAGGCAATCGGTGGTTTGATTCTTGCAAGTGACTTGCCGAAACTTGGCGTGCTTTATCACTATTACCTGCCATAATGGCTTCGTATATTGCGCGATGTTCGTTAATGCATGTGCTGCCTTCTTCTGAAGAGTGCACAATAAAGTTAACAAACATCGTCGTCAATATGTTGCCAAACGGTAAGTAGAAATCATTACCCGTTGCATTGAAGATAAGGCTATGGAACTTCATATCAATATCTAACCAACGCTCTTTATCAAGAACCTCTTCGCTAGATATCTCCACCATTTTTTGGAAAATTTCTGATAATTCAATTCGTTGCTCTGCAGTTGCAAACTTAGCTGCCAATGCACACGCTTCAGGTTCAATCGCACGACGTAAACCTAAAAACTGATGACAAAACTGATCGGTATCAGCTAGTCCATCCATCCATTCGATAAGCTGAGGATCTAAAAAGTTCCAGTATGCACGATCAACAACGCGAGTGCCGATTTTAGGGCGTGACTCTAAAAGGCCTTTTGAAGTTAGAAGTTTCACCGCCTCTCGCAACGCCGTGCGGCTAATACCAAACTGCTCACACAGAGCCATCTCACCAGGGATAATCGAACCCTGAGGTAAATTACCCGACAAAATACCACGAGCGATTTCACGAGCCACCTGCACATGAAGGCTTCGCTTAGAGCCTGAAATAGATTTGAAAGTTTCTGCCATGAGTCTACTTACTTATTAGATATGTATTATTTAACTCGTACTATAGCACTGAAAGTATAATGCACCAAATGAGGGGGATAATAACGTGAGCTCCCTTATACTCTATGGTTCTATCAAAATCCCACAAACTTTTCGAAGCTTATCACTACCAGTCGTACCTTCTTATTTATACATACAAATAGTTCCTATTTACGCAATTTTGGCATGCGTAACATCACAAAAATCACCTTAACTTGTGAGTTCCCCTTCACTGCGACGCATTTCTATCGTTGTACACTTGATTGAACTAGGTGTTATTGTATGATTTATTAAAAATAATAGGTGACTGTAGATGTTTGACTCGATAGCCGCTACAAGCATTATCCCTCAAGCTTAAAGTCGCGCTAACTTAAATCTATCCGCTGTTTTTATACTTAATACGTCAGCCTGAGGTGGTTTATATGGCTATATTTTCATTGGTGGCAGATTCAAGCCGCCGAATTCATGTTCAAGTGGCTCGACAGATTGCGCGTAAAATTCTGTCGGGAGAACTCAAAGAAAAAGAGAAATTACCCAGTGAAATGGAGTTGTGTGAAGTCTTTGGCGTCAGTCGAACTGCACTTCGCGAATCGACAAAGCTACTTTCAGCCAAAGGGCTTATCGAATCAAAACCAAAAGTGGGGACTCATATCAGGCCACGTACTCAATGGCACTTTTTAGACCCTCAACTCCTAGATTGGATTCAAGATCTGGAAGACACCAAACCCTTCTTATCTCAATTTTTAGGCTTAAGAAAAGCGATTGACCCAGAAGCGTGTGCGCTTGCGGCATCCAACGCTACGGTAGAGCAACGTAAAGAGCTTTCGATTCTTTTCCAAAATATGACCATCGCGGCAAATGGCTTTGATTATGAAGAGTGGACAACCAACGATCATCTGTTTCACCAAACGATTTTCTTATCGACGGGTAACCAGTTTTACATTCCGTTCGCGAACATTCTGTCGACGATTTTCAAACAGTTTATCGACCACTCTGCCGAAGGCGGTCGCTTCTGTTTAGAAGAGCATAAAGCGATATATGATGCGATTATGTCAGGCAATGCGAATCAGGCTCGAATAGCCTCTCAAGCTTTACTTGATGATGAAAATCAAAAGCTGTCTAGGGTTGAATTAGCCATCGCATAACCAAGATTGACCAGACTGACTCGTGTATCCCAATACACGAGTCAGTCAGTTTTAGCGCCCATTTTTAACCATCCATTACCGTAGTGTTTCATCTTTGAATGTTGAACTCGGGTCCTCTCAGAGAAAACTTACGGTTACACACATAAGGTGTTGTTTGTGTCTACACAATCGTATGTAAGGAAAAATTTCTCTCTCGCCTGGCCCCTAGCCCTAAACGGTATATTGATGCAGTCGATGTTGATGATCGATACGCTGCTGGTCTCTCCTCTTGGTGAAATACCTTTGGCTGCCATGGGAATTGCGACGACTATGGTTGCCTTTGTACTCGGTATTCAAATGGCGCTGGCAAACGGCACTCAACTAGTATTAAGCCGCGCCGTGGGTTCTGGCATCACCGCTTCATTATCCAAAGCGTTTTGGGCAGGTCTGTTCATCAACTTAGGTATCGCGACAATATTTTGGTTTCTACTCACCTTTTTAGAACAGCCTTTAATTCAAGCCTTAACCGACGATAAAGCCCTTTACTTAGAAATCAGCCACTACCTTGATATCTCAAAGTATCTCGTCATTTTCACTGCATTAACGCAAGTGATTATCGCCCTATTTAACGCATTAGGAAGAACCAAGATACCGTTTAAAGGGTATTTGATTGAATTGCCGATCAACGCTGTACTTTCTTATGGGCTCATTCACGGCTTTTCAAATTTCGAAGGTATTGGTGTTCAAGGCGCCGCGCTAGGCAGTGTTATTGCTATCACCCTTCGCCTTGTGTATCTGGTTCTTTGCGTGTATTTGAGCTCAGCAATATCACTCAAATTAGACGCCCAACGATCTGAGTTCATGACCAACGTTCGCCGTCACTTTATCGAGATATTCCCTGTCGCAGCAAATGTAACCATGCTATTGATTGGCGCAACGATTTATCAATTACTGTATTCGCAGCTTAACATCAACGCGTATGTTGCGATTACTTTGGTGATGCCTTGGATCAGGGCTGTCTCTCAATTTATTACTGCTTGGGCTCACTCTTCCGCGATTACTATCAGCCAAGCGATTGGCTCCAAAAAGATGGATGACCTAGTCAAAAACGTCGATACCAGCATTGATATTGCGGTAGTCATTTCTTTTGTGTGTGCAATCTTGTTAGCAGGCTTAAGTATGGTGATTGGTGACATTTACCCGAACTTGGACGAGTCTACATATCAAGCGTTGGCCGTTATCGCCCCACTCTACATCTTTTTACCGATTGTTCGTGGCTACAACACAGTCCATGGAAATGTATTGAGAGCACTAGGAAAAACAACCGCAGTCTTCAAAATCAACTTTACTGGTCAATGGGTAATTTCAATTCCATTGTGTGCATTGATCATCTTTGGATTAGACGGCTCTATCTTTTGGGCATTTGCCATCCAGCCCTTTGAAGAGCTAGTAAAAGCGCTGCCCTTCAGACATCTTGCTCGCAAGTCATTGATTGAGTTCGACTCAAACAAAGCCAACGAATTGATGTATGACTGATCGCCACCAAAAAGTAACAAAGTTACTGTCCCGAGAAAATGTCTGAACTGCTTGTGTAGTCTCAGGCTTATCTCATTTAGATCGATATAGCTCAAACGAAGAGCCTAGACATTTCGCTACGCCATAAAGAATAAGGCTGCATTAAGTCCTAGTAAACAATAATGGTAACCTTGCTAGTCACCGTATATTCCTCATTATCAAATGGCGTTGAGTGGGTTATCGTTCGGGTTATTGCCCTCTTTGAGCAATACCTGACAATACGTGTGTCTATATACTAATTATTGGGCAAACATCGCCTTGTAATTTCATAATCTCATATCACCAGTTGATCCTTATGTTCATGTTCAACACATTAGCGAATCAGATACCCAACTCTACAAACCCGTTTTCATTCTTCCCACTCTTCATTAAGTACACTTCCTTAAAAAATATCGTTCCAAGAATGTCTAAAAACAAGCATAAAAAAACCCACTCAAATGAGCAGGTTCTTTATCCAACCGTGTCTAAACGACGTGATTACTTCTCTAGTTTAGCGAAGTAGTCGAAGATTACTGGTACGTCGTTTTGACCAAGGCCAGCATCTACAGCAGCTTGTAGGCTTGTTGCGGTACCTTGAGCGATTAGAGACTCAGTACCTAGCTCTTCGCAAAGAGCAAGGAAGTAACCAAGATCTTTGTTTGCGTTAGCAACAGAGAAACCTAGCTTCTCTTCGCCGTCTACCGCGTAGAATTTACAGAATTGCATGAACGGAGAGTTAGATGGACCTGCAGACATAATGTCAAACAATTGCTGACCATCAACACCAGCGCGTTGAGCGACAGCGAAAGCTTGAGACATAGTCGCAACCGTTGTCATACCCATGAAGTTGTTTACAAGCTTAGTCACGTGACCAGCACCTAGAGCGCCTAGGTGGAATACGTTTTCGCCTTGCTCTTCAAGAACAGGTTTAACTTTGTTGAAAGTTTCCATGTCGCCAGCAGCCATGATGTTCAGAAGACCATCTTTAGCATGGGCTGGAGTACGACCTAGAGGTGCGTCGATCATGCCCGCGCCTTTTTCAGCAAGAGCTGCGCCGATTTGCTTAGTAGAAGCAGGGATAGACGTACCGAAGTCTACGAGTACTGCACCTTCTTTGATGCCCGCTAGAACGCCGTCTTCGCCGTAAACGATTTTTTCAACAACAGCAGAGGTGGTAAGGCAAAACTGAACAATATCACTTGCAGCTGCAAGCTCTTTAGCGGAAGTGAAAGCTGTAGCATTGCCACGAGCAGTAACACGAGCCATCGCTTCTTCGCTTAGATCCATTACGTTTACGTGGTAACCGCGTGTTTGCAGGTTTTCAACCATGTTGCCGCCCATAAGACCTAGGCCAATGAAACCGATTACAGGTTTAGTCATGTTCAACTCCAAATATGTTATTGTATGATTATATGCTCATTATAATAACTAGCCGAATCCCCTAAGGCAACCGCTTTAGGACTTTCGTGCGTGATCCAGCGCATGAATTTCGAATGCGGATACTGACATCACTTATCGAATTGGCCTCATATAAACCCAAAGAATAGGTCTTGTGATTAATAAGTGACAAATCAGATAGCAACTCAGTCTTTCGTCCTTCATATCCGACAATATCTAACCGGATACGAATCAGTAAATCACTTACAGATAAAGCTTGATAGGTTTAATTAGTGTACATTCCTATCGTTCTGACCAAAGAAAAATGAGTCAGGCACACTCTTAAAGTTCCCCCCAATAAATCAAAGCGTCTGACACCTTTCCCGGCCCCCTAAAGGTACTAGAGTAGCTCACAACAAGAACTTGCCGAGTCAAGAATAATGCGGCAAAAACACTGTCATTTTTCAACAACCTTATCCAGTAAGTAATAAATTTCGAACAATATAATACCACCAATTGTATTACTTATAAGTTCTAAAAGTCATTGGAAGTTATCGTAACAATACTCGTAGAACCAGATAACAACGTTCATTTTGTTAAATCGTTTCGTTGTCAATGCGCCGCTGCAGAGTTGAACGTTTCTCTAAATTTAGGGGCTGTTGATCTTTCGAGCTGGGTTTTGCAGCATCTTGTGGAAAATTTATACAAGGAAGAGGCTTTGACGTGTAGCTGGCCTACATGAAAAGCCGATAACGCTGTAGAAATGAACCACAAGAGCTGCCCGAGGGTTCGGCTAAAATCGTTTTATGCTTTGTTGAAGAATATTTGCTTAGAATGACTAGGCTACATACTCTTCGCCACGCCTAAAACGATTTTATCTCGAACAAAACTTAACCACGAAAGGTCAACAGCCCCTAGTCATCAACCCTAAACATCAGATGTAAATTGAACCCAATTAATTCAAACGATCTCACCCTCAAACCACACGAATAAAAAAACCGAGCAACTCGCAACGAGTTACTCGGTTTGACTTATTTCCGATATTCTTTGTCATCGACATTAATTTCGTTCAGTTACTTAGATGCGAACACCCTTACAATCGAACATGATATGGCGCTTCGTTCCCGCAAAGCACCACATCAGCACACACCATCGTTAAACGACATGTATGTTAATCATTTACAGTTGAGCAAATGACCCTTCCCACGAGTATGTCTCACCCTCGAACTCAACAGTGTGAGTTGCTTGTTGCGTGTCTTCAGCTTGGTTTGAGATACCGTAGTGGTAAGTGTTGCCAGAAGTAGTCTGAATGCGAACAACAGTCCCGACACTGTTATGGCCCACAACAGATACTGATTTAACCAGACCACGAGCGCCTACAGAGGCTTCGATAGACTCGTTAAAGTAACCATGCGTTTCTAATACAGAAGCAAACACGTGGTTTTGACCAGACTGACGTAAGATAAGCGCAGGCTCACTCTTAAGGTTGAAGTCTGGATCGTTAGCACCAGTGCGAGCAAAAATCACTTCACTGCCCGCATTCGCGCTGGTTACTAGGCTGTAGTAGCTGCTGTCATGTAGCCAGCTCACTAGAGAACCTTCTTCGTTTACTTTACCTGAAGCAACGTTCCATAAGTGCTGGTAACCGTTGTCTTCACCTAACGGCTTAAGCGTTTTTTCGATGTTGTAATCGAAATCAGTACGGATGATCTGACCCGAGTGGTGAACCGGTAGATCGTACTGGTGCTCAGCGTCAGCTTCAATGCGGTATACATCAATCACTAGTGGCTTTTCAAACTCAGGAAGTTCAGCAAGAATCACACTACGTTGCATGTCTACGCCAGTGTAGTACTCAGAAATCATGCCACTCATACCTTGTAGAGATTTTTCGTCTGCTACGAAGAAGTGCTTCTGACCAAACTTAGACTCAGCCAATGCTGTATCGAAGTTGTTCTGTGTTTTCTGATCAACTGTCACTGTGTTGTGCGCAACCGTCTGCTTACAGTAAGACTTGTTTTCTGGGATGTAACGACCGCCAAACTTAGGCTCAACGTTTACCCAGCGACCGAAGCCGTAATCGTGCAGCACTTCGTGGCCACGGTTGAATACGCTTAGGTGTAGACCATCATAGTGACCGTGGTCTAGTGCAGAGTGATACTGGTGATCGCTGCCGTGTTGACCAAACCAGATCAACGCCATCGTATCGTCGTCTTGCTCATCACGGTGGCGAAGGATGCTTACGCCGCCTTTTTCGCCTTCAGGGCCATCCGTTACAAACAGGCTACCCCAGTTAAATGCTTTAATGTCGTCTGCTGCATCAACCGCGTCAGACAATGTTTTACCTGAAGCGTGAACCCAAACATCTTGCTGGTGATTAGCCATACCAAGTAACGTTTCAGTCTGCTCATAGCGGTGGTAGCACACAGACGTTGCCATGATAACGCCTTCATCGTTGATAGAGATCGTCTTCGATGAATCGTTCAGAGCTGGCAATGTACCGTCTGGGAATGCCGTTTTAAATACCGCGTAAGACGTTGTCTTGATCACTGAATCATTAAATTCGTAGATGCCAAGATCAGGCTGACGACGTTCAATCGCTTCTGCGAACAGATAGATTGGACGTAGAGAGAAACGGTGGTAGTAAGGACCTTCCATGTAGTAGCCGTCTGGCGAGAACAGTTGGTCAAGTTGCGCTAAGAAACCACCGCTTACTTTGTCTAGTTTCAGGCCGTAAAGCGCTTTGTCTACTGACTCTTGATCGTTGATTGCGTAACCACAAATCCCGACAGCCGCCACAGCCCATAAGCCGTGGTTGTGCACGATATCGAAGTCGTGTGCGTAAGTCACGACGAACATTTCGATCATCTGCTTAAGAAGATCGTCTTCGATTAGACGTTTTTGTTCTTCAGAGATGGTGTGGTATATGCAGCTGTACGCACAAGAAGCGTAAAGCATCCACATGTTCTCGTTCAACGTTTGGTGGAACAGCTTACCCGGAGGGTTAGAGTCACGGCTTACGTTACTTTCAAGAGTTGGGTATACCGTCGCATACGCTGTTAGCATATCAACGATGTAATCACGGTACTTTGTTTCCTCAGTGATAAGGAACAAACGGCCAGCTAGATCCATGTGGATGTAGTTTTGCTTATGACGGTTATGTTCGTAGCCGCCGCCTTCACCATGACCTGGAACTTCAATGCCAACTTCCGCCATGTAAGCGTTAGTTTGTTTAATATCGCGAGTCAGTGCGTTACCTAAAAGGCTATCCTTGCCAAGTTCTTTACGAAGCTCTGCTGCTTCTTCAAAGTTAAGTAAAAGTGGTTGATAGCTCATTATTATTTCCCCTGCTCTGCTGTGCTTGCTAAATCTGGGTTTAAAATTGTTTCTACTGAGTAGAAGCCCGTCCAGCTGTATACTTTGCCGTTCAGTTCTACTTTGTGTTCAGTACTCTCAGTCGCGCCAAGTTGGTTGCTGATCATCACTGTCACATTTGACTTCTCTGTGGTGATTTCGACGACTGAACCGACGTTTGTATGCGCTACAACCTTGATGTCTTTCACAACGCCGCGAGCATTTACTGATTGTTCGAACTCTTCGTTAAAGTAACCGTGCGTTTCTAGAACAGAAGCGAACAGTGTTGTTTCGCCTTTGCTACGTAAAATGAATGCAGGCTCTGAACGTAGGTTGAAGCTTGGATCGTTAGCACCAGTGCGAGTAAAGACAACTTCAGCATTGTCGTTAGACGTTGCGCCTAGCCAAGTGTAGTACGTGTTGTTTTGTAGCCAGCTCACAAGTGCTGTGCCCTTGACTTCACCACTTGCGACGTTCCATAAGTGTTGATAACCGAAATCGCTGCCTAGCGTGTTTAACTCTTTGTTTGCTTGGTATTCAAAGTTAGTGCGAACAATCTGACCTGCATATTGGTGTGAGTAGTCGTATTGGTGCTCGCCTTCGCCGCCTTTTGTAGAGTCTAAGCGGTAAAGGTCTAACAATAGCGGAGATTCAAGCTCTTCAAGGTTTAACATGAACACGCTGCGTTGCATGTCAAAACCTTGGTAGTGATCGTTAGCAAATGCACTCATGCCGTTGATTTTCTCGTCTTCTACTTTAAAGAAGTGAGGCAAGCCGTGTACTGAGTCTGCACGCTCAACGTCAAAGTTATTCTGACATTTTTCATCAATGGTTACTGCATTATGAGCAATCGTTTGACGTGCGTAAGATTTGTTTTCATCTAGGTAACGACCGCCGAATTTTGGCTCAACGTTCACCCAACGGCAGAAGCCGTATTCACGTAGTACTTCTTGACCGCGGTTGAAGAAAGAAATACCCAGCGTATCGAAGTTGCCGTGACCCATGCCGTGTTGGCCGTAGTTCATCACTAACTGAGAAACGTCGCCTTTCTTATCCTGCATGCGGATAAAACCTTGCGCGCCGTTGTGACCTTCAGGGCCTTCGTTCAATTCAACACTTGGCCAGAAAGGCATGCCGATTTCTTTTTCAGCAGAAGCCGCTTCGTATGCTTTAGATAACTCAAGACCACATGGGTGCATCCATACTGCGTCTTGAATCTTCGCCATACCAAGAATGTTTTGGTCTACGCCGTTTTCTGAAGAGTAGTGCTTACTGTAAACACTGACTGCAACCTGAACACCCATGTCTGTGATACCCATTGTACGAGAAGCATCATTCAGAGCCGGGAACTCACCGTTCGGATAAGCCGTCGCCAGCATGGCTTGTACTGTGTTACCAATCACGCCGCCTTTGTAGTTGTAGATATCTACTTCAGGCATATGACGGTGAATGACTTCAGCGAAAACACATGTTGGGCGAATCGCGTAACGGTGGTAGTAAGGACCTTCCATGTAATAACCAGAAGGTGCAAACAGCTGAGAAATTTGAGCTAGAAAGCCGCCAGTATCGTTACGGTCGATGCCGTACACTGACATTTCAAGGTACTCGCGCTTGCCTAGAGCAAGACCACAGATACCCACAGCGGCTACTGCCCAAATACCGTGGTTGTGAATGCGGTCGAAGTCGTGTGCGTATTTAACCGTAAACATTTCTAGCATTGGTTCGAAAATGCGCGATTCAATGTTGTCACGCTGCTCTTGTGTCAGTGTTGAAGCAACACAAGAGTAAGCCAAACTTGAGAACATTAACCAGCAGTGTTCGTTCAAGATTTGGTGGAACAAACGACCTGTAGGGTTAGTGTTTTTCTGTACGTGGTAATCAAACGTTAGATATTTGTCTGCGTATTCTTCTAGTAGTTCTGTAACAAAGTCAGCGTACTTTTGCTCTTTAGTGATCAAGAACATGCGACCAGCTAAGTTCATGTACGTGTAGTTTTGCTTATGGCGGTTATGCTCGTAACCACCCGCTTCTCCGTGACCAGGAACATCAATAGGTAAGCACATGAACGCTTCTAGGTCTTTCGCGTTCGCTGCAATGGTTTTGCCCATTAAGCTAGAACGGCCCACTTCAAGGTGAAGTTGCTCTATTTCTGCTTCAGTCAACAATACTGGTTTAGTCGTCATATTCTTTGTCACCCTCAATAAAGAGTTTATCGGTTTAAACTTTGATTAAATTTTCAAACTCCATATAAAGTAATACAATATTAGCTTTAATTGTACCTATTCGTCGCAAAATGATGAGCAGAATCACACAAACCCGCATAAGCTATTGATATAAATAGATAACACCAAATATCAGGCATTTATTAAGTTGTTGATTTATTTGCGCTATATAAAGTATCGCTTGATCAATATCACACAACACTAGATATATTGTATTACAATTAACTTCATTCCCTTATGATGAACACAGTTAAGTAACACTTAAAAGATTTAAACAGATTAGGAGATACACAATGAACTCTTTCTTTATTCTAGATGAAAACCCATGGGAAGAATTGGGCGGTGGTATCAAGCGTAAAATCGTCGCGTACACTGACGATCTTATGGCTGTACACCTATGCTTTGATAAGGGCGCAATTGGCCATCCTCATACTCACGAAATTCACGACCAAATCGGTTATGTTGTTCGTGGTAGCTTCGAAGCTGAAATCGAAGGAGAAAAGAAAGTGCTTAAAGAAGGCGATGCTTACTTCGCGCGTAAACACATGATGCACGGCGCCGTTGCTCTAGAGCAAGACAGCATCCTTCTTGATATCTTCAATCCTGCGCGTGAAGATTTCCTAAAATAATAACTAGCGCAACCTCAGTTGCTAAGGTAAGCATATGAAATCATTAAACATCGCGGTCATTGGCGAGTGCATGGTTGAGCTACAACAGAAACAAGACGGGCTTCAGCAGAGTTTTGGTGGCGATACACTGAATACAGCACTTTACTTGTCTCGCTTAACAAAAGAGCAAGATATCAACACGAGCTACGTAACAGCACTAGGCACTGACCCATTCAGTACCGACATGTTAGAAAAGTGGCAAGCGGAAGGTATCGACACTAGCTTAATTGCTCAGCTTGATCACAAACAACCAGGGCTTTACTACATCGAGACCGATGAAACTGGTGAACGCAGTTTCCACTACTGGCGTAATGATGCTGCAGCAAAATTCATGTTTGACCAGCAAGACACGCCTGCTCTACTTGATAAACTATTTTCTTTTGACGCGGTTTACCTAAGTGGTATTACGCTTGCTATCTTGACGGAGAACGGACGCGCACAGCTATTCAGCTTCTTAGACAAATTCAAAGCTCAAGGCGGCCAAGTATTCTTCGACAATAACTTTCGTCCAAAACTTTGGGAAAGCCAACAAGAAGCGATTTCTTGGTACTTGAAGATGCTTAAGTACACCGACACAGCGCTACTGACGTTCGATGACGAGCAAGAGCTGTACGGTGACGAAAGCATTGAACAGTGTATTGCACGTACGTCTGAGTCCGGTGTGAAAGAGATCATCATTAAGCGTGGCGCGAAAGACTGCCTAGTGGTTGAAAGCCAAAGTGCTCAGTACGTTGCACCAAACCCAGTAGACAACATTGTTGATACAACAGCCGCTGGCGACTCGTTCAGTGCAGGCTTCTTAGCTAAACGCTTGAGCGGTGGCAATGCGCGTGACGCAGCATTAGCAGGCCACATTGTGGCAGGGACCGTGATTCAGCATCCAGGTGCTATCATTCCTGTAGATGCGACGCCTGATTTGTCTCTATAATTACGCACTTTAACTATTAATCAAGGGTTTGCTTAGTTGAAAGCAGACCCATTATTAACGTGAGAAAGAATTCATGACTACATTAAATGAACAACTAGCAAACCTAAAAGTAATCCCTGTAATCGCTATCAACCGTGCTGAAGATGCCATCCCCCTAGGCAAAGCACTGGTTGAAAACGGCATGCCATGTGCAGAAATCACACTGCGTACAGAATGTGCAATCGAAGCGATTCGTATCATGCGTAAAGAATTCCCAGACATGTTAATCGGTTCAGGTACTGTACTGAGTAACGAGCAAGTTGACGCATCTATCGAAGCTGGTGTTGATTTCATCGTAAGCCCAGGTTTTAACCCACGTACTGTTCAATACTGTATCGATAAAGGCGTAGCTATTGTACCGGGTGTTAACAACCCAAGCCTAGTTGAACAAGCAATGGAAATGGGCCTTCGCACATTGAAGTTCTTCCCTGCTGAGCCGTCTGGCGGTACTGGTATGCTTAAAGCACTAACAGCAGTTTACCCTGTTAAATTTATGCCTACTGGCGGCGTAAGCTTGAAGAATGTAGATGAATATCTATCGATCCCTTCTGTTCTTGCGTGTGGCGGTACTTGGATGGTTCCAACTAACCTTATCGACGAAGGTAAGTGGGACGAACTAGGCAAGCTTGTTCGTGACGCTGTCGAGCTAGTCAATAGATAGGTTCGCGTTAACCGGCTGACACTTGTTCAACGACGAAAGCGAGCTCTGTGCTCGCTTTTTTATTACGTGATATAAAGTGGACACACCTATTTTATTTTTAACCATACTTATTGGAGTTTTGTCGCTTCTCAATCAACACACTCGCTCAACTAATCCCTATAACCACACGGATATTTGTATTATTATTTTAAATACTTACTTTCAAGTATTTATCCAACGACAACGATGAAATTTGAAATAATTGCAAAAAATTAAGCTCTTAAACGGCTTCAAGTGCCATCTATGATGAAATAAACATGCGCCTCAGATCACGATAAAGACATATTGTAGTACAAATAAGCATACAGAAGAAGTAATCTAGGTGTCAGTTAATTATGAAACTTAAAAGGCTGAAAAGATGACTATTGATACTTTTGTTGTTCTCGCCTACTTCTTCTTTTTAATCGCGATTGGTTGGATGTTCCGTAAGTTCACTACCTCTACCAGCGATTACTTCAGAGGGGGCGGCAAAATGTTGTGGTGGATGGTAGGTGCAACTGCCTTCATGACACAATTTTCAGCATGGACGTTTACAGGTGCCGCAGGACGCGCATTCACCGACGGTTTCGTCGTTGTAATCCTATTCTTGGCCAATGCATTTGGTTATTTCTTAAACTACGTTTACTTCGCGCCTAAGTTTAGGCAGCTTCGTGTTGTTACAGCAATCGAAGCTATTCGTCAGCGTTTTGGTAGAAGTTCAGAACAGTTCTACACTTGGGCTGGTATGCCAGATAGCTTGATCTCTGCGGGTGTTGCCTTAAACGGTATCGCAATTTTTGTATCTGCCGTATTCAACATTCCAATGGAGGTGACGATTGTCTTCACTGGTGTTGTACTAGTGATCATGTCGGTAACTGGTGGTTCATGGGCGGTTGTTGCGTCTGACTTTATGCAGATGTTAGTTATAATGGCAGTAACCATTACCTGTGCTGTGGCAGCATACTTCCACGGTGGTGGTGTATCGAACATTGTTACAAACTTTACTGGTGACTTTTGGGTTGGTAACAATCTCAACTACATGAGTATCTTCATTCTATGGATTGTTTTCATTCTTATTAAACAGTTCGGTGTAATGAACAATGGTATTAATGCTTACCGTTACCTGTGTGCTAAAGACAGCGAAAACGCACGTAAAGCTGCAGGCTTAGCAACAGTTCTAGCAATTGTTGGCCCGCTAATTTGGTTCCTTCCTTCTTGGTACGTTTCTGCATTTATGCCAGATTTTGTAAGTGACTACAGTGTTGGCGCAGATGCTGCTTACCTTGCGTTTGTGGAAAATGTGATGCCAGCTGGTATGGTTGGGCTATTGATGTCTGCAATGTTCGCTGCGACCATGTCTTCAATGGACTCTGGCCTTAACCGTAATGCAGGTATTTTTGTTGTTAACTTCTATAACCCGTTTGTTCGCCCAAATGCTTCGCAGAAAGAGTTGGTTATAGTAAGTAAGGCAATGACAATTTTTATGGGCTTGGTCATTATAGGCCTTGGCTTATACATCAACTCACTGCGTCACCTAAGTCTGTTTGATATTGTACTTAATATCGGCGCATTAATTGGTTTCCCAATGCTAATTCCAATCTTGCTGGGTATGTGGATTCGCAAGACTCCAGACTGGTCTGGCTGGGCAACATTAGTTGTTGGTGGTGTTGTTTCTTATATCTTTGGTATTTCATTACAAGCAGAAGATATTGAAAACTGGTTTAACCTAGATCAAGCATTAACAGCACGTGAGTGGGGTGACTTAAAAGTAGGTCTCAGTCTTGCTGCCCATGTTATCTTTACCGGTGGTTTCTTCTTGCTAACAATGCTGCTCTATAAAGGCCGTACGCCAGAGCGCGAAGCGGAAGTTGAAAAGCTGTTTGAAAACTGGAATACACCTGTTATCTCAGAAGGTGCAGAGCAGCAACAGTTAGATATGAAACAACGCAGTATGCTTGGTAAATTGATTTCAGTTGCAGGCCTTGGTGTTCTATTGATGGCATTGATTCCAAACGACATGTTTGGTCGCTCAATGTTCGTGCTGTGTGGCACAATCGTTTTGACAGTAGGTATACTATTAATCAACGCATCAAGAGCTACAGCGAAGATGACCAACGAGTCAGTTGCTAAGTAGGCCCGACTAACAAGTTAAAACCAATAATGAAGCCCATGTTATTCAATAACATGGGCTTTTTCTTGGTTAATCCAGGCTCAATCAATAAATCGTGACAAAAAAATAGGCCAGCATTGCTGGCCTATTTCGTTATGGTTTAGTTATTCACTTCTAATCACTAGTGCTTATCAATTGAGCGTTAACCGTGAGTCATAACATTCTGCTGTACTAGCGCATCCAGAATATCAGAAGGCATGGTGCCATTTAACGTCAGCTGAGGCGCAAGATCTTCAACCACAATCACTTGTTCTGTCGTGCCTAAGCCATCAGGGTTAATCGTAAGCTCAATATCATCCCCGTCGACCTTCGCATCAATGTGTTGCAGCAGTGTTGTTATATCTGGTGAGGCACTTTTCAGCTCAGGTAACACTTCTCTTAGATCGAGTTGGTCTCCTTCAGATAGGCTAAAGTCGGTAATCGTATCTTCGACACCATCTTCGATGTTGAACCATACAAACGAATCCATACCGTCGCCACCAGTCAGAATATCGGAACCGCCTCCACCGATGAGAGTGTCGTTACCATCACCGCCAACTAACGTATCGTCACCCGAACCTCCTTCCAGACGATCATTTCCAGATCCCGCTGTCAGGTCGATATTGCCAGCCCCTGCCAATAACTGAACATCGTCGGTTTCTGTAGCTAAATCGATATCAACACCGTTAGACACAATGTTCAAGTTGAGGTCTATCGAAGCCGATGTTGCAGTATCGCTGTTATCTAGCTCTTCTGAAACCGCCTCCACTTTGAGTGTGTAGCTTCCCGGCGTTTCAGAGAGCCCGACCACTTTCACAGTGTCAATCGCATCCGCAGTGGCA
The DNA here is from genome assembly GCF_002119525.1 of Vibrio syngnathi. Taxonomy (NCBI): domain Bacteria; kingdom Pseudomonadati; phylum Pseudomonadota; class Gammaproteobacteria; order Vibrionales; family Vibrionaceae; genus Vibrio; species Vibrio syngnathi. The sequence goes on along the minus strand of NZ_CP017916.1, from coordinate 1,324,799 downwards.
ATCCAAACTCCACCACCGACATCAGTCACTGAACCCACATCACTCGTAATTTGAGCACCAACAGGCACATCACTGATACGTAGTGTTAGCTCTTCCGTAATATCGGTCAAGGCAGCAATAATACCAACCAAAGGAACGCCGCTAGCGCTTACTGACTGGTTGGCGGTGATATTTCTGACGTAGTTAGACGCAGTATCAATCGACAAGGTCGGCGCATTCGCCACCGGAGTCACTGCGATGTCATAGACAACTGGCGTGGTTTCAATGACGATACCAGAAGGGTTTCCGCTATCTTTCGCGATGACTTCCAAGCCAATGCTATTGGTTGGAGACAGGCTCGCATCCAGATAAACACCCGCAGGGCTAGTCGGTGTGTCAATCAATGCATTTAGGTCGTTCAACGTACCTACTAAGATGACCGAACCTGTGTTGTTGCCATTCACCATCACAGTTGTCACGGCAGGCAGCGACACATTTAACGTTCCGTAATCCACCGTCAAAGTAACCGTCATCAAGTCATTAGAAAATGAATCAACATAATCAGGATCACTGACATTGATGCCACTCAGCAGCTGACCCGATTCTTCATCAATAAAATCAGTGACATTGTCACCATTAACAACAGGTGTATCGTTAACACCTTGTACCACAACGCTGATTTCCGCGGTATCCGTTAAGAAATCATTTGAGCCATTGGTTGTACCGTTATCTTCTACGGTATAGGTGAATGTAACATCGCCATTGTAATCATCGGCTGCAGTGAATACCCAGTATGGGCCATTAATCGAATTGTCATCTGCCCCACCAAGATTCTCAAACTTCTGAATTTGCCCCTGACCTTGATCAATTTCGACCTTAGTTACCGTAATGGCATGCCCCTCAGGATCGGTCGTCGCTGCAATCAGGTCTTCAGCTTTGATGATTAGCTGACCTTCTTCAAGCATGGTGCCCAAATCAATATCGGTCGCCACTGGTTGGTCGTTAACTTCTGTAACTATAAGGCTAATCTCAGCGCTATCCGTTTTGAAGTCATTCACACCATTGGTTGTACCATCATCGATAATGGAGTAATTGAATTTGACGTCTCCATTATAATCATCAGCTGCCGTGAACACCCAGAATGGACCATTAATCGAGTTGTCATCCACCCCTGCAATGTTCTCAAACCTCTGAAGCTGACCTTGACCTTGATTTTGAGTAAGATTGAGATCCGTTACGGTAAGGTTATGATTTTCGTTATCAGAGCTTGCCGTAATCAAGTCACCCTCAACAATCACGATTTGGCCATCTTCCGGAATCGATCCCAAATCAATATTGGCCGCTATCGGAGCATCGTTCACTTCCGTCACTTTAATAGTGAAAGTAGTTTGATTCGTTTGAGCGGTATTCGGATCACCAGCATCAATCAAACCGTTATTACCACCGTCATCGATCGTAGCATTAATGGTCACTAACCCACTCTGATTGAGATAGTTCTGATCCGGGTCCGGTTTGAACGTAACCTCACCATTAGTTAGCGCTGCATTGATGTCAGCTTCTTTACCTGTCATGACAAGTGAGCCATCAGCCTGCAATACAAATGTCACACCGTTGGATTGAGAGCTTGGGAGCACAAACTCGCCCTGCGCACCCGGCAGTGTTTGGTCAACTTTCAGCGTCAGTACATACGGAGCATCTGGATTATCAAAGTTAGCGTCGATATCGTAAATACTAAAGTTGTTAATCGCGACCCCATTAGAGTCTTCTGTCGTTTCAAGGTTAGTCACATTGACAAAGGTCGGTTGATCGTTGATCGGATCAATAACCAAATCGACATCGAAACTCGTTGGTGTGCCTAAATACTCAGTGTTATCAGCGTCTGTATCCACAGAACGAACGGTAATCTGCAGTGGACCATTAATACCCAAAGCATTACCCGTATCACTATTATGTTCGCCAGAATTAAATACGATCTTATCTAGCGACTGAGCTGGAACGTTTAGTGTCCATAGTTGCGTCGCTGAATCATAGCTACCTAAAGTGGTTCCGTCAGGATAGTAGATAGAAGCATCTTGAGGAACGCCAGCCACTTCGACTCGAAGGGTTTCTGGCGCATTTTCGGTATACGTTCCGCTTCCTGTGGCCGACAATTCTTTATCTAAAATAGTCGCATTGATTTCGATATCAATATTCTGCCCCTCATTGCCCGTTACAGAGTCCGTAGGGTTGGTATCAACATCGTCACCAACAGGCACCACATGCAGTTTGAAGCTTGGTAAGTTTGCAGCCGCAGTCGGTACGCCCAGTAGCGACTCTTGAGTGAAGACTTCAACACCAAACTCAGCAGTACCACTGAAGTTTTTAGGCGGTAAAATCGAAATTTCACTTAAGTCGAATGAAAGCCCTGAAGCTTGAGGCAGTTGAACACTCCACTCACCGCCACCGTTGTTTTTCACCGTGTAAGCTGAGCCAGCATCTACACGCATTTGGAAGCCATCAGGGACATCAGTGAACTTAATCGATACAAACTGTTCTGATCCATCAAGGTCAGTCAGTGCAATCGATACTGGTCCTGTACCTGACAAGGAAATAAGCTGGTCTTCGTTGCCGGTAATCTCGATAACATCAGGATCACTACCCGGCCCAGACACAAGTACATCATCGACAACCGGAACAATATCAAAACGAACACTTGTATTGAAGGTATCGGAGTCGGTTGCCGTGCCTACCGGAGAGGCTGAATCATTGTAGGTTGCGGTATCTGTGACTGTACCGCTAACATTAACCTGCACTTGGTTAATATCATTTCCAGTCGGGTAATTTTCTATCGCTCTAAAGAGCACATTATCGAGTGCCCCCGCCGCGATTTCAGCTTGATTATACGTTACAGAAGTACCTAGTGAGGTGCCCGTATTGTCATAGAATGCCCCTATCGAAGGGTCATCCAACGTTAAGGTAATCGATGTAAACGCTTCTTGACCGCCTTCGTCGCCTGAGACCTGATCCGAAATAGTCGAATTGAAGTCGAGTTGAATGTAGGTGTCTTCGTAACCCACCGGATCTTGTCCAGCCTGACCATCGTTATCGACTGGATTAAAGGCATCATCAAGAGAGCCAATAACATTCACCTCGATCGTAGGGTCCGTCTCCGCATCTGGCGCGACTTTGATGACGACTTCGGTAACTAACGTTTTCTCATCACCAGAGAGCGTATCTTTGGTTACGATTGTCAGTGGTAATCTAAAGTCACCAGAGTAGTCTGCTGGCAAGTTAAGTAACAGCCCAGAGAAGTCTGTTGGGACGCCCTGTTCAACGGTTGTTTCGAACACATATTTTCCATTAACGAAATCGACTTCGCTGCTTCCCCCTAAGGTGATCGGGAAAATGCCGCCAGAACTGATAGTCACAGAGTCATCAATAATAATGGTAACTAGATCTTTTGAAGCATCTTCTCCAGAGAAAGTGACCAGACTATTTAGCGCAGATCCCAAATCTAACTGTGTGTCCTCAATGGCATCGACAACACTGTTTGGTGTCATCGCAATGTCTGCAGCAACCTGTGTACTCCCAGAAACCACTTGAGGGAATGTTAGAGTTACTTGCCCGTCTCTGCGAGCCGCTGCAGATGCTTCAACCTCAACACCATCACCTCGGTCAATTACTGTGCTAAAGATGTCCATATTGATATCATTAAGCCCGTTGACCCCGTTACTTCCTGAAGGAAAAACAAGACCATTCGGAGCACTGATACTAAACAGGTCCTCGTTTGTTACAACCCAACGACCATCGCCTTCATAAAAAGCACCAATAACGAGTAATTGATTCAATACGTCATCTGACAATGGTGTGCTATTCGTGTCATTATTTGTTAATTGAATCACCAGTTGGTCGACTTCTTCAATAGCAGAGGATCCATCGCTTTCTTGGTATCGAATGACAAATTCATCCGTAGCGGATGGGTTATCACTGTTGGTTGTAAACTTAAGTACACCAGTCAGAGGATCAGCGCTCACCGCTCCCAAAGAACCTGTTCCAGCCACGTCGTCAACGATAAGTTTGTTATCGATGTCATCATGAGTCTCAACAACGGGCCTTACGACAACATTGATCGTACCTGTAACCGTCGCAGTCGCAATACCCTCTCCTGGGTTAGAAGAGTCCACATATTCGTGATCACGCTCCTCAACGTCTACCTCTGTCGTCAATGTGAAATCAACGCTAGAGTCAGTTGGCGGAGTCATTTGAATAAAGTTATTCGCCAATGCAATTTGGGTAAATTGTTCCGGCGTTTGATTCGCGTCTTTAGGGGTAATCGTTAACGTACCCGCACCATCGTTCACAACAGTCACATCGCCATTTACGGTGGGTGTGACACCCGGTGGAATACCGGAAATCTTAATTGAAGTGAAATGCTCATCAGAGTCGATATAGTCAACCCCTTCAGGGTGCCAATCAATGTTGATTGCAGTATCTTCGTTTCCGTTTGTGACGTTGTTGTAGGTTGCTGAGGTATCGATGATAGGCTCAACCAACACTCGAATTTCTTGATCAAAAGAAAGTGTGTGACCATCGTTTTCCGTTACGACCACTTTGCCTTGAATGTGGATATTCTCGGTCGAAGAGTCGACAGGTCGAATACGAATACCTGACGTTGTACCCGCCTCCGTAATATTCGCTTCATAGATAGGTTTTGATAAATCAGGGCTACCGCCAGGTCCAGTTTCGTAACCCACAAAGTTAAGATCAATAACCGTACCGTCACCATCCTCGATTATAACGCCATCAGGAATACCCGATAAGATGACCGTTATTGATTCGGAACCATCGTCCGGTAATGGTGTAGTGCCTGAAGCAGGCTTTCTCTCACCCGACAATACCGTGAAATCAAGCAGAGCAAAGCTGTCGCCGTTTTGACTCTCTTGAATCGTCGTTTGAACGCCGCTTGCAGTGCCATCTGTAATTGCGGTCCAATCGGTACCATTCGTCCCACCATAAGGTGTGTCAGCAACCCCTTTCACTTCAACGTTAACCGTTTTAGTACCAAGTATTTCTACATCGACTTGTTGTGGGTTGGTTGACAGGTTTGCAGTGTCCTTCACTACACCTGTAACATCAAAAGTGAAATCCACATTGCTGTGTTTAGTTGGAACCACTTCAACATTAGCCAAATCGGAATACGCTATTTCGTGGTAATTGGTACCACTGACAATAGGAACTGCCGTGTTTGTACCTACAAAGTAAAGCACTGCGCCTTCTGTAATATTGCTGATACGAACAAACAGTTCTTCAGAGCCATCCGTATCGACCGATCCTGTCATGGAAATGACTTCATCTAACGTGAATGCATCTTTGTTAGCTAGCGGACCTATGTAATCAGGATCATCTATATTGTCTTCGTTAATCTGAATACGATTAACACTGAACTTTCCAGCATCCGCGTCAGCGGTGACATCAATAATGATGTTTTGCTCTACAGAACGGGCCTCAGT